>NZ_LZHH01000073.1 GCF_001690595.1 Gilliamella sp. Choc5-1
AAAGGCGATGAGCGGCTTAACCAGCCGTGGCATTATACCCTTGAATTTACCAGTCCCGATAAAGCCCTTGCCATTGATTCACTGCTTAACCAAAACGCCACTTTCTCATTTAATCCCTTTTTAAACTAGCCATTAACAGAAGCAATACGCTCACTAGGTGGCTTACCTGCTATCAGTGACGGGCGCATACTTCATGGGGTGGTTACCGCATTTAGTCAGCTATCGGTCAGTAAAGAGCAAGCGCATTATCAAGTTGTTTTATCATCCCGCTTAGCGTTGTTAGCCATGAAAAAACAGTGTGCCATTTTTCAAAACTAAAGCGTGGTAAGTGTAGTGGAATCGATACTGCGCAGCCATGGTTTTACCGGCATTGATTACCGCTTGGAATTAAAAGACACCTACCCGTCTCGAGAATTTATTACCCAATGGCAAGAAAGTGACCTTGAGTTCATACAACGCTTATTGGCGGATGTGGGGATTTGGTTTCGCTTTGAAACCCATGCTGAGCACAACTGTGATGTCATGGTGCTAAGTGATTATGAGCAAGGTTATGCTCAGGTTGCTGATATTGATAACAAACCACCGAGTGGCACCTTAGATGGTGGCACTGAAAGCGTTTGGGATATTCGCTTACACAGTGCCGTGGTGGCCTCATCAGTTGAGGTAAATGATTATAACTATCGAACCGCCAATACG
>NZ_LZHH01000074.1 GCF_001690595.1 Gilliamella sp. Choc5-1
AGCCAAGCAATAAAAAGCGGCAGCCTCACATTAAGTGGGGGCGATTTATTGGTTTATTTTGCCAGTTATTTTGTAAAAAATATTCAGGAGTCTATACCGTTTTAAATTCATAACAAATTGATTTAAATAAAAAAGTAAAAAGTGCCAACAACACCGTAAGGTCAATATTTCAGTTTTTTTACGCTATCAAGAAAACAGACAAATCCCCCATTTTTGTCAAAAACTTTCAGGAGTGTACTACGTTTATGTAAAAAATCCTAAAAAAATCAGACTTAAGTTATAAAAAGCTAGCCAAGCAATAAAAAGCGGCAGCCTCACATTAAGTGGGGGCGATTTATTGGTTTATTTTGCCAGTTATTTTGTAAAAAATATTCAGGAGTCTATACCGTTTTAAATTCATAACAAATTGATTTAACTAAAAAAGTAAAAAGCGCCAACAACACCGTAAGGTCAATGTTTCAGTTTTTTTACGCTATCAAGAAAACAAACAAATCCGCCATTTTTGTCAAAAACTTTCAGGAGTGCACTACGTTTATGTAAAAAATCCTAAAAAATCATGCATGAATAAACAAGGGTAACGTTATTATTATTGCTTTTCTAACCACCATTTCACCGCCAAAACAACGCGACTAAACTAACTTGAATTATTAATATTAAACAACACATCGTTAAAAATGAGTTAAATGTTGCCCTAAAATGCGCTATGATTGGTGCTGTTTAACTTATTTAGATTATCAATCAAATAACGATATTTGGTAGCTAATCGATATTAGATAACTATATTAGATAACTATATTAGATAACTACATTCGATAGCTATATTTAATAACTAAAAGCAATAATATTAACCATTTAAATCATAACAACAAACCAAAGGTATTCCCTTTTATTCTAATTAAATCAATAAATAAGGAAAGGAAAAAACATGGCAAGTGCGTTAGAGCGTCTTTTAGAGCAGCTTGATGACGGGATATTGGGTCATTTAAAAAAACTGAGCCATAATCGCTATACCTTAACCGTTGAGGGGCTGAGTTCGCCGGTGTCGGTGTTACAGGTTAAAGGCGATGAGCGGCTTAACCAGCCGTGGCATTATACCCTTGAATTTACCAGTCCCGATAAAGCCCTTGCCATTGATTCACTGCTTAACCAAAACGCCACTTTCTCATTTAATCCCTTTTTAAACCAGCCATTAACAGAAGCAATACGCTCACTAGGTGGCTTACCGGCCATCAGTGACGGGCGCACACTTCATGGGGTGGTTACCGCATTTAGTCAGCTATCGGTCAGTAAAGAGCAAGCGCATTATCAAGTTGTTTTATCATCCCGCTTAGCGTTGTTAGCCATGAAAAAACAGTGTGCCATTTTTCAAAACTAAAGCGTGGTAAGTGTAGTGGAATCGATACTGCGCAGCCATGGTTTTACCGGCATTGATTACCGCTTGGAATTAAAAGACACCTACCCGTATCGAGAATTTATTACCCAATGGCAAGAAAGTGACCTTGAGTTCATACAACGCTTATTGGCGGATTTGGGGATTTGGTTTCGCTTTGAAACGCATGCTGAGCACAACTGTGATGTCATGGTGCTAAGTGATTATGAGCAAGGTTATGCTCAGGTGGCCGACATAGATAACAAACCACCGAGTGGCACCTTAGATGGTGGCACCGAAAGCGTTTGGGATATTCGCTTACACAGTGCCGTGGTGGCCTCATCAGTTGAGGTAAATGATTATAACTATCGAACCGCCAATACGGATTTGCACAAAGACATCAATACCCAACCGAAAAGCACCACCACCTATGGCACTGATTACCGTTATGAAGAGCACTACAAAGGACTCAATGATAACGGTCAAACTAATGGCGCTAATGGCAATGATGATAACGATGGTGAGAGTGATAATCGTGATAATGATAGTAATAACTATCATCGTGATAACCATCATAATGACACCTACATCGAAAGTGGTGAATGGTATGCACGCCTACGGCACGAACAAAAAATCAGCCAACAAGTTATTATTCACGGTAAAAGCAACCGCTACGCGCTAGCACCGGGTCAATGGATTAACCTCAAAGGCAGTCCACTGAATAATATCAATGACGGTGTAATTATTTTAAGTGTACAAGGACACGGTAACCGCACCGATGCATACGAGCTCGAATTTACTGCGATTCCTTATCAGGCATTAACGCTCTACCGCCCGACGCCTATCCGCTGGCCCCAAATCAGCGGCACCTTACCGGCAAGGGTCACCAGTCCCGACAATGACACCTATGGCTATATTGACACTCAAGGACGCTACCGCGTTAAATTTAACTTTGACCTAAAAACATGGAAAAATGGCGAAGAAAGCCTTTGGATACGTTTAGCCAAACCGTATGCAGGCAGCACCTATGGCTTTCACTTTCCCTTAATTGACGGCACCGAAGTGGCCATTGCCTTTATGAACGGCAACCCCGATAGGCCGTATATAGCCCATGCCATGCACGACAGTGCTCACCCTGACCCTATCACCACCATCAACAAACACCGCAATGTCATTCGCACCCCGGCCAACAACAAACTGCGCATGGATGATAAACGCGGGCAAGAGCACATCAAACTGGCCACCGAATACGGCAAAACGCAACTTAATATCGGTCACTTAGTTGACCAAAGCAAAGCGCAGCGTGGCGAAGGCTTTGAGCTAAGAACCGACGAATGGGGCGCCATAACAGCTGCACGGGGATTATACTTAACCACCCAAACCGAGCCCAAAGCGCAAGGCAAACAGCTCGATATGCAAGCGGCAATCACCCAACTTGAAAATGCGCTCTCCATTGCCAAAGC
>NZ_LZHH01000075.1 GCF_001690595.1 Gilliamella sp. Choc5-1
TGAAAATCAATTACAAGCCCTTGAAAAAGCCAAAGCATCAAAAGAAGCGCATGGTGAAATTGAGACACATCATCCGGGATATTTATGTGCACAAGATACCTATTATGTAGGGCATATTAAAGGCATTGGGAAAATATACCAACAAACATTTATTGATACCTATTCCAGACTCGCTTTTGCTAAAGTCTATACCGAGAAAAACAGTCTGATTGCTGCCGATATGCTCAATGATAAAGTGCTTCCTTTCTTTGACAGCGAACAAGTGCCGCTGTTACGCATTCTTACAGACCGAGGTACGGAATATAATGGCCATAAGGAGAGCCATGCTTATGAGCTTTATCTTAATCTAGAAGATATTGAACACACCAAGACCAAAGCCTACACCTACAGCCCACAAACAAACGGTATTTGTGAGCGATTCCATAAGACGATGAAAACAGAATGTTATGATATTTTATTTCGACGTAAGATTTACACGCAATTGAGTGAAATACAAAACGATATTGAGCAATGGCTTGAATTTTACAATCGAGAAAGAGCGCATTCAGGAAAATATTGTTATGGGAAGACACCATGGCAAACATGGAATGATGCAAAAGGGTTGGTTAAGGAAAAGCAATTGGAGAATTTATTTTGCTCATCGGACACGCATTTTGTTAAAATGAAAGCCGATGAGTAATACGTGTCTGTCAGATTAAGTTTGAGCTAATACAGCTGAGCAGCCCAATCTAACCCGATATTTTCACACACAGGCTTCATTGCAATATAAGGTTTGTTTTCGTGGTTAAGAACGATTAATTGTTGATTGTGAAACTGAATTGTTTCTAATTTTGTGTTTGACATGCTATATCCTTTGTTTATTTTTTTGAGATTATTACCCATTTAAATGGGTGTCGAGAGGCTCAAAAGCCTAACAAAGAAAGGCTGGAGTTATTCCCCTAAGGTATTTTATTCCTCGCCCTCTCGACATTGAATTTTAGACGTAAAAAATCCGCATGCTATCGGGGCGGTGTCCGCTTTGTTTAGGTTTTGAGACCTGAACAAGAATATACAATTAATTTGATCTGTTAGTCAATAGGTAATTTAAATCAATAATCCTGTCCCATCCCCCAACCCTCAGCTTCTTCTTTGGCATTTATAACAGCCAATTTATCAAAGTTCTTCTGTCTTTTTAAAATTACAGCGTATTGAGTATATGCTGGATTGCTAGGGTAAAAAAACTTATCAGGCTTTCTCCCACACTGTTCTGCGATAGATTCCATTTCTGCGTGCTTTCTTTTCATCGCTTCTATAACAAGTCCAGATAAGGTAATTCCTTGTTCACAGAAATCAATTGCGATATCCAAATTTTTACCCTGCGCTCTCAGTTTATAATGTTTCTTTATTAACGATAAAATCTTAAAATGCATATCAATGATAACTTGATCTGGAAGTTTTTTTAATGGCTCAAGCCATTCTCTTTTACTTAATCTGACTTTTTTCTTCCCTGCTCTCTTTTGTTCTACAACACAATCATCGTCAACCCAATCTAACCAATCATCCTCTGCATTTTTACGGCTCATTATTTTATGATTTGAATTGTCATTAAATGAATTTTCAAGGTTTTCATAGTCTTTTGATCCTTCTGACCACTTATAAGTAAGCACATGATCGCTATGAATCTTCTTGTATCCAAGCAATTCGTCCTCATGCAGATCACCAACATCACTAACATGCTTCATTCCAGCATATTTATTCTCTGAAACGCTAGCTTCCAATGAACGATTAGATGACTCGTATTTATCTGGATTAACCAACTTTTTTATTTGCTGTTGTTGAAGAAAAAGTAATCCATAATAAAGTACCATTATAACTACACCAAATATTGCAATACCGTACAATAACCACATAATTGATACCTATTTTATTCTTGTGCAGACCGCTTCTGTTTTGGCTCTAAAATCAATAACATTATTGTCACTATTAATGTTGTTTATTTCAGTCAACATTGTTAACTTGAAAGTGTCACTATTAACAATTTTTGTTGTTTTTTTTGTGTTAATCTTAGTACTTCCTACAACTTTATTTATGATATTTTCCATTTTATTTGGATCAATCAAGATTTTTGTTCCATCTTTATTTATTTGATAAAGCTCATTATCTAATATTTTAAATGTCATTATTTTTTCTGACGACGACACTGAATCACCAAAATCTTCATTAACGTCACCGTTATGTTTTTTATAATCATTAGCGGTACACTGCCAATCCCCAATCCAATACTCTTTAGTAACTTTATCATCACCGCAGCCGAATAAAGCGAAACTAACTAAACTAATTATCAAGATTCTTTTCATACCACCTCCTTAATTTTTGATAAATAGTATGAAATTTATTAACTAAGAGCAATAAAAAACCGCCCGAAAGCGGTTTATGTCTGCCTATTCGGCGGTGAACAAAAGAGCGCAAGAGGGATTCGAGCGGACAGCTTTCTAAACCGCTTACGCAGCGGTGAACTAATAAATCCCTCAAAAAAAGCCCTCAAAAGATTTCTAAACCGCTTACGCAGCGGTGAACAATGACCCAGAAGTATACGGACGAGTTATAGCTTTCTAAACCGCTTACGCAGCGGTGAACAAAAGGAAAAGAAGTTAAATCATCGGTTAAGTTTTCTAAACCGCTTACGCAGCGGTGAACTGAGAGGTGGTTTAACTGCCCTGCCTCGTTGTTTTCTAAACCGCTTACGCAGCGGTGAACAGAAATTGTTCCTGTTTTTATTACCTGATCGGTTTCTAAACCGCTTACGCAGCGGTGAACTAGATTATATCAAACATAGCTTATTGTTTTAAATAGAAATTTAACCAATTTTCACAAAATAACCCTTTTTTCTAGCACTGAAATTAATCTATATTTTTCAATGGATTAAAAAAGCGATTAAAAAAAGGGTTTTTGAGTTTAACTCCAAAAACGCCAAAAAAAACATTAATAAAATCAATACCTTTACTGACAAGTTTTTTGGGTGAAAATATGAAAATTCATCTATAAAATCAACGCCGATTTAGCAGCCCTCCTGGTCTTTGTTCTTCTTGAATTACACTTCTTAGTGCTTGTTTCAGCATTCTAGCTGTCTCGTTAGCGGCTTCTTTATTGTCTTGCCCTTCACCGAAAGAGATATTTTGCGTAATATTATTTATGATTGTTCTGCCTGCTGAGCCTCGGGATAACTTGTTAGACGGGATAACTTCACCATTTTTATTGGGTATCATGTACTGTTTTCCATGAGCAACAAACAGTTCAGGTTCTCCACTTTCATTTACTCTATAAGCTTTCCCAACATCAACACCACCACCTCGAAGTCTTCCCCCTCCGTATGTAATACCTTTTAACGTAGACAAAACTTGTCCACCCGCGCTTGCTACAGCAGCCATATTTGCCATTTTTGCTGATGTTGTAACCGCCGTCTGATCGTTCATCGCTTTCATGATTGCAGAGTTTAAATTAAGCATCGCATCAGCTATCGCAAAGCCTTTGCTGATTGCAAAAAGCGCTTTATATGCTGAGCTTGATTCACCAGCAAAAGCTCCTAGCATATCAGCCATTCCACCGAATAAGTCAGATGATGATTTTAGTATTGCTCTTGTAGACTGTAGCTTAGCTTCTGCTGCTTCATCTTCAAGTTTTTTTCGTTTATCAACAGCATCTTGAGTTATCGCAGTTAAAGCATCTTGATAAGTTTGCTCATTTGCAAGCCCCGTTTCTCGCCATTTGCTTAATTTATCTAACTTCTCTTGCTCGTCAATGTCGATTTGCTCAAGAGGTGATTTTTTATTGTAGATTTCTTGTTTTGCAAAATCTTCACCCGCTTGCGAATTTTGCAAGTTTTCTTGCTCTTGTATTAATCGCCTTAATTCATCAGCCTGAGCTTTCGTTGCTTTTGTGCCAATTTGCTGGCTAATTGCTAATGCTTTCGCTTCAACTGTTAAATGTTTAGCTTCTAACTTAGCGACTTCTAGCTGATTTTTAAGATTTTTTATTTCTTCCGCATAAGTTCTTGTTGTGCCTCGTCCGCTTTTTTTACTAGCGTTTAGTTTTTCGTTTTCGTCAAATAAATCTGAGTATGCTTTAAAAAGTGGCTCTAATACTTTTCTGACATCTTCTGATACTTGAGTCCATTTAATTGTTCTATCGATTAAACCTTTCAGTGTAGCCTTATAATCTTCACCAACATTACCAAGTTCGTTTAATACATTTTCATAGATATAAGCTTCTTTTTTAGCTCCCTTTGTCTTCATTTGAACTATTTCAAACTGAGTTGATAGAGATTTAACTTTATTATCTATTTTGTTTGTACCAAGTTTTTCTAACGCTTTAGCAAAGCCATCAACTCCTGTAGCAGCTTGTTCTGATGATGATGATAATTCTTCATTAACGCCGTTGAGTGATTGTATTTGCTTCTCTAGTTCATTTGCACCTTGTTTCATGTCCGCCAAGTTTCCACGCGCGATACTTAATTTTTCGTTTAATTCATCTAGAGTATAGAGTTCACCCCCATTTTCACCATACAGATCTAAATTTGTAAGGATCGCAGTAATGCGACCCTCTTCTTTTTTTATTTCTTTAACTTGTTCTGATAATTTAATTTTTAATTTTGTAAGCGCAGCCTCTCTTTGTTCTTTATTCATCTTTTTGAATTCTTCGGTTAAATCTTTTATATAATCTTTAAGATTAATCGCTGCTTCTCTCGCTTCATTTGCTTTGCTCGCCCAAGTCATTAACGCACCAGCAGCCATGATCGCAATTCCAGCTGGTCCCCCAAGTAAACTTAACCCTCCTTTTAGTAGATTAACAGCTGTATTAGCTCTAGCTGTAGCTGCTGATAATGCATTTTTAGTCGCAGTCTCGTCTTTATCTAATGCAATCATTTTTGCTTGTATAGCCGACATTCTATTTGCTTGAATAATGCGATCTTCAACTGATTTTGCAGCTCGATAATTCGCTTCAGCAAATTGCAGTGAAATAGATAAACTCTGACGTTCTATATCAATTCGTTTTAATTCTGCTCTAGCTAACTCTACTTCTTCTTTAGTTTCGTTTCTAGAAGCTATCGCTGATGCAATTTTTGCTCTTGTGGCTGCGGTTAACGATGTTAAATATCGTCCAGCAAGAATTGCCGACAAGAAACCAGCACAACCGATAAGCACATTCATATTTTCAGCAAGCATTTTTATGCCACTAACTAAATGTTGAGTTGCTCCTGTTGTGTTATCTAGTGAACCTAATGCCTCTTTTAAGCGATTAGTGAAATGATTAGAGGCATCACCAAGATTATTACGCATATTATCAGCAAGTGCCGCGGTTTCATCTTGTGCCGCTATCATCGCATCAGTAAAGTCTGACATAGATAACTTGCCATCAGAAGCCATTTGTCTAACTTCTGCTTCTGTTTTCTTTAATCGTTTACCTAAAGTTTTAAGCACGCTCGGCATAGCTGCGAATACTGACATCGCATCAATACCAGCTAACTTACCTTTCATTTGCGCTTTGGTTAGCGCATTGATAGCAGATTCTGCGCTTATTGCGTTAGTTTTATTGATTGTAAATAAGTTAGATAGCGTATCAATATAAGATAGCGTACCCTGCGTACTATATCCTAGTTCGCTCATTGAATTTGAAAGGCGTACATATAACTCGGTGGATTCTTCTATGGTGCGACCGTTTCGGTTTGATGTTGTCATAAGCTGTTCTTGAACATCTTTTAACGCCATTCCAGCTAATCCAGTATTTTTTAGTCTATCTTCTAAATCTTGCCAAGCATTAGCATAAGCAAAAACTTGATTAGTAACTAAAGCAGCAACAACACCTTTTGCTACTTGGGTTAATTTACCCATTGAACCATTTAACGAATTTACCGACCTATCTGTTTCGTTAAACCTCTCTTGCGCTCTTTTGTTAAAACTAGACACTTGTTTATCGGCTGTTAATAAAGCCCCTGTTTTAGCATCAATTGTGTAATATATACTTCCTGCTTCAAATGACATAAAAACCTCTTATAAAATTTTAGGTAATAAAAAACCACCCGAAGGTGGTTTAATTAAATTTGGTTGGTTAACGATAAATTATCTAGAGTCTAGGGCTATTTTTTTTGTGTTGATATCAAGATCTTCTAATTCTTCATTCCATAGATTTTTATCTTTAAATTTTTGTTTTATGTATGAATAATAAGGATCGTTATGAAGAGCATTTGACGTTATAGCAGAAAAAGCCGTATTTGCTGAACATGCAGATAATAACCCTTTAATTTCATTACGGGCTTTAGAATCTATAGCACCATGATATAAACATTCTAATGTTTCCTTAACGGTATTGCACAAATCAAATCTGGAATCAATTAATCTTTCTTTATCATTCAGGTTAAGGACATCAATTGTTAACCGCCCCATGTCTGAATTAGATTTAGGATATAATCTAGCTGCTTCCACGCATAGATGTTCTTTGGGGTCATCTTTACAAGGATTAATAATTGGCTCTTTTCCTGTATCGTGGTTCCCTTTGTTACCATTGCATTTTTTACAAGATGGCAATAAGTTATCCCAAAATACTACTTCTAATTTATAGCGACTTTTAGGATGAAAATGTTCAACTTCCATATAAGAATCTTCTATTTGTACTTTAGCTTCACAATAAGCACATTTATAGTTAGACAGCTTGAGTAAAGCTCCTTTTATTTCGTCTTTATTCCAAACAGAATTGCCTGTATTTATAAACTCCTCAGTCAATTGTCTGACTTTGTCATCTGATAAATACGCTGGGCATGGCGTTCTGTTTAACTTTATCATTTGTTTCGCCCATTAAGCATATCTAATTGGAAACGAGACAATGCAAGGTAGGTACTACTTGGGTGTAGCTTTAATCTAAGCTCATCAAATATTTTGTTTGCATTTAAGACATCATTCTCATCTAAAGCTTTATCAAATTCCTTTTGCTTGCTTCTGAACCATTCTGTCCTTGTGTCTTTCATACCCATTACATCAGTAAGAATTTCCTCAACTGTCCATCCTTTAAAGCCATGTGGGGCGATATCTAAGGTTCTTTTTTCTAAATGACCATTCTGCCCAGATAAAGCTATAACTTCGTTCGCCTCGGCGGTTTGAATAACGTGAGGGCTATGCGTACTGATGATAAATTGGGCTTTCGGAAATGTTTTTGTAAGAACGCTGCAAACTTTACCTTGCCATTCAGGATGAAGGTGTAACTCTATCTCATCAATTAGAATAACTCCATTAAAGTCTGATGCTAAAACATTGTTGTTTTGGAATCGATATTCAATTTCTTTAATTATGCCCAATAAAATAAATAAAATAGACCTAAATCCAGAAGATAAAAGCTCAAAATATATTTCTCCTGTAGGTGTTTTTACAATTATCTCATTTTGAGTAGTAGTTTTATAAAATGTAACCTTATTATCAAGTAACGAAAAACAGCTTATTGCTAATTTAATGTTTTCTTGTTGAACATCAGTTAAATTATCAACATGCGCGCTATGCAAATATCTAGAAATAAACCATTGTTTTATATCATTATTATCTAAACCTTCAGCGTTTTCCGATGTTCTATTGGTAACGTCTGGGTCTGAATTAATACTACTTTCTCGCCTATATTTAAAAACGCGATTAACTTTTAAATATAGTAAATTGAAATTTGCATTTTTATCATCATTAACACATTCCCATTTTGTATAGGTAAGATTTGTATATTTTTTCTTTATTGGTCGCGAAATTACTTTTCCATCTACTGAGCTTTTTATGCATCCTTGTTCAAAACCTGATTTAACACTAATAGATATCGGTTCATAACCTGAAAACAATGATGCAATTGAATCCAAAATATTTGTTTTACCTATCCCGTTTTCACCGCAAATAATATTTAAGTTGGGGTCAAAACTATCTAACGACAAGCTAGATATACCGCCAACATTTTCTATTTTTAGTGATTCAATTTTCATTGCATTATCCTGTTTATTTTTATCGTCAGAATAATAACATAATATTTCGATAAGTTGATCATTAAATGATCTCTTAAAGGTGATGGATTTTTTCATATTATTAATAAACCAAGAAGAAATTAGAGGGCTAATCCGACAATAGAATCCGCATAAGACATAGCTGAGTCATAGTCATCTTGTGAGATGATATCTTTATCGTTAGTAGGAAATTTCGCTTCCATAGCCTCTTGAAATGCGGTCATTGACATGTTCCATGCGTCACTTTCGCTCATGCCTAAATGAGCAACTGCCATGTAAACAAACTTTCTTGCATGAAATTCATCGCTGTAATCTGTTTCGTCGCTCTTTTTTCTAGGCTCTGTATCGCCAATTAATCCATGTTTTAATAAATGCTGAGCCAGTATAATCCTGTCTTGAATGGGTATAACCCCATCGATTTCCGCTAAATTGTTTTCATCACCCTTCAAATACCCAGTAATAACAGAACAGTCCGCTTCACAACATGCATTTAGAGCCTTATCTGCGGTATCAATAATTAATTGCTCCGAATCGATATGTTCAGCACCAAAAAGAATAGCGAAAGACTCTACTATCTCTTTGGAATTGCCTATTTTTGTCATGTTCAAAAAAGACGGGATAAAAATAAAAGCCTCATTATTGACGTAAACAACAAACTCTCCAACTTCTGTTATTACTGGTTTCATCTACGCTTTCCTTGATACCACTTCTGGGATAACGGTTCTTGTTACATTGCCTGCACTTGTACCCTCAATTGACTATGTGCATACATCATCATACGGGTATTCTTCGGTCAATGAGGACAACAAATAGCACCCTTCGATCACTCTGTTAATAGTTGGATTGACAATTTTAATCCAAGCGTATGGCTGCCCGTCAGTGTCTTGTGATGGGCTTTCAATGTGATCTAATAAGGCACTTTGATTCTGGATGTCATCACCTCGTGAAATTCCGTCAAATGACACTGTCTTTTCCTTGGTTGTAACCATTGATTCAGTTGTACCATCTTCGGATGTATCGGCTGTAACATCAATTGGGTTCCAGTTGACACCACGTGACTTACCCCGAATCATTCCCAACCGCTTATAATCCGCATCATTTGGTTTTTTGTCTGGATTACCGATTGAATAATAAACACCGACCTTTCGACCAGTTCCTGCATTGCTTTTAGCCATAATGTACCTCTTATCTTGATATAATCATTTGAGCGGTAAATTCGAAAATAAACCGCCCCTCTTCTGTATTTGCTTGAGTTATTCCGCTGATTGGACTCATTGAAATAACATTGTTGGATTCAAAATCATCTAGCATAAATTGCCTGATTTCATCTGCTTTATCATTAACCGCTACAACGTCCGAATCATTAATCGCTGAAATAATTACAATCCTAAAATAATCTCGCGTTATCGCCTCACTAGCATTACCGCCTCCAGCAGGGAGAATCACAATATATCTATTGGATTTGGTGTTTTTTACTTCAACCCACTTCCGAAATTGTAAAATGTAATCATCAAGTAAATTGTGTGAATTTAACCAGCTTTTAATTGAGTTATATGTATCAGAAATCATATTTTGTAACCCTCTCTAATAACTTGCTGTATGACATCCTTACCGTCCCGTTCAAACCCTTTCTTGATAAAATCAGGCTCAGCATTAGGAGACCAGTAATTACCCTTTGATTTTTTACCTGTTCTCGGTTTTCCTCTTAGTTTTGCTTTAGCGCCATTAACAAAAGCAGCATAATTAGCCGTATAACCAACTCGCCCAACCCAACCTTTGGGGATTGGTTTTAGTTCTCTATACTGCGAATTAATAAGATTGGACGTGTCGATTGGAGTAAGTGGAGCAACAAAAGACATACCCACAATCATAACTTGCTGGATGATTCTTTGGGTTCGGATGTTGGCAATTTCATTAGTTATCCTGTGAATATTTCTATTCACCTTTGAAACGCCTTTAACTGCCATTATGTAACCACCTCGTAATCAGGGATTTCACCAAAAACGCTCATATCATATTCAAGCACAAACTCCACTTTTTCAGCGTTTGAAGCTTCTAACGATAACGAAGTTTTGTCTCCTTTTGCTATGAAGTCGCCCTGTTTAATTCGGTTATCTTCGGTGTAAAAAGTTGTTTTTCTTACCCTTTCAACACCTAGAGAATCAATGTAAGCACCCAGTGCGTTTGGTGCTTCATCTTTCCATGTGCATTTCACCAAATAAGGTTGACCGTAAGTATCAACATTGTTTTCTCCGTCGTATCCCATGTGAGGATATACGGTTGCAACATTTGTATAGCTCCAATTCGCTGTATTACTCATCCCTACCTCCAACAACTAAAAAAAATGGTTTTTTTGAGCAAGAAATACCTAGACAATCAGTACAACCGTGAACATCAAGATTTTTTAGTAGTGAGTACATAGATTTAAAACCCACGTCATCATATTTAAATGACCTTGACGCACCGCTTGGTGCTGATTGTGATGCGATTTTTCTTGCTCCTTGCATTTGAGCCAGTAAACAAGCTGAGTAAATCAGTATCAAAAGTTGGTCAGCTTCTGAATAATTATGAGCAACCAAACAATCACTGATTGAGTTCACCTTGTTAAGGATTGCGTTAATAACAATGCTCGGTACAGAATAACCAAGCTCTGATAACATTTGATTAACGTCTTCTGCGGTTACCTGTACTGACATGATTATTTACCCTTTTTCTTTTTGTCTGCTTCAACTTCAACAGATTGCTGCTCTAACACAATTACACGCCCAATAAAAGCAGTAGGAATGTCTGTAGCATGGAATTCATACCCAATAGGTAGTTCAGTTACCGCGCCATCAATGCGGCCGAAACAGCCGCGTTTAGTTACCCGTAATTTCATCAATTACCCCCGAGCGTTAAAGACTTTGCTTTTACCGTTAAAGTCACGTTTGATTTGCAAACCAAATGCCGACCAAACCAGTGTTTGATAGTTGTCATGCGGGTTAATTCGTTGCTTCATAAATGAACCAATCGGCGCAGCAATACGGGTTTTAATGTACTGAGCATTACGAACGTAACCAATAAAGTGATTGCCTTTTAACTCAAATGTTTTGGTGAATGAACCAATGTGCGCTGAGTAACGTAAAATATAGTCTTTTACTGTCCCCTCTTTAAATCCATTTGAATTAGAGTAAGGAAGATTTAAACGGCGCTCAATTTCAGGAGAGATAAAGACTTTTAATTGTTCTGACACTAAATTAGCATCAAGAATGACAACAAAGTCTTTTGTGAAGAAATTAATAATATCGTCGTTACTTGTGGCTGTTGATGTTAAGTCAATATTTAAACCAGACGCACTTAAATCCACTTGATTGGTGTGCGGATGATTAGTGATGCCTTTGCCTTCAAAGTTTTGTACTTTGATTTTTTCATCACCGGTTAAAATGTATTGCGCCATATCTTGGCGTAATGCTGCCACTGCCGCTTCTTGGTCATCTGACATTGCGTCGATGTTTTCAGTTTGCAAACCTAACCATTCACGCCATTCACGGGCATAACCTGTTTTAAAGATTGGTACAGGGTCACCGTAATGGTCATAAACAACCTTATCTAGCGTTTCTGGCTCTTGCCCTGACATTGAACGATTAACATATCCTGCATCGCTTGAAACACGGTATAGCGCAGCTGTTTTACCAATGGAGATAGGCGTACCTAACGATAACAAATCATCAAGTAATGGTGCGCCCTCGTCATCACGGATAACGCGGGTAGTTACATTATCCACTTCACGCCAGTAATCTTGGGTTAAGATTGCGGCTTGATTAACTTCAATGGCATTGCCGTGTGTTGCACTCATTTGGTTTTGAGTATTGTTAAAGATTTGACGGCTTGCTTTTAACTGATTCCAAGCCTGTGCCACTTGAGCGGAATTGGTAATTAATTTTTTATTAAAAATAATCTTTTCGTTCTTCATTATTGCTCCTTAAGCTTTACGAACTCGAACTTGTTCAGCGGTTGTACCAACAGTATAGGTTTCAAATGCATAAAACAGCACCGCATCAGTACCGCTTGCTTTTTTTAGTGTACCGTCACCGTTAGATGCTAATTTGTCACCAACTGTTAACGCTTCATCTGCTTTTACTAAAACATGATAAGTGACACCATCTTCACAAATAATGGCGATGCCTGATGTGTCATTCGGTACATTGTCACGGATATCATGTCCACCCAGATAATCATTTGTGATGACTAATGCTTGGGTTTGCTCACCTGCTGCCGAATGTTTCATTAACTTATTGTTAACCACAGCAACCAAAGAACATGGCGCAATCGCTTCACCTGTTTTTAAGTCAATTGTTTGTGGGTCGTTTTTGCGTGCAGGACCGCCAATCACGGTTTTAAATCGAATCATTACTCTGGAGCCTCCATGTTTAATAGTGAATTATCTGAATTATTAGCAAAACCACCGCTAATAGGCGCTGTTTTAACACATTGTGCATATAATGCGTCTAACGGCTCACCAGATAGCGCATTGACTGCGGTTTGTGTCATGTTGAACTTGGCTTTTACCGCTTCCCGTTTAACGGATAGCTCTTTTTCTGTATTTGCATTTATCGCTAATTCCAGACTTGTAACCTTGTTCATTAACGCCTTGGCCCACGCTGGTGCATCTTCGGCATTAGTTGCGTTTTTCTTCTCCTGTTCAGCTTTTTTCTTTTCTTCTTCCTCAGAAGTTTTCTTTTTTTCAATTGCTTCTTTGGCTGTTTGCTCGTTATAAGCCTTTAACAGTTGCTCATCTGATAAGCCATCGGTTTTAATACCAGCAGCATTCAAAGCTAGTAAGATTTTTTCTTTCATTACGTCTTCTTCCTCTTTTTGATTAAATTTAAATACGCTTAAAACCTCTTTAATGGTTTTACTAATTACATTGCTTATTGAATCTTCTGAACACTCAATAAGGCTTACATTTTCAATTGGTGATTTTTCACCGTTGGAGTTAACAAAAATACCCACTCCGTCATCTGGCGTGGCAGCACCTTGTTTGTCAGGTAATATTGCGACATGATCGAACTTCATGTTTCGTGCTATTGACTTGTACCGTTTACCTTTTGATGTGCCTGATTGATTATCTGGCGTGTAAGTTAGCCCAGTTGACACGTGAATCGGTGTGGTATTTTTTCCGCTCATCATGTCATCAAGTCGATTTACTAATAACCGACCTTTTTCGGTGCTTTCAGCAAATTTTCTATCGATATAAGCATCCATAAGTACCCTATCGTTAGATTTGCGAACGTTTCTACCCCAAGCGCCAATATAGAAGTTATTAATAGCTTGTGGATTTAATGCGGAAACGTGCTCGTTATTTATTCGTAGGTGGTCTAATGGCATTAAATTATCATTCAATGTCATGTACGATTTATTAATTTCATCTGCCGGATAGAAAATTCCATTCATGACAATATCATCAACAATTGGCACAACGTCTTTAATAACGATGTGCTCTTTACCGTCGATGATTTGCGTTGATATTTTGGATTTACTATTAACGACAGATAAAACATTTACACTTTTAAGTGTCATGCTTTACCTCGAGTGAATTTTAGATATAAAAAAACCGCCAGAGGGCGGTTCAGTGAATTAATTACTCATTCCTTATAACAAACAGAGATTCAGCAAAACTCGCTAACATGCGCCTTTCCATTTTGTCGGCAGCTTGGTCGATAATTTGTTGCAATTGTTCCTCTGCGTCATCAGGAAGTGGCTCGGTGTTAATCAGTTTAGTTGCTTGCTCAACTAATAAATCAAACTTATTCATTTAATGCCCTTATCTAACGATTGGAAAAATTTAAATAGTTCTGCATGTAGTCTTTTTTTAGCTTCTATGCGATTTTCAATATACAACGAAAACGCCTCAGCGACAAATTCTCGTTTGTTACGTTGAGCATACTTACTAATTGCGTGCGCCCAACCTCGTCCCCACAATTTCTTAATGATATTATCAATTTCTTCCTGGTGTTGATAATGTAATGCGTGTCCCATCTCATGAGCATAAACGCCTCTTGGAGTTGATACAGCTATCCACGGGATGTAATCCATTTCATGAATTATTTTAGCTAATTCTTCGTTATTAGTCTGACCAATCATATTTATAGAGCTTCGTTTATATCCATTTGCTTTACTTTTTAAATCCTCTTCTAACAACGCTTTTTTATCAACGCTATCAGATGTAATAAGCAATGCATTAGCTTTATGTGAATAAGCAGCCAACATCTCTTTTGGAGATTCTGGATATTTATAAATATCACCTGTTATTGTTCCAGCATACCTAAATTTAGGTAGGTTAAATCGTTCTTGAATTTCCGATACCAATTTCAGGCATGGTGCTAACTCTTTAGTATCAATATCTGGCGGTAGGTTTGAGGTTTCGGTAATGTGCTTCCTTGCCCACTCATTAGCCTCTTCGACAGAATTTAAACTTTGTTGTTTCGGTCTGTTTTGCTCACGCCAGTCATCAGATTCTTTTAATAATCTATCAATACTAGCTTGATTATATGGCTCACCTTTTTCATTAAGCAGTACCGTTACTTGAGCGCAATAACAATTAAATCGGTTGCCATTCTCTTCATACCAATCTGCCACTTGCTCAACAGTATAAACCTTACCGTGCCTATCGACATGTGTTGACCTAGAATTAGGCTTTAAAGCAGACATATGTAACAAGCCTGTTTTTAACCCTAATTCTTCTTGAGTGCGTTTAGTTTCATCCCATGTAGCTTGACGAAGTGCGCCTACTTGTTCAGTTTGCGCCAAGGCTTTAGCTCTGCTATATGAAACATCAATACGCTTACTGATAATATCGGCTGTTTCTCGTGGGTTAATCCCTCGGGCAACAGAGCTACTTAAAACGGAGCCTAAATCGCTCTTTAGATTATCCCCAAGCCCTTTCCAGTCGTTGAATGTTGCTGTATATGCAAGTCCGATTCGGCGAATGTAAGCATCACTAAATAACAGTGATTCCAGTGATGTAGCTTGTGAATAGAGTGTTGATTGAGTAGATAGATTATGAAAAGTTCGATTAGTCCCCATTTGATACATATCAGCAACAAACTTACCTGCCCAAAACTTCTCAATACCGCCATCAATTAAGTTTTCATCAACAATTTCTTGAATGCGAGTTAACACCCTAGCAAGTTGATTGCCGTCAACAGTGTAATTAACACTAGCATTAACGACATAGAGTGTATTATCAACGAATATCGCTGTTTTAATCGGCTCTTTAGCATAGTAGCCTAAGCTTAATTCGATATGCTCAATAATTGATTGTTTGATTGTTTTGTAGCGTTTTTGTATTTCGCTACGCATTTGGAGGATTTGTTTATTTGTCAGTGTAGGGTTGTTCTTGCTTCTCGGTAGTATCGGATTTTTCGGAATCGGTTTTATCAATTTCAACTTCTTCAATATCAATATCCTCTAAATCAGGATCGGGCTCATAACCGCCAACCTCTCGTATTTCGTTCGGTGTAAACACAGGAATACCCATAGATTGTTGCGCCTTGACGTTCACATCTGACATTTTGAGCATTAATTCGATTTTCTCGGATTGGCTCGGCGCTAACAAGTCGGACCATTTAAGAGTGAGCGTACCGTTAACTAGTGGCTGAATAACTTTTAGCGTAATAAGCTGATTAACAAACTCTTTGATTAATGTGCTCAAAAAACCATTACGTCGAGACATTCCTCGTTTTGCGTAATCTGTCTTATCTTCATCTGATGCTAACCGCCCCGTTTGTTGGCCAAAAATAATGGTAAATGGTATTCTGACCGATGCTGCAAAACTATTTGCGGATACTGACCACCCTGAGCTCGGATCAGCAGGAGCAACTGATAAAATATTAGCTGTCGCACCTGCTGTAATTAGTGCGCTATCAGTGCCTGAATTTAACAATGCAATTTGTTTATTCAATGCATCAGCAGGCTTTTCAAAGCCTCGCTTTCTTAATTCTCGCTCCAATTCTCCCATGTCAGTGTCAGCATCATAATTCAGATGAACTTGCCTGCTAGCATTTTTTAGGAAGCCCTCTGCGCTACCGCCTGAGTATTTCATCATGTCGATTAAATCGTTATAACCAACTTCAAGCTGTGATTCACCATCATCCATGGAATTAATAACGGATGTTTCATTGAGTATAATCACCCTGTCTAGCAGGGATTAGCTTAACAATGGCATCTTTTGGTTCAAGTCGGTTCAATACGACCGTATCAACTGGTTCTTCCCATTTTCTGCTATCTCGTAATTGAATAATGAGTCCTGAATATCTACCCACAATTCCACGCTTATCCGCTTCGGTGATAGCTGACCACAATTTATCGTTAAATAAATCAGTAACTATTTTCTCCCAAGTTGTCAGCTTTGAATCTTGTTCTCGGATGTCGCCATCAATAAATTTAGGATAATCTAGCCAACAAATATCACTTAATCGCTCAACAAAGCCACGTGCAGCGCTGTTTCGCTTATACAATTTATAGAAATCTGAGAAAGTGAGGTTTTCTGGATAACCAAACTCGCGATCGATAAATGCTCTTTTAGTGTTATTAACCAAGCCTTGTGATGCATATGCTAACCGTTGTCGGCTTATATCCTGATTGCTATTAATTGCTGTTTGGACAGTATTTAATAACTGTTCATCTGTTAAATTCGAATAACTCATTGTTACCTCATAAATAATCCTGCTGAGCGTTTATGTTTAATATAGCCATCCAACGAGTAACGCACCGCATCCCAACAATGATTGTTTTTATCTTCAATGATGGGTAATACTTCACTTGTTACCCTATCAGTTTTATAGCTATATAATCGTGCTTCGGTCGCGGTATGTTTACAGCGAGGGTGGATAATAATTTTCTTGAACCCTCGCAGGTATGCAACACCGTCCTCAACACTGCCTTGCCATTTCTTTGCCGGTGAGATGTTAAAACCCTTACGCTTGATGTGACTGATAGTTTCTGGTCTTGAACAGTCCGCTTTAATCGGCCATTTTCTTGACTCTGGCACTGAATCATAAAAAGCTGGCATTTCGTCGAGTTCGACATTCACGCCGTATGCTTCGTATTCGATATACAGACAATCGTTCAAAATAAATGAGCGGATTAATGTGTTCGGGTCATTAGCAAAGCCGAAGTCAGCACCGAACAATAAACGGTCTGCTTGTTTGTGCAGGTTGTCGTCAAATTCTTCAACAACATATCGACCACTTAACACCTGTTTATCTGAATTCTCTAGGTATGCTCCCTCCCAGATCCACGCGTATGATGCGTAATCTAGTCTGGCAAGGTCGTTCAATCGCTCTTGCTCTAACACATCGGGGAAAAATGGATTATCGTTATAATTCATCTCAATGATGATGGCGTTATCTGGCGGGGTTTTCCTAAATCTTACATCAGTCGGGCTTCCCTCTGTTTCGGGGTTCCATGTAACCCAAATTTCTGAATCAGTTTCACGAACCGTTGGCGTTAATTTTCGCCACGCTATTTCTGATACATTTTCCGCTTCATCAACCCAGCATAGCAATATACGCGCTTTTGATTTAATACTGTCTAGATTATGACGTAATCCGCAGAACACATAACTAACCAATCCATTTCTTGTTCTGATATAGTTTTGTCCAATATCGTAGTAATCAGCTAGCCAGTTAACCGAACGGATGGCTTGCTTTACTTCTTCCATGGATGAGTCAGCTAACGAGTTCATAAACTCACGAGCGCACAGTATTACACCGCTTACCCCTGCTTCTGCAAATTGATAACCTTTAATCGCTGTCATTAATGCAAATGAACGAGTTTTAGCACTACCTCGACCGCCGTACGCTCCTCGATACCTGACATTTTCAGCCACAAACACAGATATCATTTTTTTAGGTAACTGTATTTGTGCTGTTGTCATGGCGTTTACTCTGCGGGTGTGACTAGCTCTATTCGTGTTGGTTTTGGTGACATCGAGCCATCTGATGACTGGTGATCGATTTCTTGTTTTTCGCTATAACCGTGGTTAGATAGCATTAGCTTAGTGATTGTTGGATTGAATGAGCTAGTTAGCCCACCATTTATTAGTTTATTCTCTTGTAACGTTTTAATTGCTTCTAGCGTGTCGGAAAACTCTTTGTTTTGTTTTGCGTATTCATACATTGATGACTTGTGCTTACCAAGATAACAAGCTAATCCAGCAACACTAGGCACTACATCCCCAAATGTTTCGTAGTCCCCAAGCAAGTATTGTTTAGCCTTAACTAAGCATTCGGCTAGTTCACTTGGGCGACCCACTTTTTTCTTTTCGCCCTTTTTCATAATCTTTCCTTAAATTAATAATTGAATTTGTGATTGTTCTTGTAGTTTTTGTATCCTATTTGTTAACTCTGGCTTTTTCTCTTTACCCCAACGTCTTAATAAGCGACCTGACATACTAGCTACATCTTTTTCTTTCATGTACTCAAGCATTAAGTCATTATGTTGTTTCATGTAGCTATGTTGCATTTTAGTAAGTTGTTCAGCCATCCAGTTAAATGCGTTAATGTACGCCTCTTTTATCTGTGCCGCAGCTTTACCAGTGAACCCCATAACTAAGAATATAAAGCCATCTTTAGTCATTTTATAAAAAGGTTGCGGCTTATTATTTTGTAAGTGATTGATTTCATAGCAAAGCTCAAAATTGAGTTTTGTAAAATCATCTGAACACTCCAAATTTTTTATTGCTCTTAAAACATTCTTATGGCTTTTACCGAAATACTCAGCAACCTTTAAAGATGTGGTCATTACTTGATTACCTTGTAAAGTAACCATTTCATTAAAATCAAATTTAATAATATTCATGGTGTTCTCCATTAGAAATGAGTTTTAGTCACACAGGGAACCAGTTCAGAGAGGTAACCATGAAAACCATCTGGCTCCCTCTAAAACTCATTCCTAAGTGGCTCTTGTTGTTAATTGCCGTGTGATGGCAAATTTCAGATATAAAAAAACCGCAATTAAGCGGTTTGATTAAATATGCAGTTATTTTTTATAACTGCTCGGAATTTTTATACTTTATGCGGTAAAAGTGAATAGTTATTTAAAATTGGCTGAGTGTTTTTTTATTTAGCTGCGCCAACACTCAGCCGATGCGCTTTTATTCATTAGCAATTTCTTTTATCGCCCTTTTATCCGCATTACAC
Organism: Gilliamella sp. Choc5-1; assembly: GCF_001690595.1. GTDB lineage: Bacteria > Pseudomonadota > Gammaproteobacteria > Enterobacterales > Orbaceae > Gilliamella > Gilliamella apicola_M. The sequence continues at coordinate 19,183 of NZ_LZHH01000075.1, forward strand.
TTCTCAATAACATTTAGCAAATGCTCGTTATATCTGAGACTATCGCCAAACGTCATTTTTTGAGGTGGTAAATTCGGCAGACAATCACTTAATAGATTGGCTGGTATCGGTCGGTTGACGTAAACCTTTCGCTCTGTTGTACAAGCTGTTAGAAACAGACACAGGCACAAACTGATTAGCACAGTCATTATTCTTGAGTTGCTCATTGATTTGCTCCTGCCGTTTAATAGATTCGTTTTCTAGTTCACGCTTACTTTGCTCATTATCTGCTATGATTTTGTTGTTCTCAGCTATACGCTGATTTAACTGTTCGATTTTTTCGAACAGTTCAGCGTTATCTTTTTGTAGCCGTTTCTTCTCTTGATAATTGTTGTAACCGAAATAGACAGCAAAGACAAAAACAGCAATGATTAATACTATGCTTAATGCCTTTTCTTTACTCATACTAGCCCGCTCTTATAAATCGTTTTACCTGCATTTTTTACGGCAGTTAACACTATTTGACGATTATTAGTTGAGCTAAATCCAATATGGACCCATTGGTTGTGCTCTTGAATTAATTTATCGAACTGTACATTAGCATCAATTAATCGCTGACAAATCTCACGGGGTGTACCGAATGATGATTTAAAGTCTACCGCTAATCCCTTTGTGTGAGCGCTTGTTGCTACACCGCCAACTTTAGCATTTAGCGCAGGACAGCGATATCCAGACGTGATAATAATTGGCTTACCTAAAGCTTTTCTTACTAGCTCCAATTTAATTGCTGTTAATTGAATATTGGGCATTAAATTAGCAGCCACAGAGTTATCAATTTTTAATCTGTTCGCTGTTGTTGAGCGTGTAAATTCTTCTAGTGTGAAGTGTTCAGTTAACTTGGTCATCGTTGTTATCAACCCTTTTTCTTAACATTGAATTTGATATTTGACGTAATTTATCAACCCCTAAAAATCCAATTGCGCCACCAATAAAAGGATTCATGCTGACGGGCAAACCAAAATAATCTAGCCCACTGCTAGCAGCTAATGACAACGCACCACACAATAACGCTTCTACCCATTTACGACGTCCTCCTACCCCGTCGTATGTTAAACGACCGTAGGCGATGATAATGGACAAAACGACGCCATAAATTAACGGCGCATTCGATTGCAACCATTCCATGATTGATGATTTATACATGTTATTATTCTTCTTGTTAGTTAATGATGTGACAGCGTACTAGCTAAATGTTAGTTATGTGTGTGTCTAGCTTTGCTGTCGATTCTGTAGATGTTGACGACATTAATGTCGCTGACATGCATGAAATTTGGACATAAAAAAACCGCAGTTAAGCGGTCTGTTTTTATTATTTACAATTAATTGTCAATTAATAATTTATTTAACTCTTTTGTTATTAATTTTTTATATAAAGGGATCATAACAGGAGAATCATTTACTGCCTGCAGAACATCCCTGATACAATTTATTGACAAATTACCCCTATAAAACTGATCAAAATTTTTAGCAAACTCACTATTAAAAAATGATATGTTGGAATGGCAACACATTTTCAAACAAAAAAATTAAGGGGTAAGTGTTTTTTAAATTCAACGGGAGGCAAGTAGCCTAACGAAGAATGTAATCGTTTATGATTATACCAATAAGCATAAGCCGAAAAAGCGCGTTGTAACTCAGCTGTTGAGTTGAAACGTTGGCCTTTTACAAATTCCGTTTTAATTGTTTTAAATGTCGCTTCCGCTACCGCATTGTCTGGATCGGCTACACTAATTCATACAACTTTTTTAAGGGGTAAGGTAAACTTATCACAACTAAAAAAGGAACAAATATGAATAAGATTAAACGCAAAAGACGAACATTCACAGATGATTTTAAACACCAAATGGTCAGTCTTTATCAACATGGTAAATCACGTAGTGAAATCGTTGCCGAATATGATTTGACACCATCAGCTTTGGACCGTTGGATAACGCAATCAAGCCAAAGTGGCTCATTTAAAACAAAAGATAATCGCAGTCCACAAGAACAAGAGCTAATCGCGTTGCGTAAAGAGCTTAAACAACTCCGCATGGAAAACGATATTTTAAAGCAAGCAGCACTGATAATAGGGCGAAAATCGCTATCCTAAAAGCAAATCGACATCGTTATAGCATAACAAAGCTATGTCAATATTTAGGATTATCAAGATATTATGCTTATTATCAGTGTAAATTGAATAGACAAAAATCAGTAGGGCTTTATGCCGATAAAATCGTGACGCTATTTAATCAGAGCTATCAGTCTTATGGTACAAGACGAATTCGTTTTGATTTACAAAAAGAGAATATTTGGGTGTCACGCCGTTACATT
>NZ_LZHH01000076.1 GCF_001690595.1 Gilliamella sp. Choc5-1
TTTACGCAACGCGATTAACTCTTGTTCTTGTGGACTGCGATTATCTTTTGTTTTAAATGAGCCACTTTGGCTTGATTGCGTTATCCAACGGTCCAATGCGGATGGCGTCAAATCATATTCTGCAACGATTTCACTACGTGATTTACCATGTTGATAAAGACTGACCATTTGCTGTTTAAAATCATCTGTGAATGTTCGTCTTTTGCGTTTAATCTTATTCATATTTGTTCCTTTTTTAGTTGTGATAAGTTTACCTTACCCCTTAAAAAAGTTGTATGAATTAGTGTAGCCGATCCAGTTTGAGCCAATGAAATAATGTCTTGAGTTGCTTTATAAGGTCTTGGAAATTCAAACTTTGCCGTTTGCTTTCTCCATTGGGTACTGTTTTGTAAAATAAAATCAACCAGATAATCATTGAGATGATCCCTTTCAACCAAAGATTTTAATTTTTCAAATATATCTGGTTCTGCCTCCAGCATAATACCGATAGATAGCATCCAAACCATCTCAATATAACCTGATATTGCTTTCCAACCTTTTTCCATAAAAGAAACACTTCTTTTATAATCTTCTATTAAGTTTGGTATAGGTTGTCCTATTGAATATTTGGATATTAATATTTGTCTATTTCTCATTAAAAGAATAGAGAAATGTTTCATGATTTTTTCTGAATTCCAACTAGAACCATATTCATTATATTCTTTCAAATCTCTTGTGATACAATTTTCGTCGAATTCTATATTTTCTTGATATTTTTGTCTCGTATTTAGCTTATCTCTTAGTTCCATATTTTTATCTCTTTTTTTTGGTAAAATTAATTATTTTTTAGTTAAGGCCAAGGGCTGACTGAACCTCTAAAAACGCATAAGGAGTTTTCCCTGAAATCATTTTATGCAGTTTAACGGTATTATAAAAATTAATAAAACATTTAAGTTTTGTTGTCTTTTTTATCACTAAATATTTGTTGATTATGCCACATTTCAATTTAAAGTTCGTATCACTCTTTTCATTTTTTAATCTCCAGACGGTATAGACTCCTGAATATTTTTTACAAAAATTTATCCTAAAAAAAGAGCAGTCGAGTAAATACCCAATAGTGATTACACCGTTTATCTAAAAAATTACACTTTTATTAGTGTGTTATATTCAGAAGAGTGATGTTATTTAATGTTAAATGCGTTTTTTGAGGTTATAAATAGCATGTTTTAGATAGACATCGCATTTTGGCAGGCAGTTTTTATAGTGTTCATTCTAGCAGGTTAAAAGAACTGACAGCTTTCATCAGGCTTTTTTAGCATATTATAAATGCTCTAGCGAATGACCATAGATTGTTTGGCCTAATTAGTAACGGTTATTTTTCTTTATGATATCAGCGCCCTATTTCTTGTCTGTTATAGGGCGTTAATTTTGGTTTTTTATGTATATTTATTACAGTAGTTTTTCAAATTACTGCAAACAACGCGAGGAATTGCTACACTTTATTAAATATTATTTAATGGATTGATAAAGCGCTTCGGCATCCATTGAGGCCGAATCCATAATAAATGAAATACCAGATAAAATATTACCAATCTGAGGATCGCTAACATTTTGTTTTACTGAATTTAAAATCTCTTGTGCCCAATTAATTTTTCTAAGCACGGCTTCTACGTTATCTCTTGAAGAATTATCCATATCGTCTCCCCCCCCTTACTTTTGTCAGGATGTAAAATAAACCGATAATCAAGAAAGATCATCAGGTAATAAAAAAAGAATTCTTAAAAAAATGGAGTTAAAAATAAAAGCACATATTTTAAACACTAAAAATAAAAAACTAAAATAACCGTAATTTAAAAAAATAACAAAGATATATAAAGCAATTGAAAAGAAAAAGATAACGTAATTTTACTTAAACAATAATTCTTATTGTTATAACCTATTGCTGCAATAACGAATTATTTTGCACGATAAAGATTGATAATGTTAGACTTATCAGCCATAAATTGAGTTAATTTTGTTTAAAATAACCAAAATTAAAAAAATAGGTAAGGATTTAAACATGAAAACCAAACACGCACGCCTTTTAATACTTGGTTCTGGCCCAGCTGGTTATACCGCTGCTGTTTATGCTGCTCGAGCTAACCTTTCACCGGTATTAATTACAGGAATGCAACAAGGTGGGCAACTCACTACCACCACCGACCTTGAAAACTGGCCAGCAGGCGCCCCTGATCTAACAGGACCTGAATTAATGGCTAAAATGCAAGAACATGCCGAAAGATTCAATACTGAAATTATTTTAGATCAAATTGATCGTGTCGATTTTAGCACTAAACCTTATAAGCTTTTTGGTAGTGAGACAGAATATAGCTGTGATGCACTCATTATTGCAACAGGTGCTTCGGCACAATATCTTGGTCTACCGTCTGAAGAAGCGTTTAAAAGTAAAGGCGTGTCGGCGTGTGCTACCTGTGACGGATTTTTTTACCGCAATCAAAAAGTTGCTGTCGTGGGCGGTGGTAATACAGCTGTTGAAGAAACACTTTACTTAGCCAATATTGCCAGTGAAGTACACTTAATTCACCGTCGAGACAGCTTTAGAGCTGAAAAAATATTAATGGATCGCTTGGCTGAAAAAATTAAAGAAGGCAAAGTGATTTTACATACTCATCGCATTGTTGACGAAGTATTAGGTGATGATATGGGCGTAACAGGCGTTAGGATTCGTAGCACACAAGACCCTAACATAACCGAAGAAATCTCGGTTTTAGGTGTGTTTATCGCCATTGGTCACAAACCTAATACCACGATATTTGAAGGTCAGCTTGAACTCAATGGCGGCTATATCAAAGTACAATCAGGTACTGAAGGTAATGCAACTCAAACCAGTGTCGAAGGTATTTTTGCTGCTGGTGATGTGATGGATCATGTTTATCGACAAGCTATTACATCAGCAGGAACGGGTTGTATGGCAGCTTTAGATGCGGAACATTATTTAGACAACTTAAAATAAAAAGTAACAATCTACATGTCATTAGATAAAAAACGCCAAACATACCTTTTAGGCTGGCTAAAACAGCAGGCAAAAAAACATAAAAATGATTTGCGTGTATCAACATTAACAGGTTTTATGTTAACAATCTTGGTTATTACCCAAGCTGCATTACTAGCCATTATTTTACAAAAACTTATTATTGATCAGCACCCTTTTGTAGACATTTTACCCTCTTTTAGTGCACTAATAGCGGTACTACTAATCCGAGCTGGTTTTATTTATCTACGCGAAAAAATCAACTTTGCTATAGGTAAAAAAATTCGCCAACAAATTCGGCACCAATTAATTAATCAACTTGAACTATATGGCCCTGCCTATTTAAATCAAACTACCACCGGTGCATCGAGCACCTTGCTGATTGAGCAAGTCGACAAATTACATGACTTTTTCGCCCGTTATTTGCCTCAAATGCGGTTAGCAAGCATGACGCCCATTTTAATTTGTATTGCAATATTGCCATTTAACTGGGCTGCTGCAACCATTTTGCTTTGTACTGCACCACTTATTCCTATCTTTATGATATTAGTCGGTATGGGTGCTGCTGACATTAACCGCCGTCATTTTAAAGCTCTGGCTTATTTAAGTGGCCACTTTTTAGATCGCTTAAAAGGTTTAAGTACCATTCGCCTATTTAACCAAGGTGACAGACAAGCCAACGAAATTACAAAAGCCTCGGAAGATTTTCGCATTAAAACCATGCAAGTATTAAAAATGGCGTTCTTATCATCAGCGGTATTAGAATTCTTTACTTCAATTTCAATCGCTGTTGTTGCCGTTTATTTTGGTTTTTCATATTTAGGCGAATTTAATTTTGGTGCTTATAATGGAACAATTACTCTATTTGCGGGCTTTTTTGCGTTGATCTTAGCGCCTGAGTTTTTTCAACCCTTACGGGATCTAGGAACTTATTACCATGCCAAAGCTGAAGCTATTGCCGCTGCTGATAATATCGAAGCATTCTTAACCCAAAAATCCCCTCAACAACATGCTAACGTGGCATTATCAAATATCCCATTTGCTCAATCCTTACAAACCATTGAGGCCGATAACTTAGTTGTAATATCAAACGAAGGACAACCTATTGTTGGACCGTTATCATTTTCGTTACACGCACCTTTTAAATTGGCTCTCATTGGAACAAGTGGTGAAGGTAAAACCTCGTTAATGCAGGTTTTATTAGGATTTTTACCTTATCAAGGATCACTCAAAATTAATGGTATTGAATTTAACCAGTTAGATATCAAAACGTGGCAACAACAAATTAGTTGGATCGGCCAAAATCCGTATTTAATTAACGGCTCAGTGCGTGACAATATTTTACTTGGCAAACCAAATGCATCAGAACAAGAAATTGAAGCAGTGATTTGCAAATCGCAATTAACCGAAGTCATTGCCAAATTACCTGCAGGTTTAGAGACACAAGTCGGAGAAGAAGCGGTTAGATTATCCGTTGGGCAAGCACAGCGTGTGGCATTAGCCCGAGCCATGTTAAAACCCTGCCAACTATTGATCCTTGATGAACCAACAGCCAGTTTAGATAAACAAACTGTACAAAACTTAGAACAGCAAAATATTGCCACAAATAGCATTACTGTTACTCATCAAAATGATGATATGCAGCATTTTGATCAAATATGGCAATTATCACAAGGAAAACTGCATTATCATAACAAGGAGAGTACATGCTAACCACTCTGCGTCCCTATATTGCACTTTACAAACACTATTTTTGGCAGATTTTATTGGGATTATCGCTGTCTATTTTAACCCTATTTGCTAGCGTATTTTTGTTATCATTATCGGGATGGTTTTTAGCTTCTACTGCAGTTGTTGGCGTGGCGGGGTTATATTCTTTTAACTATATGTTACCGGCCGCAGGCGTGCGCGCAGCTGCAATAACGCGAACCGCTGCACGTTATATGGAGCGTTTAGTTGATCACAACACGACGTTTAAACTTCTTTCTTATTTAAGAACCTTGGCATTTAAAAGAATACTCCCCCTCAGTGCCAATCAACTTGCTCAATATCAAAAAGCTGACTTACTTAATCGCTTTATTGTCGATATTGATGCGCTTGATCACTTATATCTAAAGCTGTTTTCGCCTATTGTCACTGCTCTTGTAACTATTGGAGTGTTATTTATTGGGTTAGCAAGTATCAACTTACCGATTGCATTAATCATAAGCATTATTCTAACCACTACCTTATTGGTGGTGCCTGTTATCTTTTATCAAGCAGGTAAGCAATTAGGAACAACACTGGCAAAGCAACAAAGTGAGTATCGACTACTATTAGTTAACTACCTACAAGGACAAGCCGAACTTACTTTATTTAATGCACAATCACGCTATCGCGCAAAACTTGATGAACTTGAATCGAGTTGGCTTTACAACCAACAACGCCAATCAACACTAATGGCGCTATCAAGTGCGCTTGTCTTATTAATTGCAGGATTTTTAACCTTATTAGTACTATGGCTAATCACACAATACACCCTATCGCCTTTAGTGGCGTTATTTGTCTTTGTCAGCCTTGCTAGTGCTGAAATACTTATGCCCATTCCTGGCGCTTTTATCTTTTTAGGGCAAGTACTCACATCGGCTACTCGCACTACCACTATTTTTAATCAAAAGCCTGATGTCGAATTTACAACACAAGGACAACTAATTGATCTAAAATCGGCTAAATTACAGTTAAGTAACATCAACTTTAGCTATCCAAATCAACCTTTTGCGGTATTAACTGATTTTTCTTTAACAGTCAAAGCTGGTGAACATATTGGCTTAATTGGCAAAACGGGTTGCGGCAAATCGACTTTATTAAGTTTAATCACACGCAATTGGGAACCAAATTCAGGAACGATTTTTATTAACGACACACCAATAAACCAACTCGACGAACCTACACTTCGACAAGCCATTGCCGTTGTTCCACAAGTGATTACTATTTTTAGTGATAGCCTACGGCACAATTTATTAATCGGAAACCAACAAGCAACTGATGAACAACTCATAACGGTATTGCATCAAGTCGAACTCGACAAACTGCTCACCACAGAACAAGGGCTAAACTTACCGCTTGGACAAGGTGGTCGCTCACTATCAGGAGGCGAAATCCGCCGTATTGGCCTTGCAAGAGCATTGTTACATAATTCGTCATTAATTTTAATGGACGAACCAACTGAAAGTCTTGATCAAAAAACAGAACAGCAAATAATTCAATTGATTAAACAAACCTGTAATGGTAAAACGTTACTAATGGTGACGCACCGATTGACAGATAACCCGTTGTTTGATCGTATGATTTCGCTTTAATTAAATTTGGCCCGAGTATTTATTTACTATATTGTCAAACAACTGACAACGTTATTAGTTTATAATTCGGCTTGATATATTTACAAACTTTGGTTGATATCTTTTCAAGAATAATAGTTATTTATCAACAACCTATTATTTTTCTTTAAATTGGGCTACATTACCCTCTTTTTTATCATAGCGGTATTCGCCATTATTAAAAAGTAATGCCCAAATAAGGCATAATATAATGCTACTAACAACAATAGTTAAAATAGTTAAAAGGATTTTAGTTATATCAACATATTGAAATACATTTATATCCCATATTAATAATATTATCCCTAGTGACAACGTAAAAATAAAAGCAATAAGAAGACTGGCTAAAAATGTTTTCATTCTGTTATTCCTTAATTAAAGCTTATCAATATACTCTTTTTTCTTTGCATCATACTCTGCTTGAGTAATTACCCCGATATCTAACAATTGTTTTAATTTTGTTAACTTACTATATATATCATCGTTATCGATCTTTTCAAAGTCAGAAGAGCCTTGCTTATTATCAGTATCTGCTACATTTTGAGTGTAGATTTTTGATAATTCGGCACCTGCTACAAATTGAGCACCTAAACCTGCTATTCCCCCTTCATTTTTAGCCGCATCACGCATAGCTTGTAATTTTTCCATTTCAATATAACTTAAATTACCTTTGCTCGCGGCAATTGCATCGGCCGAAATGTCAGCTATTTTAGCAATTCTTTTTTCGGTTTCACTATCAAACTGAGAAGCCACAATACGAAAATCAGACAAAGTTAAACCTAACTTAACAAATTCATCAATTAAATGCATTTTAACATTTTCAGATAGTTCACTTAATTTTGAATCTATTTGCAAATAACTATATTGCATTTGAGCAAGTAAACTTGTTATTTCTTGAATAATACGATTTGAAATTAATTCTTTTGCTTCTTGAGTTGTATATTGATTACGTTGACCAATAATTTGTTGATAAAATTGTTGAATATTACCGATTGAAAAAGCATAGTTACCATTCATTTTAAGTTGAATTGGGAACTGATATTCTGGCTCTAAATACTTAATGGGTGATGCGGTACCCCATCCTTGATTAACGATATTGTTTTTTTTGAAAAAATAAATATAAAGTTTGTGTTCACTCTTAAAAGACTGCCTTATTTTTAGCATTGTTGTAATAAATGGATGGTTATCGGTTTTTAAATTATAGATACCAACGTCTTCAATCACATCGGCTATTTTACCTTCATAAACTAGCACTGCACCTTGCCCTGGAGCAACAATAAGCTTACTGGCATTGATAATTTGATCATTATTGCTAGCGGGAAACTGATACCACAATATATCAGTTGAATTGTCACGCCATTCTATAACCGAAGCTAATTGTTTTTTAAAAAAACTAAACATAATTACATTCATTCCTTATTACTGTCTAAAGACTTTGTATCTAAGATAAAATCTTGTTTACCATCATGATTTAATTGAATTAATTTATCTGCTGTCATCAATATAATGCGATCATTCAATATTTTTGCCTTAACGCTATTGAACGTTAAAGGAAAATTATAGCTCCAACGAATATCTGCATCTTTCGTATCTAATAATTGAATAACATAATTATCTTTCTTGACTGGTGATGTAGAAAAAGCAATTAGCAACGAATCACCATTATCATCGAGCAATTTAGGGAAGAAATAAACACGATCTGGGGTAAAATCTCGATATTTTAACGTTCTAGATGCTTTCTTTAGCCATGGTTCCAAAAGAACTTTTTCATAAGGCGTATCGCTGTTAATAATAACAATAGCTTGATTTTGTTTTGTATAGTAAAAATTTGACCATTTAAACCATGCCTCTTCACGTGGATAACCGGGTAAATACTGATACTCATATTGTATTAATCGACAATTTTCATCAGGGTAATCATTGCTTATTGTGCTAAAGCTAAAAGCTGTACGTACTGAGAAATTGGCAGGTAATGGCGTTGCTCCTGTTCTTGCTTTATAAAATTCATCATCTTTATAAAGTTTATCTATATTAGGATAAAAATAAAAATGCTTCCCTTTATTGGTATACACATACAAACCGTCACCCCATTCTTTGCTTACAAACTTAATTTCTGCCAATCCTTGTGAAAACTCAGGTTGTTTTGCAAACATGGTATCATTAACATATTCAAAAATTTTATTATGCTTATTTAATCGATATAATTTTTGTTTATCAATCAGCAATAAAAAATCATCGTTGTCCCATTTTCTTAATTCATAGGGAATAGGTTCTGAAAAATGACTTTTTTCATCAATAGGCAATTCAAATTGACCAACAAACTGATTTGCTTGGGTATCATAAATTTTAATGAAATGCTGTTCTTCTCTTCTTGAAAATGGATCGTCTTTTGATATTTTTAATTTACTTTTCATAATCAAATAAGGTGTATCTTTATACACAAAAATATCAATATTTTTATGAGTCCATTTTTCTTTATTAACCGTAGCAGGTGGATTTGTACGATTTTTATCTGATGTACTTTTTGCTGAATATGCTACGGGTTTAGATTCAAAAAAGCCTTCACTGCCTAAAACCTGCAAAACAGCTATAACGCCAAAGATCACCGTACAAAAAATCGATGCACAAACTATAACCACAATATTGATTGTATTATTTTTTGACTGGATAGTTTTTTTGGGTTCAGATTGTTGATGATGAAAAACATGTACATCATTTTTATCAACAAAATAAACAGCACCACAACCTTCACACTGATATTTTTCATTGCCCAATGAACTATGTTTGATACTTCCACATTGTGGACATTTAATGGTTAATATATTTGAAGTCATTTTTAAAAATTAATTATATGATTGATTGTAAGTAATTTAGTTAGCTATATTATAAGCTATAGCCTTTTTTGTCGATAAAAAAGTAAAATCGTATAATTAAAACTCATTCTTTAAAAAATTCATAACGCGTTTAAGCTTGTGTTTTCTATCTTTTGTCGCACTAAATATTTGTTGATTATTCCACATCTCAATTCAAATTTCGTATTATTATTTTCATTATTTTAATCTCAAGACGGTATAGACTCCTGAATATTTTTTACAAAAATTGGATCAGCAACACTAATTTTTTGTTTGAAAATGTGTGCCATTGAAATATAAAACTTTGCTTTTTTATTGTTCAAATTTCCTTTAACATCTATATATATTTGTATAAGATAAAATACGTGGAAATTATTCCATTAAATTGCATATATTATGAAAGCGATATTTTTCTTACTTTTTTTATTTAGTACCAATTTTGTAGAAGCAGCAACGGTTAGAATCCTTCCGCGCGTGGGTCACGATTACAACCCAATATATCCATCTTTATTAGGTTTATTTTTAGGACTTTTATTCTTGTTGGGTATATCGTCGTTAACAGAGGTGTTAGCTGAATTTAGCATACATAGAGAAAAAAAGCGAAAAGCAAAAAATACAATAAAAGATACTCTAAAAAAAGAGAAACGTTTAGCTATAAATAATCAAAAAAAATTGAAAAGAGACCAAATAAAGAAAAACAGAAAAGAACAAATAAAAAAAATGCGTGAAGATAAACTAGCAAAAAAGAAAAGAAAAAAGCAATCCCAATAATCAATAAAAATATGTGTAAGTTATCATCGCCGTTATTTTTGAAATATATGCTATAATGCCGCTTTATTTTTTAATCATAGAGAGTTTATTTTGCAGCAGTCGTTACAAGATTTTATTATTGATAAGATTGATGATCTAAAAGGAAAAGACATTGTTACCCTTGATGTTCGTGGCAAATCAAGTATTACCGATTATATGATTATTTGTACTGGCACTTCAAACCGTCATGTATCCTCTATTGCTAACCATTTACTTGATGAAGCAAAAAAACAAGGCCATTTGGTATTAGGTAGTGAAGGGAAAGCTGATGCCGATTGGGTTGTAGTTGATATGGATTCGGTGATTGTGCATATTATGCAAGAAGAGAGCCGTCAGCTTTACGAACTGGAAAAGCTTTGGAGTTAATGGCGTGAAAATTCAGCTTATTGCTGTTGGTACCAAGATGCCAAGTTGGGTTACAACAGCTTTTGATGATTATTGTGCTCGCTTTCCTAAAGATATGCCGTTAGAGCTTGTTGAGATCCCTGCAGGTAAGCGTACTAAAAATGCCGACATTGTACGAATTTTAGACAAAGAAGGCGAGTTGATGTTAAATGCCTGCGGTAAAAGTAATCGTATTGTGACACTCGATATTCCCGGTAAACCTTATACAACCCATAATTTAGCCGAGCAGTTAGAACGTTGGAAAGCCGACGGGCGAGATGTGAGTTTATTGATTGGTGGCCCTGAGGGGTTATCGCCTGCTTGTAAAGCGGCAGCCGAGCAGAGTTGGTCGCTTTCTCCCCTTACTCTTCCACACCCTTTAGTACGCGTGATTGTGGCTGAAAGCCTTTATCGAGCATGGAGTTTAACGACTAATCACCCTTATCATCGTGAATAATAACCTAAGGTAATCAAAATAGAATGAGCGCAATAATTTTAGATTTACAAATTGCTACCAAAGATTGCCAAAATTTGCCTACCGAAGCGCAAATTATGCAATGGTTAGAGGTTATTTTGCCGCAATTTGTGGATAATGCCGAGCTAACTATTCGTATTGTTGATGAGCAAGAAAGTCAGCAATTAAATAATACCTATCGTCATAAAGATAAGCCAACCAATGTATTATCTTTTCCATTTGAGTCACCCATTGAAATTGATGTTCCTTTGCTTGGCGATTTGGTGATTTGTAAGCAAGTGGTTGAAGCGGAAGCAGATCAGCAACATAAATCATTAACTTCACACTGGGCACATATGATTGTGCATGGTTGTTTGCATCTATTAGGCTATGATCATATCCTTGACGACGAGGCCGAAGAAATGGAAAATATCGAAATTGATATTATGCAGCAGTTGGGGTTTGAAGATCCTTATCAACCCATTGATGAATAAAATGTACGATAGGCCGTTTAGTTATATGCTATTTTGCAAACTTTTTTAGTAAGTAAGTAAATTAAGTAAACTAAGCCCAAAATAGTAAATTAATAATAAAGTAAGAAAGGAAAAGCACAAATGAGTGATGATAATCACCGGAGACCTAAAAAAGGGTTTGCATTATGGTTAAGTCAGTTATTTCATTCAGAACCAAAAGATAAAGAAGAACTGATCGAAGTGATCCGCGAAGCCGAAGAAAACGAGCTTATCGATCTCGATACGCTTGATATGATCGAAGGCGTTATGGATATTGCTGAACAACGCATTCGCGATATTATGATCCCCCGCTCTCAAATTGTTACCATTAAAGACAATTATTCACTTGATGAGTGTTTAGATATTATTTCTGAACATGGGCATTCCCGTTATCCTGTTATTAGTGAAGATCGCGATCATATTGAAGGGATTTTATTGGCAAAAGATCTGTTGATTTTTATTCGCCAAGGCGTCGATAATTTTGATTTGAAAAAAATCCTTAGACCAACCGTTGTTGTGCCTGAAAGTAAACGTGTTGATCATATGCTAAAAGAGTTTCGTATGCAGCGTTACCATATGGCAATGGCTATTGATGAGTTTGGCGGTGTGTCAGGGCTTGTGACTATCGAAGACATTTTAGAACTGATTGTTGGTGATATTGAAGATGAATATGACGAGGTTGAAGATCGTGATATCCGTCGCTTGTCCCCTTCGGTTTATACTGTTCGAGCACTTACACCCGTTGAAGATTTTAATGAAATCTTTGCCACTGATTTTAGTGATGATGAAATGGACACCATTGGCGGGCTTGTGATGCAACATTTTGGTCGTTTACCTTTACGTGGCGAGAGTATTACAATTGATGGTTATCAATTTAAAGTAGCCATTGCCGATAGAAGGCGTATTATTCAACTGCATGTAACAATTCCTGATGGTGCAACAGTACCTAATTTAGAGTTACCTGAAAATGCTTAAGCCAATTTTATTAAGCTTGCTTTTAGGTGGTATAGCGGTTTTTAGTTATGCCCCTTTTCATATTTGGCCTTTAGCCTTTGTGTCGTTTGCTGGGTTATTATGGCTTATCGCCGATAAATCTAAAAAACAAGCCACGTTGCTTGGATTAAGTTGGGGTTTTGGCTACTTTTTAGCTGGCGTTCACTGGGTTTATATTAGTATTAAACAGTATGGAGAGTTACCGCCTTTTGTTGCCGTAATTATTCTGGGGCTTTTAGTTCTGTATTTGTCTATCTACCCAATGCTATTCGCCTTTTTATTAAGATTGACAAATCGGTTTGCTACGCCATTTTCGTTCAAACAGCTTGTGCTTGTAGCGCCAATTCTTTGGCAAGTGACCGAGTTTTTACGTGGCTATATTTTGACAGGTTTTGCTTGGTTACAATTAGGTTATAGCCAGCTTGATAGTCCTTTACGTGCTTATTTTTCTGTCTTTGGTATTGATGGTGTTAATTTAATTTTAACGGTGTTATGTGGCTTGCTAGTTTATGGTATAAAATCCGCCACTGCAAAAATTCCTAAAAGGCACGCTTTTGGTGCGTTTATTGCACTAATTACGATCTTCTTTGCACCGATTTCATTCAACAATATCGAATGGACAACCGTCGATAACACCCGTTCAGCTAATTTTGCTTTAATTCAAGGAAATATTTCGCAGTCAATTCGTTGGACAAGAGAACAGCTGAATAATACCTTACAAACCTATGCCAAACTAACTCAAGATAATCTTGAAAAAAATAAGATCATCATATGGTCAGAAGCTAGCATTACCGATTACGAAATTAATCAGCAGTCTTTTTTACAACATTTGGATAATGAAGCCAGAGCCCATAATGCTGAAATCGCTGTCGGTATTATTGATTATCGATTTGGTGAAGATGGTTATCAATCCAATGGTGATATCTATAATACACTATTAGTATTGGGCGAAAAGGAACCCTATCAATATCCGACAATAAATCGTTATCAAAAACACCATTTAGTGCCTTTTGGTGAATTTACACCACTAGAGTCAGTACTTGAGCCAATTGCTGAATTACTAAATATTCCCATGTCATCAATGAAATCTGGCCAAGCAAAGCAAGCACAATTAGTTATAAAAGGCTTTAAATTTACGCCTGCTATTTGTTATGAAATTATTTTGTCAGATTTAATGCGACAAAAATTTACCCCTGATAGTGATTTTTTATTAACGGTGTCTAATGATGCATGGTTTGGCGATAGTATTGGTCCTAAACAGCATTTACAAATGGCACAAGCTAGAGCGCTTGAGTTTGGTCGGCCGTTAATTCGTAGTACTAATACAGGTATTACAGCCATTATTGATCAGCATGGCAATATTGTTAAACAATTGCCTCAATTCAAAACAGATGTTTTGTCGGCTTCTGTTTCACCAACAATTGGGTTAACGCCTTATGCAAGATGGGGGAATATTCCTTGCTTTGTTATTATGGCATTTATGTTTATCTCACTTTTTATAAAAAGACGTTCATAATTTATGATATTGGCATAATTTTTGCTTAAATATAATTAGGTTTAAGAAGTTTTGGTATAATCAATCATTAGCAAAAACACGCTGATTATTGATTGCATCTAGCTCCGTGATAAATAAATAGACAGTAAAAAGTACTTTTATGCAAAAAAATAAGTTATAATATACGTCCTTTGTAAAAATATTAAAATTATTTAATATGATACAAAATAAACAGTAGGAGATGAGTATGAACAAAAAGACAAAATTAACCAAATTAGTGTTATCGTTTGCAATGTTAGGCCTAATGACTGGTTCAGCTATTGCAGAAGAGCTAAGCGGTACATTAGCCAAAATTAAAGATACAGGTGTTATTGTTGTTGGTCATCGAGAATCTTCGATTCCATTTTCCTATTATGGTGAAAAACAAGAAGTTATTGGTTATTCACAAGACTATTCTAATTTAATTGTTGATGCAGTTAAAAAAGAATTAAATTTGCCAAATCTTCAAGTAAAATATTTACCAATTACCTCTAAGACTCGTATTCAATTACTTAACAACTATACTTATGATTTCGAATGTGGTTCAACCACAAATAACCTTGAACGTCAAAAAACAGTTGATTTTTCAGACAGTATTTTTATTGTTGGTACGCGCTTCTTAGTCAAAGCAGATAGCAATATCAATAGTATTGAAGATTTAAAAGGCAAAAATGTGGTAACTACTGCTGGCACAACGTCAGAAATCCGTTTAAATCAAATCAACAATAAAGATAACCTAGGTATTCGTATCATTACGCCAAAAGATCATGGCGATGCATTCAATGCACTTGAAACGGGTCGCGCTGTGGCATTTTTAATGGATGATGCATTACTTGCTGGTGAACGTTCTCGTGCAATTAATCCTGCTGAATGGAAAATTATTGGTGAACCGCTTTCTTATGAATCTTATGGTTGTATGTTAAGAAAAGGCGATACTCAATTTAAACAATTAATGGATAAAACCATTGCTGATGCACAAAAGTCAGGAAAGGCATTAGAATCCTATAACAAATGGTTTACTCAACCTGTTCCGCCAAAAGGTGCAAATATGGGTCTTGAGATTTCACCAAAAATGGTTGAACTATTTGCCAATCCTAATGATAAAGCATTAGATTAGTACTTTTCTTGTCTTTCCATCCATGTACTGAATGTGACAGCATTTGGTACATGATCTAATTTAGCGAATTAAATATATTATGATTTTTGATTGGATACAATTTATTAAAGCATGCTGTATACGTGTTTTCGACTTCTTTGTAAACTTTAACTGGATGCTTTTTTTTGAACCAACTCCTTATGGTGATGGAATTTATTTAAACTGGCTTTTAGACGGTGTTATCGTCACGGCTTCATTAGCTTTTACTGCATGGATCATCGCTTTTGTACTAGGATCGCTTGTTGGGATATGTAGAACATTAGATAATAAATTTTTAAATAACTTTGCAGCAAGTTATATTCAGCTATTTCGTAATATTCCATTACTTGTACAAATGTTTTTGTGGTACATGATACTGCCTGTAATATTAAGTGGCCGTATAAAAGTTTGGTTTATATCTGATTTATCGCCCAATGTAAGCGCATTTATCACTGCGGCAATAGCACTAGGTTTGTTTACTTCAGCACGTATTGCTGAACAGGTAAGAACTGGCATTCAAACGTTACCAAAAGGTCAACGCTATGCCGCTATTGCTCTAGGTTTAACGAATCGACAAGCTTATATGTATGTTTTATTACCAAACGCTTATCGACGTATTATTCCACCATTAACATCAGAAATGACCAATATTATTAAAAACTCATCGGTCGCTTCAACAATTGGGTTAATTGATTTGATTGGTCAAATCGATCGTATCAATGAGTCAACTAATAGCATTATTGAAATATTGTTGGGTGTGAGTATTACCTTTATGCTGATTAATTATTTGGTAATTACTGTGATGCGAATTGTTGAAAAGTACACTCGCTTACCTAACATGAGTCATGGAGGATAATATGCAGTTAATTAATTGGATTGCAAATATCCCTTCATTAGTATTAGATAATTATGAATTATTATTAAGTGGATTATGGCTAACAACTAAAATCACTTTCATCGCAGTTGCTTTTGGCATTGTTTGGGGAACCGTACTGGCGTTAATGCGCTTATCTAATATTAAAATATTAAATATTTTTGCAAAAAGTTATGTTACTTTATTTCGCTCAATACCTCTTTTATTAGTGTTATTATGGTTCTATTTAGCACTACCACAAGTGATTAAATATGTATTTAACTTACCACCTTATGCAGATGTACGTATTGCATCAGCGATGATTGCTTTTGCTCTATTTGAAGCTGCCTATTATTCTGAAATCATTCGTGCGGGTATTAATGCCGTTGCAAAAGGACAATACCACGCTGCTTATGCACTAGGAATGACTAAAAGCCAAGCAATGCGTTTAATTATTTTACCGCAAGCATTTAGATCTATGGTGCCATTATTATTAACCCAAGGTATTATCTTATTTCAAGATACGTCTTTAGTTTATGTTATGGGGTTAATAGATTTATTTGGCGCAAGTGTAACTCAAATTGGGGGCACCCAAGGCGGTACAGATAAATATTCAATGATTATTTTTGCAGCAGCAAGTTATTTTGTAATTTGTTTTACTGCTTCATGTTTAGTTAATTATTTTAAAAAAGGGATAAATCGATGATCTCCTTAGAAAATATATCAAAATGGTATGGACAATTTCAGGTATTAAAAAACTGCACCACGCGAGTTGGTAAAGGCGAAGTTGTTGTTGTGTGTGGTCCTTCAGGTTCAGGTAAATCAACACTGATAAAAACCGTTAATGCTTTAGAGCCAATTCAAAAAGGTAAAATTGTTATTAATGGTACAGAAATTACTAACAAATCAACAAATTTAGCAAAATTACGTTCTAAAGTGGGCATGGTGTTTCAACACTTTGAGTTATTTCCTCATTTAACAATTTTGAAAAATCTAACACTCGCTCAAATTAAAGTGTTAGGCCGTTCGGATAAAGAAGCGAGTGAAAAGGCCCTTAATCTTTTAGATCGTGTTGGTTTACTTGCCCATGCAAATAAATACCCTGCTCAGCTCTCTGGTGGTCAACAACAACGTGTAGCGATCGCTCGTGCATTATGTATGGATCCTATTGTTATGTTGTTTGATGAACCAACTTCAGCACTCGATCCTGAAATGGTAAACGAAGTACTAGATGTTATGGTTGAACTGGCTTATGAAGGTATGACTATGATGGTGGTTACTCATGAAATGGGCTTTGCGCGTAAGGTAGCCCACCGAGTTATCTTTATGGATGCTGGTGAAATCATTGAAGATACCTCAAAAGAGCAGTTCTTTACTAATCCGCAATCAGATCGTGCTAAAGACTTCTTAGCTAAAATCATCCATTAATTTAATTATTACAGGGCTTTTAGCCCTGTTATATTCTTCCTCGAATTACACATCATCTTTCAAAAAATAAACTCAAATATGCTTATCAAAACAGAATCAGCTATTATTTTGCAATAAACTGACTAAACCACTATGTCTTTGCGTTTGTGATTTAATTGCTTGTAACAAGATAGCTTCAGTCGCATAAATTGAAACCGTTTTTTTAGCACGGGTAATGGCAGTATAAAGTAAAGAACGATTAAGTAATGGCGAACTATCAGTTGGTAAAATAATATTTACATCATCGAATTCTGAACCTTGTGATTTATGAATTGTCATGGCATAAGCCGTTTCATGTTCGGGTAATCGAAATGGAGAAAATCCTTTAATAGATCCATCAGCAAAAGGGAAATAAACGCGCAATTTTGAACTATCATGCTCGGCTTTTAATGTAATGCCTATATCACCATTATATAGCCCTAATGAAGCACTATTACGTAATATCATGATGGGTCGACCAACATACCATGCTTCTTTATTTTTCAAAAAAATTAATTTGTTTTTGGCTAAAAGTAATTCAATTTGTTTGTTTAAACCTTCTACGCCAAAATGGCTTTCTCTTACTGCGCAAAGTAAGCGATATTCAGCAAATTTAGCTAAAATCAACGCGATATCATCAGTTCCATTCTGCTTAATCATATTTAAATAATGTTTATAATGATTAATACTATCGTGTAAAACATCTTCATAAGCCTGTTGTGAAGAAAGAGCGTGATACTGAATATCATTCAATGATTCATCTAATAATAATTTTTTAACAACATTTAAGCGCCCTTCTTTCACAGCATTAGCTAACAAACCAATACCAGATGATTCGTTAAAACGGTAACTCTTTTGTAATAAGCAAATACTGTCGGTAATTGTTGCTGTTTGTTCACAAGCTGGCACATTATAACCAGTTAATTGGCTTAGCTCTTTTGCTCTAGGTTGACTATAACCTTGAGTAATAAAAGCGCAAAGATCACCAAATACAGCCCCAGCTTCAACAGACGAAAGCTGATCTTTATCACCTAGCAGAATCAAACGTGCTGAAATAGGTAACGCTTCTATCACTCTTGCCATCATGTTTAAATCAACCATTGACGCTTCATCAATAACTAACACATCAATATGTAAAGGATTATTTTTGTTGTACGTAAATGAACTGTTATCAGCTTTTGCACCTAATAAACGGTGTAAGGTGATCGCCTCGGCCTTTAGGTTTAATGATGCAAAATTGAGTTGTTCTATTGTTCGACTCAGTGATTCTGTTAACCTTGATGCCGCTTTACCTGTTGGCGCTGCCGTCACAATTCGAGCATTAGGGTTGGTTAATAAAATTCCTGCTAAAATCTTAGCTACAGTTGTTGTTTTACCTGTGCCCGGCCCACCCGAAATAATAGCAACTTTGCGTGTTAATGCCGCTGCAACAGCTACTTCTTGCCAATCAGTTTGAGATTGTTGCTGAGTAAAAAGCTGATTTAGTATAGTGTTTAAATCAGAATAATAACTTGGTTGTTCACTAAAAGTCGTATGATTAAAATATTGTGCGACATTCTTTTCATCCAACCACATTCGTTGAAAATAGAGTTTATTTTCAATAAACACAAGGGGAGACAAGTTTGTGCCATCGCTCACAACCTGATTATGGCTTGCTTGTTCAAGAGTGAGGCGCCAATCTTGTTCGTTTGGCGACGCTAAAGCTAACCAAAGTGATGTATCAATAGCCGGAGGGGTTAGGAGTGTTAGATCAAGACAAACATGTCCCGATCTAACCTCTTTACTTAGTGATAGAACCAAAAAACTAAAACGTTTGCTAGTAATATCATCATTTAACATTGCTTTATTCGTCAAAAACGTTGCCAAATGAATATCTAGCAAACTAATTTGGCTATCTTGTTTAAATTGGTTTAACCACTCGTTTAACATATTTTATTTCTGTTATTCACTTATTTATAAACCAATTATATCGTTAACTTTATCTTTTGGATAAGTTAGTTTAAAACTTAAATTAAGGTTTTTATTTTCGCTTGGGTTTAACTTAAATTCCCATATTAATTCGCCAGTTTCTTTATTATAGGTTGCACCATCATATCTAGCATCATCAAGTGAAACGGATTTATTAACTATTATCGGTAATTGATCATAAACAACAATATCAATCGGTAATGTTTTGGCATTTTTTACGTCAATGGTGTAAGCATATTTTTGTGAAATATCATTACCAAATAACGATGGTTTTGATGTTTCATTAACATTACGATTACGAGCAATAAAGATATTTTTATCTTTTCCTAAAGAGATATCTAACGTCTCTTTTAAATCTTTAGTAGTAATAAAGCTTTCGCCAATATAATTACCATTAAAAAATACCGTTGACTTACCTGGCAAAAGGTTAAGTCTATCCCAATCAACAATTTGCGCTTGTAAGTACACATTGCTATCTAATTTAGGAATAGCAATATAATGATATTTTGCCTCCACTTCTTTATTTTGTAATGTAAGGATATTATTATTGCTATTGGATTTAATCGTATAAGGCAATTTAACCTCGAAGCGAGTATTAATATCTAATGTATTGATTAATGCATTATCATTATTATCATCGATATAGACATCTGCATCCTCTAAGGCAACTGTTGACTTTTTAGCGCTCATGTTACCATCACTTTTCAACAATCCGCCTTTTTGGGTATATATATCAATATACCAAGGAACTAAATCTGGGGCTATTATTCCTTCACTTGGATTCGAAGTCGATAAACTAAAATCAACATTTTGCCAATCTAAACCACTATTTTGATAAATATCTGCTTTATAGGTTAGCTGTAACGGCGAATTAATATCGGCAACACGCACATCATAAATTGGTGCCCAACCCGCTTTATTAGTAACATACGACAAGGTAACAGGCAGTGTAATATCTTTATTAGAATAAACTTTTACGGTAATTGCATTTGTTGTATTTTTTGCTGATGCTTTCTGTTTATCGATCTTATCTTGGCATTGTAGTATCTGCTCATCTATCTCATCGAGTTGTTTTTGTAGTTTGTTTTGTTCGTTTAATACTGTAACTAAATTAGTTTTAATAAAATCTAATGCACTTTGCATTCCATTTAAATCATCATTAGCACCTTTAACTAACAAATCTAAACGATTCCCTTGTAATAGAGTAACTTGTTCTGATACTGCTTTTAATTCAATTTCGACTGTATCGTGTTTTTCTTGTAACTTTTGTAATTCTTCAAGTAAAGATTGAATTTCTTGGTTTTCTTTACTATTGTCAATATAATTATCATTGAATGATGTTGATAATACTTTCACGTTAGCATCATTGCCAAATCCAACATTAATGGAATTAGCTTTAACGCCATTGGCAATTCCAGTTAATAAAATTTCACTTTCGCCTTTTGTCAATGATACCGTTGATTGCCCTTGTAATTCGGCACCTTGCAAAAAAAGCGTGACTTTATTAAGTGTTACATTGTTGTTTGCAAAAACACTGCTGGAAGCAAATGCAATTAAAAAAGCTAATTTTTGAATTTTCATACCATTCCTTTTAAAAAATTATTTAAATATAAATAACTTAATAGTTAAGTTAAAAAGTAAAATTATTTCATTAATAACAAATAAGTATTCACTATTTTAAGGGTAATTTCTATAACATTTAATGAAGTGAGATAAAAAATAAATTATTTTTGTTTAGTATATTGAACAAAAATAAAATTTAAGTTATATTTTGTTAAAAATAAAAAACAAATGTAAGGGGAATTTTATGGGTAGCTTCAGTTATTTAAAAAAAACAATCAAACGAAAAAATTTGTCATTACAAACTGTGGCTGATACTTGTCAAATGACTAAAGGTTATTTAAGTCAGCTTATTAACGATAAAATTAAAAACCCTAGTGCTCAAAAATTACAATCACTCCATCAATATTTACAAATCGAACAGCCGTCCAAAGATAAGAAAGTAGGTGTTATTTTTGGTAAATTCTATCCTTTACATACTGGGCACATTTACCTTATTCAGCGTGCAATTAGTCAAGTTGATGAGTTGTATGTAGTACTTTGTTCTGATACAACTCGAGATATGGCATTATTTGAGCAAAGCGCTATGTCTCGCCAACCAACAATTAATGACCGTATTCGCTGGTTATTACAAACGTTTAAATATCAAAAAAATATCCACATTGAATTATTAGAAGAAGACGGTATCCCTGCTTATCCTAATGGTTGGCATGAGTGGAGCGCACGAGTCAAAAAATTGTTTCAAGAAAAAGGCATAAATCCCGATTGTGTTTACTCAAGCGAACCGCAAGATGTTGCGATGTATAAAGATTTATTTGATTTAGATACCGTGCTCATCGATCCTAAACGCCAATTTATGCAAGTCAGTGGTACACAAATCCGTCAAGCACCACTTAAAAATTGGCAATATATTCCAACAGAAGTTAGGCCATTTTTTGTTAGAACGGTGGCTATTTTAGGTGGTGAATCAAGCGGCAAATCAACCTTAGTTAACAAACTTGCTAATGTATTTAATACTACCAGTGCTTGGGAATATGGCCGAGACTATGTATTTTCACATCTTGGTGGCGATGAAAGAGCTTTGCAATATGCTGATTATGATAAAATCGCCTTAGGCCATGCACAATATATTGATTTTGCAATAAAACATGCCAATAAAGTTTCGTTTATTGATACTGATTTTGTCACTACACAAGCTTTTTGTAAAAAATATGAAGGCAAAGAGCATCCTTTTTTGCAAGCGATGATTAATAACTACCGTTTTGATTTAGTGATTTTATTAGGCAACAATACCCCTTGGGTCGCTGATGGTTTACGCCATTTAGGTAGTCCTAAGCAACGCAAAGACTTTCAGCAATTACTCATTTCGATTCTTGAAAAAAATAATATTAATTATATTCAAATCGATTCGCCTGATTATGAAGAGCGCTATTTGCGCTGTATTGAACTGGTTAACCAACTTATTAACAATGAAGAGTATTAATTATGAATAAATTAAGCAATCTTGTCATTTTAATTGGACGTAATAAATTCTATCCATTTTTTTGTATATTATGTGTAACACTAGCATTTTTATACACTGACCCATTTACTGAATTTGATTTACGCTACGCTACTTCTTACATAGGCGCTTTTTGCGGTCTGCTATGCGTTATCTTATTAGCAAAACGTAAAAACATGGGAAATGTATTAGGTATGTTTGCCGTTGTTGCAGAATGTTGTGCAAATGTTCTTGGCGGCAATATTGGTGCTGGACTACCGCCTGTCTACTATTTTTGTTCACACATCTATGGTTTATTCACTTGGCAAAAGAACCTTGATAATAATAAAAACGTTAAAGTTCGCTCACTCAATGAAACCACATTTTTATATACAATCATATTTCTTATTATTGCCGCTTTTATTAATATTTATTTAACGGATAAAATTGGTGCAACCAATACAACCTACCAGCTCATAACTAACTGTTTTATATTTGGTCTAGGTATTGTTGCTCAATTATTATTGATGATGCGATATGCGTTTAACTGGTATTTATGGGTTATATTAAATGTACTGGTAATTGGTTTAAATATCTATACCGACAATATCATTATCGCAACACAATACTTAATTTACCTATTTAATGCCATTTATGGAATTTGTGAATGGAAGCGTTCTGAACAAAAAGAGTAGCTAGACTAGATTTTGTAAAAAAGTTTCAGGAAAGCCCCTTGTTTCAGTATAAAAATAGGAAATAACCTTTTTATTTCCTATTTTTTTATTTAAGATAAACGCAGATCTTCATCATCAAATATTAAATACTCCTATAATTAATGCAAAACGGAAGTAAAAAATTACGCAGTGTAGTTAGTGTGTTATATTTTAAGGAGAATTATTTCATGCTTCATGAAGTATTTTTGTGTTATAAATGGTTAACTATCATTATTACTTTAAAAAAATTCACACAATAGATATTAAATTTCTTTAGATTTACCAACGATATGGTAATATCTTATCCTTTTTAATATTATAAAAACACTTATTATGATGAAGAAAATAAAATACTGTTTACTATTAGCTTATAGCCTTACACTTGTTGGTTGTTCTGAACCTAGCTCCATTGAACGTTGGATTGACAACCCCACCAATAACGAAATCAAAGTCACTATTGATGGAAACGAACTAACCATCCCAGCAAAATCAGGCGTTAATTATACATTTGAATATGGCAAACATAGCTTATCGTATAATGATGACAACTTCAATTTTGTCGTAAAACCAGCTCAATTTGGAGACTCAGGTCTTATTAACCCAACACAAAGTAACTATTTTTTATACACTGCTATCTATTCAACAACCGATATCAGCGATGAAGAGGCAACTAAAATATTAAAATCCAAAAAAGAGATTAATAACATTCCGGTCATTATTAATGGTGAAGAATTTGAAATAGAGGTTTCAGCAAAATTAATTAATGATGTATTGATTGAAAAAAGTAATTATCATTGGGATTATTCTTATGATCAGCCTTTTCCAGAAGAAATAACACAAAATCTAAGATTAAAGAAAAAACAATCTTATCACGAACGGTTAAAAAAATTATACCGTGAAAGTGATTTTATTGAGTATTTAAAAGGAGATTCTGGTGAAGAAAAAATTGGTTTTACTTATAACCCTAAAAAGTTCAGTGATATAAATCAATATGTTATTCCTAATATTGATTTAAATAGCATAAAATGTAAAGAAGGTCGCCAATATATGGAAAGTCTTTTAAATGATTGGAATCACCTTCTTACCTTAAAAGGTAGTGATTTTACAAAACCATACAATAATTTAGCATCCAATGATGCAATGGCTAAAAGCTATAACACAGAAAGCCAATGTACAAAAGAAAACGATCCAGAGCAAACTTATAGTAAAGTATTAAGACCATTTATTGATGCTCTTCGAGATACTCGTGACGTCAATTTTTATGTAATCAAATAATATTAGTATTTCATAAAAAAGAGGCTGTTTAATAGCCTCTTTAAAAATATAACAATTTTATCAAATTCACGTTCAATTTAGGATTAAATAGCCTTATCTAAAATAAACCACGCGCAATATTACTTTATAAATAATTGCTTTTCAATCCATTAAAAATTCAAATGAAATCAATTGATTTTTTTAAACAATTTTGGGATCTGTTTGTTTTTATTTAATAAATAAAAACCCTAGATTTCCTAGGGTTTTTGATTAGGTTTATTTGTCTAATTATTTATTTTTGCTTTATATTCCGCATAATATTCCTCGGCTAATTTACGCATTGATAAGCCAATTGCGGCATATTGGTACTCATTTAAATTCGCTAACGAGGCTCGGGCTGATGGGTGTTGTACGGCAAATCCTTTACCTGGTAATAGCACTACACCCGCTTCGTCGGCAATTCTAAATAGCATTTCAGATGGATTTTTATTTTTTAGGATCCATTTTGCGAATTTGTCGTCATATAACTCTCGGCAAATATGCTCTAAGTCAACTAATGTGTAGTAATCTACGCTGTTTTCATCCGTTTTATGTTGCATACCTAAATGTTGATAAAGTGATGCTGCACGGCGACGGATTAATGATTTTAATGCGTTTTTATAACTTTGATCGCTATCCATCATTTCGCATAAGGCAAATAATACCATCTGTACTTGTTGCGGAGTTGAAAGCCCTGCAGTATGGTTTAAAGCAACCGCACGGCTATCGGCCACTAAACGATCAATAAATTTTAGATTTTCAGGTTCAGTAACAATTGAGCTGTAGCGTTTGTTTAAGATCTGTTTGGTTTTATTTGGCAGTGCTTTAATGGCTTTGTCTATCACATTATCGCGTGCCGTTGCAATAACACCTAAACGCCAACCTGTTGCTCCAAAATATTTCGAAAATGAATAAACTAAAATGGTATTTTGAGGGCAGATTGCAAATAAAGATTGGAAATCATCGGCAAATGTGCCATAAACGTCATCGGTTAGAATAATTAGTTCAGGACGTTTTTTGACAATGTCGGCTATGATTTTTAAGCTGTTATCGTCAATTTTAACTGATGGTGGGTTTGAAGGATTAACAACGAAGAAAGCTTTGATTGATGGATCTTCTAATTTTCGTAGTTCTGATTCAGGATATTGCCAATTTAAGTTAGGATCAGAATTGATTAACACTTCAACAAGTTGGTAATCGTTAAGTTCAGGAATTTCAAGATAAGGTGTGAATATTGGCGCACCAATGGCTATTTTATCGCCCTTTTCAATTAATCCGTTTTCTTTCATTGAGTTAAAAATATAAGCCATGGCTGCTGTGCCACCTTCAACAGCAAAGAGGTCAATATTATCACGATCTAAATATTGTGCGCCCATTTGTTGTAAAATATAGGATTTTACGACATCTTCGCTAAAGTGTAGCATTCTATCTGGTACAGGATAATTACACCCTAAAATACCTTCGATCATTTCTTGTAGAAAGGCGTTTTCATCAAGTCCAAGTTGATCACGAATATAAGAAAACACTTTACCTAAAAATGCCACTCCAGGAGTGTTGTAATTTTGGCGAATAAAATGTTCAAAGCGACCAGTTAAACCCGCTTTGATTGGCATGCCACCAACACCTTCATTTAAATATGAAAATGACATTTCAGATTCTTGAGTGGCAAAAATGCCTAATTGGAAAAAGGCTTGACGTGGCCATGTGGCAAGAAAGTTAGGATTGCCACGACCTGCATTTAGCATAGCACGATCAGAATGGCTTTGTGCTAACTCGATTAAACTATCTTTAAGTTCAAAAGGGCTTAAATTGGCGTATTTTGCATATTCTGTTTTGTTTTTCATAATCTGTATCCTGTATATTTCAATTAAACGAAAGCAATAACCAATGGGCCTAATAATGTTAGGAACACATTAGCTAGTGCATAGGTAATGGCAAAAGAGTTAGTAGGTGTTGAGTTGCCTGCTTTGTTAAGTACTTCACCAAAAGCAGGGTTAGCGCTACGCGCGCCAGCTAAAGCGCCAGCAAATACAGCGGTATTTTTATAACCGAGTATGTATTTACCAAAGTAAATAGCAAGTAGCATTGGCAATAACGTTACAACAACACCAATTAAAAACAAAGATAAGCCTTGTTCTTGGATAGTATGAATTGCTTGAAGACCTGAACTTAAGCCAACAATAGCAACAAAACCTGCTAAACCAAAATCTTTTAGTAGCTGTACAGCACCAGTTGGAATATTACCGACAGTTTGATGAAGTGAGCGATACCAACCAAATAATAGACCTGATAAAAGCGCACCACCACCAGCACCTAAGGTAATTGGAATATTGCTGACACGAATCACAATTAAACCAATAATTAAACCAACAACAAGCCCTAAACCATGGAATATCCAGTCAGTTTTATCGCTTTTGGCGATCGGTGCCCCGATTTTATCAACAACACGTTTAAGATCACTTGTGCTACCATATACTGTAATCACATCACCAAGTTTTAAGTTAATATCGTTATTAAGTGGTAGTGGCATACCATCGCGGTGAATTGCGGTTAGGTAGATGCCGTGTTTTAATTTCATCACTTCGTCAGATGATAAAACGTTAGATAGGTTTTGCCCAACGTAACGTGTGTTACGCATTTCAACATCTTGGGTGTTCATCACAACATCCATACCTGATACTGAGTTAATTTCTTCACCAAGTAGATCGCTAGCGCTAATCATGGCATCACGGTGACCAACAACCAGAATGATATCTTTTGATTTGAGTAAAGTATCAGGCGTTGCTTCAATTATTTTATTGCCGCGTTTGATACGTTCAATGCTAATCCCATTAATTGTTTTTTCAATATGTTCGACGGTTTGATTGATTTTATTGGTGATACGATATAAGCGACCAGTGACATCCGATAAAGCTAAATTCTGATCGCTACCTAATAAAAGTGAACCGTGAAGTTGTTCGGCTTGTGCTTTCATTGCGTCATCGCTAATATCACTTCCCATAATTTTAGGTAGAATGTTAACGCACACAATAATGGCACCAAGCGAACCAAAGATGTAAGTAACAGCATAACCAATGGTGACATTTGCCTGCATTTTGCTTAACTCTTCAGCACTCAAGCCAAGTTGACTTAATGCATCAGATGCAGTACCCATAATGGCCGATTGCGTTAATCCACCTGCAGCTAAACCAGCAGCAAGTCCTTTATCTAAATTAAATAATTTAGACAATACAACAACAGTGATTAACCCTGCAACAGCAATAAAGAGTGCTAAAAAGATTTCGCGTAAGGTTTTAACACCTAGCGAACGGAAGAACTGAGGGCCACTTTCAAAACCAACAGCATAAATAAAGAGAGCAAAAAGTACTGCTTTAACACCAGCATCAATGCTAACGCCAAAAACACTTAATGCAACAGCAACAAGTAATGAACCAGCAACGCCACCTAGTTGGAATTTTCCAATTCGAATAGCACCAATTAAATACCCTAAACTTAAAGATAGAAATAAAAGAATTTCTGGTGAGTGTTTAAGCCCATCTAAAATCCATTGTGAAAGCCATTGAAACATAATAATTGTCCTTATAGCGCAATGATTTGTGATTAATGAATTTGAAAAGATATATTTGGGATTTAAATAATATTCATAAAATATTATGAATACTTTTACATGTTAAACCGCAAACTAAAGAATAGATATTCAGTTTTAACGATTAATATCATTGTTAAAAAGTGATTAAGTGATGTCTTTGGTACTTTATATTTAAAAATATATTTTTAGTAGTATTATCCTAAAGGCGTGTTATAAGCTCAATATAAATTGAGCTTATAATTACTGATGTGGTAATTTGGAACTAAATATAGCAAAACTTATTATTTTGCTTTAAAAATATTTTCTCTAATTTTAGCGTCTAGATTATTTACCCAACGATTATAATTACGGTGAACATTTCCACGGCTATCTTTTAAATTATCACTAACTGATACATAGTTAATTGAATACCCTTTTGCTGAATAAGGAATGTTGACCACAACCTCAAATTTTCGATTATATAAATAACCACGGATAGTATTGCTATTAATTGATTCTAATTTCCAAGAACCAAATGCCGCACGTCCTTTTGTTGCTGAGTCTAAAATAGCGTTTTTCACTTGTTGTTTAGTCAAACCTTGCACTGGGGTATTAAAATTTTGTGGTTGTTGATACTTACCAGAACAACCAAATAAAAGTGAAACGAAAACAGCAGCTATGATAAATTTTAAAAACTTCATTGTTTACTCCTTAAATATTATTGATTAATTTTAATTAACGTTTTTTACATATTAACAAAGTATGACCATAACCTAGACCATCAATATCTTGTTCAACATGAAAACCTGCACTACTTAAACATTGATAAAACACTTTAGAATGGTAAAAACGGCTATTGCCATTTGCTAAACAAGTAAAATATAAAGAAGATGCATTGACACTTAATGCACCGCCTTCAAAGCTCTGTCTATCTCCGAAAAGATCCATAATACATAGGGTTGCATCATCTTTCATACTATGATGAATGAGTATTAATATATGAGTAATTTGTTGGACACTAAAACAATCCAAAAATTGACTCATCCACCAAATATCAGCTTTATTTG
Source organism: Gilliamella sp. Choc5-1 (assembly GCF_001690595.1). GTDB lineage: Bacteria > Pseudomonadota > Gammaproteobacteria > Enterobacterales > Orbaceae > Gilliamella > Gilliamella apicola_M. The sequence continues at coordinate 28,989 of NZ_LZHH01000076.1, forward strand.
GCAAGGTCTCGGCAGTTAATAAATCGACAGCAATCCCATCGATACGATCTTCAAAACCTGCTTGTTTAATATTTTGTTCAGCAATAGCGATTTGTTGTGGTAAATCTAATAACGTTACTTTTATATCTGGACAACGTTTTGCACAATACATTGCCCATTTCCCCGTGTTGCCACCCACATCATAAATATGTTTAGGATTTAATTGGCTTATATGAGAAAAAGCAGCAGGAAAAGAGTGATCAGAATAAAAGTGATCAAATTCAAACCAACTTTTTTTAGCTTGTTCTGGTAGAGTTTGTAACGCTGGGTAAATAGTTGGCCAATCACCAAAAACTTTTAATCCTGCTGGAGTGCCAGTTTCTAGCGCTTCTTGCAAATAGAACATGCTTTGATAACAAATGTCTTGAGTAAAGTTAATATTGACTGTTGTCATCTTATCATGTAATAAATAGTGACCTATTTTTCCCAGAAAATAGCGTGCCTCTTTTTGATAAAAAACACGCATGCTCAACCCAACATCTAATAAAAGCTCAATAGCATAATCTGATAAAGAAATCTCTTTGGCAATTTCATCAAAATCAGCGCCATTTTTACCAGCACGATCCAAACAAGCCAAGAGACCTTTATTTCTCATACAAAGAACAGCTTGAAAAAAAATAGGTGAAAATGCGATTTTTTGAGCTTCTGTAATAGCATCTAACGCAGTGTAAATATCTTGATGATATCCATATTGAGTATTTTTTTGTCCCGTCAAACTATTGCCTTTCTGTATTGTTTTAATGTATTGTAATAAGTAAATTGTTGCTCTTTTTAGAAAAAACATTGTAAATAATAATACAAAATATCGTTAAGTAAAGAATTAACTAAATAATATATTATCAAAATGAACTTTTCTTTTTCTGTTGAAAATTGGTTTGCTTTATCTTCTGGATTGTCTAATAAATCCGAGTGGGAATTATGGGCAACATATTTTGATCATGATTGGCGTTTACCATTATCCAAGCCAATTAAAATACCAATGATGCAAGCTCGAAGAATGAGTGCACCATCTCGTTTGGCTGTTGAAGTTGGACTTGAATTATTGCAGGATAATAAAGTTGACTTTGCAATTTTTATTAGCCGACATGGTGAATTAGAAAGAACGTATAAAATTTTATCTACACTAAATCAAGATAATGATATTTCACCAACAGATTTTGCCTTATCCGTACACAATACGGCTTCAGGGTTATTAACCATTATTGCTAATCAAGCAATACCTATTACTTCTCTTTCAGCACATATTGATGGTTTTCATCAAGGTTTGATTGAAGCATTACCAATGTTGCAATTTGAAAATAAAAAGGGATTACTGATTGATTTTGATGGTATTGTTCCTGATATTTACCAAACTCAAGTTAAGCAATTGGTTCCGGTTTATGCGGTTGGGTATATATTAACTCCAGGTAATCAAATTTATTGCCAAAGCGTAGAAAAGTCGGCAACTATATATCAAGAAAACTACCCACAATCTCTTGCTTTTTTACATGCTTATTTAAATCAACAAAAACAGTTTACCTTACAAGGAAATGTACAAGATTGGCAATGGACATTAAATCTGTAACAAAAAAAAATAGTTATACTTTTAATCAATGGTGGCGCTTATTTGCTACAGCGTTCGGATTTGTGTTATTTGGTATTTACGGATTAGTTATTTTATCTATTCTGTGGTTCAGTCTATTAAGATTACTAATTTGGAATAAAAATCAAAGAAGTATTATTGCTCAAAAAAGTATTAGCCTTAGTTTTAAATTATTTTTATGGATAATAAAATTTTTGGGTGTTATCGATTATCAATTTAACGGGCTTGAAAAATTAAAACAGGATAAAAGTTGCCTGATTGTTGCCAATCACCCTTCTTTGTTAGATGTTGTATTATTAGCTTCTATCATGCCTCGTTGTGATTGTTTAGTTAAAGGTGCATTACTCAAAAATATTTTTGTTAGTCGCATAATTAAAACAGCAGGTTATATTTTAAATGGGGAATCAAGCCAAATTTTGCCACAATGTCAGCAAATATTGGACAATCAGGGGAAAATATTAATATTTCCCGAAGGAACAAGAAGCGTTCCCAATCAACCAATGATATTACAACGTGGTGCTGCAAATATCGCCTTACGTTGTCATGCTAATATTCGAATTGTCCATATTGAATGCAAGCCTACTTGGTTAATTAAAGAACAAAAATGGTATGATATCCCTGTTAAAAAAGCATTTTTTAACATTACCATTGGAGAAAAAATCACAATTAGTGATTTTTCAGACCAAAACACTACAATTGCAGCAAGAAGATTAACAAAATATCTTACTTCGGTATTAGAAAAAACAAACGAAAATAAGTAAAAAGGGAACTCAATGCAAAAACTACATAATGAAATTAAAACCATTATTATTGATACACTAAATTTAGAAGACATTACACCAGACGATATTGAAACCCAAGCCCCACTTTTTGGTGATGGCTTAGGTCTTGATTCTATTGATGCGTTAGAGCTAGGTCTAGCTATCAAAAATCAATACGGTATCGTTTTATCGTCTGAAAGTGACGAAACAAAAAAAGCGTTTTATTCAGTAGAAACGTTAGCAAATTTTATTTCATCACAACAATAAGGAGCAAAACAAAATGGATAAGCAACAGATTTTTGAACAAGTCCAATCAGCATTAGTTCAACTATTTGAATTACCAGAAGAAAACATTAAACCAGAATCAAAACTATTTGAAGAACTAGATCTTGATAGTATTGATGCTGTTGATTTAGTTGTACACCTGCAAAAAAAAATTGGTAAAAAAGTTGATCCCGAAACGTTTAAATCAGTTAGAACAGTGCAAGATGTTGTTGAAGCCGTTTATAACCTTATGAACAATCATTAATATGGATAAAGCTAAGTTAATAATAAAAATCATAACTAACCTATTATTGGTTTGTTACCCTTTTATTATCTACTTATCTTTTAAATATCAATATATTAACCTAGCTGTTTGGGTTTTAATGATATTTTTCGTTTTACGATTTATTTCATTGCCTAATCTATTTTCGTCTATGCGTTGGTTGGCTAAAACTCTTGCCATTATGGGTATATTATTAGCAGTAAGCAGTTGGCTATTTGCCAAATATCAACTACTTCTTTATTATCCTGTAATGGTTAACATGATTTTTTTGTTGTTGTTTAGCTACTCATTATCACAACCTCAAACAATCATCGAAAAATTTGCTAGAATGCAACACTCAGATTTACCCATTAAAGCTGTGCAATATACGCGTAAAGTTACCATATGTTGGTGTTTATTTTTTGTTATAAATGGCTCCATTGCTTTAACAACCTGTCTAATTAATGATATGTACTGGTGGACAATTTATAATGGTTTAATCAGCTACTTATTAATGGCAATATTAATGGGGGTAGAATGGCTCATTCGTCAAAAACTACAACATTAGTTCCATTATCACAGCAGCTATCACGGTCAGAAAACGATATAATTGCGTTTAGGCAACATCAGCCTTTGACGGTTAACGATCTAAAAAAACAGGTTTTGCGTATCTGTAACGCATTGAATCACTATTCTAATCAATATTGGGCATTATCAATGCAAGACAGCTTCAATTTTGTGGCGGGATTACTTGCATTACTTTATTCAGGCAAAACTCCTAGGTTACTTAACCCTTATCATCAAGAAATACAGCATTACTATAATGGGTTATTAACGGATAATATTAATAACGATAAAAAATGTTTGCCAGATAAAAGAATTATTCAGGTTCACCAGTTAGACGATACCCCCCTAATTGACGGTTATCGGTGTTTAAATACTGAATTTAAACAACAGATTTTAACGTTGTTTACATCTGGTTCAACTGGATTACCAAAACCAATCGATAAATCAGTGTCACAACTTGAAAAAGAAATTCAGATCCTAATTGATAATTGGGGATCATTTTCTAATGATCTATTTGTTGCATCGGTTTCACATGAACATATGTATGGTTTAACATTTAAAATTATGTTAGCCCTAAGCACTAAAATCCCTTTTATTTGTGAATCAGTAGTTTATCAAGAACAGTTAGCAATATATCAACAAAAACAAATTATCTATATCACTACACCGTCGATTATTAAAAATTTAGATGATAATTTACCACCAATCAAATGTGATAAAGTTATTTCGTCTGGTGGTAAATTAAGTTATGAAGAAGCGCTATGTTGCCAACGAAATTTCAATGTATTACCAAATGAAATATATGGGTCGAGTGAAACAGGTATCATTGCTACTCGCCAACAACATACCTCAACAACCCCTTGGCAATTATTTTCATCAATTCATATTGAACAAGCTCAGCAACCTTTACTAATATCACCTTTATTAACAGAACCAGAACCATTGAACGATAAAATAAAAAAAGTGGATGAAAGACATTTTCATCTATATGGGCGACAAGATAAAATTGTAAAAATTTCAGAAAATCGAGTGTCACTTACTTATATTGAAAGAAAAATCCAACAACTTGAACAGGTTGATGAAGTTATCATTATTCCTTTAGAACAAAATAATAGAACAATACTCGGAGCAGTTATTGCTCTTTCATCACCTTATAAATCACTTTTAAAACAGTACGATCACTTAAAATTAACACAATATTTTCGACTTTTACTAAAAGATATTTTATCATTAAACGAAATACCCAAAAAATGGCGTTTTGTTGAATTTATTCCAAAAAACTCTCAAGGAAAATGTACTTACATTGAGCTAAAAGCACTATTTGATGCAAAAAAGAAAAGTAATGAATAAAAAATATGTAAATGAAATAATAATTGATGTTAACGAAACAGAAGCTGATATTGAGTTTACTGTCCCCTCTGATTTATTCTGGTTTAAGGGGCATTTTCCAATTCAACCTTTATTGCCTGGCGTAGCTCAACTTAGTTGGGTCATTTATTATGCTCAAAAATGCTTTGGGAAACAGTTGACTTTATCGTCTATGGACTTAGTAAAATTTCAATGTCCTGTACTACCAGAAGATCACCTTATCTTACACCTAGTATGGTATAAAGAAACAAATAAACTAGAATTTAAGTACACTATTGTCTCGTTAGATAATAACAAAAAGGTCGCTAGTTCAGGAAGGCTTACACTATGTCCGTGATACCATTTCCTACACCTAAACATTACTGTTTTGTTATTCCTTGTTATAACCACAGCAAAACTTTATCTTGTGTACTAAAAAATATTGAATCGTATCGACTTGAATGCATTTTAGTAGATGATGGTAGTGCTGCACATGTAGCCCTAGAACTTGAACAAATTGTATCTCAATTTCATTGGGTAACTCTAATTCGTTTAGCAACTAACCAAGGTAAAGGTGAAGCTGTCATGACAGGACTTAAACATGCATTAAGTCTTGGCTATAAATATGCAATACAAATTGATGCAGATGGACAACATGACACTAAAGCCATTTCACAGTTAATTACTCAATCAGAAAATCATCCCAATGCATTAATATCGGGTTGCCCTGTATATGATAAATCAGTTCCTAAACATCGTCTAATTGCTAGATATATTACCCATTTTTGGGTATGGGTTGAAACTTTATCCTTTTCGCTTAAAGATAGCATGTGTGGACTTCGTATATATCCTTTACAGCAATCATGTCATTTAATACAACAGTGTAAAATTGGCAAAAGAATGGATTTTGATACAGAAATTATGGTGCGATTATACTGGCAAGGTATACCGTCAATTTTTGTTCCGACTCACGTTACTTATCCTAAAGATGGCATTTCACATTTTAGAGCGCTAAAAGATAATCTGTTAATTACACGAATGCATACTAGACTATTTTTTGGAATGTTACCTCGAATACCTTTATTAATAAAAAGAAACTTATCAGAAAATAACCAACAGTTGCATTGGTCACAAACAGAAGAAAGAAAAGGCTTATTTGGAATAAGATTAATACTTAAACTTTATCAGCTTTTTGGAAGAAACGTAGCGCAATATATAATGTTGCCTGTTATCACTTATTTTTGGTTAACAGGTAAAAAACAACGCCAAGCCTCAAAGCTATATTTGCAAACCGTGAAGTCTTATTATGAAAAAATTCCTTTAGTAGATAAAAAACAATTAACAACTTTTCGGCACTTTCAACGTTTTGGCGATTCATTATTGGATAAATTAGCAAGTTGGCAAGGTGATATAAAACTTGATGATATTTATTCAACTAGCAAACAAGAATTTATAGATATTATCGAACAAAAACAAGGAATTATTTTGCTCTGCTCACACTTAGGTGATATTGAAATGTGCAGAGCAATCGCTGAACTTTCTCATAATATAAAAATTAATGCACTTGTATTTAAAAAAAATGCAGCTCGTTTTAACCAAATTCTACAGGAAGTAAATCAAGCTTCAGTAATTAATTTAATCGAAGTTGATACCTTAGGCCCTGACACTGCAATTTTACTAAAACAAAAATTAGAATTAGGAGAATGGGTAGCAATTGTAGGCGATAGGACTTCAAATAACCCTTACCACAGATCACAAGATAACTCGGTTATCTGGGCAGATTTTTTAGGCAAACCAGCGCCATTCCCTAAAGGGCCATTTATTTTATCTTCAGCACTAGGCTTTCCTGTTTATTTAGTTTGGGGATTAAAACCGAATGGTCGTTTTCAAGTCTATTTAGAACTTTTTACAGATAAACTGGTATTGCCAAGAAAAAATCGTCACTCTGAACTTGAATTAATCGTACAAAAATATGCAAATAGATTAGAGCATTACTGTTTAATATCCCCCCTAGATTGGTTTAATTTTTATGATTTTTGGCACTTTAATCAACCTAAACAAATTAATTTAACTATCGATAGTGAAAAACATGAACAGTGAATCAAAATATAGTGCAACTATTGAATATACCACGTCCTTTCATGATACTGACGCCATGGGAGTAGTTTGGCACGGTAATTATTTAAAATTTTTCGAAAAAGCTAGAGAAGCTTTATTTCAGAAATTTAATTATGGCTATAAAGAGATGCTCGAATCGGGTTATCTTTGGCCTATTGTTGATACACGTGTTAAATATAGTGCCTCAACTATCGCAGAACAGCCATTACATATTACCGCAAAATTAGAAGAGTATGAAAATCGTATTAAAATTAGTTATACGATAATAGATAAAAAAACAGGGAAAAAAACGACTTCTGGCTACACGATTCAAGTGGCTGTATCAGTCGCCACTAAAAAAATGAACTTTATTACACCATCTGTTTTCTTAGAATGCTTTGGACTAAAAAAATGAAAAAATATTTATGTTATCTCATTACACTTTTTGTTATTTGTTTTTCAACATGTAGCCAAGCTATCACGCTTGAAGAACTACAAAAGCAGTTTAGTAAACATGTAACTGTTCGTGCTGATTTTGTGCAAGATCGGTATATTAATGGCTTACCAAATCCACTTCATTCAACAGGAAAAATGATTATTTCACAAAAATTTGGGTTATGGTGGCAACAGCAAACACCTTTTGTCATGACCTTAAAAATGAATGAACAAAGGATGGAACAGCGTATTGACGATCAAAAACCACAAATCATCACTGCTGAAAATCAACCACAGCTATTTCAATTCAATCATTTACTCACAGCAATCTTTACTGCAGATAAAGAGATGTTAACCAACAATTTTGATTTAACATTATCAGAACACAATAAACAATGGACGTTAGTCCTTACACCAAAATTAGCGCCGTTAAATAAAATTTTTAAACAAATTATTTTAGATGGTCAACAATACCTACAAACAGTCACTATTAACGATATGCAAAATGATAAAACCGTGATTGTATTTTCACGCCATCAAACAGCAAAACTAACTAAAAATGAACAATTGTTATTCAACTAATCACCCAATACTAAAAAAATGCGCAATCATATGGCTTATTTCTGTAATTGGCCTAATTATTGGAGCTTGCTATCTTATAACACATAGCAAACTAAATAGCAGTGTTTTGTCTTTGCTTCCAAAAGAACAAATTAGTAATGTTCCAACAGAGATAATTGATGGGTTTCAAAATAGATTAGATAAGCAACTGATTTTTTTAATTAAACCTACAAATCCTGATGAAATAACACCGGTTAACTGGTGGTATAATCAATTAAGAAAGCAACCATTTATACACCAAGTAAATGGCTTTCTTGATGAGTCCTTTCAGCAACAATGGGGACAATTTGCTTATCAATATCGTTACCAATTAATGGATAAAAAAACAGCAGAAAAAATACAATCTCATCAGCAACTAGCTTGGATACAAAGTCAACTATATTCACCTTTTAGTGGCATAAGTAGTAAAGAATTACAAAATGACCCATTACTATTAACACGCTCATCGCAAATCAATCAATTGAGCCATGCGGGGAATTTAACCATTAAAAATAATTGGTTATCAGGGAAAGATAAACAAGGCCATACATGGTATATGATTTATGCTGAGCTTAATGGTTCATCTTTCAATATGAGTCAATCTCATAAAATTGTAAAACAAATCAAACTACTAACAGATGAACTTCAAACTATATGGCCAGGTACTGAAGTTTTAAAAAGAGGTGTACTATTCTATAGTGATAATGCCAGTATTGAAGCTCAAAATGATATTACTACCATCGGTAGTTTATCGATTATTGGTATTATTATTTTATTAATGACCATATTTCGTTCTGTCACACCAATTATCCTTTCATTATTATCGATTTTTATCGGTATTGTTACTGGTTTAGTTGCTGTATTAACTGTATTTGGTGAAATTCATATTATAACTTTAGTGATGAGTACCAGCATTATTGGTATTGCCATTGATTACTCACTTCACTATCTAACCGAACGATTACTACATGGTAATCAAGAATCCCCCTACATTAGCTTAAAAAAATTAATATCAACATTAGCTATTGCTTTATGCACCAGCTTTATTGCCTATTTAATGTTATTGATCGCACCATTCCCTGGATTAAAACAACTATCCATTTTTGCTGTATTCGGCTTGATTGGAGCATTTTTAACCGTGATATGTTGGTACCCACTGTTAGCCAAAAAATTACCAGTCCGCGAAAAAATGGGGATACGTTTTTTAACTTTTTGGCTTAATATATGGGAAAATAAAAAAATTCAATGGACAATGATATCATTCGCCTTTTTATTTATTGGATGCGGGATGATCAATTTAAAAGTCGACGATGATATCAGTAAATTGCAAACACTGCCTGCTCAGCTTCAAGCCGATGAACAAAAAATTATTAACATTACCCATCAACCAGCCGATCAAAAATGGTTTATTGTATTTGGTGATACACCCGAACAAACGCTACAACGCTTAGAAACTTTTTTACCAAAATTAGAACAAGCTAAAAAAAATGGTATATTTAACCAATATCAAACGATCAATATTCCTTCAATACAACGACAACAGCAAAATATTGCCTTAATAAAACAATATGCACCCGATATTATTGCCGCACTCCAGCAAATGAATATTGATACAAAATTAGATAACATTAATGAAATTAAAGAATTTATAACGCCAGAATTATGGCAACAAAGTTCAATTAGCCAAGGTAGAAAACTACTTTGGTTATCATTAAAAGAGGGAAAAAGTGCTACACTAATTCCTATTAGCGGGGTCCATCTATTAGATAAAATAGCATCATTATCTGATCTTGAACACGGTGTTTATTGGCTTGATCGTCACACTGAATTTAATACCATGTTTGCGACCTATCGAATTCATTTATCACAATTAATTGCCTTAGCGGTTGTTGTTATTTGTTTAAGTTTTATTACTTTTAACTGGAAATATGGTTTAAAATCTGCTTTTAAAAGCACTTTACCGACACTGCTATCAATAGGTATTGCATTGTCGGTACATGGCATTATCAACCAAACGCTTAATTTATTTTCTATGTTAGCGTTAATTTTGGTGATTGGTATTGGCATTGACTATAGTCTTTTTTTGGGTAACCCTAAAAGCCAAACACAAAGTGCATTATTAGCAGTGACTATGGCTGCACTAACAACATTATTATCCTTTGGCCTACTGATTTTTAGTCATACCAGTGCCATTATGGGCTTTGGACTTGTGTTAACCAGTGGAATTTTTTCTGCTTTTTTATTTTCGCCATTAACGGTCAAAGCTAATCAAAGTTAAAAATATAAAAATAATTAAAAAATCAAGGACTTATTAATGAAAAAATATTTTATAATAATAACGTTACTACTTACCATATTGATTTCGGCTTGTAGTAACCAAACACAAACAAAAGCATGGCTAACCAAAGGGACTCGAATCAACCTTCCACAGCCTAATTTGCAACAGCCTTATCACGATCAACAGCTATTAAAATTCAATTATAATGGACAAGAAAACTCCTTGATTACCTTAATTGATATTGATCAAAATCAACTAAAAGTTATTGGACTTTCAGCACTTGGCATTCGTTTATTTGAAATTAACTACAATGGCAAAACCATCAATACTAAACATAATATCTTTGTAAAAGAACTACCTGCACCAGAGCAAGTTTTGTCTGATATTATGTTAAGCATTTTACCGATTAAAAATTGGCAAGCGGTATTACCTACTGGATGGCAACTTATTGATAATGAAAAGCAACGAATTTTATTGAATGACAAACAAGAAACGATTGTTGAAATCACCTATACGGAAAAAGCATCTCAACAAATTAGAAAACCAAACCGAATAAAACACCATATCTTCGGTTATGAAATTACAATACAAAGAATGGATACAAAATAAATGATTTATGTTGCTGCACTTGGCGCTATCAATACCTTAGGTTGCACGCAAACTGAAATAAAGCACGCATTAACCCAACATTATCGCGCAAAACATAATTTAATTGAGTGTGATGGGTGGCTGTTACATGGTAAAAAAGCATGGTTAGGAAAAGTCGATGATAATCTACCTAATATCCCAACTCATTTATCGCAATATGCAACACGCAACAATCAGTTATTATATGCAGCTTATTTACAGATTCATACTGAAATAGAGCAAGCTATTAGACAATATGGGTATAAACGTATTGCTATTATAATGGGAACAAGTACTTCTGGAGTTCATGAAGGCGATCTAAATATTAAACATTATTTACACACAAAAAATCAATCATACACATTTACCTATAATCAGCAAGAATTAGGTGATCCATCGTGCTTTTTAACAGCATTATTAGGATTAAGGGGACCTAGTTATACCATATCAACAGCATGTACTTCGAGTGCTAAAGCTGTAATCAGTGGTAAACGACTAATTGAAGCAGGTTTAGTTGATGCTGCTATTGTTGGTGGAGCCGATAGTTTAAGTAGAATGCCAATAAATGGTTTTAATGCGCTAGAATCACTTTCTGAAAATCCCTGTATGCCTTTTGCAAAAGGACGCAATGGTATAAATATTGGTGAAGCAAGTGCATTATTTTTGCTTACGAAAACTGAAACGAGCAACATTGCAATCTTAGGTACAGGTGAGTCTTCTGATGCTTACCATATTTCATCTCCCCATCCTGAAGGCATCGGAGCTCAAAAGGCAATGCAAATAGCACTTGATAACGCAAAATTAACACCCAACGATATCGGCTATATTAACTTACATGGAACAGCAACTATATTAAATGATATTGCCGAAAGTAAAGCCGTTCATCGACTATTTAAGCAAAATTGTCCTCCCTGTAGTTCAACCAAACACTTAACAGGACATACTTTAGGTAGTGCAGCTGTAACTGAATTAGCAATAAGTTATTTATTACTAAATCAAGATATTTATTTACCTCAACAAGATTTTTCAATATCACCATATGACAGAACTCTTGATCCTATAAATATTGTGACACAAGATATGATATTAAAAACTCCAACTATCATGTCAAACTCTTTTGCATTTGGAGGAAGCAATGCTTCACTTATTATCGGGAAAATATAATGCAATATTATCTAGCTGAAAATTATTTACCTCATGAAAAACCAATGGTCATGATAGAACATGTTCATCAAATTGATGAAAACAGTTGTATCTGTAGTGTTGATGTTAATCAACATAGTATTTTGGCGCCTTTCTTAAATGAAGATAATTCATTATCCAATTTTTATGCCATTGAACTGATGGCGCAAACTATTGGCGTTTGGAATGGTTATCATGGCATGAAAAACAACCAACCACCACGACTAGGTATGCTATTAGGGGGAAGATCAATAACAACTACATTACCCACATTCCCTCATCATAGCCGTTTAATGATTCATGCAAATTTAGTTCTTGCTGATGCTAGATTAGCTAATTTTGATTGCCAAATAATGATTGAAAAACAATGTGTTGTTTCAGGAAAACTTAATGTTTATGAGCCAGATAACAACGAATTAGACTTTTTGTTTGGCAAAAAACGATTAGGAGAACAAAAACAATGAAACGAACAGTTCTTGTCACCGGAGCAAGTAAAGGTATTGGTAAAGCAATTGCTTACCAACTTGCACAAGATGGTTTTACTATCGTAGTTCATTACCATAGTGATAAACAAGGAGCAGTTGATACTCAAACTATAATAGAACAAGCAGGTGGTAGCGCCAGATTGATTCAATTTGATGTAAGTGACCGGTTGCAATGCCAACAAGCTATAGAAACTGATATAGAGCAACATGGTGCTTATTATGGCATTGTAAATAATGCAGGTATCATTCGTGATGGTGCATTTCCTGCTTTAACTGAAGATGATTGGAACAAAGTTATCCATACCGACCTCGACAGTTTCTATAATGTACTGCATCCGTGTGTAATGCCAATGATAGGATTACGTGATGGAGGTAGAATTATTATTATCTCATCGGTTTCAGGTATTACTGGTAATCGGGGACAAGTCAATTATAGCGCAGCAAAAGCAGGCGTTATTGGTGCAAGTAAAGCGTTAGCCCTAGAATTAGCTAAACGAAAAATTACCGTCAATTGTATCGCACCGGGATTAATTGATACTGGTATTTTAGATATGGAACCGATTGCATTACAAGAAGCAATGAAAATGATCCCTTTAAAACGAATGGGACAAGTAAATGAAGTTGCAGGACTTGCGAGTTATTTAATGTCTGATATTGCTGGATATGTAACTCGTCAAGTCATTTCAATTAATGGAGGAATGGTATGACGAAAAGAGTAGTCATAACGGGAATGGGGGGGATCACTGCATTTGGGAGTGATTGGGTTAACGTTCAATCTAAATTAAAAAAGTTAGAAAATGCCGTTAGATATATGCCTGAATGGGAAGTTTATGATGGATTACATACCAAATTAGGCGCACCAATTGATAATTTTGAGTTACCAGAACATTACACTAGAAAAAAAACCCGTTCAATGGGAAGAGTATCTTTATTATCAACAAAAGCTACCGAAATTGCTTTAGAAAAATCGGGACTACTAAACGACCCAATATTGACGAATGGCGAAACAGGGATCGCGTTTGGTTCATCAACAGGTAGCACACAGCCAGTTGCATCCTTTGCTACCATGCTTAATGAAAAACATACAAATAATATTACAGCAACAACTTATATTCAAATGATGCCACATACCACAGCTGTTAATACTGGGTTGTTTTTTGGGTTAAAAGGTCGTTTAATCACCACATCTAGCGCTTGTACATCCGGTAGTCAAGCAATTGGTTACGCTTATGAAGCAATAAAATACGGTATGCAAACCGTCATGGTTGCAGGTGGTGCAGAAGAATTATGCCCTTCAGAAGCTGCTGTTTTTGACACTCTTTTTGCCACTAGTCAAAAAAATGACATGCCTAAAACATCACCAAAACCATTTGATCGTGATCGTGACGGTCTTGTTATCGGTGAAGGTGCAGGTGTTTTAATACTAGAAGAATATGAACATGCTAAAGCTCGATGTGCAACAATCTATGGAGAAATAATTGCATTCAAAACCAATTGTGATGCTAGCCACATAACTCAACCACGGCAAGAAACAATCCAATACTGTATTGAACAGTCATTGAAACAAGCAAATTTAGCAGCAAGTGACATTGGTTATATTAGTGCACATGGTACTGCAACAGCTCGTGGCGATATTGCAGAAAGCAATGCTGTTGCCAACATATACGGCAATAAAACACCAATCTCATCATTAAAAAGTTATTTTGGGCACACATTAGGTGCTTGCGGTGCATTAGAGGCTTGGTTATCAATAGAAATGATGCATTCAGGCTGGTTTAATCCAACAATTAATCTTAATAATGTCGATCCTGAATGCGGTGATCTAGACTATATTGTTGGTACTGGTCGAAATTTAGATATTGAATATATGCAAACCAACAATTTTGCTTTTGGTGGTATTAATACTTCTATTATTATTAAACGTATCTAATCTTTTCTAAAACAACAACTACCTTTAACTTTCTGAAGGGCTGCTTACAGCCCTTTTTCTTGTCTAAAGAATAACCTTTCAACGCTTTTTATTACATTTTTTGAAATTCTTTCAGATAGTTTTTGCTTACGTTGATAACTAACAGAAATAATTTTATGTGTTTCTAAGTGAGATAAAATAAAGTCATCACTCGTACTGATTTCGTCAACTAAGCCTTTATTTTTAGCTTGAGTTGCAAACCAGTGTTCGCCTGTTGCAACTTGTTCGATATCGACATTTGGGCGATACTCTTTAACAAAGTCTTTAAATAAAAGATGAGTTTCTTCTAATTCTTGTTTGAATTTTTGACGTCCTTCTTCGGTATTTTCACCAAACATCGTCAATGTACGCTTATACGCACCTGCCGTTTGTAATTCAATATCTACATCATGTTTTTTGAGTAAGCGGTTAAAATTAGGGATCTGCGCAACCACACCAATTGAACCCACAATTGCAAATGGTGCTGCCACAATTTTGTTAGCGGTACAAGCCATCATATATCCCCCACTTGCCGCAACTTTATCAACCACTACAGTGAAAGGTATATCACGCTGTCTAAACCGTAATAATTGCGATGCAGCAAGACCATAACCGTGAACCACGCCACCTGGACTTTCAAGCTTAATGACAACTTTATCTTCAGGCTTAATAACAGCTAACACAGCAGTGATTTCTTGGCGTAATTCTTCAACTTCGTGTGCATCCATGCTGCCATTGAAAGATAATACAAATAATTTAGGTTTAACTTGTTGGTTTGTATTACTTTCTACTGGTTTCGCTACATTATCTGAATCTGACGAAGTTTGCTCGGCAGATTTTTCTTGATTTTTAGCTTGTTTCTTTTTTTGTTTAGCTGCTAATTTCGCTTGCTTTCTCTCATTTTTTTTCTGTTTTTTAAGATCTTTCATAAACAGCTTAGCTTCTAACTCGTCCATACTTGACATTAACATGTCGTCTTTGACTTGTTCATATTCTTGGCTAATATCTTTAACCGATAACCGCCCTGCCACCGTTGCTGATTTACGGCGTTGGCTTAATATAAAAACAAGCACAGCTAAAATTGCAATAACAATTGTTGCTGTTTCAGCTAAAAAAAGAGAATACTCAGAAAACCAATTCATTTAATTATTATCCTTTAATGAAATATATGTTGATTGAATAGATTTAGTAATTATAACAAGATAATTGCGAATTGTGCCGAAAAACGATAAAGATAAAATTGTCGCTTTATTCGGCAAATCAAATTATTTATACTGATAACCCAAATTACTGTTAGATGAGAATTAATATGCCATTACATCCAATTACCGAAATAGCTAAACAATGCAACATTCCAGAAGAATTTGTCCTGCCTTACGGCAAGCATGTGGCAAAAGTTGATCTATCCATTCTTAAAACCAAACCAAACAAACCTAACGGTAAATTGGTATTAGTTACTGCTATCACGCCGACGCCACTTGGTGAGGGTAAAACAGTTAATACTATCGGGCTAAGTGAGGGCTTAAATTATATTGGTAAGTCAGCAATCGCTTGTATCCGTCAACCAAGTTTAGGTCCTGTATTTGGTGTTAAAGGTGGTGCTGCTGGCGGTGGTAAAGCCGAGGTTTTGCCAATGGAAACATTAAATCTACACTTAACAGGTGACATTCATGCCATTACTGCCGCACATGATTTAGCTTCTGCTGCTTTAGATTCAAGGCTTTATCATGAAGAACGTTTAGGTGATGAATTTACTGCACAAACAGGTTTACCGCGTTTAAACATTGATGTAAATCGCATTGTGTGGAAGCGAGTGATAGATCATAACGATCGTGCACTTCGAAAAATAACTGTCGGTGTTGGTGGTGGCGTTAATGGTATTACGCGCCAAGATGGATTTGAAATTACCGCAGCGTCAGAACTCATGGCAATTTTAGCCTTAGCTTCAGATTTACATGATATGCGTGCTCGTATTGGTCGTATTATTCTTGCTTATAATACGCAAGGCGAAGCCATTACCGCAGAACAACTTGAAGTTGCTGGCGCCATGACTGTGTTACTTAAAAATGCAATTAATCCAAACCTGATGCAAACCGTTGAAAATACACCAGTACTTATTCATGCTGGGCCTTTTGCTAATATCGCTCATGGTAACTCATCTGTCATTGCTGATCGTATTGCGTTACAACTTGCTGATTATGTTGTGACTGAAGCGGGCTTTGGTTCAGATATGGGCATGGAAAAATTCTTTAATATCAAATATCGCCAAGCTGGCATTAAAGCTTCATGTGTAGTGCTTGTTGCAACAGTTCGTAGCTTAAAATCTAACAGTGGTAAATATAATATTAAACCTGGGCAAGCAATTCCAAAAGAAATTTCGGAATCTAACGTTGAATTACTTGAAATTGGTGCTGCCAATTTAGCATGGCATATCAACAATGCCAAAAGCTATGGATTACAAGTAATTGTCGCTATTAATCGCTTTCCTCACGACAGTGAAGAAGAATTAGCGTTTTTACAAAAATATGCGATTGAACATGGTGCATTTGCCTGTGAAGTGAGTGAAGTCTTCACTCAAGGCGGTAAAGGCGCTGAAAAATTAGCAAAACATGTTATTAAAGCGTGTGAAATGCCAAGTGAAATTAAATTGCCTTATCCTGATAATATGCCACTCGCAGATAAGATTCAAACCATGGTAAAAAAATATGGTGCTAACAAAGCTAATTTATCAGCCACTGCACTGGAAAACATCAAAGAGATCGAAGAATTAAAACTGGATCATTTGCCTCTTTGTATTGCTAAAACACCAATGTCAATTAGTGCCGATGCTAACTTAAAAAATGTACCAACTAATTTTGACGTTGATATCAGCCATTTGGCTATTTCAGCAGGGGCTGGCTTTATTCGTGTTTACGCTGGAAATGTGATGACCATGCCAGGGCTTGGTACTAATCCCGCTTATAGGCATATTGATATTGACAAGGATGGTAATATTGTAGGTTTAAGTTAATGCAAGAAGTGATTATGCAAACTAAGCAAGAATATAAAGCGTTTATTGATGAAGAAAACTGTATTGGCTGTGGCAAATGCATTCGTGTTTGCCCAACTGATGCCATTGTCGGCAGTAAGCAAGTGTTGCACACAATTTTGCCACAGTTATGTACCTCGTGCAGTAATTGTATTAATACCTGTCCAACAGACTGTATTACATTAAGCACTTTAGGCACTGTATTAAGTGAATCAGAAGAGTTAGCGCTAACTGAAAAAAAGCAACAGCGATTAAATCACAACCAATTGGTGCCACCAACAATTTTGTTTCCTCGTGTCACAACGATGGCAAACAAAACTAGCACATCGATCGACCGAAAACAGTCCATCGCCGATGCCATTGCTAGAGTAAAAGCCAAAAAAAACCTCGCTAAATAGCGAGCTTTCAGATTGATGACAAAGAGCTCGCTTTTTGGCGAGTTCTTTGATCTAATAGAGAAGAGTCCATTATAAGAGGAATTCTTCTATGCTAAAAAAACCAACGCCAGCGACACCCGAAAAAATAGAGCAAATTTCGTTAGATGCGCTTGTCCCTCAAAATCACCTTGTTCGTAAAATAGCTAAAGTCATTGATTTTGAATTTATTCGAGAAGCGGTAGCGCCACTTTATTGCCCTAATAACGGTCGTCCGGCAGAAGATCCGGTCAGACTGTTTAAAATTATGCTATTGGGGTATCTTTTTGGTATCCCCAGTGAGCGTCGTCTGGTTCAGGAAATTCAGGTCAATTTAGCTTACCGTTGGTTTCTGGGAATGGGATTAACCAAAAAGTGATTGACGCCTCAACACTCAGCCAAAATCGTCGTCGTTTTAATGACAGTGAAATCTATCAACAGATTTTTGATAATATTGTTGAGCAGGCCATTGCCAAAGGGTTGATAAGTGGTCGGGAGATCGGAAGAGCACACGTCTGAAAAGCAAATGCCAATAAAGGCAAGTCACGTAATGAGCAGCGTATTGTTGAGCACAGTCAATATATTGATGCGCTTAATCAAGCCATCAACGAAGAAAGAGAATTAAACGGAAAAAAGCCTTAAAGCCATCGACGGTAGAGAAATATAAGGATGTCAAAGTCAGTACAACCGATCCGGATAGTGGCTTTAT
>NZ_LZHH01000077.1 GCF_001690595.1 Gilliamella sp. Choc5-1
ACACGGTAACCGCACCGATGCATACGAGCTCGAATTTACTGCGATTCCTTATCAGGCATTAACGCTCTACCGCCCGACGCCTATCCGCTGGCCCCAAATCAGCGGCACCTTACCGGCAAGGGTCACCAGTCCCGACAATGACACCTATGGCTATATTGACACTCAAGGACGCTACCGCGTTAAATTTAACTTTGACCTAAAAACATGGAAAAATGGCGAAGAAAGCCTTTGGATACGTTTAGCCAAACCGTATGCAGGCAGCACCTATGGCTTTCACTTTCCCTTAATTGACGGCACCGAAGTGGCCATTGCCTTTATGAACGGCAACCCCGATAGGCCGTATATAGCCCATGCCATGCACGACAGTGCTCACCCTGACCCTATCACCACCATCAACAAACACCGCAATGTCATTCGCACCCCGGCCAACAACAAACTGCGCATGGATGATAAACGCGGGCAAGAGCACATCAAACTGGCCACCGAATACGGCAAAACGCAACTTAATATCGGTCACTTAGTTGACCAAAGCAAAGCGCAGCGTGGCGAAGGCTTTGAGCTAAGAACCGACGAATGGGGCGCCATAACAGCTGCACGGGGATTATACTTAACCACCCAAACCGAGCCCAAAGCGCAAGGCAAACAGCTCGATATGCAAGCGGCAATCACCCAACTTGAAAATGCGCTCTCCATTGCCAAAGCCCTACAAAATGCGGCTACTCAGTCTGAAGCCCACGGTGCAGACACTGACAGCCAAGAACAACTTAAAGCCAACTTAACGCAGCTAACCCAAAGTGGCTTACTGGCCTATGCGCAAGAAGGCATCGCCCTAACTAGCCCTGAAAACATTCAACTATCGACAGCTAACAGCCTCACCCTTACTAGCGAAAATCAAACCGACATCAACGGCTTAAAAAACGTCACCCTCTCATCGGGTGAGGCGGTGGGGTTATTCGCGCAAAAATCGGGGATGAAACTATTTGCCAACCAAGGCGATATTGACCTGCAAGCCCAAAATGCCAACCTCAATATGGCGGCCAAACAAGATATCAAAGTGGATAGTGTGGATGGTGAGGTAACTATTACAGCGAGCGATGAATTAACGCTAATCTGCGGTGGCTCTTATATCAAAATCAGCAGTGAAGGTATTGAACTGGGCACACAGGATAATGTTTATTTTAAGTGTAATGTGTTGGTATCTATTTAAAAACACCGTAAAAGTGAAACCAGAAGAGTTAGTCTACTGCCCTGAGGGTTTTACTGATTTTGGGATGAAAAAGCTTGCAGTAGCCTACCAAAAAATTGAAAAGAACAATGATACGCAGATTTTTTTTATTGATGGTGAACATAAAAGCTCAGGACAGGTTATCACTTATAATGTTGATAAATCATTTTTTGATGACGCTCTGATTAGCTCTAATATTGACTTTTTTTTCACTAAACTTGAAGATTTACAGCTGTTAAAGCAAATCACCACTTTTGTAACAAAATTGGCTAACGTATTTACAGATAGCTATATTGAAATTGATTTGATGGAAAGAGTTGAAGCTATATTTCCTAAACGAATCGGTACCTCACTACTGGTTTATATTCCAGTACCACTTAATGCTAAGGATTACCCAGAAGCGCATAAAATTATTCCTATTAATCAAAATGATAAACAGGTTGGCACTGTCATTGTATC
Organism: Gilliamella sp. Choc5-1; assembly: GCF_001690595.1. Taxonomy (GTDB): domain Bacteria; phylum Pseudomonadota; class Gammaproteobacteria; order Enterobacterales; family Orbaceae; genus Gilliamella; species Gilliamella apicola_M. Next base: position 1,685 of record NZ_LZHH01000077.1, read on the forward strand.
GCTCGATCACTTTCCGTTTTTTAAAAATATTGAGGATGTGAAAACAATGAATCGCCTTGATGTTCGGTTACGCGAGGCGGATTTGTTACCAGAGCGAAGTAATTTGTGATTATCTTTAGGCCCTTTGAACTAGACTAGCCAAGTAAAATGACTAGAAAAAGAAGCACCTTCGGATACGACGGTCGGTAAACCTTACACAAAAACTAAAATTGGAATGGCAACACATTTTCAAACAAAAAAATTAAGGGGTAAGTGTTTTTTAAATTCAACGGGAGGCAAGTAGCCTAACGAAGAATGTAATCGTTTATGATTATACCAATAAGCATAAGCCGAAAAAGCGCGTTGTAACTCAGCCGTTGAGTTAAAACGTTGGCCTTTTACAAATTCCGTTTTAATTGTTTTAAATGTCGCTTCCGCTACCGCATTATCATAAGGACATCCTTTCTTGCTTAATGAATGCGTGATATTAAATGTCTTAAAACAATCCGCTAATAACCGATT
>NZ_LZHH01000078.1 GCF_001690595.1 Gilliamella sp. Choc5-1
ATTAAACCTAAATTAGGACTTTTAGAATTAGCTAATCAACTCGGTAACGTTCAACAAGCTTGCAAAGTCATGGGATACAGTCGAGATAGTTATTATCGCTTTAAAAAACTGTATGAGCAAGGGGGGTGAGTTTGCACTTCAAGAAATCAGTCGTAAAAAGCCTATCGAAAAAAATCGGGTAGAGCCACATATAGAACAAGCCGTTGTCAATATGACCTATGAATATCCAGCTTATGGGCAACATCGAGTTGCCAATCAACTTCGTCAAGAAGGCATCATGGTGTCAGGGAGTGGGGTACGCTCTATTTGGCTACGTCACGATTTAGAAAGTTTTAAAAAACGCTTAATAGCCCTAGAAACCAAAGTGGCACAAGAAGGATGTGTGCTCACTGAAAATCAATTACAAGCCCTTGAAAAAGTCAAAGCATCAAAAGAAGCGCATGGTGAAATTGAGACACATCATCCGGGTTATTTATGTGCACAAGATACCTATTATGTAGG
>NZ_LZHH01000079.1 GCF_001690595.1 Gilliamella sp. Choc5-1
AATCGGTTATTAGCGGATTGTTTTAAGACATTTAATATCACGCATTCATTAAGCAAGAAAGGATGTCCTTATGATAATGCGGTAGCGGAAGCGACATTTAAAACAATTAAAACGGAATTTGTAAAAGGCCAACGTTTTAACTCAACGGCTGAGTTACAACGCGCTTTTTCGGCTTATGCTTATTGGTATAATCATAAACGATTACATTCTTCGTTAGGCTACTTGCCTCCCGTTGAATTTAAAAAACACTTACCCCTTAATTTTTTTGTTTGAAAATGTGTTGCCATTCCAGTAAATCAATAATACTCAATTGCTGATGTGACTTGAGGTTGTCTTGCGCTTCTTTTGGTGTTTTTGCTTTTCCAGAACCTTTACCCATTTTTCTTCCCCTTTATGATTTCTCCCCACGGTATTGGTGTTATTGGGTTTTTATCTGTATTCGTTGCGTCGTCTAATGTTTCAAGCCCTTGTGATAGTACTTTAGAGCCTATTTTCGTTAATCCGTAACAAAGCGGCACAGGTGCACCTTGTCCTATTGTGTTGTCTAAGTTGGAAAAATAAGTGTTATTGTTTTTATCACCTGTCAACTTATCGGTTTTAGGTAGTTTAGTTAGCATCTGAGCGACACCGCCAAGCATTAACCCAGCACCACCAGCTACCAAAGCCAGTCCTACCCCTGTTGTTATACCGACTACTACACCGGCAACGACCATCGCTGCGCCAGCTATAAAACTAAAAATACCGCCTTTAGCTCCAGCAACTTGGGGGACAATATGAATAACGGCATCTTGTGGAATTCGACTGTGTAGACTAAACTGTAAATTGTCCTCGTTCATATCTACGCCGTTAATTCGTACCCGAAAATAGCCGTCCATAATTTGCTTTTTCAAGCCTTTGATTTGGCAATACAAACCATTCAATGCTTCTGCTGCTGTTTCAACATTCAGATTGAACTTATCGCCATATTGTTTAAGATTGCCGTAAAGCCTGACAATTGCCATTTCTTATGCCTCCATATTGAATGTGTGTACTTAAGCCAAAACCCGTCATATAAATCTCTTTTTGATAAACGGTTTGGACAGTGATGTAAAATGAACTGATTACCGATGTAGATAGCTGCATGATTAGGTGTTGTTGAACCAAGACAAACTAAGATAACATCGCCCTCTTGGATGTCATCAACTTGTTCAAACTCATTTTTAGGCAGTAATTCTAAGTAGAGATTTTGCCCGTTATGCCACCAATCGTCTTGCCTTTCGTAATCGGGCAAATCAATACCAGTTAGCATGTATGCGTCACGCACTAGCGTTAGGCAATCTGTTTTGCCGTGATTAAATTCGCGACCCAATAATGGTTTGATGTGTCTAAATTGATGAATTTTGTTATCACAGACCAGCCACCAGTCTAATCCTGTTTGTTGCTGATAAAACTGGTCTGCTTGGCTGAGTATCGGTAAACCGTTTGGATGAGAGTGAACTACAGCAGTTATCTCTCCTTTTTGTTCTGCCTTTATCCAGTCATCTGGTGATATTTCAAATGTTTCGGTTGGTGTGGGTGAGATATTTTTACACGGTAGATATGTTTTATTATCAATAACAAATCCGCAGCACTCAGCCTCACCGCAAGAAGTTGCATGATTAAGTATTTGTGTTTTCATAATTAATTAAGAGAGTTTTGCGGCGGTTGGAAAACCACCAAAAGGAAGAATGCCGTGTTGCCCATAACGCAGTTTACAGCCAGTAAGGCAACCGCTACATTTGTCTTTTGTGATGTCATTAGTCGGTTTATCAAATTCATCAGCTACAGGTCCACCAGTGTAACCACACTCTGACGAACGATATATCCAGCTACAGGTATTAGCGATAATAACACGGGCAGGTATTAATGCACCATCTGATTCACATGGCAACGCTAATTCAAACGTAACTACCATCGAGTTTTGTTGTTTGACTTGTTCGATAACATAGTTCGAAATAATTTCGCAAAACGGATCGGCATATTTATTACCATTTTCAAAATTCACCGCAGCTAGATATTTAACTGGCACTTCATGACGGGTAACAACTGCGCCAAGCAAGCCGTCAAAATCGGCAATTAAGCCTGTGATAAAGCCCATCGCATTGCTAACGCTCATGGTTGGACGGTTACTTACACCCTGTCCACTCTTTTCAAAGCCTTCAACTTTAATAGGATACGGCTCATAAATATTACCCTGCCATGTAATTGGTCGCCGAAGCTCATTTAATCCGTTATGAAATCGAAATATCATTTTATTACCGACAATCTTCGTTAAATCGACTTCATACAAATCAATAATCGCATCTTGCGCTATTTTTGTGATATCAAGTAGCATTTTTTTGGGGATCATGCGACCACCTCCTCAAATGTTGCAGAAATCGTTTTAGCTGCGCCGTTGGGCGTTGATGTCCAAAAACGGCAGACAACTTTGATTGTTTTGTGAGTGTTAGGCTCTCGCCATAAAAAGGCTTTAACCGCATTGTGTCGGCTAAGAAAATCATCAATCAAGCTGATATCTTCTGATAATCCAACAAATGTTACATTGTATGAGCGCAGATCGTTGTTAATACCGTCCCGAATGCGTTGCTCATAGCCGTCGCCGAATTTAATTACCTTTACTTTCGGTGATACTGAAATCGTGGAGCTGTTTTGAGGTCTCCAGTGAAATGTTTCCATAATTTTCTCCAGATATAAAAAAAGCCCGCATTTGCGAGCTTTAGGTTTGATTTTATTTTGTATATCTACATTAGATTTTTCATATTCAATTAACAACAATCGGCGTGTTTTTGTGATGAAAACTGCATTTGCAAACCTAATGCTTGAACAATTTTAAAGATTGTATTAAAAGTAGGATTCCCCTCACCTGATAACGCTTTATAAATACCTTCACGACTTATACCTGTCTCTCGTGAAAGCTGACTGATGTTTTTAGCTCTAGCTATATCACCGAGCGCAATAAATAAAAATTTAGGGTCTCCTTCTTCTATTGCGGCATTTAAATATTCTTGCATTTCTTCATCAGTATTTAAAAAATCAACCACATCAAAAGTTTTTAGTTTTGTAGTCATAATTAACCCCATTTATTTGCTAATTCTTTAGCAATTTTAATATCTACCTGTTGTGTATCTTTGTCACCGCCACACAATAAAATAACAATCTCATTATTGCGATTAACAAAATAAACTCTATACCCTTTTCCGCAATGAATCCTCATTTCTGATACACCACCTCCTACAGGCTTAACATCACCAAAATTACCTTCTTGTATACGACGAATTCGAACTTTAATTTTAGCTGCTGCAATTTTATCTTTAAGCGACTTCAACCATTTTTCCATCTCTGGTGTATAACTTACAGTAATCATGCTTTATTCCTGTTTTAATTTAAAACTATTATATCTCACACCGCCAAACTGTCAACTTTAGTTATCAATCCTTTTTATTTATATTTTTGCTAGAACTTATATAATGTTTATATTGAGGTTAATCATAAAAATAATAATGAATAAAACAATCGATGTTGAAACAGGTGTACCAAACGAAGTTGTTAACATGGTTTTTGATAATAACTATTCTCCTGCACAAGCATGGCGTGAATATTTAAAGTTATCTCAAGTTGAAGTTGCGAATAAAATAGGTATTAGCCAATCAGCTTATTCTCAATATGAAAAAAGCCAAAAGTTAAGAAAAGCAACACGGATTAAAATTGCCGAAGCGCTACAAATTAAACCTGAACAGTTAGACTTTTAGGCTACCTTAAAAATCAATATGTTAGCTTTAAGTCGTCTTCATTATGAAGATAATTGATATTGACATCCTTCCAGCCCTAAAGGACGGGGTTTTATGGCTAAATCGATAAAAACCGCCTACTCGGCGGTAATCTTGGTGGCGTCATTTCGTGGGATAATTTTTTGTTTCTAAGCCGCCTATGCGGCGGTAATCAATGTATTCAAATTTAGCCTCCCAGTTTCTCTTTTCTAAGCCGCCTATGCGGCGGTAATCAAAATTTCAGCTCACAGAACCATGAAAGTTCATTTCTAAGCCGCCTATGCGGCGGTAATCTAGATTATATCAAACATAGCCTTTTGTTTTAACTAAATTTTAGCCATTTTTTCGAAAATAACCCTTTTTTCTAGCACTTAAATTAATCTATATTTTTCAATGGATTAAAAAAGCGATTAAAAAAAGGGTTTTTGAGTTTAACTCCAAAAACGCCCAAAAAAACATTAATAAAATCAATGCCTTTCCTGACTGGTTTTTTGGGTTAGTTATGTCGAATAATTGGTAATACTTTATTCCAGTTTGTAGTAAGATGACTTGTAATTATATGCGCTGTTTCCCGTTCAATAACTTTTCTAGCCTGCCTTAACGTATATTTGTAATCATAAGCCATGGAGTAAAAAGCACCCGTAAAACGTGAATCTATTGCACGCAATGCAGGCTCTACCAACTCTATATGGTGACGCATTCTATCAGCTACTTTATATAACCAAGCCAAATTGTATAAATCTTCATCAGACAACCCACTTCGAGAATGCACACCACCAAGCCACTCTATAGCTTTGTCAAATTTACTAGCGGGTAAATCCTGATAACGTGGTATCTTAAATTGCTGATGAAATTTTGAATAAACCGCTTGATGTTTTTCACCTGTTCGATACACTCGCTCGTTGACAGCCTGCTGGATTTGCTGTTGTTGTTCGGGCGAAATCGTATTAGGGAATTGTTGCGCTACTTTTGGCATAAAGTGATTATAAAGTACATCGAAACATTCTAATTGATATTGTTCAAGTGTTGCCCTTATTTCTGGTTTTACTCGACTAGTTTCAATGCCGAATAGCCAACCGTTGATCATTGAAATTGGGAGGCAAACATACTCTTGTAAACCTTGTTTTGAAGGTGTGGTCATCATGACCATACCTGAGCTTAATACTTGATGTCGCTTGATTCTTTTAAGCTGAGCTGTAATAGTCTTTACTTAATCTGACATTTAAGTTATTTTATAACACAAAAGGAGAGTCAGAAATGAATCAAACCGCCAAAATCATTAAACCTAAATTAGGACTACTAGAATTAGCTAAGCAACTCGGTAACGTTCAACAAGCTTGCAAAGTCATGGGATACAGTCGAGATAGCTATTATCGCTTTAAAAAACTGTATGAGCAAAGTGGTGAGCTTGCGCTTCAAGAAATCAGTCGTAAAAAGCCTATCGAAAAAAATCGGGTAGAGCCACATATAGAACAAGCCGTTGTCAATATGGCCTATGAATATCCAGCTTATGGGCAACATCGAGTTGCCAATCAACTTCGTCAAGAAGGCATCATGGTGTCAGGGAGTGGGGTACACTCTATTTGGCTACGTCACGATTTAGAAAGTTTTAAAAAACGCTTAATAGCCCTAGAAACCAAAGTGGCACAAGAAGGATGTGTGCTCACTGAAAATCAATTACAAGCCCTTGAAAAAGCCAAAGCATCAAAAGAAGCGCATGGTGAAATTGAGACACATCATCCGGGATATTTATGTGCACAAGATACCTATTATGTAGGGCATATTAAAGGCATTGGGAAAATATACCAACAAACATTTATTGATACCTATTCCAGACTCGCTTTTGCTAAAGTCTATACCGAGAAAAACAGCCTGATTGCTGCCGATATGCTCAATGATAAAGTGCTTCCTTTCTTTGACAGCAAACAAGTGCCGCTGTTACGCATTCTTACAGACCGAGGTACGGAATATAATGGCCATAAGGAGAGCCATGCTTATGAGCTTTATCTTAATCTAGAAGATATTGAACACACCAAGACCAAAGCCTACAGCCCACAAACAAACGGTATTTGTGAGCGATTCCATAAGACGATGAAAACAGAATGTTATGATATTTTATTTCGACGTAAGATTTACACGCAATTGAGTGAAATACAAAACGATATTGAGCAATGGCTTGAATTTTACAATCGAGAAAGAGCGCATTCAGGAAAATATTGTTATGGGAAGACACCATGG
>NZ_LZHH01000080.1 GCF_001690595.1 Gilliamella sp. Choc5-1
CCTATGGCTTTCACTTTCCCTTAATTGACGGCACCGAAGTGGCCATTGCCTTTATGAACGGCAACCCCGATAGGCCGTATATAGCCCATGCCATGCACGACAGTGCTCACCCTGACCCTATCACCACCATCAACAAACACCGCAATGTCATTCGCACCCCGGCCAACAACAAACTGCGCATGGATGATAAACGCGGGCAAGAGCACATCAAACTGGCCACCGAATACGGCAAAACGCAACTTAATATCGGTCACTTAGTTGACCAAAGCAAAGCGCAGCGTGGCGAAGGCTTTGAGCTAAGAACCGACGAATGGGGCGCCATAACAGCTGCACGGGGATTATACTTAACCACCCAAACCGAGCCCAAAGCGCAAGGCAAACAGCTCGATATGCAAGCGGCAATCACCCAACTTGAAAATGCGCTCTCCATTGCCAAAGCGCTACAAAATGTCGCTACCCAGTCCGAAGCGCACCGCGCCGACACCGACAGCCAAGAACAGCTCAAGGCCAACTTAACGCAGCTAATCCAAAGTGGCTTACTGGCCTATGCGCAAGAAGGCATCGCCCTAACTAGCCCTGAAAACATTCAACTATCGACAGCTAACAGCCTCACCTTTACTAGCGAAAATCAAACCGACATCAACGCTTTAAACAACGTCACTGTTTCATCGGGCGAAGCGATTGGTTTATTTGCGCAAAAAGCGGGCATGAAACTATTTGCCAACCAAGGCGATATCGAGCTGCAAGCCCAAAACTCCAATCTGAATATGGCTGCTAAGCAAGATGTTAAAGTTGATAGCGTGGATGGCAAGGTGACCATTACCGCCAAAGACAACCTCACCCTTATTTGCGGTGGCTCTTATATCAAAATCAGCAGTGAAGGCATTGAACTGGGCACACAGGATAATGTTTATTTTAAGTGTAATGTGATGCAGATGATGGGAACAGCACAAAAAAAGATTCAAAACGAATTACCTTCCATTTGTAAGGGGGTACAAGAAGATAGTGCTGAAAAACATGCCATTATTGTGGAAAGAAAATAATGATTAAAACAATTTTAGACGAAGAAATAAATCACACTATTGCTGAGCAAATTCAGCAATTTGGTAAAATGTATTTATTAGTTGATCCCAAAATTAATGATAATTTTTTCTTTGATAATTATTTTGAATTTGAATCAATAGTACCGATTCGTGATAGGCAAGATACCGTATCACAAGATCATGAACTCTTGCAACTATGCGCCATACCTAAACAAACAACCTATATCGAACAGCTTATTATTGAACTCAAAAATAAAAAATCGGCAGCGATAGCGCTCATCGCTTCACCTTATTCGATTAAATATATACAAAACCATATTAATAATGCGATGTTTATGTCATACAATGGAAGCAAGTATCTTCTACGGTTTTATGACTCACACGTTTTAAAACACTTAATTGAAATATTGAATGAAAAGCAATTAAATAACCTATTAGGTTGTATTGAATATTGGTATTACTGGCAAAATAGCTACACCCAATTGCATCATAAACCTGAATTAATCTTATCCAATATCAACTATCACCCAAACAATGGCTAAAAATCGAAATAGCGCAAATTTACAACGCTTATGAATATCAGCTAGCCAAACAACAACAAAAACCTTTATCCAACACCGAGCAGCGTACATTAAAACAACTATTAGATTGGATATATAAAGTAACATTTTATCGACCTAACCAACAAAAAATGGACGTAATTATTCATTATGCAATGGCACAACCTGAACAATTTTTCAGACAAATTAATGATGATTTATTATTTGAATTAATGACAAACCAAAACATAAATCAACTTGAACAATATTTAAAGAATTTAGATTAGGAATAAAACATGGCAAATCTGGAAAATTTAGTTAATCTAATATTAGCAGCAAAAATCAAACAAAACGATTCAGGTAAACGATGCCCAAAATGCCAAGAAAAGGAAGGCGACTTAATTGTACTGCCAACTCGCTTATCTATTTCTGGCTTTATGGGTAAAAACAAAACACTTAAACATAATCTTAAAGCAGACGTTGAACTGCCGCCTTTACCTGATTTTGCTCAACAAATGGTATCGAATTTGCCATTGGAACACTCAAAATATTGCGTACAAATGTTAAGGCAAGGCTATTTATATGTTCTTGAAGATCGAAATAACGGCGAAAAAAAATGGCGTGCTTTTACATCAAGCCCGACTGGTTGCTTAGTGGAATATAGCGATATAAACACAGTACCAAACACTTCACCAACCTATAGCTGTAACATTGCTACAGACGGAGCTGATGCTTCTTACATCAGTTTTAAAAACAGTAAAGATATCTTTAAAATTCATTTTTTATTTAGCCCTAACAAAATAACCAATAAGCGGTTAGAATTTTACCAAACCACGCCTGAATTTGAACTAAATGGTATAACGCCAGAACAAATCCGAAGTGGTCAAAAATCCATAAAAGACGACGACCTGCTATCCAATATTTTAGAGTTATCAGCGGCTATGAAAATAGCCGAACAAGAATCGTTTTTACATAGCAAAAGTCCCTATGATTTTAGAACAGGCGAACGAGACTATGCACACCAACAATTACAGGTAATACATTATATATACAAGCAACGTACCTTTTTTTATGATAAAGACATCATGCAATACTATTTTCGTTATTTATCGCTATATAAAACATTAAAAGAGCGCCAAGGTGCAGCTATTGTAGTGCATGATGCTATCGGCATAACTCAAAGTTTAAATAAACGCCGTCATCAAGCCCTTGAAAAAGTAATGAAACCATGGATGGAAGGCAAAGATAATGAAGGCATATCCAACGAACACCGTTTAATCATTTTAAGGCAACTATTAGGGTTTAAAGAATCGTTTCATCAGCACCGAATCAAGCAGATAATCAAACAAAATAAAAACTGGGAAAAATATGCCCATTGGAATGACGATAAAATAACCCTTCCAGCAATTCGTGATATAGCAAATAGCTATAGAAGTAAAATTTTCAAAAAAATGGAAGAAGAATTACTAGAACAACAAACTGAAGAACTATCTAAAGAGGATTTTAAAAAATTTTATTGGAATCGTCTATCACAAGAAAAAATGGACAAATTTGAAAAAGAATTTAATGAGCTCAGTCAAAATGTAGAAGAACTGGCAGAAAAGCGGGCTGATGATTACATAAAATGGTTAAAATCAAGCCAGCTAATTTCTGCATTAGATTTATATGACGACACACAAACCATAGATGGCATTATGTTTCAATTACAAATGAGCGTTTGCCTGTGTGGAGTAAGCAGTTCAGAAAAAATTAGACAAATTCTGGATGAATGGTGGCTTGAACCTCAAATAACCCAAGCCAATTTATGTATGCGCACCTATCTTTTTAACAACAAAAATTTAATTGATAATATTAACGAATATCTCGATATTCAACAAAACATCGCGATCAACGAATCGAGTGACGATAACAGACAAATGCCTGATGTAGATAATGCCATTAGCTTACTAAATAAATTAACCGATCATGTTAATCAAACCGATCGAGTGGTAGAAATAATGGCAGAACGTGGCTTTCCAATAGCATTGTTATCAGTTACTTTTGCCGATTTAGTTAGAAGTTTTTTAAGGGTAACCACCCAAAGATTTAACCAAACGATTCAAAACCGTTTAGGCAATCTAATTTTGGCAAGCATTAGAACAAGAGCGCTTGAAATGTATGAATCAGGCTATAGTATTAATGGACATACATTTAGAGCCACACCCAGACGGGGTGCTCCGCAAATAACACGTGTTGCTCGTAACAATTTTACCAATGCAGATTTAGTTAATACTAAAATTGCCATGATGATATTTGCATTTAGTGGCTACGAATCCGCTAAAAAATTAATCAATGGTCAATGGAACAACCCACGTGAATTTGCCGAATTAACCGCATCACTGATGGGAAGTACAGCTGCAGGAGTGCAAATATTAACCAGTGCAGTGCAATGCTGTATCGAAAACAATCCGAATTCAAGAACCGCAACGGTCACCTATAATGCTTTTGGTCGATACTTTTTATGGTCAGCGAGTTTATCATTAATTGCCGGGGGGATATCGGGAGTGTTGGATTTTATAGATGGATATGAAAAACGTAAAAATAATCATACAGGTATGGAAATTGCATATTATGCAAGAGGTCTTGCAACCATACTGCTAAGTATTTCCCAATTTGTGGTTGTTTTAGGCACGCTAGTGCCATGGCTAGAGAATATTATCACAACAAGTATAGAGCGCACCATTTGGGTAAGTTTAGCAGAAGTAGGGTTAACCATTGGTCGATTTGCTATTGGCGCTCAAGCCGCAGCTACGTTGGCTTGCATTATTTTTTATGCCTCAGTAATTATTATTGTGGTTAGTGTATGTTTCATTATTATTGATGATAACGCCATGCAAAAATGGCTTGACCGCTGCTGTTTTAGTAATAAACCTGATCGCAAAAAATTTGCTGACTTAGGCGAAGAACTGACCGAGTGGCATCAAGCACTACAGGAGACCTTTTAATATGTACGTTGGTGAATTTTTATTATGGTTTGGTAGTGCTATAAAAGCCGAAACTCGCAAAAAATTAAAAATGGGCTATACCAGTGGCGATATGACGCTAAAAGAGGTTCAAAAAAACTACACTCAAGAATCCGTCAGTAATAATCCCAGACCAATAGGACCTTACTACGCCTATAACGATCGCTATTTAGAGATCCGTGGCGGCATGTTTGAAAATTTTCGGGGGATTTTGACTTGGATTAGTTTGCTTATTTTTTTTATTCCTTACAGTGCTGGCTATTTAAGTTTAGGTATTATATTAGATTTATGTATGGATGAAGTAACCAATAAAGCATCTGCTTATTTTGCAATGACAATTGCGTCGATTATTTTTTTTATTTCAACTTACTTATGTATCCGCTATTTCCGCTATATTTACCGATTTGAACTATTTACCATCCGCCATATTCGGGTACGGTTTAATCGAATTACAAAGCAAGTATATATTCAACGCCCTAAATATTGCGGTGGCACGGTGGTATTTAAGTGGGAACATATTATGCCCGCCAACTTTGGCGAGACTGGCTCAGACATGGGGGGCACTAATATGGTCAATCTAATAACCTTTCATCCTTATAAAACTGGCTTTCCGGTTGCTCAATCCGTCGGCATTGGCAAAAATACTTATCATGCCCAAGACTATAAAGACGAATGGGAATTTATTCGCCGGTATATGGAGCACGGCCCCGAAAACTTGCCAAAACCACGCCTAAGCACCCATTTACCCATGCCTTTTCATGGCTTTGAGGGGCATATAAAGCCCATGATTCATGCAGCTAAAAATGCCCCAACGGCATGGGTGTATTTACTGCTTATTCCTGTATTTTTAATTTTATTACCGTTTTACACTATCGGCTACTTTATTTCGGAATGCCTGTGTTGGCAACCGCGATGGCCAAAAGTTATACGCCAAGCCGGTAAAGTGGGCAAACCGATCCCTAAAGAAACCACCTTAGCTGACTATCCCCCAAACATACAGCAAGCTCTATTAGATAGCCGTTTGCAATGGTGTGTGCGTGACGAAAAAACAGGAAAGTTCGTTGATTATGGAAATTCATAACATAAAAACACTTTTTAAAATAATAACAACAGGATTTAAAATCAATGTACGTTGGTGAATTTTTATTATGGTTTGGTAGTGCTATAAAAGCCGAAACTCGTAAAAAATTAAAAATGGGTTATACCAGTGGCGATATGACGCTAAAAGAGGTTCAAAAAAACTACACTCAAGAATCCGTCAGTAATAACCCCAGACCAATAGGACCTTACTACGCCTATAACGATCGCTATTTAGAGATCCGTGGTGGCATGTTTGAAAAATCAATGACCACTAGTCGAGGTAATGCTAATGTAGATAAATTCAAAGATACCCACCTAGTTGATTATGAACAACTAAACACAGCTAAATATAATGCAGAAAAAAAATGGCGAACAGCAGTGTATGACACGTCAGTATCTAGTGCGATGAATGTCTTTACATTTGCTTATCAATATCTACAAATTAGTGGTTTGAAAACTAATTTGAATACATTAACCGATTCAGCATTTATCGACAAAGCTTCAAGAGCATTATTAAGAACCTATCTTGATATCGCTTTAACTGCCTCTTATGCCATTCTTGATGGCATAAAACTAAAAGCACTGTTTTGCGAGCGTGACAAAACACTTACCGATTTACTTGGTAAAATTGGTAAAGCTGGCAAAGTATTAGGTTATGTGGCTAAATCCATTGCCATAATCGACAGTTTTGGTGATCTATGTCGCTCAATGAATGCCGTAACCCGTGGTGATCCTGGCGCAGTAGAATTTATGATAAGCTAAACCATTGGGTTTGCCGCAGCAGGGCTTAGCATAGTATTGGGCATTGCCGCCCCGTGGACAATCGTGCTGTTTTTAGCCCCATTTGTGATTGGAATGGCAACACATTTTCAAACAAAAAAATTAAGGGGTAAGTGTTTTTTAAATTCAACGGGAGGCAAGTAGCCTAACGAAGAATGTAATCGTTTATGATTATACCAATAAGCATAAGCCGAAAAAGCGCGTTGTAACTCAGCCGTTGAGTTAAAACGTTGGCCTTTTACAAATTCCGTTTTAATTGTTTTAAATGTCGCTTCCGCTACCGCATTGTCATAAGGACATCCTTTCTTGCTTAATGAA
>NZ_LZHH01000081.1 GCF_001690595.1 Gilliamella sp. Choc5-1
TGGTTTTACCATCCACGGTTTTGCTAGTACGCCGATTAAAGGCATCATAGGTGTAGCTAAATCGTTCAACTTTATCATAATATTAACAACGTAATAGTAGATAGTTAGATGAATTTAGTTTTATTGTTAATCGACACAATAATGATTAAAATTTAGCAAAGCAAATTAATTATTGAACTTGCTTTGCAAGTTTAAAAGAGGATAATATCCTCCAGTAACATACTAGGATGTTGATTATTTCAGTTCTGATAAGACTCGATCTAAAAATCTCAAAAACTCAAATATATCAGAAAAGCGACCATTTTTACCTCTAACTGGAAGTTTTATTATTTGATTATTCTTGAGATAAATTAATATATTTTCCGATGATTTATCTCCCTCAATAGAGGTTTTTTTTATATCATTAAATAAAACATAAATATTGTTATGATTGGTTGTCCAACTAATACCATTTTCACATATAGTAATAGAGTCGTTTTCCGGTGAGTTATCATATATCCCGAAAATCTTTCCCAAACGAGTATTATTTTTTTTTTCCTTAACAATTTTGAACCTTACCATTGGAACCAGTATTCTTTTAACTCTTGTTTCTATATTCATTATAGAATCTCTTATTTCAATTTAATAATAATAATGTCATGTGCTCCATGACTGGTTAACCCATACCTTTTTTGTAATACATCATATAGTTTTGGGTTCGCTATTGTCCCTTCAATTTTCAATGTAGTGGCGCCATTTGCTTTTGCTAAATCGATTAAATTATTAACAATTCTTAACGGGTTATTTATTTCACCTCTAATCATATCAACTCTGACTGTAGCTATTCCGTCATTAACCGAAAAGGTTCCATCCAATTCAGACAACCTTCCTTTCACTCCAAGATCACTCGGAGTTAATGGACGTGAAAAATCAGCGGATTTATCAAGTCCAGATTGGGCTGCATTTGAATTGGCCTCCTTTCTAGCAACCCCCTCAAACCCACTATTTTCAACCTTAATCAACCCTAACGGATCAATCCAATTTATCGGATCACTACCGGCATATTGGTAACTATTTAGTCCACCCAGTATACCAAGCGGATCTTGAGTGATATACCTGCCTGTAAATGGGTCGTAATAACGGTTTAGGTTGTAGTGTAATCCCGTCTCCTCATCATAATATTGCCCTTGGAACCTTAACGGGTTATCCGGCAGGGCTTGGAAATCGTCTTGATGGTAGGTTTCGTTTATTATCTGCCCATAAGCATTATACTGGCATTCATAGAGCGTGTCACCCATGTTGCTGGTTAGGGCAATGGGGGTGCCGAGGTGGTCGTTTTGGTACCAGTAGAGTTTGATATTATCTTGCTGTGCATTGCCGTGGACAAGGGCTAATGGGCGGTAGGAATCCGGCTCGTAAAGGTAGGTTTGCCAGTGTTTATCATTATCGGTTTCGGCAATAAGCCGACTACCTTGCCACAAATTTGTCTGGAACAAATTTGAACAACGCTTTAGCGTTGGCCCTGCAAGGGTGAGTCTCATGGATGAGACGAATAAAAAAATTCGGTGGTTTTACCATCCACGGTTTTGCTAGTACGCCGATTAAAGGCATCATAAGTATAGGTGATAGTAAGCCCTGTCGGCTTAATGACTTTGATTAACCGGTGCCGGCAGTCGTGCTCATAGTGGGTGACTAGACTGTGGTCTTTTCCGCGCTTTTCAGCAATGAGGTTACCAAAACGGTCATAGTTAATTTGTTAGCATTTATCAAAAAATTAACAATAAAAGTGTAACAGTAGATGGCTAGATGTATTCAGTTTTACTGCTAGTCGATACAATAATGATTAAAACAAAGCAAGTCAATTATTAGGCTTGCTTTGCTGATTTGATATGTTAAATAAAATCTCTCTGCAATTAAAATTGGAACTTATTATACAGGCTCTAATGAAACAGCCATTTCTAATACTATATCTAAGTAAGACTTTTCTCCATTACTGCCTCTTCTTTTCAATTCATCATGAGCATAGACAATTTCAACTTTAGAACCTATCTGAAAAAGTTTCTTATCTTCTTTTTCAATATAATCATAAATGCTTTCTTCACACGTAGAGCCATCGTTTAATAATAAACTAAAACTATTATCAATTGATGATGGATCTTGACCTGCCACATAAGTTCTAGTTATTATTCCAGTTACATACTGTAAAGGTATTCGATCTTGGTTAATGTTATCCCACCATTCCTGTGATCCAAAAAGACCATGGGTACCTTTTAATCCCATATAGGGTTTTGACTTATCAAGAGTAAGTGATTGTGTCAATGTAATTTGTTCAGGCTTAGCCTTTAATTCTTCAGATAGGAGATAAACTAACTTCATTGGTACTTTTGAATTTTCTAACTTTAATAGCATATTTTTACCTTTATTTTACTTTTTCAAAATGAACAATATTTTCATTAAAAATTTCTATACCTCTACCTTGTCCAAGTTGGGTTGTCATTTGCCCACCTTCAACTTTAAAACGTGTATTTGTTTTCATCCATTTTCCAGTTTTAATCGACATAGTAGGAAACACTTTTGCTGCCGCAGAATTTGCTGCAATACCTATTTCTTGTAGTTTAGAAAATGTGCCTTGCTTAACCACGATTTTTACGGTTACTCCATTATATTTTGATGAATATCCTAAAACTGGAGAGATGGAAGTTTCTGTTGTTGGAGGCATTATACCTGTTCTAAGTTCTATTAAATCCAATCCTAATAGCTCTATTCCGCTAATTGATCCTCGCCAAAAAAGTGGACAAAAGTTGCCTCTATGATATAAACAAAAATCATAGGAGACAAATATTATGGTCAAAAAATTTAGTATCGAATTCAAACAACAATCAGTGGATTATGCGTTATCTAATGCACACCTTTCTATCAGCGAACTTGCCAACCATCTAGGTGTGGGTAAATCAACCCTAGATAAATGGATTAGGCAACTTTCCCGGAATAAAACTAGCCGTCGAGAGTTAACCGCTGAGCAACAGCGGATAATGGCGTTAGAAAAAGAGATTAAAGAACTGAAAATGGCTAATGATATACTAAAAAAGGCGCATGTGCATATCATCAACAATCCAAGTCGATGAAGTACGCTTATATGAAAAATCATTTAACCTGCTATCCCGTTACTAGGATATGCTCATTACTTGGTGTCAGTGCATCGGGTTATTATGCTTGGTTAAAAAGAGCAAACAAATCAGCTAAACTCAGCGAGTATATCCAAAAGCAGTATTGGCAACATAAAGCTCGTTTGGGTGCGCCAAGCCTGCTTCATGATGCAAGGGAAGCAGGCTATCAAGTTTCAGAACGAACAATTAGCCGTGTTTTGCAACAATTGGGATTACGTAGTTTAAGATTGCATAGTAAAGCAGCACGTAAATTCAAGTATAAAACAGACACGGCTCATCACAATATTGTGCCCAACACGTTAGATAGGCAATTTAACCCTGATAAGCCTAATAAAACATGGGTAACCGATATTACTTATATTAAAACGGGGGAAGGTTGGTTATATTTGTCGGTGATTATCGATTTATATGGACGAAAAGTGATTGCTAGGCAAACCAGTCGCTACATAGACCGTCATTTAGTGTGTAATACATTAAAACAAGCTTTATTTCGGCGTCAATTTCCTAAAAATGTACTCATTCATAGTGACCAAGGAAGCCAATATTGCAGTGCTGATTTCAAGCAATTATTGTTACAATATGGGCTAAGGCAAAGCATGAGTCGAAGAGGAAATTGCTTTGATAATGCGGTTGTTGAAAGTTTTTTTCATACACTCAAAACACACATTATTCATGACTGTTACTACAAAACGAGGAAGCAGGCTAATAAAGCACTATTTGAATATATTGAAATCTATTATAATCGGATACGCCGTCATTCAGCTAATGGCTGGGTATCACCTGAACAATATGAACAACAATATTACCAAAACGAAAAAATGATAGAGGTGGGCACTGTCTAATATTTTGGCGAGGATCAAATAGGATTATTACCTACATATCGATATAGATTGATATCACTTAAAATATCAAGCGAATCTTGGGTGATGTACCTACCTGTAAACTGGTCGTAATAACGATTTAAACCAAATACATAATTATCTTCGTAATGATATTAGCGGTGGTGGAGTATAATTATGTTTAGCAATATACTCTATTGCTTTTTGTCGTTCTTCCTCGGTAACTTTATCATTATAGGTTAAATAATTTTTTACTACTTTAAATGATTGTGAAAATGCGGGATTTTTCTCAATGAGCAATCTTAGATTTTCGCACCAAGGAATATTTGGCCATAAATCTAGATGGCGTGTTTTTTTTCTCATACCTTCTACTTTGATCCATTCGACTAATCTCTGTGAAATAATATATAAGTTTTTTTCACCTACTAGATCAATAGCTAAAATGAGTATTGGAGATTTAATATCTTCTTGTTTAAATAACAATAAGTCTTTCATCAGTTCTAATAACATAATAAGCCTTAATTCTTATATGGATTATATTTAATATTTGGATAATTTTTCTCAATATGTTTTAGCATCATTTTGACAGTGCTAAACTCAAGTGGTGAACCACTCCTTAATTGGAAAGCTCGCTCTTGTGCAAAAGCTCTCGTTTCCCAAATTCGCATACTTATCAAACTGGATTTACCAAATTTATTACTATAATCCAAAGCATGGGTTCCTTCATGAATTATATCGCTGTACAGTGATGGCGAACTTTTACGAACATAAATATTATCTTTTATAGCCATAGCAACAGCATCTTTATCAAAATATCGATTAAAAAGTTCATCACCCAAAACATTCAATCTTAGCTCTCCATTTTCTATCTTTCTTACTATTCTTGAAGCCTGCGGGGTAACACCATCTATTTTTGTAAGAATATAATCCTTTGTTAAAGTGATTCGCTCGCTTTGTGCTAATTCGTCTGCTTTAGGCAGATCTTTCATTAAAGGTAAATTGCACAAACCTAGAGGATCAACAATATTTGAAACATCATTATTAACATAGCAATAGTTATTAAAACCTGCAAATAACTTAATTGGATCTTGGGTGATATACCTGCCTGTAAATGGGTCGTAATAACGATTTAGATTATAATGAAGTCCTGTTTCTTCATCATAATATTGCCCTTGGAATCTTAACGGGTTATCCGGCAGGGTTTGGAAATCGTCTTGATGGTAGGTTTCGTTTATTATCTGCCCATAAGCATTATACTGACATTCATAGAGGGTGTCACCCATGTTGCTGGTTAGGGCAATGGGGGTGCCGAGGTGGTCGTTTTGGTACCAGTAGAGTTTGATATTATCTTGCTGTGCATTGCCGTGGACAAGGGCTAATGGGCGGTAGGAATCCGGCTCGTAAAGGTAGGGTTACCAGTGTTTATCATTATCCGTTTCGGCAATAAGCCGGCTACCTTGCCAGATAAATTCGGTGGTTTTACCATCCACGGTTTTGCTAGTACGCCGATTAAAGGCATCATAAGTATAGGTGATAATGAGCCCCGTCGGCTTAATCACTTTGATTAACCGGTGCCGGCTGTCGTACTCATAGTGGGTGACTAGGCTGTGGTCTTTTCCGCGCTTTTCAGCAATGAGGTTACCAAAGCGGTCATATTCAAAGTGTTTGTCACTAAAAAAGGTTAAGCGGTTGCCTTTGGCAATATTGGCGTGAAACGGCGCAGGTGCCAGCGCTTGGGTTTCTGTTATTTTATTGCCGGTTTGGTCATAGTCAAATAGCTCAACTTTTTCAGCATGATGATGCTCGGGGTTGGCCTCAGGATAAGTGACGGTGTGTAGCTGACCGGCGTTATCATAGTGGTAACGGCGTGGCTGTGCCCCCGTGATTTCAGCAAGCTGCCCATCAGGGGTGTAGTGGTAGTGCTGTTGCCAAAGCGGGGATGGCGAGGTCTGTGTGCTGATATCATAATTAACCAGTCTATTACCTTGACGACGCTTACATTCACGTCCTGCGTTATCATAAAGCATACCGATTAATGGCTGCCCATCTGATAGAAAAGCTCATAACTGGACGATCTATTCGTCGATCCAACGCTATCCCTTTTAATTTGGTTGATAGAATCAATTTTCACATTTAATTAGCAAATACATGAAATTTAGGATGTGATGCGAATACATAGGATTTGTTCCTTATTGAGGACCACTCCATATTAATTTATTTTTTAGCTGATAAGGAACTAATTCAAATAATTTTTTTATTCTTTCTATATGCCCTCGATAATTTGGAGATATATCTTCATTACAATTATCATAATAAAATTTAGCCTGATTATTCATAAAATGAATATCACTTTCCGTAAAATCTTGAACCAATATCTTCTTAGGTAAATTGTGAACTAGCTCAGCTTCATAATAACAAGATTCATCATTCGCTTTTCTAATTGCATTTTGTGATTGAATATTTCTAATGTAAGGTAAAGCCCATTCTAACATTTCAACATAAATTTCATTTTTCATCATAACGTTCACCTTCTAGGTAGAGGTCTTGCATCAATAGGCGGTTTTTGTGTCTCTGTCCATTTTCCATTAGATAATAGTTTTTTTACATAAGAAGCATTTCCTGTTTCTTTATAAATTTCCATTGCAGCAGCCATTCTATGATGACCTTCTGTAATATAATAATTTCCTTTGCTATCAACATATCCAGCTATAATATTGTCGATTTTTTTAAAATCATAAATTCCATTTATCATATCATGTTTTATAGAGTCTATTTGGGCTGGATTTCTTAATCCAACTTGAGTCCCTTTAATATTGGGAATACTTTCAGATGTAGTTGCTTTCTTTCCTGCAACCCCCTCAAACCCACTATTTCCAACCTTAACCAACCCTAACGGATCAACCCAATTTATCGGATCACTACCGGCATATTGGTAACTATTTAGTCCGCCTAGTATACCAAGCGGATCTTGGGTGATATACCTGCCTGTAAATGGGTCGTAATAACGATTTAGATTATAATGAAGTCCTGTTTCTTCATCATAATATTGCCCTTGGAATCTTAACGGGTTATCCGGCAGGGTTTGGAAATCGTCTTGATGGTAGGTTTCGTTTATTATCTGCCCATAAGCATTATACTGGCATTCATAGAGGGTGTCACCCATGTTGCTGGTTAGGGCAATGGGGGTGCCGAGGTGGTCGTTTTGGTACCAGTAGAGTTTGATATTATCTTGCTGTGCATTGCCGTGCACAAGGGCTAATGGGCGGTAGGAGTCCGGCTCGTAAAGGTAGGTTTGCCAGTGTTTATCATTATCCGTTTCGGCAATAAGCCGGCTACCTTGCCAGATAAATTCAATAGTTTTGCCATCCACGGTTTTGCTAGTACGCCGATTAAAGGCATCATAAGTATAGGTGATAGTAAGCCCTGTCGGTTTAATGACTTTGATTAACCGGTGCCGGCAGTCGTACTCATAGTGGGTGACTAGGCTGTGGTCTTTTCCGCGCTTTTCAGCAATCAGATTACCAAAGCGGTCATATTCAAAGTGTTTGTCACTAAAAAAGGTTAAGCGGTTGCCTTTGGCAATATTGGCGTGAAACGGCGCAGGTGCCAGTGCTTGGGTTTCTGTTATTTTATTGCCGGTTTGGTCATAATCAAAAAGCTCAACTTTTTCAGCATGATGATGCTCGGGGTTGGCCTCAGGATAAGTGACGGTGTGTAGCTGACCGGCGTTATCATAGTGGTAACGGCGTGGCTGTGCCCCTGTGATTTCGGCAAGCTGCCCATCAGGAGTGTAGTGGTAGTGCTGTTGCCAAAGCGGGGATGGCGAGGTCTGTGTGCTGATATCATAACCGTGATAGCGTTGATGGGCAATAAGTTGCCCCAGTGGGTCGTATTGATAGCGGTTAACCAGTCCATTGCCTTGACGACGCTCACATTCACGCCCCAAGTTATCATAAAACATGCCGATTAACGACTGC
Source organism: Gilliamella sp. Choc5-1 (assembly GCF_001690595.1). Taxonomy (GTDB): domain Bacteria; phylum Pseudomonadota; class Gammaproteobacteria; order Enterobacterales; family Orbaceae; genus Gilliamella; species Gilliamella apicola_M. The sequence continues at coordinate 7,963 of NZ_LZHH01000081.1, forward strand.
CCATCTAACGTTATGCCCCGTAATTGCCCATTAAGATGATAATATTCTAACCATTGCCCATCGGGCAGTTTAGTGCCACTGAGTAAGCCAGTGTTATCATCATAGCGATGGCGGATAGTCGCCCAGTTTTGGTGTTCAGCCGTTAAACGCCCGACTTCATCATATTCCCATCCTAAAACCGATTGTCCATCGAGTATTTGCGTTAATAGTCCGTTATGATTGTAACTATAGTGCTCTTTTACGCCATCCGGTAATTCTTTTACCCTTAGTTTGCCGCTAATATCACGATGGTAACGGGTAATGAGCGGTTTTTCATCATATCGGTCACCATATTCTTGTTTTTCAATTAAATAACCATTTAAATCGTAATGATAAGTCGTTTTTATACCGTCAAAACCAATTTCTTCACTCAGTTGACCGGTTGGGGTATAGCTTAAGTAGTAGCGTTCTCCTTTTTGATTTTCAATTTCACTCACTTGCAGGTGAATATTATCATAACGAAATTTAAGCCGTCCGCCATCCGGCAGTCGCTTTTCGGTCATTAAATGTAACGGCAAGGCGTAGTCATATTCAGTCACTTTACCCGTTTCATCTTTAAACCAAGTCACTTTGCCATAAGCGTTATATCGATATTCACGGGTAGTGTTATTCGGATAGGTGATTTTAGTGATTTGGCCTAAGGCATCATAAGTATAATAGGTTTCGGCCTGTTGTTCATTACTGACTTTAGTGAGCCGAAGTAAAGCATCATAACTAAATTCAACAAAACGACCATCAGAAAAGCGTTGCTGTTGTAATTCGCCCCGTTCACCCCAAGTAAAATGTTGTTCATTACCATCAGGATATTGTGTCGATAAACGCTGTCCATGTTCATTATAGCTATGACGAGTGAGTAAACCGTCCGGTGTTTCGACCTCAATAATATCATTGTGATGGTTATAACGTAATCGCCATATCAGGCCATTTTTTTCAATACGAATAATTCGCCCATATTGCCAAGTATAATCTTCATAACTATCATCTGGGTAAATAATGGTTTTTAACTCTGCATTAACCGTATATTCATAGCGGGTTTGATTACCTAAAGCATCAATCTCAACGGTTTTAAGTCCCTCTTCATTATACTGATAAGTTTTTGTTGCCCCATTAGCATCGGTTTCTGATTGTAGTAAGCCGTCTTTATGTGAGTAGGATTTTTGACTGCCATCCGCCATGGTGACTATCACGTTTTCATCCTGCCAAGTGTAACTTTCATCTAACTGTCCAAAGTTACCCCATTGACGTAAACAACGCGCATCTTGACCTTCGCCCTCCCAAGTCCAGTTAAATTCAGCACCACCGGCCATAGTTCGTTTTTGAATAACATTTAATGCGTCATATTCATAAGATTCGGTTTGACCGGCTACGTTGGTTGCGCCAATAAGCTGATGATGTTCATTATAGTGATAATGCATTAGGGTTTGCAGCGTTTGCCATTCCCCTGCAACTAAAGTTTGAATAGCGACTGTATCGATAAGTATCGATTGTTTATCACGATAACCAAACGCTAACCGCCGTGATTTATCTTCCTGAGGTTGCAGGGCTATTAGGCGCTGATTATTGTCATAAACGACATCCAGTCGATGACCATACTTATCTGTAATGGCGCTTAAATAGGCTGTCTGTTCAATCCGTTTAAAGTGATATTGCACTAGACTGTGACCTTTAGACAGGATGTATTCATCAGGCATGTTGCCTAAATAAATAGCCGATTCAGCTACTGGATTAATAACAATGGGCGCTTTTTGTGTGGGTAGAGGAAAAGTGGTAAATAAATTTTCATCATCCAGCCAGATAACCTCTTCGCCTTCAAACAGTAAGTAATGCGCCAAAGAGTGGCTCCATCCATAGCCTAGCCCAATATTATGCTCAACGGCACTGCTTCGGTAACAGCGCTGCCAGATAAAAGGCAATAAACCTTTAAATTCACCATCATGAAGGGTGAGTTGCTCTTCTCCCGTTACCATCGATATCGGGTCGGCACTGACAGGCGCATTGCGAGTAGTTCCTTTTTTATTAGCAAGCTGAGGCAATTTTGATTTTATATTGGCAAATTTTTTCTCAACTATTTGTATCCATGGCTTCAAACGTGAAGATAATTTAATGTATTGACTTGATGATTTGATATGCTTAACCGCATTAATACCATTCCCCCCCAAGATAGCTTTATTGGGGGTGATTGCTTTCATACCTTTTTTTAAGCCATCGCTCATTTTGGTCATTGAGTTAAGAAATCGGCTACCACTATTTATAGCACTAACTGATTTGCTTAGTGCTGCAATAAGACCTTTAGAAATCAATGCTTCAACAATGAATTCGGCAACCCATTCAATTATCGATATCATCATGGCTGAATACACTTTACCAGAAAATACCATTTTATAATGAGGAGGCAGCATCGCCATCCAGCTTTGAGCGTAATAAGCGGCGATATAAAACCGAACTTCGTCTTGTAATAGGGTTAGAGTGGGTTCATCACTCATCACTCGGTCTTTTAATGACTCATCAAGCCAGCCACGAAAATCCCATTCTTTAAGTTTTCCTAACGCTTTTTTATATTTTTCTAATTCTTCATCAACCCCTGTTACCAGCCCAACATTCCACCATTGAGATAATAACTTATATTGTTCTGTAATCTCTAATGTAGAATAGGATTCCCATTCCGGCAATATTTCATTGGTCCAGTTCTCTTGTAAATTTTGATGTAACTCATCGATTATCATTTGATAAGCTTGTAACCAGTTGTCGACATCGCCTTTTTCGACGGGTAATACCACGATATGATATTCTGAATATTTGGCAAATTTTTCGTCTGACCAGTCAAGCTCTGCTTCACCGTTTTCATCAAGTGTAATGATATACTCTTGTTTTTCAGCTTCAGAAAGGCGGATATTTTCTTCTATTTTAATCGGCGGTATATTAACCGTGTTAGCACCAATAGGGGAAAAAAATTTAGTTTGATAAGGGATTAATTGAATTTTAACTTGACTTAAAATGACTTTTTCGTTGTTGAGCCCCTCCATATTATAACTGATTTTGACTTTCCCTTTATTCGCACATTTGGCACAATAAGGCTTATTGATATTAACGACTTGTGTTGAGCGTTTATTGCTCAGTAGTTTTTCTTTAATATCAATATAAGGAATCACATTCGATGCGCCCCATCGACTCATCCTTGCTTTATATTCGTCTTGTGTTTCCTTTGAAAATGTAGATAAACAAGTTTTTAATTCAGTTAATAAAATATTGGCTCTTTTAATATAAAATTGTGGGTCTTCATCTTTTGCAGTAAGAAAATTAATAATTGATGAACGAATAGCTCCTTCTTGTGCATCAATCATTCCTTCTGGGCTTACATATATTGGTGGAAGCTCGTTGTTAACCTTATTGAGAATCTTATTTATATTCTTGTCCATATTAAGTTTCCCTTTTTTCTTGATTCAACTGCTGCAATATAAAATCAAATACGTTTTGTTTTTTGGTTGATAACGATAAAAGATGAATTATTTTTGTTTCTAATACTTGATAAGGAAAGGCGGTATAAATATCTAAATAGTTTTCTTGTAATAATTGTAAAATGTGGTCAACTAAAAGCTTAGGTTTGGCTGTAGATAATTGTTCTAATAGCTTTTGTGGCACCTGCCACCAAGGCGATGTTTGCACGGCTTGTTCAAGTGGTACATGCACCACATGCGATTGGTGATTAATCCAGTAAAAGGCAAAGGCAGGGAGCACGTCTTGCCAGCTATCGGTAAAATAATCAAGCATGGTTGACAGGTACTCACCATCCCAGTAGCGAAAAAAGACTGTTTCGCCATCGGGCATTATGGCTTGAGTTAAGCTGCGTAAATGCGCGCAGATGTCTTCAAAGGGTAAATGAGAGCGCGCCAGCCAGCCCCAGTCTTTATACTCGGTGTTGTTTACCCAATCTAAAAAAGGGCTGTGCTCATCAAGCCTAACTAGCATAGGCATTACTGAAAACCAGTGCTCGTAAGGGGTGCCAGTATAAAGGCCATAAGGCGTTTGCGAGCCATCGGTAATATAGTAGTTTTTAACGGCTTGCGCATCACTGACGTTAGAAAGCACCGCATATAAAGGCATAGACGAGGTGGCGGTAATGGTGCGCCAGTTAGCTAGTGGCATATCTAACATAATATGCTTACTCCATGAAATAAAACAAAATAATAATTAACATTATGATTTATCAATATCACCAACAACATCCCCACCATAGAGCCGTTAAGAAATCGAAAATAAATGCATTTTCTTATTTAAAATACGTTATTTTTGTTATTGAAACAATATTTTTGAACGATATTATTTCAATAATCTTTTTTTAGCACTTATTGTTGTATAAATTATTTCGTTTATTTAACATCGGTATTATTGATATAATTTATTAGTTTATTGCTTAACTAACTAAATTATAAATAATTTTAATATTTATCTTT
>NZ_LZHH01000082.1 GCF_001690595.1 Gilliamella sp. Choc5-1
AAAAAAAAATAATACTCGTTTGGGAAAGATTTTCGGGATATATGATAACTCACCGGAAAACGACTCTATTACTATATGTGAAAATGGTATTAGTTGGACAACCAATCATAACAATATTTATGTTTTATTTAATGATATAAAAAAAACCTCTATTGAGGGAGATAAATCATCGGAAAATATATTAATTTATCTCAAGAATAATCAAATAATAAAACTTCCAGTTAGAGGTAAAAATGGTCGCTTTTCTGATATATTTGAGTTTTTGAGATTTTTAGATCGAGTCTTATCAGAACTGAAATAATCAACATCCTAGTATGTTACTGGAGGATATTATCCTCTTTTAAACTTGCAAAGCAAGTTCAATAATTAATTTGCTTTGCTAAATTTTAATCATTATTGTGTCGATTAACAATAAAACTAAATTCATCTAACTATCTACTATTACGTTGTTAATATTATGATAAAGTTGAACGATTTAGCTACACCTATGATGCCTTTAATCGGCGTACTAGCAAAACCGTGGATGGTAAAACCATCGAATTCCTGTATTCGTCTCATCCATGAGACTCACCCTTGCAGGGCCAACGCTAACGCGTTGTTCAAATTTGTTCCAGACAAATTTGTGGCAAGGTAGTCGGCTTATTGCCGAAACGGATAATGATAAACACTGGCAAACCTACCTTTACGAGCCGGACTCCTACCGCCCATTAGCCCTTGTCCACGGCAATGCACAGCAAGATAATATCAAACTCTACTGGTACCAAAACGACCACCTCGGCACCCCCATTGCCCTAACCAGCAACATGGGTGACACCCTCTATGAATGCCAGTATAATGCTTATGGGCAGATAATAAACGAAACCTACCATCAAGACGATTTCCAAACCCTGCCGGATAACCCGTTAAGGTTCCAAGGGCAATATTATGATGAGGAGACGGGACTTCACTACAACCTAAACCGTTATTACGATCCATTTACAGGCAGGTATATTACTCAAGATCCAATAGGGATTTTAAGTGATATCAATCTATATCGATATGTAGGTAATAATCCTATTAGCGGAATAGATCCGTTAGGATTGGATTTAATAGAACTTTACAGAGGAACAAAATTTGAAGCAGAATTATTATTATATGATGAAACTGGTTGGATTTTAAGTCAAACAGGAGCAAATACTTATTATGCTGCACGATTTTCTAATATACCGATAAGAGATGCTTTAAGTAAAGCTATTATTGAAACTAAATATGTTCATGCAAAAGCAATTAAGGAATGGGGAAGCATAGAACAATATGTACTTGCTCATGGTGAATTTGGCCAAGAAATCTATTCAATTTCTGGTGGAAGATCTCTAATATCTTTCTCTACAAATAAAGAGATAGCACAAAGATTCGGTAGTACAATTTTGCATATAAAAATTCCAAGGAGCAAAGTTATACAACAAATTTTAGAAACTTCAACAGAGTCAGAATATTTAATTATTAATGGAGTAAAGCCATGAAATGGATAAAAGCAGAAGGAGTAGATTTTAAATATATTTTTCCTAATGATAAAAACTTCACAGAAGTGGAATTCTTATTCAAAACTAAAATTATAGATTCATATTATAATATGCCTTTATTACGTGATAACGATCTTCCGGATGAGCTCTATAAAATAATACAGAATGGAAATAATACACGATTAGCTATTTTTAAACGCCCTCAATTTCCAAAAAATCAAAAAGAAAATATCACATTTTATGATGCTCCTTATTGTATTGTATGGCCAAATTATGATATTGATTTAAACGTGTTAGATCAAAAAGTAATTAATGATACTTTTAATGATCAAGATTTCATCAATTCAATTAAAACATATATTCAAAGAGTGGTTTGTTTTACTTGTCATCAAGAATATGTTTCATTAGTCATTGATCCTGGAGCGATTTATATTATTTTAGATAAAAGTGGTAAACCAGATAGCTCTAAACTTGATTTGTTAGAAAAAAAATTACACAGGGTTAATTTAAAAAAATGCCCTAATTGTAGTTCCTCCTTTACTATATATGTAGCTAAAATTTTATATAAATGTGAAGATAAAAAATTTACATGGTAATTAAAAAACAAAATAGTAGTCTGGTAACATTTTTACTGAAAATACCAATCTCCGTATAATACTTTTGGACAGACGATTTTTGAGTATGACCGCTTTGGTAATCTGATTGCTGAAAAGCGCGGAAAAGACCACAGTCTAGTCACCCACTATGAGTACGACTGCCGGCACCGGTTAATCAAAGTGATTAAGCCGACGGGGCTCATTATCACCTATACTTATGATGCCTTTAATCGGCGTACTAGCAAAACCGTGGATGGCAAAACTATTGAATTTATCTGGCAAGGTAGCCGGCTTATTGCCGAAACCGATAATGATAAACACTGGCAAACCTACCTTTACGAGCCGGACTCCTACCGCCCATTAGCCCTTGTCCACGGCAATGCACAGCAAGATAATATCAAACTATACTGGTACCAAAACGACCACCTCGGCACCCCCATTGCCCTCACCAGCAACATGGGTGACACCCTCTATGAATGCCAGTATAATGCCTATGGGCAGATAATAAACGAAACCTACCATCAAGACGATTTCCACGCCCTGCCGGATAACCCGTTAAGGTTCCAAGGGCAATATTATGATGAGGAGACGGGACTTCACTACAACCTAAACCGTTATTACGACCCATTTACAGGCAGGTATATCACTCAAGATCCGCTTGGTATACTGGGTGGACTAAATAGTTATCAATATGCTGGTAGCGATCCGATAAATTGGATTGATCCGTTAGGGTTGGTTAAGGTTGCTGATAAAGGCGTTAAGGGGATCGCTGGAAAAGGGACTGATGAACAATTAGTGCCAGATACTTTTGTTTCAGATGTTACTACACATAATAAACAAATAGGGCTGGATCGGCTACACTAATTCATACAACTTTTTTAAGGGGTAAGGTAAACTTATCACAACTAAAAAAGGAACAAATATGAATAAGATTAAACGCAAAAGACGAACATTCACAGATGATTTTAAACACCAAATGGTCAGTCTTTATCAACATGGTAAATCACGTAGTGAAATCGTTGCAGAATATGATTTGACACCATCAGCATTGGACCGTTGGATAACGCAATCAAGCCAAAGTGGCTCATTTAAAACAAAAGATAATCGCAGTCCACAAGAACAAGAGCTAATCGCGTTGCGTAAAGAGCTTAAACAGCTGCGTATG
>NZ_LZHH01000083.1 GCF_001690595.1 Gilliamella sp. Choc5-1
GGTAAGTGTTTTTTAAATTCAACGGGAGGCAAGTAGCCTAACGAAGAATGTAATCGTTTATGATTATACCAATAAGCATAAGCCGAAAAAGCGCGTTGTAACTCAGCCGTTGAGTTAAAACGTTGGCCTTTTACAAATTCCGTTTTAATTGTTTTAAATGTCGCTTCCGCTACCGCATTGTCATAAGGACATCCTTTCTTGCTTAATGAATGCGTGATATTAAATGTCTTAAAACAATCCGCTAATAACCGATTATCAAACCCTTTACCGCGGTCTGAATGAAATAAATCTAATTTCGATAATGGCAGTTTAATTTGGCTTAATGCCGACATAACAAGCTCTGCTGTTTTATGTTGACCAACATGGTAACCGACAATTTGCCTATCGGATAAGTTCACTAAAACACATAAATAGTTCCAACGTTGTGGATCCATTAACCATGAACTGTAAACAACTTGGCGTTTTCCTACAATTAAGAGTATTAAAAAATATCTTTAATAATTAGCACAACGCGCCCAACAATATGATATTTATGAAAATCATTCTTGGGTACTTCAATGGTAGGGTGTTGACTATTATTACAAATTAGCAACCATCCATCGAGAGTTAAGCGTACCTTTCTTAAAAAAGTTATATCTTCATATTCAATTAGGTAGATAGCCCCATCAACAATATCATTTATTTCAGTGTTAAGAATTAGGCCATTATTGTTTTCTATATCTGGCGACATTAAATCACCTTTAGCCCAGTATATGATTAACCTTTTAGCATCTAAACCACGATGTTTGACCCACCCCTCAATAACGGGATAGTTCATTACAGGAGGTGTTTCTCTAACAAAACGTTCCTTTTGTGCCTCTTCTTTAGTTGGTAATTGTTTTTTATAGACAGGAATTCGATAAATATTTTCGTTGTAAACATCTTCTTCGTCTTTCGAATCCACAAATTCTTGTCTATGGCCGGTGGCAAGCCAATTGAAAGATACATTACATTTTTCAGCAATAACTTCTAGACGAATAAGTGACGGGTAGGTTTTACCCGACAAATAATCTCTAATGACTGTTTCAGACATATCGCATTTTTTCGCGAAGGCGGAAACAGATAAGCCCTGCATTGAGCTGTGTAATCTGTCTTTAAATGTTTTGACATTATTATTTTTAGTTACTTTCATCTTCATCTCATTATTTTTCCAGTGTAATTTTATTAATTATAATGTGTTTTTTATGATTTTAAATAGTAAATAGTGTGAAAATTTAATAAAAAAACAAAATTTCCTTACTTAATTTTCTTTTTGGTTGTTTATGCTTTTACTTTCTGTTTTTTTCTGTATTCTATTTTTAAGTAGTGATATTTTTAGCAAATAAAGAGGTGTTTTTTTTATTTCATCATTCGTGTTTTTCTGTTAAAAAAAATATTTAAATGATAAAAATCGATTTTTTCAATGTTTTTGACATTAATCAAATGTACCTCAAATTTCCACTCTTTTGCTAATATGTTGTTTTTATTGAGTTTATGCTTTTAGGGTGATAATTGAATAAATAAAAATAAATAAAAAAACAAATAAAAACGTTGACTCAAGCGAAAAAAAATGGATAATAAGCAGGGTAAGGATTTTTCATTGTTTTCTTTCCTTATATTCCTTATATTTCATGTTGGCCTGTATAGTTTTATACAGGTCTTTTTTTATTCTTGAACTATTCATGAAATCCCTTCTCAAAAAGAGTATAATAAGACTCATATAAAATTTGTTTTACAACTTATCCCAATAGAGAGTTATATTTTATTGAGAGGATTTGATTATGTCTTTTAGTATTCCACATCTTTTAGTGTTTCTGGCTGTGGTTATTTTATTGTTTGGCACTAAAAAACTCCGTCATTTAGGTTCCGATCTTGGTTCAGCATTGAAAGGTTTTAAAAAAGCGATGAGTGATGATGAAGTTGAATCAAAAAATGATGATAAATTAAATTAAATAGTTGCATTTATTAATATGAATATTCAATTTGATGTAGTAATTATTGGCGGTGGGTTAGTTGGTTTAGCTACGGCCTGCGCACTAAGCCAAAATGCTTTAAATATTGCTATTATAGACAATAAAGTTCATCAACATGACTCCTTCTTGCATGCTGAAATAGGTATTAGAGCTTCAGCTATTAATGGTTCAAGCCAACGGTATTTTTCGCAAATAGGTATTTGGGATGAATTATGCCAGAGTAAGCGAGTTCAAGAATTTACTGAAATTGGCGTATGGGAGAAAAATGGTCAAGCACATTTATCAGCTCATGCTAAAGATTATAACTATCAAAATTTAGGTTATATTATTGAAAATAATGTCATTTCTCATTATCTTTACCAATATGCTTTAAATTGCTCTAATATTAATATATATAATTGTGAAGCAATTGGTTGTGCTTTTAATGACGACTTTGTCTTTTTGAATCTTACAGATAAAACTGTTTTACAAGCTAGATTAATGATAGGGGCTGATGGTGCTCATTCTTGGGTGCGTAGGTATGAAAATATTCCAGTTTTTGAGCGTGATTATCTTCATCATGCTGTTATTACAACGGTTGATACAGAGTTCCCTCACCAATCTTGTGCTAAGCAAGTGTTTTATTCAAATGGAATTATCGCTTTTCTTCCTCTGTGGCAGGAAAATAAAAGTTGCTTAGTTTGGTCGACAAAACCAGATAATGCGTCAACTTTAACTTCACTTTCTGAATCAGAATTTTCGAACGAATTATTTCGGTTGACTGGTGATAAAGTCGGTAAATGTCAGTTAATTAACTCTAGAATGGTATTCCCATTAAAAGCGCGGTTTGCTAAACAATTTATTAAGCATCGGTTAGTGCTTATTGGCGATGCAGCTCATACTATTCACCCTTTAGCGGGGCAAGGGGTAAATTTAGGTTTTCAAGATTCTGCTTTATTAGTTTCAACCATTAAACAATTAATCGAAACTAATAAAGATATTGGGCTTGTAAAAAATTTAAAATCATTTGAGTTTAATCGTCGCAAAGATGCGTTAGTTATGCTCACGGCCATGCAAACTATTCAAGATATGTTTAATGGTGATAATTTGTTGAAAAAGACGTTAAGAACAATTGGTATGAATGTTATTGATAATAGTCAGCTATTAAAAAAGCAACTGATTAAATATGCTATGCATATTTAATTTAAACTTATATCTAGTTATTATTGTGTCTGTCAAAAACTTTCAGGTAAGTATGTGTTTCAGTATAAAAATCAATTATGATACTTAATAGATTAAGAATCTATTCCAGAAATAACAATCCAACCATAAAATAAGTAAACTGAACTAAAGTCGCATGATCTAATGCGCTTAGCAAATTATAGTTAAACAAGAATAATAATGATGCACTAAAAAGTGCACCAATATTGATAATAAATCGTGATTAAACTGTTTGTTTTAATAAGTTATAAACAGGGGTAGCAAGACCTATTTTTGCGTTGTTAGATTTTAGTTTATACCAATAGCCACTATGTTCATTAAAACATTTTGTATACTTGGTAATGACACAATAAATAGGAAAAATATCTAAGTGAAAATGACTAAATGTGTGGCGAAATGCAACAAGTTGCTTTGGTGCTGTTGTTTCGATACCTTGTTTTTTTAACCAGTCAGTTATTGCTTGTTTACTTGAAAATTGAGGAAAACAGTACAATCCTCCCCAAATACCAGACGGAGGCCTTTTTTCAAGCCAAATTGTATGATCATATTCCAGCATTAAAAAATAGGCTGTCTTTTTGGGAATGGCATTTTTAGTTTTTTTTGTAGGATAGAGTTGCCAGCTTTCGGTTTTATATGCTAGACAATGGGTTTGCAATGGGCATAAGGAGCATTTAGGTTTAGTGCGTGTGCAAACCATAGCCCCAATATCCATCATAGCTTGATTAAATTTTGCTACCTTATGTTTCGGTGTGACTTGTTCACTTAATTGCCAAAGTTTATTTTCGACAGTTTTAATACCAGGCCAACCTTCAACAGCAAAATATCGGGTTAAAACACGTTTTACGTTGCCATCTAAAATTGGATAATGTTGATTTTGTGCAAGAGATAAAATTGCACCAGCTGTTGAGCGTCCTATGCCTGGAAGTGCGATAACATCATCGAACTTTGTAGGAAAAATACCATTAAATTTATCAACGATTAATTGTGCTGCTTTATGTAAATTACGCGCTCTTGCGTAATAACCAAGTCCAGTCCAAAGATGCAATACATCATCAATTGGCGCTTTTGCTAAATCTGTTATTTGTGGGAAGCGCTCAATAAAACGATTAAAGTAAGGAATGACTGTAGCAACTTGGGTTTGCTGTAGCATCACTTCAGACAACCAAACATGATAAGAGCTTTTTTTGACCTGCCATGGTAACGATTTTCTGCCATATTGTTCATACCACGTAAGGACCGCTTGCGAAAAGTGTCGTATTGTCATAGCCATTACATTGCAGCAACAATAGAATCACTAGGATAGCACCCTAGTACCTTAGTATATAAAGTCATTGATGCCAATTCTTTGAGTGCTGTTTGCATTTCATAAGAATGAATGTTACCTTGCAAATCGATATAAAACATCTCTTCCCAAGGTGTACCATGAATTGGGCGTGATTCGAGTTTAGTCATAACAATGTTATGGTTACGTAATACCGATAGCGCATCAACTAAAGCACCTGCTTGCTGACCTGTTTTCATGAGAATTGTGGTTTTAGCAGGGATTTGATCAGATACTTCTATTGGCTGACGAGCTAACACAATAAAACGAGTAATGTTTTCTTTTTGATTGGCAAAATTATGTTCAAGGACTTGTAGCCCATATAATTCACCACCATCTTTATTACCCATAGCTGCAATATTAGGTTGATTCAATTTAGCTACAGTTTCCATTGCTGATGAAGTACTATCGCAGTATATGATTTTCCAATGAGGATAGTTCTCTAAGAAGTTACTACATTGCTGGAATGGTTGTGGATGGCTATAAATAGTATCGATTTGCTCTAGCTGGGAATTTTGTATAGCAAGAACACAATGATCAATAGGTAAAGAGAGCTCACCAATAATATGTAGATTAGTTTTTTGTAATAAATCATAAACTTCATTAATTGAGCCAGAACTTGAATTTTCTATTGGTAAAATTCCATAATCTACGGCACCATTTTCGACTTGTTCAAAAATCTCTTTAAAGGTTGAACAGCTTAATTCAATCATTTCATCTAAGTGAGTGCTAGCATAGCGGCGAGCAGCAGAATGCGAATAAGATCCTTTGGGGCCTAAAAAGGCAACTTTGGCTGTGGTGATTGTGCTGAGATTAAGCTTTTCTTGCAAGATTTTTTGTTGTAATAGTACAGAATCTTCAATAATTAATTGATATAAGCGTTTAATGAAAATATCATCAAGATGATAGTCTTTGCCTTCATTGATTAAGGTTCTGATAAGTGAACGCTCACGATCAATGTCGCGCACAGGAATGTTTGCTTCAATTTTCGTATGAATTACTTGCGTTGAAAGTTGGCGCCTCTGGGCAATAAGCTCTAACAATGTTTTATCTAATTTATTGATTTTATCTCGCAAAGATAATAAAGGATTTGTAGCCATTTTTTATTAGTTATTTAAAAAAGATAGTTTGTATTATAACAAGCAAAAAAATAAAGGCACCATCAAAGTGCCTTTTTATTCAATCAATAAAATTGACAAATTAAATTTCTTCTTCTAATACTGCGTCTTTTATGCTGTTAACTGCACGCCGAGATTCATTTTTGTGTTGTAGTTTATTAAGTTGTTTTTCAAGCTTATCAATAAGGTCATTTATTGCAGCATACATATCAATATGTTTGGCAGAGGCAACTAATGAAGTTCCTTTGGTAGCAATTGTTGCATCAACAATAAATCCATCTGGTTCTTTCGATAAAATAAAATGAGGGTTGATTAACAGTGCTCTCCATTTATCTAACTTCGAAAATTTATCTTCTAGATAGCTACGAATAGCAGGGGTAACATCCATTTGTTTACTGGTAATACTTAAAGTCATAATTGACCTCCTCATTTTTTATCAACAAAGTTAATTTTAATGTTGTTATTACATTGGCAAATTATTTTAGTCTCGTCAATAAGATATTTGCTTTTGTCTAATTTTTATTAATTTAATTTTGAAATAAATTCCATTGACTGAATATTGCGTAACATGGTGGAGGGGCTGACACTGATTTTACCATGAATTTAATATATACTGTATTAATAATTATTTAGTTTATCCTATGTTATAGGTAATTATTCAATAATGAGGACAATGTGAGTTATTTAGATAATGTGAAGATTGTTTTGGTTGAAACGTCTCATACAGGCAATATGGGCTCTGCTGCGAGAGCAATGAAAACCATGGGATTAACGAATCTTTGTTTAGTTAATCCGGTCATCAAGCCTGATTCTCAATCGATTTCGTTAGCTGCAGGTGCCAGTGATATTATAAAAAATGCGCAAATTTTTTCGTCACTTGAACAAGCGATTGCCGACTGTACTTTAGTGATTGGCACTAGCGCCCGCTCTCGTAGTTTGCAATGGCCACACTTAACCCCAAAAACATGTGGTGATAAGATTATTCAAGAAGCAACTAATGCCAGCGCTCAGGTTGCTTTGGTGTTTGGGCGTGAACGTGTCGGTTTAACGAATGAAGAATTGCAAAAGTGCCATTATCATGTTGGCATTCCTGCTAATCCTGATTATAGTTCTTTAAACCTTGCCATGTCGGTGCAAGTTTTGTGTTATGAAATTCGTATGTCAATGTTAAATCTTGAAAGTAAGCTACTTGAAGAATCAAAAGATACGAATATAACCGAAGCTAAGTTTCCTATAAATGCCGATATAGAACGTTTCTACCAACATTTAGAACAGACTTTATTACGGACTGGCTTTATTAATAATAATCATCCAGGGCAAATTATGGGGCGTTTGCGTCGCTTATTTACACGTGCACGTATTGAACAACAGGAACTAAATATTTTGCGTGGTATTTTAACTTCGATTGATAAATCATTATGATAATTATAAATAGCCTCATAAAATTATGAAGGCTATTTTGGTCAATTAGCCTAATGTGTTATTTTATTTATTCATAAAATTGTCACGTTAAAAATATTAGCTTTTTTTGCGCCATGTTGTGCCGTTTGCACTGTCTTCAAGAACAATATTCATTGCATTTAGTTTGTCACGAGCTTCATCAGCCTGTGCCCAATTTTTGCTGGCTCTTGCT
The DNA here is from genome assembly GCF_001690595.1 of Gilliamella sp. Choc5-1. Lineage (GTDB taxonomy): Bacteria > Pseudomonadota > Gammaproteobacteria > Enterobacterales > Orbaceae > Gilliamella > Gilliamella apicola_M. The sequence continues at coordinate 7,264 of NZ_LZHH01000083.1, forward strand.
TCATTACGTTGTTTTATTAATGTTTCAACTAATGCAACATCAACATCATCTTGCTTATCACCTTGTAAAAATTTAATAGGATCTTGCTCTAATAATCCAAGAACTGCTGATAAATAACGTAACTCAGCTGCTAATTCATTAGCGAGTTGCATATTATTATCGGCTTTGGCTTTGTTTATTTCACGAGCCAGATCAAAAAGCGTTGAATAAGCTTCTGGTGTATTAAAGTCATCATCCATTGCGTTACAAAACTGGCGATAATAATTACTATCAGGTGTCGTATGTGGATGATTCGCATCAGTATCTCGCAAGGCTGTATATAGTCGCTCAAGTGCCATTCTTGCTTGTTTTAAATTATCTTCACTATAATTTAACTGACTACGATAATGACCAGATAGTAAAAAATAACGTACTGTTTCAGCATCATAATGCTTTAATACATCGCGAATAGTGAAAAAATTATTGAGTGATTTTGACATTTTTTCTTGGTCGACCATCACCATACCTGAGTGCATCCAGTAATTTACATATTGACCGTTATGCGCACAAGTTGATTGGGCAATTTCGTTTTCATGATGCGGAAACATTAAATCTGAACCACCACCGTGAATATCAAAGTGATTGCCTAATTGATAGCTGTTCATTGCTGAACATTCAATGTGCCAACCAGGGCGACCTTTACCCCATGGTGAATCCCAACTTGGTTCGTTAGGTTTTGACATTTTCCATAATACAAAATCCATTGGATTACGTTTAACATCAACCACATCAACACGAGCACCAGCTTGTAGCTGCTCTAAATTTTGGCGAGATAACATACCATAATTAAGTGCACTATCAACAGCAAACATCACATCCCCATTTTCGGCAATATAAGCGTGATTTTTATTAATTAACTCTTCAACCAATTGAATTATTTGTGGCATGTGATGCGTTGCCCTAGGTTCAACATCAGGGCGTTTTATATTCAGTGCATCAAAATCGGCATACATCTCTTGTAACATGCGATCTGTTAATTGCTCGCAAGTTTCACCATTTTCTAATGCTCTCTTAATTATTTTGTCATCGACATCAGTAATATTACGAACATAAGTTAAATCGTAGCCTAAAAAACGTAAATAACGTGTAACAACATCGAAAGCAACAAAAGTACGCCCGTGACCAATATGACAAAGGTCGTAAATTGTCACTCCACAAACATAGAGTCCAACTTTATTAGGGGTAATTGGTTGAAATATTTCTTTTTCGCGTGTTAATGTATTGAATATTTTTAGCATTATAATTACTATTTATTAATAAGTGATTTTTGAATATTAATATAACAAAAATCTAGATACGACGAAATTATTTATTAATATCTTTACAACAAAAATGAAAGGAAATATTGGTTATGCCGTTTGATATTTTTGATGCCATAGGCGCAGGTTTTGAAGCTACAGGTATTGCTCTTGATGCTAAACCTAAAAATAAAGTTATGAAAATTTTATATTGGTTAGTATTAATTGCTATAACAATAGTTTTTTTTATATTTATTAATACTATAACACAAATAGATATTATTTACTTTATACCAGTACTTTTCGTCTGTTTTATTTTTGCATTAATTACATTTGGCATTTTATGTTTAATGATATTTTTTTTCTTATGTTTAGGCTATGTTTGTTTTTGGATATTAAAAAAATTGTTTAAATTAATGGCAAAAATAATTTCTTTATTTATATAAATCAAACTTGGCGGAAGAACTCAACCAAGTTTGATTGAGACATGACTTTATTTTAAAAGACGATAAAGATATATCAGTAAAATAGCACCCAAAACAGAAATAAATAAGCTTGGGAAATTAAATCCAGTTACACTACCCCAACCAAAGAAGGTGCTAATATACCCACCCACTAAGGCCCCAGCTACACCTAATAAAATAGTTTTAATCACTCCTACACGTCCAAGTGGCATAAAAAACTTCGCAATCCAGCCGGCAATTAATCCTAGAACTATCCAACTAATGATACCCATGATTATTTCCTTTTGTTATTGAAATTAAAGTTAGTTTACTCAAATATATTAAAAAATCTAACAGATGCTGATGTTCAATGTAATAGTTTTAACCGATTGTTCAAAAGTCAGAAATGATATGTAAAATATAAAGATTATTAATTTTAATATTCGGTGTGTTTTCATTTTTTAACGAGGTTATAATAAAAACAAGTAAATATTAGTAATGAAATATAAGGGAGATTTAATCCCCCTTTTAATCTTATTGTTCGAAAATTGTTTTATGTAGAATTTTAATAATTGACTCGGCATCATTGCTTTTTGCTAATAAGCAAAGATTGTGTGTACTTGCTCCATAACAGCAAAGCCTAATAATAAACTCATCTAATACACCAAACACTTCTTTTGGTATGCCTCGTGTTGAGGTTAAGTTATTGCCTATGATCGCAATTAGTGCTAAGTCTTCCTCTACAGTTACATTACAAACTGTTGATAGTTCATTAAATAATTCTTTTGTTAATAAACTGTTACCGTTGGTGTTAGTACCTGTGGTATCAATAGTTAATGCGACACTTACTTCTGATGTAGTAACTAAATCAACAGAAATATTATGCTTGGCTAATATCGTAAACACATTTGCAAGAAAACCTTGCGCATGTAACATATTTAAACTGGTTAGGGTTAGTAAAGTTTGTTTACGGCGTAATGCTAAAGCTCTAAATACGGGTAATTTAGATGTAATGCTGTTTGTGTTGTAAACAATTGTTCCTCCTTCTTGAGGCGCTTTGCTTGAACCAACAAAAACTGGGATATTGCTACGCACAGCGGGTACTAATGTTGCAGGGTGCAACACTTTTGCACCAAATGTTGCCATTTCTGTTGCTTCGGCAAAAGATATTTCATCAATACGTTTAGCCGCTGGAGTAATGCGCGGATCGTTAGTATAAATTCCTGCCACATCAGTCCAAATGTCAATTTGAGTTGCATTTAATGCTTCACCTAATAAAGCAGCGGTATAGTCGCTACCACCGCGCCCTAAGGTTGTAGTTTTTCCTGAACTTTCACTACCTATAAATCCTTGTGTTACTATGATATTTTGATTGTTTAGTGATTTTAAATGTGCACAGCAAAGTTGTTTAATATCTTCAATTTTAGGTGTGGCTTTACCAAATTTATTATCAGTGCGCAATACTTTACGTACATCAAACCATGTAGTATTTTTTTGCTTTTCTTTTAATATCTCCACAAAGAGTTTGGAAGACATTATTTCACCGTGACTAACAAGTTCATCAGTTAATGCTGGCGATGTAGCTAAACTTGCCGCTTCTGACAATGAGGCTATATTAGCAATGATTTGGTCTATTTCATTTCGGAGTTCGGGGTTTTCAGGTAGCTGTTCTAAGATGTTGTATTGGATAGATTGAATTTTTGCAATATGTTGAGAGCGAACATCGGTATCACGACCTTCTGCTAATGCAACTAACAAATTGGTCACGCCGGCAGATGCCGATAACACTACAACTTTAACATTAGGATTAGCGATTACAATATTGGCACTATTTACCATTGCTGAATAATCGGCAACACTAGTACCACCAAATTTAGCAATTACAAATGATGTTTCCATGGATTCCTCATATTAAAAATTTTTATTTTTAACAGAGTTAGAGCGGGCATGTTCTATTTACAATTAAAAAGTACAAACCATGAAGCGCTCCACCTGTTAAGGTGACAACCCAAGGGATTCAGCCCTTGCAGTCGATTTAATTACTTCTGGATGGGTAATCAAACCTCGGCATTACGTCCCCTCGATCATTTATTAGTGGTTCCAGTCCCTAAAATGACTTACCTGAGTAATGCGCCTCTTCGTTTTGCAACTTCTGTTACGAAATCAGCACTATATAGGATTAACGATTTTATTAATTGTGTCAATAGGTTAAAAGTTAAAAATTATTTAGTTGTAATATGGCAAAATGGAAAGATCTATAGTTCTCGTTCAAACAATTCAATAATGGTTTGATATAATTTTTTTACAGTACATTCTTTAGTTGGTGTACTAAAGATTGTATCATCACCAGCAATTGAACCTAAAATACCTTCCGATTTACCAATTGAGTCTAGTAATCGAGCAATGAGTTGAGCTGCGCCTGGGCTAGTACGTATCACCACCATTGAGCTATTGAAATCAATATCAATCACTAAATTTTTTAATGGGCTACTAGTTGTTGGTACGCTTATTTCTGCAGGTAAACAATAGACCATTTCGGATTTTGCATTTCTGGTTCTTACCGCACCAAATTTGGTTAGCATACGTGAAACTTTTGATTGATTAATGTTATCAAATCCTTGTTCTTGTAACGCTTGTACGATTTCTACTTGTGAACTAAACTTCTCTTGACGAAGCATCTCTTTAAATGTTTTTGTGAGATTAGCTTGTTTCATAATGTTCCTTGGCTTCTAATTTGTTACTCTTTACTACTAATAAATGTCGTTATAAGACTCATAATAAAGTCTAATTGATATTTAAACCAAAATAACTACTACCAATTTTAATGTATCAGTAGCAATTATTATATAAATAATTATGCGTTAAATATGCATAAAATTAAAGTGTTGATTTAATAGCATCCTTCGGTCTATAAGATTTCACTATTTGGTCATAGGTTTCAATATAAGGTCCTTCTAGTAGTTGTATACAATAAGGGATACTAGCAAATATGCCACTCACAATAACATTACCTTGATCATCTTTAACACCCTCAAGTGTTTCTTTAATTGATTTTGGTCTACCAGGTAGGTTGATGATTAGACATTTTTTGCGAATAACACCAACTTGCCTAGATAAAATAGCAGTTGGTACAAAATGTAAACTGATCTGACGCATCTGCTCACCATAACCGGGCATTACACGATCAGCGATTGCTAATGTTGCATCTGGGGTTACGTCTCTAGTCGCAGGGCCTGTGCCACCAGTAGTTAAAATTAAATGGCAATGTTGATTATCAACAAGTTCACATAATGTTTGTTCAATAACAACTTGTTCATCTGGAATAATATGGTTTTTGGTTGTAAATGGTGTTTTAAGTGCTGTTTGCAACCATGATATTAATGATGGTATGCCTTCATCTTGATAAATGTCGCTTGATGCTCTATCTGACACTGAAACTAATCCAATCTTAAACATGATACTTATTCCTTAAGCAATAACTTAGACGCAGATTGATAATTAAAGATACGTTATTAGTACCTAATTAATAATATGTGTTCTATTTTAGAAATTATAATTTACTTATATTGATATAAATAAAACTAAACTAAAAAGCTTTTTACAATGATTGATTATATTGTCGATTCATTTAACATGATATCATATTATTAAAATAACAATTGATTGACTTAGGATATATTATTCATGCCATCAATTCCCGCACTTGAGTTAATCTCACTCAAAAAAATTTATAAAAACGGTGTAGAAGCATTAAAAGGTATCGATTTAACTGTACAAGCTGGCGATTTTTATGCCTTACTAGGACCAAATGGTGCTGGTAAATCAACAACTATAGGTATTATTAGTTCATTAGTGACAAAAACTTATGGGCAAGTAAAAATCTTTGGTTACGACTTAGATACCGATGTTGTAAATGCAAAAAGACAATTAGGAATTGTACCGCAAGAATTCAATTTTAACCAATTTGAAGAAGTGTTACAAATAGTCACTAATCAAGGTGGTTATTATGGATTGCCCCGAAAAATCGCATTAGAGCGAGCCGAAAAATATTTGCGAGTTTTAGATTTGTGGGATAAACGCCATAGTCGAGCTAATATGCTATCAGGTGGAATGAAAAGGCGATTAATGATAGCCAGAGCTCTCGTGCATGAACCCAAATTATTAATTCTTGATGAACCGACTGCAGGCGTTGATATTGAATTACGCCGTTCTATGTGGGATTTTTTACGTGAAATCAATCGTCAAGGTATCACAATTATTTTAACCACACATTATTTAGAAGAGGCAGAAATGCTCTGTAGAAATATTGGTATTATTCAGAGCGGCAGATTGATAGCAAACTCATCAATGCGTGAGCTATTGGCTAAAAGCCAATCTGAAACAATTGTTATTGATTATGTGGCGACGCCTAAGCAAATTGAGTTAAATGGCTATAATTATTCCGATGTTGAGCCTGGTATGTTGGAAGTGAAAGTAGATAAACAAAATGGATTAAATCAATTATTTGAACAATTAAATAAACAAAATATTAAAGTAATCAGCGTACGAAATAAAGCGAATCGATTAGAAGAGTTATTTGTTGAGCTGTTGCATAGTGATACTAAACAAAAAGGTGGCATTAATGAATAATTTATATTGGATTGCCTTAAAAAGTATTTGGCGTAAAGAAGTAACCCGATTTTTAAGAATTTGGATCCAGACCTTAATTCCACCTGTTATTACCATGTCGCTTTATTTTATTATCTTTGGTAATTTAATTGGCTCTCGTGTTGGTGGCATGGGCGGTTTTAGCTATATGGAATTTATTGTTCCAGGCTTAATAATGATGTCAGTAATTACTAATTCCTATACCAATGTTTGTTCATCTTTTTTTAGTGCTAAATTTCAACGTAATATTGAAGAAATATTGGTGGCACCAGTACCAACAAATATTCTTATTCTAGGATATGTCGGTGGTGGTGTAATGCGCGGTATTTTAACGGGTATTTTGGTTACTATTGTATCGCTATTTTTTGTTCGTTTTGATGTGCATTCTTGGTCGTTTGTTATTTTTACATTGCTATTGACCTCGATTTTATTTTCATTAGCAGGTCTACTCAATGCTGTATTTGCTAAGACGTTTGATGATATAAGCATTATTCCAACATTTGTGTTAACACCATTAACTTATCTAGGTGGTGTTTTTTATTCAATTACAATGCTACCAACATTTTGGCAATGGGTATCGAAAATTAATCCCATCGTTTATATGATTAACGGTTTTCGTTATGGATTTTTGGGAGTGTCAGACGTGCCGTTATGGATCACGTTTTCAATGCTAATTTTATTTGTGACTGTACTTTATGTAATTGCATGGCGACTGATTGATAGAGGACTAGGATTGAGAAGTTAATTAAAGCTAGGGAATAGTAATTAACCGCCGAATTTGTATCGGCGGAATAATATTAGCTACTGCGCACCAGCAACAGCTTCCTTAGCCATCTCAGTGATTTTAGTAAAATCACCTTTCGCTATGGCATCAGTTGGAATAAACCAAGTTCCACCAACACATAGTACATTATTAAGTGCCAAATAATCACGGTAATTTTTAGGATTTACACCGCCCGTAGGGCAAAACTTCATGTATTTACAAGGACCTGAAAATGCTTTTAATGCTGCAACTCCGCCATTGATTTCAGCTGGGAAGAATTTTAATGCCGTTAAACCATATTCTTGTGCTTTTAATAATTCAGAAATAGTTGCAATACCGGGAATAACAGGAATAGGGCCTGCAACTGCAGCTTCTAAAATAGCATCGGTAATTCCTGGTGTAATAACAAACTCTACACCAGCTTCAGTAACCTGTTTTAGTTGTTCAACACTAGTTACTGTTCCTGCTCCTACAATTGCATCAGGAACTTCTTTGATGATTTTCTTAATTGCCTCAATCGCACAAGCTGTTCTTAATGTTACTTCCAGTACCTTCACTCCGCCAGCAATAAGAGCTTTAGCTAGTGGTACAGCATCCTCAATTCGTTCAATAACGATAACCGGAACCACAGGCCCCATGGTTAAAATTTCTTCAGCACTTCGTTTCCATTTTTTCATTTGTTTCTACCTATACCTTATTAATACTTAAATAAAGTAATAATCCCTAATAAAAAGGGATTATTTTGTTATTCATAAATACCTAATTTCTTTTCTAAATAATGAATATTTGTACCACCTTTTTGGAAGCTCTTATCGTTCATAATTTCAATATGAAGATCAATATTGGTTTTGATTCCATCAATAACTAGTTCTGCTAACGCATTTTTCATACGAGCTATAGCAACTTCACGTGTTTCACCATAAGCAATTAATTTACCAATCATTGAGTCATAGTAAGGTGGGACACTGTAACCAGCATAAATATGCGATTCCCAACGAATTCCAAAGCCACCTGGTGCATGGAAGCGAGTGATTTTTCCTGGTGATGGCATAAAAGATTTGGGATCTTCAGCATTAATTCTACATTCAATCGCATGACCTTTAATTTCAATATCACTTTGTTTAATTGAAAGTGGTTTGCCGGCTGCAATTAAAATTTGTTCCCTAATTAGATCAACTCCGGTTATCATTTCAGTAACAGGATGTTCTACTTGAATACGGGTATTCATTTCAATGAAATAAAATTCGCCATTTTCAAATAAAAATTCGAATGTGCCAGCTCCTCGGTAGCCAATCTCGATACATGCATTAACGCAACGCTCACCGATGAATTTACGCATTTTAGGTGTAATACCAACAGCAGGTGCTTCTTCAACAACTTTCTGATGTCGTCTTTGCATTGAGCAGTCTCGTTCACCTAAATAAACTGCATTTCCTTGACCATCAGAAAGTACTTGGATTTCAATATGACGTGGATTTTCAAGGAATTTTTCCATGTAAACCATATCATTGTTGAAAGCAGTTTTGGCCTCTAACTTGGTCATTTTGATAGATTGTTCAAGATCATTTTCTTCACGAACAATACGCATGCCTCGTCCGCCACCGCCACCAGAAGCTTTAATAATAACAGGATAGCCGATTTGCTTGGCAATTTGTTTATTAATTTCAATATCACTACTTAGAGGGCCATCTGAACCAGGTACACAAGGAACCCCTGCTTTTTTCATGGCGTGAATTGCTGATACTTTATCTCCCATAAGGCGAATAGTATCAGGTTTAGGACCAACAAAAATAAATCCAGATCGTTCAACTTGCTCAGCAAAATCTGCATTTTCAGATAAGAAACCATAACCTGGATGAATAGCAGCTGATCCAGTTACTTCCGCAGCTGAAATTAATGCAGGAACGTTAAGGTAACTTTTTGCTGAAGCTGCTGAGCCAATACAGACGGTTTCATCTGCAAGTAATACATGTTTTAAGTCTTTATCTGCCGTAGAGTGAACGGCGACAGTTTTTATTCCAAGTTCTTTACATGCTCGTAAGATACGTAGAGCTATTTCTCCACGATTCGCAATAAGAATTTTATCAAGCATATTCAATCTCTTAATCGTATTGTCAATAATAAATTCAGATTATTCAATAATGAATAGTGGCTGATCAAATTCAACTGGTTGACCATTTTCAACCAATATGGCTTTTATTGTACCAGCTTTTTCTGATTCAATTTGGTTCATCATTTTCATCGCTTCAACGATGCAAAGCACATCGCCAACATTTACTGTTTGGCCAATTTCAACAAAAGCTTTTGATTCTGGGCTAGGTGTACGATAAAAAGTTCCAACCATTGGGGATTTAATTGTTGTACCATCAGTTACCACATTATCAGTTACAACTTCTGTTTGGACGGTTGGAGCAACAACAGGAGCTGGTTGAGGAATTTGAATATTTTGTACTGGCGCAGAATAGTTTGTAGTAGGAGCAGCACGACTAATACGAACAGATTCCTCACCTTCAGAAATTTCAAGCTCTGAAATACCTGACTCTTCAACTAATTCAATTAATTTTTTAATTTTGCGTATATCCATGAATTACACCGTGTTTATTTGATATAAGTAACAATTATTTAAATGCATCTTTATTATCAGCTAAAGATGTTTTTTAGTCGATAATAAAGTTGTAACTCAACATTAACGCGGAAGAATACACTGTAAAACAGATTTTGTCATTATATATCTCTTTTACAAACACTTGTTATACTATTTTCTAGGTATTATTTTATATTTGAGATACAATATTAACCGTCAATTAATATTAAGGTTTACTGTGGGTTTAAAAGGATTAAATAAATTTTTATTTAGCTTAAATAAAGTTGAGAATATTTATTTTTTGATTCCATAGTGATTTTTAAATATTAAAATATACTAAACAAGATTAATTCTAGGAAGAGTTTTTATTATGTTCAAAAAAGTTCGTGGCTTGTTTTCAAATGATTTATCAATCGATTTAGGTACAGCAAATACACTTATTTATGTAAAAGGGCAAGGTATAGTATTAAACGAACCTTCTGTTGTAGCGATTCGCCAAGATCATCGCACAGGTACTCGAAAAAGTGTTGCTGCTGTTGGGCATGCTGCGAAACTAATGTTAGGGCGAACACCAGGTAATATAGCAGCCATTAGACCGATGAAAGATGGCGTTATTGCTGATTTTTCTGTTACTGAAGAAATGTTGCAGCACTTTATCCGTCAAGTTCATAGCCATAGTTTTTTAAGACCAAGTCCTCGCGTACTTGTTTGTGTTCCTGTAGGTGCTACACAAGTTGAACGTCGAGCTATCCGAGAGTCAGCCTTAGGCGCAGGTGCTCGTGAAGTGTATTTAATTGAAGAGCCAATGGCAGCTGCTATAGGTGCTGATTTACCTGTATCTGCGCCTACTGGTTCAATGGTTGTTGATATTGGTGGTGGAACTACCGAAGTAGCTGTCATTTCACTAAATGGTGTTGTTTATTCTGCATCTGCTCGTATTGGTGGTGACCGATTTGATGAAGCGATTATTAACTACGTTCGTCGCAATTATGGCGCTTTAATTGGCGAGGCAACAGCCGAAAAAATCAAACATTTTATTGGTAGTGCTTATCCTGGCGATGAAGTTCTCGAAATTGAAGTGCGTGGACGAAATCTTGCTGAAGGTGTGCCGCGTAGCTTTACTTTAAACTCTAATGAAATTTTAGAAGCATTACAAGAGCCATTAAGCGGTATTGTTAGTGCGGTAAAAGTTGCATTAGAGCAGTGCCCTCCTGAGCTTGCTTCTGATATTTCAGAACATGGTATGGTTTTAACCGGTGGTGGTGCTCTATTACGTAATATTGATAAGTTATTATCGGCTGAAACAGGTATTCATGTAGTAGTGGCTGAAGATCCATTAACGTGCGTTGCCAGAGGTGGCGGTAAGGCGTTAGATATGGTTGATATGCATGGTGGTGATCTATTTAGTGAAGAGTAATTAATAAGTTATTGTTGATTAGTTTTATTTTGATAAAACAATAAGCATGCATATCATATTTTCCCCGCCGACAATCGTGTCGGCGGAGTCATATTTTGAAATAATTAGATCTTGAGCTTTAAACAGGTAAGTACCGGCAATGAAATTACTTTTTTCTAAACGCTCCCCTCTTAGTGTACAATTATTTACTTCTCTGGCGTTAGCCTTGGTTCTAATTGTATTAGATATCAATTATCGTCCATTTAAAGAAATTCGTTATTATTTAGATACCCTTATTTCTCCTCTATATTATGTTTCCAATGCACCAAAGTCGTCGTTTGATTCTCTTTACGAGATGTCCAAAACACGAGAAACATTAATAAATGAAAATGCAAATTTGCATGCAGACTTATTACAACACAAAAATGATTTATTGTTACTTGAGCATTTAAAACATGAAAATGATAGACTTCGTGAATTGTTAGGTTCTCCTTTAAGGCATGATGAACAGAAGATGGCAGCACAAGTATTGCTTATAGATACTGATCCTTATGTTTATCAATTTGTTGTAAATAAAGGTAAACAAGATGGTGTTTATGTTGGGCAACCTGTCGTTGATGAAAAAGGGATTGTAGGGCAAATTTATGAAACAGCCCAATCTACTAGTCGTGCAATTTTATTGTGCGATTATCAACATGCAATTCCTGTACAAGTGCTAAGAAATGATATAAGCATGGTTGCAGTGGGTAATGGGTGTAGTAATGATTTAACATTAGAATTTTTATCTAATAACGTTGATATCAAAGTTGGAGATGTTTTAGTTACTTCAGGACTTGATGGCCGTTTTCCTGAAGGATATCCAGTAGCAGTGGTAAGCTCAGTAAAACTTGATATTACAGATGCAACTCCTGTTATTACAGCTACACCTACAGCTGATTTGAAACGCTTACGTTATTTATTATTGTTGTGGGGAAATCAAGGAGTAAAACATGAGGGCTCGTAATCGAATATTTATCATTTGGATAACGCTATTTATTGGCTTATGTTTACAAACTATTCCTTGGTCATCATATAGTATATTTAAACCACATATACTAATGCTTATTTTGGCTTATTGGTTAATTGCACTTCCTCATCGGGTTGGGATTGGCACGGCTTTTGTGTTTGGTGCTTTGAACGATCTATGTACTGGTTCAATTTCGGGGATCCATGCTTTTATTTATTCATTTATTGCTTATTTACTAGTTTTTAAATTCCAATTGATACGTAATTTAGCGTTATGGCAACAGTCGTTTATCATCTTTGGGATATCGATATGTTATAATTTACTGGTATTTTTATTTCAAGTCTGTATTTATCATACTATAACAATATCGCCATTGATTTTTATATCAAGCTGTATAGATAGTCTATTATGGATTGGTATCTATTTATTTTTACGACTAATAAGACGGAGCTTTGCTATAAACTAAAAGAGAATCTTATGTCTGTTGAATTATTAATGAATGTGACGCCATCTGAAACACGGGTTGCTTATATTGAAGATGGTGTCTTGCAAGAAATCCATGTTGATCGTGAGTCTAGACGCGGTATTGTTGGGAATATTTATAAAGGTAAAATAATCCGTATTTTGCCTGGTATGCAAGCCGCTTTTGTAGACATTGGTCTTGATAAAGCTGCCTTTTTGCATGCATCAGATATTATGCCTCATACTGAGTGCGTATCAGATACAGAGCAAGAACAATTTCAAGTAAAAGATATCTCTGAACTTGTCCGCCAAGGGCAGGATTTAATGGTACAAGTAGTTAAAGATCCATTGGGAACTAAAGGGGCAAGGCTTACAACCGATATTACTTTGCCATCACGTTATTTGGTATTAATGCCTGGATCAAATTCTGCGCATGTAGCCACATCACAACGCATAGAAAGTGAACAAGAACGTGAAAGATTAAAAAATATTGTTGAGCAATATGTGACAACAGAGGCTGGTTTTATTGTTAGAACGGCTGCAGAAGGTGCAAGTGCACATGAGTTAGAGCAAGATGCTAATTTTTTAAAGCGACTTTGGACTAAAATTCAAGAACGTATGGCTCGTCCAGTAAGTAAAAATCTTGTTTATGGGGAATTGGCATTATCACAACGTGTATTGCGCGATTTTGTTGGTGATCCAATTGAGCGAATTTTAGTGGATTCGAAATTAACATATGATTTATTAGTTGAATTTACGCAAGAATTTATGCCCGAGGTAACCAATAAATTATTTCACTATCGTGGTAATATTCCTATTTTTGATCTTTATGATACCGAAAATGAGATTCAAAGAGCATTAGAGCGTAAAGTCAAATTGAAGTCTGGCGGATATTTAATTATTGATCAAACCGAAGCCATGACTACTATTGATATCAATACTGGTGCATTTGTAGGACATCGGAATTTAGAAGAGACGATTTTTAATACTAATATTGAAGCAACAATAGCGATTGCCCGTCAATTACGTTTGCGTAATTTAGGGGGAATTATTATTATCGATTTTATCGACATGCAAGAAGATCTGCACCGTGAACGGGTGTTACAATCGCTCCATGATTCTTTATCTAAAGATAGGGCTAGAACAACTGTTAATTTATTTTCGAGTTTAGGATTGGTCGAAATGACCCGCAAGCGAACACGTGAAAGTATAGGGCATATTCTATGTGAAGAATGTCCAGCATGTAAAGGTCGTGGCATGGTTAAATCGGTAGAAACAGTTTGCAACGAAATTTTACGTGATATTGTTCGTGTTTATAAAGCTCATCACTCTGAATACTTTTTAGTTTATGCATCGACTGCTGTAGCTAATGCTTTAACTAATGATGAATCTCATGCTTTAGCTGAAGTTGAGGTGTTTGTGGGTAAACGCGTTGAAGTAAAAGTTGAACCACTTTATATTCAAGAACAATATGATGTTGTATTAATGTAGAAGCAATATCTTGTAAAAAAGTTTCAGGTAACTATACGTTTCAGTATAAAAATGATGAAAGTTAAATAATTATTATGATCAACTAGTTATAATCGATTATCAAAAAACTTCTGTTAACAATTAGAATTTAAGGAATTTATGATAGTAACTCAAGTGAGTGAACGACTGCTCAACCCAAATAATCTAAACCAACAAGATCTTTCGCATTTGCTTGATATGTTGAGCTCAAGGAAAATTGATTTTGGTGATTTGTATTTTCTATCTGGTTATTATGAAAACTGGTTACTTGAAGATGGTATTATAAAAAATGCCTCATTTCATCGTGACCAAGGAGTTGGTGTTAGAGCCGTTGTTGGTGAAAAAACAGGGTTTGCTTATACTGATCAGCTTTCATTAGCGCGGTTAGAACAAAGTATATTCGCAGCAAATTCAATCACTAAAATACAAACACCTATCAAAGTGACGCCATTTAAATCTGCTCAAACAGTATCTATATACTCGTCAATCAACCCGATCAATTCTTTTTCTAAAGAACAGAAAATTGAATTGTTGCAACAAATTGATTACTTAGCACGTTCAATCGATCCTAGAGTTATTGAAGTTTCAGCTAGTTTGACTGGAAGTTATGAAGATATTTTAATAGCCGCAACTGATGGTACATTAAAAGCTGACATCCGTCCTTTGGTGCGTTTATCCGTTTCAGTTTTGGTTGAAAAAGAGGGTAGACGTGAGCGAGGAAGTAGTGGAGGCGGTGGTCGATTTGGGTATGAATATTTTTTAACAATCAACCCAAAAACATCAGAAAGTTATGCTGACAGCTATGCCCGAGAAGCCGTGCGTCAAGCACTCGTTTCTCTTTCTGCTAAAGCTGCGCCAGCAGGAACAATGCCTGTTGTTTTAGGTGCTGGTTGGCCTGGGGTTTTGTTACATGAGGCTGTAGGTCATGGTTTAGAAGGCGATTTCAATCGGAAAAATAGTTCAGTTTTTTCTGGGAGAATTGGTGAACAAGTCACCTCAGAAGTTTGCACTATTGTTGATGACGGTACTATTGAGAACCGCCGAGGCTCACTATCTATTGATGACGAAGGTACTCCAAGCCAAAAAACAGTGCTTATTGAAAATGGTATTTTAAAAGGTTATATGTTTGATAAGCTCAACGCAAAATTGATGAATACATGTTCAACTGGTAATGGTCGTCGTGAAGGATATGCTTACTTACCTATGCCAAGAATGACTAATACCTATATGTTGGCAGGAAATTCTTCTTTTGGCGATATCATTAGTAGCGTCGATTATGGTCTTTATGCTCCTAATTTTGCTGGAGGACAAGTAGATATTACCTCTGGTAAATTTGTGTTTTCAACTTCAGAAGCTTACTTAATTGAAAAGGGAAAAATAACAACTCCAGTTAAAGGTGCAACATTAATTGGTTCAGGTATAGAAACTATGCAGCAAATATCTATGGTAGGTAATGATTTAGCATTAGATTCTGGTGTGGGTGTTTGTGGTAAAGCAGGGCAGAGCGTACCTGTTGGGGTTGGGCAACCCACTTTAAAAGTGGATAATTTAACCGTTGGTGGTACCATTAACCACTAATAATAATACATCAATGGGATTTAAAAATAGATGGAAACAATAATTACACTTTATCATGCGTTTGTTAATTTGGACATTGCAACGCTTTCAAACCCTAATGTGCTATGGACACTATATGGAATGTTGTTTGTTATTATTCTTTTAGAAAATGGTGTGTTACCGGCGGCTTTTTTACCTGGAGACAGCCTATTATTCCTAACAGGTGTATTAATTAGCCAAAATGTATTTCATTTTGGTTTAATTAATTTTATTTTAATTGCTGGCGCTGCTTTAGGTACTTGGTTAGGTTATGCTCAAGGACTTTGGCTTGGTAATACTAAGCTTGTTCAAGGTTGGATGGCGCATATACCTGAAAAATATCATCACAAATCGGAAGTATTGTTTCATAAGTATGGATTACAAGCGCTATTTATTGGGCGATTTATTGCTTTTGTACGTACATTATTACCGATGATGGCTGGATTATCAGGACTACATAGTCGAAAATTCCATATTTATAATATAATCAGTGCTACATTATGGATTTTCTTGATTGTGACATTAGGTTACCTATTTGGATTATCACCAGTTTTCAAAGAGTATGAAAAGCAGATCATGTCTTTATTAATGCTAATACCTGTTTTGTTGTTGGTGTTAGGGTTAATTTTTTCAATTTTTCTTGCTGTTAAGCGCTCTTTAAGCAATAAAAAGCAATCTAAAATTGGATTAAACAATAACAATAACAAGAAGTAGAAGGTGAAATTAACCGATAAGCCGGGTTCTGTCGTGGACAATCATTCCTCTAGGCTAATACTCACGCATTAGCTCAAGCAGTCTACCCGGATTCAACGCGGGCCACGCCAATGAATCCCTATTTGACCTTGCTCCGAGTGGAGTTTACCGTGCCACAACTGTTACCAGTTGTGCGGTGTGCTCTTACCACACCCTTTCACCCTTACCTGATCTTATAAAATAAGCCATCGGCGGTTTACTCTCTGTTGCACTAGTCGTGAATTTTCGCTCTCGCCAAAACTCCCCAGGCGTTACCTGGCACTCTGCCCTATGGAGCCCGGACTTTCCTCCCCTTTGTTTATTTCTTTATAAAAACAACAAAGCAGCGATTGTCTGGTTAATTTCGATAATGAGTATAACCTAATGTGCAGTTTTGTCCAGAGTTGTCTTATCTTTAGGAAAGAGATGCGTGAAGTTTAAACATTTGTCAGATAATACAACTGAATGGGCGTGAAACATTAAATTTATAGTACATCTTAGTGACGGCTATAAAGTAAATAATTTATTACCACTTTTTCTGCCTTTGGTTTTCATCATAATTGAACCAAGTTACTACTCCTTTAGATATAATAATATCGAGCTTTCCTTCAATAATATTGTATTGCGTTTCGCCAATTAACATATGACTTGTTGAGCTCTTTTTAGTGTATTGATATGTCCACTGAGTTTCGTTGCTATTAAGCATTGTTTTGTTTATTGGTTCACCAAATATAGATAGAGTTTGGGATTCAGTTGTCGAACCTTGGACGATATTTCTTACTTTTTCCTTACTTAGAGGAGTTCCATGCTCTACAAAATTCTTTTGTGAACAACTTGATAATATTATGATTGAAAATAACGTGATAAGGTACTTTGTTATATTTTTCATTATATTGTTGCCTAAGGTGATTAATGTTTTTATTGACAATAATAGCATATGTTGGGCAACGTTTAAAATAAGAGGAATTTTATATTTTTAGAAAAAGTAATTAATATTCAATTAGATCATAACTATTACTAAGATAGAAACATGGAAACACTATTTATGTTTCTATATGTTTCTATATTTTCTTCAATATTGTTGTTATTCATTTTTTATCTACAGGCTATTTTAAAATTTATTCTTTGCTCTGCCGTAGAACACGTTTTATTGGTTGCTTTGTTTTTGAATTAATATAACGACTGGGCCAAATTTGGTGGGGTTCTAAATTTAATGCTTTGGCAATAATAATTTCTCCTTTTGTCCATGGACGAACTAATGCATTGCTAAGTGTTGATGAACTTAAGCCTGATTGGCGAGATAGATTTGCAAGTGTTGTACCCTTCTTTTTTAGGGCAGCAATAATATCCGCAGGATGCCAATCATTAAACTTTATTTTCATTTTTTATTTCCTCCTAGTTTATAACCTTATATATCTATGTTATGCTCTAAAGTTACTAAAACAAGTAAGTTTATAATTGAATTTAAATTATCAATAATAAGACGTTTCTTATTTATTGTATCAAAGTTTCTTTAATTTCTATAATTTTTTCTTGATTGTGTTAAAATGGGATAGTGAAAATGAAAGAGTGGTTCTCATCAAAAGAGCTATCAAGTGTTGCAGGGATGCCGTCAACGATACAAGGTGTTAATCGTAAAGCAAGAACTGAAAACTGGACAGCTAGAAAAAGGACTGGTGTCCGAGGTAAAGCCCTAGAATATCATATTGGTAGCTTGCCACTTAACGTTAAAAAAGCATTATATAGTAAAGAAGAAAGTGCTAACTACATCATTTCGCCGATCGAGCCTTTACAACTTTGGATCACTGCATTTGAACAATTATCTACAGATGAACAATCTATTGTATCTTCATGGCTGATGCGAAATGGTATTAAAGATTTTATTACTTTTATTAATAAACAGAAAAAAGATGATTAGTGTTATTGTATAAGCTGCGATATACTTTAACGTCCCTGAAATTTAGTTACTATGGAATAAACAATGGAAAGTCAGTTTCAATTAACAAATAGTAAAGAGATTATTGCTTATTTAGCTCAACAATTCCCGAATTGCTTTACCCTTGAAGGTGAGGCTAAACCATTAAAAATTGGAATTTTTCAAGATATTCTTTCTTGTTTAGATAATGGTGAAATACTTAGTAAAACTAAACTTCGAGCTGCTCTGCGTGCATACACAATGAGTTGGCGCTATTTGTATAGTATAAAAGAAGGGGCTAATCGTGTTGATTTATATGGTAATCCTCATGACGTCATTAATCAAGAGCAAATGGAGCATGCACAACAACAATTAAAAGAGAGTAAAGAAAAGGCTAAAATACGCTTTAAAGAACGTGCAAAAGAAAAACGTAAAAATAAGCATACGAATTTTAAAAAGTTTAAAAAATCTAACAGTTTAAAAATTGGTGATTTTGTTAAAGTTGTAGTAGGTAATAAACCTATAAAAGTGCAAATCATCAATATTGAAAAAGAGCATATTAAAGTCAAGGTTGGTGTAGGCATGGAATTAACGGTTAAACCCGAACATATTATCAATAAGTAGAGAATTTAAATGAATAAATTACTGAAAGTTATCACGCTTAGCCTTATTTTGAGTATTTTTAGTCAAAACGTTCAGGCAAAACCGCAAGCTAATGAACAAATACCAGTTTTAAAGCAAGATGATATCCACCAAGTTGTAGCTAAACGAGTAACGAATTTTTTTACTCAATCACATTATCGTAATTTTTCCTTGGATGGTGCTTTTTCAGCTCAGATTTTTGATCGCTATTTCAAATTATTGGATGGTAATAAATCAATTTTTATTCAAAGCGATGTTGATGGTTTTCGAAATAGACAAGAGTCTTTAGGTCAAGAGTTAATCGATGGTAATTTAACGACGGCTTATGATATTTACAATCTTTTTTTGAAAAAACGTTATGACCGTTATCAATATGCCCTTGAAGTTTTACAACGGCCTATGGATTTTTCTGCCAATGATGAAATTGATTTTAATCGTGAAGAAATTGCTTGGCCGACATCAGAAAACGAACTTAATATTTATTGGAATAAACGTGTTAAATATGATGAATTGAGTTTATCCTTATCAGGAAAAAACGAAAAAGAGATCCGTAACGTTTTAAGTAAACGTTATAATCGCGTTTTGAAAACGATAATGCAATCAAATAATGAAGATGCCTTTCAAGTATTTATGAATGCGTTTGCCAGAGAAATCGATCCCCACACTAGCTATTTAGCACCACGTAAAAAACGAGATTTTGACTCAGAGATGAGTTTATCTTTCGAAGGAATTGGAGCAACATTAAGCCAGCAAGATGATTATACCACAATAATGTCTTTTGTGACGGGTGGGCCAGCGGAAAAAAGTAAGCTACTTAGCATCGGGGATAAAATTATTGGTGTAGGTCAAAAAGATTCTGCAATTGAAGATGTTATTGGTTGGCGTTTAGATGATATAGTCGATAAAATTCGCGGTCCTAAAGGCACTGTTGTGAAATTAGAAATTTTACCTGTCGGTAATAATAGTAATTCGAAAGTAATTGAACTTACTCGTGGTAAAATTCATTTTGAAGATCGTGAAGCGAAATTAAAGATTGTTGATAATCAGCGCGGCAGAGTAGGCGTTATTGAAATACCAAGTTTTTATATTGGACTAACCGAAAAAGTTCAAACCCTTTTATTGAAAGCAAATAAAGAAAATTTACAAGGTTTAATTATTGATTTGCGTGATAATGGTGGTGGTTCATTAGCCGAAGTTATTACTTTAACAGGTTTATTTATTGATAGTGGGCCTGTTGTTCAAGTTCGTGATAATTTACAAAATGTTATTACTTATGATGACCGAAATAAAGGTATCGAATATACTGGACCACTTATTGTAATGATTAATCGCTATAGTGCTTCAGCGTCAGAAATATTTTCTGCTGCTATGCAAGATTATGGCCGAGCATTAATTGTTGGTGAGACGACTTACGGGAAAGGAACAGTACAAACATCTCGTAATGTTTCTTATCCAGTTGACGCAAGACTACATCCAAATTGGCCTGAGCTAGGCGGTGCACAGTACACAATACAAAAGTTTTATCGTATCAACGGTGGCAGTACACAACTAAAAGGTGTTGAACCAGATATTGAAATGAATAAAGTAAAATACGTTGATGAGACAGGTGAACGATTCTTAGATAACGCATTACCTTGGGATAAAATTCCTTCGGCTGATTATTTAACTCTTGCTAATATTAAGCCATTGCTACCTAATTTAGAATCACAACATTTGGCTAGAATTTCAAAGAATTCTGAGTTTATGTATATTGATGAAGATATTAAAAGATTTAATGATAAAAAAGGTCGTCAATATATTGTTTCGCTTAATAAGAAAAAGCGAGAATTAGAGCAGAAAGCTAATGATGAGCGTGATTTAACAAGGATGAATGAGCGTTTGAAAAAAGCAGGCTTGCCATCAATTACTAAATTAGATGATGTACCTAAAGATTATAAACAACCCGATCCTTACTTAGATGAATCGATTGAGATACTTTTAGATTTTGCACCTAATTACCCGAAAATTGAAAGTAATAAATTTATTAGTAAAACTATTTCGTTCAATTCACCAATCAAAAAGGCTGATTAATAATAAATAATTGGAGATAATAATATGTGTTCAAATTTAAAATATGCATTGATCACAACCGTTGGTATACTAGCTGTTATAGCCATATTTGGTTTTATTGTTTGTATGAATTAAAAAGCTTGATTAATTAGTTGGTGATCATTATAGTATGCAACCTACTTTTGAAAAGTGGGTTCTAATGAGGTGAGGTGTCCGAGTGGTTGAAGGAGCACGCCTGGAAAGTGTGTATACGGCAACGTATCAAGGGTTCGAATCCCTTCCTCACCGCCATATTGAGTCATTAAAAGATGGGACCATTAGTTCATAACGCTATAAAACTAGCTATCTAGATTATTTTAATAGTTCGTAATTTATAGTTGTTATTTAAAATGACAAACAATACCTTCCTCTCCTAAATCATTTGGAGTTATTATGGAAAACTTACGCACAGTTCAAGACTTTATACGCTGGACAGCATCACAACTTAGTCTATCAGATGTCTTTTTAGGTCATGGTACAGATAATCCTATTGATGAGTCTAAACAATTAGTTTTAGCAACGTTAGGATTATCGTTGTTTATTCCTGAAGAATTTTATTCCGCAAATCTAACTAATGATGAAAAAAATCAAATTATTGATATTATTCAAAAGCGAATAAAAGATCGTGTACCAACCCCTTATTTAACTAACCAAGCTTGGTTTTGTGGACATGCTTTTTATGTTGATGAACGTGTATTAATTCCTCGTTCTCCTATTGGTGAACTAATTGATAACCATTTTGAGCAAATAATATTAACTGAACCTAAAAATATTTTAGATCTATGTACTGGTAGTGGCTGTATAGGGATTGCTTGTGCTTATGAGTTTGCTGATGCTCAAGTTGATATAACTGATATTTCCTTAGAAGCATTAGATATCGCCAAAACAAATATTGAAATGCACGAAATGGATTTTCAAGTTACTCCTATTTTGTCAGATCTATTTGATGATGTGCCAGAAAAACAATACGATCTGATTGTCACTAATCCGCCTTATGTTGATAGTGAAGATATGAGTGATTTGCCAGACGAGTTTTTATATGAACCTAAATTAGCATTAGAAGCAGGCTTTGATGGTTTAGATCTGGTAAAAAAAATTTTACGAGATGCGATAAATTATTTAACACCAGAAGGAGTATTAGTTTGTGAAGTTGGTAATAGTTGGGTTAGCTTACAACAACAATATCTCGATGTCCCTTTTAATTGGATAGAATTTGAACGTGGTGGGTTGGGTGTGTTTTCTATCACACGTGAAGAACTGATCCAATATCATTATTGTTTTAAATAAGCTGTTTTTAATCATTGGAATAAATTTATTATGGCTGGAAACTCAATCGGAAAATTATTCAAAGTAACCACATTTGGTGAATCACACGGTGTAGCATTAGGGTGTGTTGTCGATGGTGTTCCTCCTGGACTTGCGTTAACAGAATCAGACATGCAAAATGATCTTGATCGTCGTAGACCTGGCTCATCTCGTTATACAACTCAACGCCGAGAAGCTGATCAAGTTAAAATTTTGTCAGGCGTATTTGAAGGAGTTACAACAGGGACGAGTATTGGTTTACTTATTGAAAATACCGATCAACGTTCTCAAGATTATAGTAAAATTAAAGATATCTTCAGACCAAGCCATGCAGATTACACTTATCAAAATAAATATGGTATACGAGATTATCGTGGTGGCGGTCGCTCCTCTGCTCGTGAAACGGCTATGAGAGTTGCTGCCGGCGCTATTGCAAAAAAATATCTACAAGAAAAGCTTGGCATTACTATTCGTGGTTATTTGGCTCAAATGGGCGATGTAAAATGTGAATTGAAAGATTGGCAACAAGTTGAACTCAATCCATTTTTTTGCGCAGATGAGAGTAAATTAGATGCGCTTGAACAGTTGCTTCGGTCACTAAAAAAAGAGGGTGACTCAATAGGTGCGAAAGTTTGCATTGTTGCTGAGAATATTCCAGTAGGACTTGGCGAACCTGTATTTGATAAACTAGATGCTGATCTTGCGCATGCACTAATGAGTATTAATGCTGTGAAAGGTGTAGAAATTGGTGATGGTTTTGCTGTTGTGAATAAACGTGGTAGCGAAAATCGTGATGAAATAACACCTAAAGGCTTTTTATCTAATCATGCTGGTGGGATTTTAGGTGGTATTAGTTCAGGACAAACCATATCAGCCAGCATAGCACTTAAACCCACGCCTAGTATAGAAATTCCTGGTCAATCAGTTAATATTTTGGGTGAAAGCGTTGAAGTATCTACACATGGTCGACATGATCCATGTGTTGGCATTCGAGCTGTACCAATTGCTGAAGCAATGGTTGCTATTGTGCTAATGGATCACTACCTTCGTTATCGGGCTCAATGTGGTGATGTAAATAAATTATGAGTTATGATCTGCTTATTTTACTTTTTCTGATTGCTGCTTTGGCCGGTTTTATTGATTCTATTGCTGGCGGAGGTGGTTTATTAACTGTCCCTGCATTACTTGCTGTTGGACTGCCACCAGCTAGTGCATTGGCAACCAATAAATTGCAAAGTTGCGGTGGTTCGTTTTCTGCTAGCCTATATTTTATCCGGCAGCATATGGTGGATTTGAAACAACAAAAATGGGCAATCGTTTTTGCTTTTGTTAGTTCAGCAATTGGAACATTATCTGTGATGCGTATCCAAGCTGATTTTTTAAAATTATTATTACCAATTTTAACTATTAGCGTTGGGTTCTATTTTTTACTTTCTCCAACTATTGGAGAAAACGACCGTAACAGTCGCCTTTCACTTATTCAATTCGCATTAATTCCTGCCTTTGGTATAGGTTTTTATGATGGATTTTTTGGCCCTGGTGCTGGTTCATTTTATGCGTTAGCTTATATTACGTTAGCCGGTTTTAATTTAACCAAAGCGACTGCACATACCAAAGTACTAAACTTTACCTCAAATTTGGCCGGCTTGCTGTTTTTTATTATAGGGGGAGAAGTAATATGGTCAATTGGATTGGTTATGCTAGTTGGTCAATTTATAGGAGCAAGGCTTGGAGCTAAAATGGTCATCGCCAAAGGTCGTCAATTAATTCGACCAATGTTAATTACTGTTTCGACCCTTATGAGTATAAAATTAATTTACGAAAACTTTTTTTAGATACTTATAAGCCAAATAATTCACATTTTTTTACCTAAAATATCTAAAGTAATTTTATTATCAATCCTACTGCTTCTCATTTGTACTTTTCATAATTCATTTATATTAAATTTTTTGTCAAAAACTTTCAGGTAACTATATGTTTGAGTATAAAATAGCAACAAGTATTTATTTCACTTAAATATTATTTAGTATATATTTGTGTTATATAAGATAGTTTGTGTTAACACGTCCAAATATTATGAAACTTCAACAATTACGCTATATTTTAGAAATAGCACGTTCTGGCTCAATAAATGAAGCCGCTAAGAATTTATATATTACTCAGCCAAGCTTATCAACATCGGTGAAAGATCTAGAAGCTGAATTTGGTATTGAGATTTTTGTGCGCAGTTCTAAAGGAGTTTCACTTTCACCTGATGGCGTTGAGTTTTTAGGTTATGCCAAACAAGTTCTAGATCAAGCTGAGCTATTGGAACAGCACTACTCAAAAAAAGAACCCTCTAAGCAGTTATGTAGTATATCTACTCAGCATTACGCTTTTGCAGTTAATGCTTTTGTTAATTTAATTAAAAATAATCAAACAGATGAGTATGAGTTTACGCTTCGGGAAACTAAAACACATGATATCATCACCGATGTTGCTAATTTACGTAGTGAAGTTGGTATTTTGTATTTGAATGATTTTAATCAAAAAGTGATTTTACGGTTACTGAAAGAACATAGATTAACCTTTAACCCACTTTTTGAAGCTAATCCTCATGTATTTATTAGTACTCATCATCCATTATCATCCATGAAGTTATTAACTTTAGATGATTTAGAGGATTACCCTTATCTCTCTTTTGAGCAGGGAGAATATAACTCATTTTATTTTTCCGAAGAAATTTTAAGTACGGTTTATCATAAAAAGAGTATACACGTCAGTGATAGAGCAACCTTATTTAACTTATTGCATGGACTTAATGGTTATACCATTAGCACAGGGGTTTTAAGTGCTGACTTAAACGGATCTGATATTTTATCAATACCGTTAGATGTAGAAGAAAAAATCCTAATAGGCTGGATCACATCACAAAAGGCTCAACTAAGCTTATCAGCTCAAAATTATATTGAGGCGCTAAAAAAACTAATTCAAGAAGAGTATGGTTTTGAGCTTAAGTAAATACTGCTGTTAACTAAATAAATCAAATTGCTATTTTTATAAATTTAAGTATAATTACATAACTCATATATTCACTATATGGATACCGAGGAATGTCTGAATTAGAGATCGGTCATTCCATTTTTTATATTTATTTTAAGAGGTTTATTATGTCTCTAACTGTAGAAGCTAAAGCGAAAATCGTTGCCGAATATGGTCGTGGCACTAACGACACTGGTTCAACAGAGGTTCAAGTTGCTCTTTTAACTGCACGTATTAATGATTTACAAGGTCATTTTTCTGAGCATAAAAAAGATCACCATAGCCGTCGCGGTCTATTACGTATGGTGTCTAGCCGTCGTAAATTATTAGATTATTTACGTCGTAAAGATATTGAACGTTATAACCAATTGATTAAAAAACTAGGTTTACGTCGCTAATTGACAATCTACTTGAAAAGAGGCTTAGGCCTCTTTTTCGTTGTGAAAAATCGATGCTCTGATATAATATTGAGCATTAAAAGTTATTATTTTAAGTAAGCCAACAAAGTAAAGATTATATCTCATGTTTCGCGCGACTAATGAGAGCTCTATAATTTATAGATTTGTCATTAGTCGTGACAGTGAAATAATCTTTTTGTTGTATATATCCCCACATTGTTGAAGAGAGTATCAATAAGCGTAGCGTAATGTTGCGTCCTGTCGAAATATCAAACTTCAACATAACAGATAACAAGAGGACATTATTTTGTTTAATCCGACATGTCAAAAATTTCAATATGGTCGTCATACTGTGACTTTAGAAACTGGTATTATGGCTCGTCAAGCAACCGCAGCTGTTATGGTTAATATGGATGATACCGCTGTATTTGTCACGGTTGTTGCAAATAAAAAAGTAAAAGAAGGTCAAGACTTCTTCCCATTAACAGTTAATTACCAAGAACGTACTTATGCTGCAGGGCGTATTCCTGGAGGATTCTTTAAACGTGAAGGTCGTCCAAGTGAAGGTGAAACTCTAATTGCACGTTTAATCGACCGCCCGCTTCGTCCATTATTTCCTGAAGGATTTGTTAATGAAATCCAAATTATTGCAACCGTTGTTTCAGTTAATCCCGAAGTGAGTCCTGACCTAGTTGCAATGATTGGTGCTTCTGCTGCACTTTGCTTATCAGGTGTTCCATTCCACGGCCCTATTGGTGCTGCACGTGTTGGCTTTATTAATAATGAATTTGTATTAAATCCATCAGTAAAAGAGCTTACAGCCAGTCGTCTAGACTTAGTTGTTGCGGGCACAAAAAGTGCAGTATTAATGGTTGAATCTGAAGCTGATTTACTCACTGAAGATCAAATGTTAGCAGCGGTGGTATTTGGCCATGAACAACAACAAGTTGTTATTGATAATATTAACGAATTTGTAGAAAAAGCCAATTGTGAAAAATGGGATTGGGTAGCACCGGCTAAAAATGAAGTGCTATATAACGCCATTGTTGAACTAGCTAAAGATCGTTTGGGCGAAGCTTATCGTATTACTGAAAAACAAGCACGTTATGCTCAAATTGATTTAATTAAAGAAGAAGTTTTAGCTGTACTAAAAGAGCAAAATGACGAACTCGATGAAAACGAAGTGATTAATATTATTGTTGAGTTGGAAAGTCAAATTGTTCGTAAGCGTGTTATTGCTGGTGAACCGCGTATTGATGGTCGTGAAAAAGATATGATTCGTGCACTTGATATCCGTACTAATGTCTTACCAAGAACTCATGGTAGTGCATTGTTTACACGCGGCGAAACGCAGGCACTAGTTACTGCAACATTAGGTACAGAGCGTGACGCACAAATCATTGATGAGTTAACTGGTGAATATACTGAACGGTTCTTACTTCATTACAATTTTCCTCCATACTCTGTTGGCGAAACAGGTATGGTTGGCTCACCAAAACGCCGAGAAATTGGTCATGGTCGCCTAGCTAAACGAGGTGTTGCGGCTGTAATGCCAAGCCGTGAAGAATTTCCATATACTGTTCGAGTAGTGTCTGAAATTACTGAGTCAAATGGTTCATCTTCAATGGCTTCTGTTTGTGGTGCTTCACTTGCTCTTATGGATGCAGGAGTACCAATCAAATCATCTGTTGCTGGTATTGCAATGGGATTAGTAAAAGAAGGTGATCAGTTTGTCGTATTATCAGATATTCTTGGTGACGAAGACCACCTTGGTGATATGGACTTTAAAGTAGCAGGTACACGCGAAGGTGTAAGTGCATTGCAAATGGATATCAAAATTGAAGGTATCACCAAAGAAATTATGCAAGTAGCACTTAATCAAGCTAAAGGTGCTCGTTTACATATTTTAGGTGTAATGGAACAAGCAATTAATAAGCCTCGCCAAGAAATTTCAGAATTTGCACCACGTATTTATACAATGAATGTAAATCCTGACAAAATTCGCGATATTATCGGTAAAGGTGGCGCAACAATTCGGGCTTTAACTGAAGAAACAGGAACAACTATTGAAATTACTGATGATGGTACCGTTAAGATTGCAGCTTCAGATGGTAATAAAGCCAAAGATGCCATGGCACGTATTACTAACTTAGTTGCTGATGTCGAAATTGGTAAAATTTATACAGGTAAAGTGACAAGAATCGTTGATTTTGGTGCTTTCGTATCGGTTATTGGTGGTAAAGAAGGACTTGTTCATGTATCTCAAATTGCCGATCATCGAGTAGAAAAAGTGGCTGATTATCTAAAAGTAGGTCAAGAAGTAAATGTTAAAGTACTAGAAATTGATCGCCAAGGTAGAATCCGTTTGAGTATGAAAGATGCTGTCGAACCTACAGCAGACGTTACTTCAACAGCAGAATAAAATTATTATTCATTAGGGGATAAAAATGGGATTATTCAACCTGAGAACTGTATGCTGCATTTTGCTAGCTGTTATTCTTTTGTCAGGTTGTTCTAATTCTCAACCTTTGTTAGCTGTTCCTGAGCAAGTTTCATATGATGATGAGTTAAAAATTGCTCAGCTCAGCCAACAGCTATCACAAAAAGGCCTTGATACTGGAACGCGAATGCAACTCATATTTGAGCGAGGTATTGCCTATGATTCATTGGGTTTTAAAGCCTTTGCTCAAAGCGATTTTTCCTATTTGTTGAGCTTAAATCCTGAAGTTCCTGACATTTACAACTTTCTAGGAACTTATGCATTAAGAGATGGTGATTTTGATACAGCTTTGATGTCATTTAATACTACATTAGAGCTTGATCCCGCTTATACTTATGCGTATTTGAATCGTGCTATTACGTTGTATCGTACAGGCCATTATCAAGCCGCAGAGCGTGATGCATTACGATTTTATCAGTATGATGTGAATGAACCTATTAGAATTCTATGGCTTTATTTGATTGAAAAAGAAAATGATAATAAAGCCGCCAAAATTGAGCTACAAAAACGTTATGATCTGATTAATGATAAAACGAGTTATAGTGGCAATATTATTGCATTTTATTTAGGTAAAATTAACGAATCTAAATTAATGCAGAACCTTCAACAAGGTGTAGAGAATAATCGACAATTAGCCGAACGCCTTTGTGAAGCCTACTTTTACTTAGGTAAATATTATCAAAGTAAAGGTGACAACGAACGTGCCAAAATGTTATTTAAATATGCTTTAGCCAATAATATTTATAACTATGTTGAACATCAACAGGCACTTTATGAAATGAAGTTACTTGAAGAAAAAGAAGAGTAACAAGGGTCATGCCAGTTTTAAAAGTGAAAATATTGTTATAGCGTAGTTCTGATTTGCCAAATAATATGTTCTCAACATTAGATAATGTGGTTAGCTTTATCTTAGATATATTAATTAATCTTAGTGTATTTTTTAGATTCGATTTGTTGAGTTAACATAGGCAGTTAGTTATTGGGGTGAGTTGTAAATTTTCAATTTAGTGAGCTGGCATAAATTTATATCTGCTTTCTTTATTTGGTTTAAAAAAATAAGATAAAACTTATATGATATTAGTTAATAATTATCAGGATTTTTACTAAATAAGTGAGTTTATATATTCAAAATTTATAAGCGAGTTTACATGACAAAAGAAGTTTCTTTTATTGATCTTGGTTTATCCGAGGATATTCTTAACGCATTAAATGATCTTGGTTTTAGCAAACCATCACCAATCCAATCTGAATGTATTCCTCTATTATTAGAGGGGAATGATGTATTGGGTATGGCACAGACAGGTAGTGGCAAAACTGCTGCGTTTTCAATCCCTTTCTTAATGAATATTGACGCAAACTTAAAAGCACCACAACTTTTAGTATTAGCTCCTACACGTGAATTGGCTATACAAGTTGCTGATGCTTGCTCTGAATATTCAAAATATATGAAAGGGGTTAAAGTACTCGCTTTATATGGTGGACAACGCTATGACGTTCAATTACGTGCTTTAAAACAAGGCCCTCAAATTGTAGTTGGTACACCAGGACGTTTGCTTGATCACTTAAATCGTAAAACCTTAGATCTCTCTAATCTTAAGGGATTAGTACTTGATGAAGCAGATGAAATGTTAAGAATGGGCTTTATTGATGATGTTGAAAGCATTATGACAACGATTCCAGATGATCATCAAACAGCTTTATTTTCGGCAACAATGCCAGCACCAATTCGTCGTATTACTAAACGATTTATGCAAAATCCTAAAGAAGTTCAGATCAAAGGTACCAATCAAACTGCCCCTGATATTGACCAAAGTTATTGGCTTGTTAGAGGTATGCGTAAAAACGAAGCTATCGTTCGCTTTCTAGAAGCAGAAGATTTTGATGCGGCTATTATTTTTGTTCGAACAAAATCAGCTACTTTAGATGTGGCGGAAGTGCTTGAAAAGCACGGTTATAGTTGTGCTGCATTAAATGGTGATATGACACAACAATTGCGTGAACAAACATTAGATCGTTTACGTAATGGTCGTTTAGATATATTAATCGCAACCGATGTTGCTGCTCGTGGTTTGGATGTTGAGCGTATTAGTTTAGTTATCAATTATGATATCACGTTAGATTCTGAATCTTATGTTCATCGTATTGGACGAACGGGTCGCGCTGGTCGTGCTGGTCGTGCTATTTTATTTGTTGATAGCCGCGAACGTCGTTTACTTAAGAATATAGAGCAAACTATCAAAAAAACAATTCCAGAAGTTGGGTTGCCATCAAAAGAGCTACTTGAACAGCGTCGTTTAGCAAAATTTACTGAGCAAGTCCAGAAACAGCTTGAGAGTAGTGATTTAGATGAGTACCAAAAGTTATTAGCACAAATACAAGCTGATAGTGGAGCCGATCTTGAAACGATTGCAACCGCTTTATTAAAATTAGCACAAGGGGAACGCCCTTTAATTTTGCCACCAGATCCAGTGTTTAAACCATCGCGTGAAATGCGAGATCGGGATAATCGTGGCGGTGAACGCCGTTTACGAGGTGATAATCGTGAATCCCCAAAACGTCGAGAACGACGGGATGTTGGTGATATGGATATGTATCGTATTGAAGTTGGTAAAGAGAACGGTATTGAAGTTCGTCATATTGTGGGGGCAATTGCTAATGAAGCTGATATTAGCAGTCGTTACATTGGTAATATCAAGCTTTATGATACTTATTCGACAGTTGAATTACCAAAAGGTATGCCAAAAGACATACTAAAACATTTTGAAAAAGTAAGAGTACTTAATCAACCAATGAAAATGAGCTTAATCAGTGGAGCAGCGTCTGATACTAAACGAGCTCGTAAAAACAGTAAATCAGATACATCTGATAAACCGTTTGCAAAAAAGCGTAGTCGCCCAACAGCGCCTAAATTCTAATGTATTGACCTCTGCCAAATGGCAGAGGTATCTTTAATCCCTTTTATCTCAACTAACAACATAGTTTAGTAGTCACATACAGCATCATATTCAGCTAGATAACAAAATAGAGTTAGCGCTTTGCCCTAAGTTATGATTAAGAGTATACTATTACAAATATTAACAGTTAATTAGAGGTAAGCATGGCAGATTCTTTAAACAAATGCAAAGCAAACGAAACTCCAGCATGTTGTTGTGTGGATGTTGGTACAATAATTGATAATGAAGACTGTAGCGCTGAATATGAACACATCTTTGCGACAGAATCAGAAGCTCAAGCTAAGTTAGCATCTTTAACTCAAGCTGCAAATGATGTCGCAACAGAGCCGTGTGAAATTAATAGCAATATTGATAAAATAAGCGATGGCTTTAAATTATCAGCAAAATTTACCTTTTGTTGTGGTGCAGAATGCATGATTTTCCAATTAAAATTACGTTAATTGAATATTGATGAAAGTTTGTATTATGAGACATGGTGAAGCAGGGTTTTCTGCTTCATCGGATTCCAGTAGAACATTAACAAATTATGGCATTAATCAGTCAAATCAAGCTGGCAAATGGCTTAAACAGCAAAATTTTCAATTTGAAATTGGTTTGGTTAGCCCTTATTTGCGAGCTCAACAAACATTAACAGAATTATCATCACACGTTAGTGTTGCAAAAGTTGAAACTAATCAATTTTTAGTGCCTGGTGGTAGCCCATCTCATATTGCTGACGTATTAGCAATATTGTTAAATGATGGGGTTGAAAATGTGATTATTGTATCTCATTTGCCATTAGTGGGATATTTAGTTAATGAACTATGTCCGCAAGTTGCTCCTCCTATGTTTTCTACTGCCGCAATAGCTTGTATTAGTTTATTACCAAACTCTGCAGGAAATCTTGAATGGTATCATCAAGCGGAGTAAAAAAACTTAATCTTTTTGATTTACCTCTAACTGGTCGAACTTTAATTGAAGCATCGGCTGGAACTGGTAAAACTTATTCTCTTGCCTTTATTTACTTAAGATTATTATTGGGCATTGGTCAAAATAGTTACCCAAGGCCTTTAAATGTTAACGAAATTCTGGTTGTGACTTTTACCAAAGCGGCAACTCAAGAACTTCGATCGAGGATAAGGCAAAATATTCAAGAACTGCGAATAGGCCTATTACAAGGACATCATAAAGATCCTATTTATCAACAACTCATTGAATTAATTGATGATAGAAAATTTGCAGTACAGCAACTTACTATTGCTCAACAGTCAATGGATGATGCGGCTATTTATACTATACATAGTTTTTGCCAACGAATACTAACTAGCCATGCATTTGAATCGGGTGTTTTATTTGAGCAAAAGCTAATTTCTGATGAATATGAATTAAAATTAAGAGTAACCCAAGATTTTTGGCGTCACTATTTTACACCACTTGATAAACCACTTGCTTATTTAGTGCTTGCTACATGGCAAGATCCAACGGCATTGCTAAAAGACATCACCCCTTATTTAGGGTTAGATTTCAACAATGCTGGCAAGGTAAACCTAGATATAAGTACAACAATAAAGTTTTTTTACCAACAAAGTTATGAAAAAATTGAAAATATTAAAAAATCTTGGTTAACTTTGTCTGAAAAATTAGTTGAAATCATTGTACAATCAGGTGTCAGCAAACAATCATATAGTAGTCGAAATCTACCCAATTGGGTAATTAAAGTATCGGCATGGGCTAACAGCGAAACTCGAACGTTTGAATTACCTAACGAACTTGAAAAATTTAAGCAATCAGTTTTAATCGAAAAGACGAAAGAAGGAAAAAGTGTTCCATATCATCCGTTTTTTGAACAAATTGACGATCTATATAAACAACCTTTTGATCTACGAAGCCAAATCTTAATGGATATCGTCAGTGTAATTCAAAAAGGGCTCTATAACGAAAAAATCAAAAATGGCGAGATGAGCTTTGACGATCTTATTTGGCAACTAAATCGTGCACTAAAAGCAAAAGCAGGAGATCGATTGGCGCAAAGTATAGCCTCAAAATATTGTGTTGCTTTAATTGATGAGTTCCAGGATACCGATCCTGCTCAGTATCAAATTTTTGATCGTATTTATGACAGGAAAAAGTTAGATCGAGGTCTATTATTTATTGGTGATCCAAAACAAGCAATTTACAGCTTTCGAGGTGCAGATATATTCACTTACTTAAAAGCTAAACAATCGACAGGGGAAAATTCTTTTACCATGGATGTAAACCATCGTTCATCTGCTTCGATGGTCAAAGCTGTTAACCAATTATTTTCTAATTGCGATAATCCATTTATATTTAATGATATTCCTTTTTTACCCATGGAAGCGGCAAAACGGAATCAGCAAAAGTCTTTGCAAGTTAACAACCAAGAAGTATCGGCATTATCTGCTTACTTACTGCCTGATGATATTGCAACTAATTCAGATTATCAAGAACACATGGCTAGTTGTTGTGCTACTCAAATAGTGACTTTACTGTCTAATTCGTCAATGTTAATTGATAGCGAAAACGAACAACGTCCAGTGACTACAGCTGACATTGCAATCTTAGTGCGTAATGGGCGTGAAGCCGAAGTTATCCAACAAAAATTGACTCATTGCGGTGTTAAAAGTGTCTACTTGTCAAACAATAGTAGTGTGTTTTCTTCAAATGAAGCAAAAGATGTATTGAGCCTATTGCAAGCTGTTTTAATGCCAGAAAACGAAACAATGCTCAAGCTAGCATTAATGACATCGCTATTAGGTCAAACCATGACAGACCTTGAACAAATCACTGACGATCAAGATAAATGGGAAAGTTTGATCGAAGAATTCAAACAATATCAAGCAATTTGGCAATATTATGATGTATTGGTTATGTTACGCCGAATGATGAAAAAACGGCATCTAGCTGAAAACATCTTAGCTCGCCAAGATGGTGAACGAACATTAACTAACTTAATGCATTTAGGTGAATTACTTCAAGAAACATCAAATGAGTTAGATGGTCCACACGCCTTAATTCGGTGGTTGACAAAACAAATTGTTAACCCAGATCCAAATTTAGAAAATCATCAGCAACGCCTTGAAAGTGATGAAAACCTTGTCAAGATTATTACTATTCATAAATCAAAGGGATTAGAGTTTCCGATTGTTTGGTTACCATTTATTTCAATATATCGTGCATCCGATAGCCAATTTTATCATGATAAAAATAATGACTATCAGCCAACTTATGCATGGTTACAGTCTGATGAGATTAAAGAGCAGATAGAAAAAGAGCGACTTGCTGAAGATTTGCGGCTATTATATGTTGCAATGACTCGCTCGGTTTATCATTGTAGTATTGGACTTGCTTCATTGAAAAAAAGCCAATCGGCTATTAATCATTTATTAAAAAGTGAATTAAGATCAATTGCCAATATAGCTAATTTAATTGATATCCAATTACCAATAGAGAGCGAACAGTATATTCCGCCAATTTTGCCAAATCAATCATTATCGGCTAACGTATTTTCGCGTAATATCTCAGACAGTTGGCGGGTCACAAGTTATACTGAATTACAAAAGCATAATCATAATGTATTGGCTTATAAGCCTGATCTTATTAATGACTGGGACGAATCCCCATACGAATCCGATAAAGTACAATCAAACGACACACAATATGATATCCACCATTTTCCTAAAGGAGCATATGTCGGTACATTAATGCACAGCATTATGGAAGATATCACATCAGATAATCTTGTTGAATTATGTAATCAGATGGTAAAAAAGCTCAATTTAGAAACAGAGTGGAATAGCGTAGTAACAAATTGGATGCAACAGATATTGACTACAAAACTGCATGATCCAAATTTAATATTATCGCAAGTGTTAATGGGGCAACATATTAACGAATTGCAATTCTATCTCCCTATACGCAAAACAGTCACTAGTCAGCAATTAGATAGTTTGTGTAAACAATATGATCATTTATCAAGATTATGTCCCGAATTAGATTTTGAGTCGGTACAAGGTATGCTAAGAGGCTTTATCGATTTAGTCTTCAAATTTGAAGGGAAATATTATGTGGTTGATTATAAATCTAATTGGTTAGGTGAATGTGTTGATGCTTATAGCCAAGAAGCACTTGAAAAAGTGATGTGCGATCATCGCTATGACCTACAATATCAACTTTACTGTTTAGCATTGCATCGTTTTTTAAAAGGACGTTTGTCTAATTACCAATACCAAACGCATTTTGGAGGGGTATACTATCTCTTTTTACGAGGAATGCCCGAGCAAGGCATTTTTTATCACCTACCTCAGCAAGAATTTATCGAAGAACTTGATAAGCTGTTTGATGGTGAAATGTTAAATGGAATATAACAATTATTAAGAAATAACCATATCGAAAAATACAATTGAATAAAAATAAGGCACCCAAAACGGTGCCATATTTTTAGATGGCTTATTTAACATTTAAACATAAGCTGATAGCTATAGTGTTTATCTGTCAGTAAGAATTCATGATGTACATTTGGTGTCCAAGAATCATCTCCACCAATTCCCATATGATAAGCATCAATACTTATATAAGCGCATGACCTAGGTTCTAATAAATGACGATGAGTTTTTTCTATTAATTGCTCTGTCCCATATTGATTAACGTTAAATTTAAACTGATGTCCAGTTATGATCATCTCATTAAGTTGCAATCTTTTAACCTCGCAACGCAATCCATTTTCACATGGATAAATATAAGGTGTATAAAGTTCTGCAAAAGGTAACGACCAATCACCAAAAATAGCTGATGTTTTTCGATCAGGATAATTTTCATGAGGTCCTAAGCCAAGCCATTTTACTTTTTTAGGAATCTGTTTCATTTGATAACATAAACCGACTCTAGCTGGTGCGGGCATATCGTTAGCAATATCAACTTGCACAGATAAAGTGAATTTGCCCTCTTGATCGAACTCGTATTGCCATTTAGTTTGAATTACTTTTTTGTTTTTGAACAAATATCCATGCAGTGCTTCGATCACAATCTTATCTGTTGATTGTGTAAGATGCATACCTAAACATTGGTGGGTTAGATCGTAATAACCAGCGGCTTTCCACTGCTCAACCCAAGCGAATGGATTATTATTACTATCAAAATCGCCACTAATACCAATATCATTATCAATAGGTGCACGAACAAACTGATCAGCAAAAGGTGAAGCTAATAATGGTTTATTACCTTTTGTCCATTGGTAAAGCTGCCCTGTTTTTTTATTAAATAGCCAACTTTGGTTTTTGTAATTAATAATGTAATCATCTTTAGTTTCGGTCCATTTTAGTTTATTTTTTGCTTGGCAAAAAGCTAATGAAGGAATATAAGAATTAGCTAATTTCCATTGTTCCCATGCAACAATATGACCAGCTTGTGACCATGGTGTAGCCTTGTTTTGAATAACACGAACTGATAAATGTAAGTCTTCACAATTTAAATCATTTGCTATATCGTTAAGTAAAGTTATTTGTAATGAACTATTGGGTTTAATATTAAGCTTAATTTTTCCTTTTTGATATTTTTTTCCATTAAATAATAATTCCCAATATAAAGTTTCATTATTTGCATAGTGAAATAGATATTCGCTTGTAATATCAATAACCAACGGTCTTTGACTAATTAGCTTAAATTGGAATGGCTGTTGTACCTTTTTGGCTTCAATCAAACTTGGGTGAGAAGTTCTATCAGGAAAGACTAATCCATCCAAGCAAAATTGCCTATCATGATAAGCCTCACAAAAATCACCGCCATAAGCCCAATAATTATCGCCAGAAGGTGTAGAACAGCGTATCCCATGATCAGCCCATTCCCAAATAAACCCACCTTGTAGCCTAGGATATTGTCTGAACGCTTGCCAGTATTTATAAAATGCACCTAGGCTATTACCCATTGCATGGGCATATTCACACAAAATAAGTGGGCGATTTTCATTTGGTAATGAAATCCATTTTTTTATTGCCCATTTGGCAACATTAGGGTGTGGTTGATCTTGCTCAACGCGGGCATACATAGGACAAATAATGTCAGTGGCAGTAGTGTTTGCGCCACCGCCTTCATATTGCACAGGACGAGTTGGATCGTTACTTTTAATCCAAGCATAAAGTGCATCATGGTTCGCCCCATGTCCCGATTCATTTCCTAACGACCAAATAATAATGGAAGGGTGATTACGATCGCGCTGAACCATTCGTGTTACACGTTCACTATAAGCTGCAAGCCATCTAGGATTGGCCGACAAACGAGACATAGGAAACATACCATGTGATTCGATATTGGCTTCATCAACTAAATATAGCCCATATAGATCACAAAGATCATACCAACGAGGATCATTAGGATAATGACTACACCTCACAGCATTAAAATTATGTTGTTTAATCAATTTGATATCATGCAACATTGC
This sequence comes from Gilliamella sp. Choc5-1, assembly GCF_001690595.1. Lineage (GTDB taxonomy): Bacteria > Pseudomonadota > Gammaproteobacteria > Enterobacterales > Orbaceae > Gilliamella > Gilliamella apicola_M. The sequence continues at coordinate 44,935 of NZ_LZHH01000083.1, forward strand.
TTCTTCGGTCAATGCATATCCCAAATCAGGATAGAACTCATGGCGATTTGTGCCTTTAATTAATAGTGGTTTACCATTTAAGCATAGTTGTCCATGTTTAATTTCAATAGTCCTAAATCCAACGTTATAAGCTTCTGATTCAATTAATCCTGTTTTTTTGTGATATAAACTAACAATAATTCGATAAAGGTTTGGGGTTTCAGCACTCCATAACTGTGGTTTAGTAACCGGTATTTGACAACATAAACGGTCAGTGTATCCTCCTTTTTCGTCAACAGAAGGTAAACCAATTGATTGCATATGCTCGACAACTAACTTATCTTGCTGCCATAATTCAATACCTACATCCAATAAATCCATGTTTCCATCATGCTCAATATCGGCCTGTAGAGATAAAGTTGCATTTTGATAACAATCGTCAAGTAAAGTATCAATGTGAATATCACTTAAGTGTGATTTAGGTTTATTCAGTAGGGAAACATTTCGGAAAATACCACTCAATCGCCACATATCTTGATCTTCAAGATAACTGCCATCACACCATTTTAAGGCTAATACTGCTATGCGGTTTTTACCGACTTTCAAAAAAGGCGTTAGATCAAATTCTGCTGGAATTCTACTATCTTGCGAATAACCAACCCATTGCCCATTACACCAAAGATGAAATGCAGAGCTAACCCCATCAAATATAATCCGTGTATCGCCTTTAGTCAGCCACTCTTTAGTCACAGAAATATATCGTGAATAACATCCTGTTGGATTTTCATCTGGTACATAAGGTGGGTTATATGGAAAAGGATAACGTATATTGGTATAAACTGGCGCATCATATCCCTTTAACTGCCAGTTAGATGGTACCTTAATTGTAGTTGCGTCAAGTTCCTTTTGTAACCATGATTCTGGAACTTGCTTGGGACTTGTAAAATAACTAAAAAACCAATTACCATTTAACGATATTATAGAATCTGAATCACTATTATTTTTAGCTTGTTGTTTATTTCGCCAACTATGAAATTTTGGATGGGTATCGAGTTTATTAATACTTAAAACAGATAAATTATTCCAATCGTGCCGGCTTATAATTTCATTGAAAGAAGGATTCATATGTTCTCCATTTTACTCTGATTATTGTTACTATCACCGATTTATTTACTAATTATTATAGGGAGTCTGTAATTAAATACGGTGATCTTGTTAACATTTATGTAATCGTATACATAAAATATTAAATCTAGTTTTATCGATTTTTATTAATTAAAAAATTATGATTCGAGGGGAAATATATTTACTAATGTTGTATATAACATGATAATTTTTAATGTGATATCTATCACAATATTAGTGTTTAGTTTTTGAATAGTCGTTTTTATTAGTTATATTGAAATTACCTATTAAAAGGTATTGGATTGTTACCGATTTATAGCGGGCAAAACCTAAAGAATAGTTATGACTATTTTTTAGGTTTTTTTTTGTCTCAAATTTAAAAGATTTTTAAATATTTTTTAATAATAAGTTTAGGGGAGGGGAGAAATGAAATTTTCAAAAAAAATAGTATATAAAATCAAACCAAAACGAGTTGTTTTAATGACTATGCTAGGTTTGTGTTATTTACCCAATGCGATGGCAGCAACTCAAGATGAGCTAGAAGCAAGAATTGCGTTATTAGAGCAAAAGTTATTAGTTCTTAGTCAAGAGTCTAATGATTTGAAAAAGCAAGTGATTGATTCTAATAAGCAACTTGCTAAATTAAATAATCATCTTCAAAAACAACAAATTATTATAAATAATCAGAAAAAAGTGCTTAAAAATAATCAAAATGTAGCAATTACAAAGCAACAGGCTCCATTTAATCCTGTACAAGCAAATAATAATCAAATTTTACTAGTTAGTACACCAAAAACCGATACTATGCAAGACAGCAATCATCCAGAAAAGACTTCATTTACTTTAGCTGAATTTAAAGATTATATTAAAGAAGAAATAGGATTTTCTTATAATGGTTACTTCCGTGGTGGTTGGTCAACTTCAAGCAATGGTAAACCTAAAAATTATGCTGAAGGTGCATTAGGTCGATTTGGTAATGAATATGGTGGTTGGTATGATCTTATCTTTAAGCAAAAAGTCTATGATCAAGATGGAAGGCGAGTTGATGCAATTGTTATGATTGATGGAAACGTGGCAACAAATAAAGCTGCGGGTTTATTTAATACGCAAGATGACAATATTATGCAATTTTCAGATATATATTTAGAAACAAAAGGATTTGTGCCACGTTTCCCTGATGCGAAATTATGGGTGGGTAAACATTCTTTGCCTTATAATGAAATACAAATGCTTGATTGGAAAACACAAAAAACGCCAGCAGGTGGAGGTATTGGTATTGAAAATCTTAAAGTCGGTGTCGGTGCTCTTGATTTATCATTAGTTAGAGCAGATGTAAATGTGAAAAATAAAAAAGAAATAATTAGTACTGATGATAGTAAAGTAAATAAAATTGACCAATACAAAAAGGAAGAAGTTGATTTAAACGAACTAGAAATTCGCTATCGTGATATCCCATTATGGCAAAATGCAACGCTTGGTTTAAATGCTCGTTATTCAGCACCAAATAAATCTAAAATTCAAAATAGTATATCTGTTAAAAATGCTTGGCTTGGTAGCCTTGTTTTGCGTCAAAATGAATTTTTTGGCGGATTTAATCAGTTTACATTACAGACAGCAACCAATTCTGTTGCATCACAGTTGGCTAACATTAATACTAATAACCCAGAGTTTGCCAGTAATTCGGATAATGACTATATAGGTACACATACTGGTGGTAAAGCTTATCGTTTTGTATCGGAAGGTGAAGCTTATTTAAGCGATAATATCATTGTTGCCCATGCTTTGGCTTTAACTTCAGGAAATGATGTTTATTCTTATGATATTAATCTTCCACATATTGATTTTACAAGTTTTAAATCAGCAATAAGACCAGCTTATATCTGGGATACTTATAATCAAAGCGGTGTTGAACTAGGTTACTTTCGTCAGAAAGACAAAGTTAAAAGTAAAACTTATGTCGAAGAAGGATATAAAACAACACTTTACCATTCATTTAAAGTCGGAAAAAGTATTTTATCTTCACGACCTGATATTCGTTTTTATGTTTCTTATATAGAAGCACTACAAAATGATATTAGTAAATTTGATTTTAATGGTAAAGATCATCAAATTAGTTTTGGTGTACAAACAGAAGTTTGGTTCTAAGTGATATAAAATAAGACTTATCATCTGAACTATATTATAGATGTAAAATATATGGTTCAGATGAAAAATGGATACTTTGTTGATGTATAACTACTTTATTTTTAACTATTAATAAAAGCTACTGAATAACGCTTAGTTAAGGTTGGTATATAGACGTTAATCAAATTTGTTGGAATACTTTCTCCTTTCGCAAGCTTTAGTGCTAATCCAGCAGCTTTTTCAGCCATTGTCTGTAAAGGATAACGAATGGTAGTTAATTTAGGATGTAAATAACGCGATAAAACAAGATCATCAAAACCAATAATCGAAATATCGTTTGGAATTTTAATATCATTATCATAAAGCACAGACATTGCACCGGCAGCCATTGAATCGTTATAACAAGCAATTGCGGTGATATGGCAGTTGCGTTCAAGTAATGACATCATTGCTTGTTCGCCACCTATTTCATTAGGTAAACCAATCGCAATAAGGTTTTCATTAACATCAATACCATGTTCTAACAATGCGTCTTTATAGCCTTGTAAACGATCAGATGAATCAGAAATATTATGATTTGAACATAAATAACCAATTCTAGTATGTCCATGTTGAATTAAATGTTTGACTGCAAGATAAGAGCCGTAACGATCATCAAGAGCAATACAGCGTTTTTCAAATCCTTTTACGATACGATTAATTAGAACCATACCTGGTACTTGTTGCATCAATTTTTCTAGATCGCTATCAGAGAGCATTTTGGCATGTACAACTAACGACGAACAGCGATGCTCAATTAATTGAGTAATCGCATTATATTCTTGTTGCTCATTATGATAGCCATTACCGATCAACAAAAAATGACCTGTTCGTGAGGCAACTTTTTCAACGGTACTAACCATGGCACCAAAAAATGGATCCGATACATCAGCTACAACAATGCCAATAGTATTCGAATTTTGTTGTGATAAAGCACGTGCATTAGCATCAGGATAGTAGTTTAATTTTTCCATAGCTTCTTTTACGGTATCTCTAGTATTATCTCGAACGTTATTTGCGTTATTGATTACGCGAGATACAGTTGCAACTGAAACTTTAGCTAAACGCGCAACATCTTTTATTGTCGCCATAAAAAACCTTTTAATTAATTACTATTTATAAAATATGGATAATTTTCATACTTAATATTTGTCAATATAGAGTTCTGTAGATTAACAATAATTTAAGAAAAATGCTTAGAGTGAAAAGGATTATCTTTTACTGTCTTCAAGTTAATTCGCTTGCAATACTCTTGATATATGGCCGAATTAACCGATTATAATAAGGTAAAATAAAAACTTTGCCAATAATATCATTGGTGAATTGAAAACTAGAATTGTTTCATTAAAAATTGAATATTAAGGGGACAGCGATTAGCAAATCCCCTGATAGTCGCTAAATAATTAATTTAAAAGTATTAATAACATTATTTAGCAGTTACTTTTATTAATATAGCCGTTGCTGGGTCAAGTACTGGTAAAGGTAATCCGACATCCATTAACCAATCACCAGATAGTGTTGTTTTATCTTTCATCCATTGTGGTAATATTTTCATAACATGACCATTTATTTTTGGATCAATATTATCTGGCATATCAAGCACCTCAATTTGGTATTGCTTATCAGCTAACAAACCAGCCAATCGCAAATTACCACTTAACGCATAGGTTGGTAATGTTAATTGAGCAATAATAAACACAGCTTCTTTTTGGTCTTGGCTAACAACACCATAACTTTGCATAGCTGGGTTATCATCAACATCTAATCTTACAGAGTTACCGCTATGTAACAAAGGACGGAGTTGTTTATGTAAATTAATATAATATGCAAAACCTTTCTGTTCTTGCTCAGATACTTTTACTGGATCAAGCTCAACTCCCATATGACCAAATAAAGCAGTTAGACCGCGTAAATTCATATGTAGCTCACGGAATGTAGTATGACATAATGCACCACCAATATGAGCACCCATGACTTCTGGAGGGAAGAAATAACTCATTCCGCGTTGAATTATTTGTCTATCTAATGCATCGTTAGAATCTGAAGTCCAAAAACGTTGTGTACGCTTTAAAATCTCATAATCAATTCGACCTCCACCTGATGAACAAGATTCTATTTCAACGGTAGGGAATTTTTCTTGCAAAATATCAAGCAATCGGTAAAGTGTTTTAGTTTGGCCAACAATTGCAGGATTACCTTCATGACCAGGTTGAACAATTTCACGATTCATATCCCATTTAATATAATCAATGTTATAACTACTGAGTAACCACGTTAGCCTTTCAAGCAGATATTCAAAAACAGCTGGGTTTTGTAGATCAAGTAAATACTGATGGCGACCTTCTGGTTGTTGATAACCTGGTAGTTCAAGTAACCAATCGGGATGAGCACGATAAAGATCTGAGTTTTTATTAATCATTTCTGGCTCAACCCAAATACCAAACTCCATACCAAGATCTTTAACATGTTTAATAACCGGTTCTAAACCATTGGGATATTTTCGCTCATCTAAATACCAATCACCTAATCCTTGGTAATCATCATCACGTTTACCAAACCAACCGTCATCAATGATAAAGCGTTCAACACCAATTTGAGCTGCCTTAGTCGCCATTTTCATAATGTAATCAGGGTTATGGTCAAAAAAGATACCTTCCCATGTATTAAGATGAACAGGACGAGCTTTATTTTTGGCGAATTTAATAATATTACTGCGTAGAAACTGGTGGAAATGTTGACTCATTTTATTTAAGCCTTCATCACTATAGGTAGCATATAACCAAGGCGTACTTAAAGATTCACCTTTAGCTAGTGATATTTCTCCTGCATAATACAGAGCTTCAGCTTGAATAAAACGTTTACCGTTACTTTTAACTGCAACTTGAATGCGATGATTACCACTCCATCCCAAGTGGATTCCCCAAACTTCGCCAGTTTGTTCTTTAAAACCTTCGGTACCAACCATCATCCCAGGAAAATATTCGTGTGATGTTCGTCCTCGTCGATTTTCTTGTAAATAACCACAATGTGATATTTTAGTTCGATGAGGGAAAAACTCTTTAATCCAACGACCACTAAAAGCCATTAATTCTTGTGCCCGTTCAGGAATAGGTAACGTAATAGAAAAACGATTAACTTGATATGGTTCATCACCTAAATTGGTTAAAGTATTTTGACACTGCAATACACCATTTTTATCTAAAATAAAAAGGCTGGTTAAACGAAGTTTAGCAATATTATCTTCACTAATAATGGTAATGTTATTGTCAGTTTTATTAACCTCTTTAGTTGTAAAAACGGGAGACCAATCTTTACCATTTCGGTGTCCTTCAAGTCCAGGTGTGCTAAAATTACCTAAACCTTCTTCTGGGCATAGAGTAAATGGAACGTTGACATCAATACGGGAATTAGGGACAGCAGGGTAAAGCATGTCAATCATTTCAGGTTGAAAATTTTGTAACCGTTTACCAAAATAACACAATTCGGCATACGGTTCAGTGCGAAAAAGGATATCTATATTGTTGTTGCTAAGACGATAATTCATAATGGCTCCAAATTTGTAATATTTCACTTATATAAAATAATAGCTATTTATATAAAATAATATTTTTAATTTCATATTTTGTGATTAAGATCTCATTAAAAATGTAAACGATTTCATTATTGAAGGTCATATTTATTTTAGTTTTTAAAACTATTTATTATAAAATGAATATGCGACTTGCTATTATTTTATGTTATCATGAAACTATTTATAGATGCTTATTGGAAATATATGAAAAAACATAATATTATTGCACTACTTTCGTTTTTTGCGATTTCTTTTAATGGTTACGCTATAGACAAATATGTGACTGATAATGTCGATATTTATTTGCGTAGAGGTCCTGGTTCGCAATATGCGTTTTCTAATGCAGTTAAAGCAGGAGAAAAAGTTGTTGAGCTTGAAAAAAGCGCAGATGGCAAATTTACTCGCATTCAACTTAATAATGGTAGCACCGCTTGGATTGAAACAAGTAAACTAAATGAACAACCTAGTTATAAAGAACGCTTTCCAGCGCTAGAAGCAAAACTAGCAGAATATCAAGATAAAGTTGATAATGCTGAGGCAAATCAACAAAAATTGTTAAGTGACTATATCCAAAAGTTGCAGACGGCTGAAAAATCTATAGAAACGCTTCAAAATAAAAATGAAGCACTAGAACAAAAAGTTAAAGAACAAAATTCACGAATTGAATCAATGCTAAATCAAGTTGATGATAAACGTCGTGACCTTATTATAACTTGGTTTACCTATGGTGGCCTTGTTGCTGGAGGCGGTCTTATTTTAGGACTTATATTACCAAGAATTATACCAAGCCGACGCAAGAAAGATCGTTGGATGTGATAGATGAGTAAAATCTATCTTGTAGGTGGCAGTGTACGCGATAGATTGTTGCATCTGCCTGTTTCTGATCATGACTGGGTTGTTGTTGGCGCTACGCCAGAGGAACTTTTGGCATTAGGTTATCAACAAGTCGGTAAAGAGTTTCCGGTTTTTTTGCACCCTAGCACTAAAGAAGAATACGCATTGGCTCGCACTGAGCGTAAATCCGGTAGAGGTTATACTGGATTTATCTGTGATTTTGGTAAAGAGATTACATTAGAACAAGATCTGATACGCCGTGATTTAACCATCAACGCCATTGCCATGGATGAAAACGGTAATATCGTCGATCCTTATCATGGTGTGGATGATATTAAACATAAGATTTTACGCCATGTATCACCCGCCTTTCGTGAAGATCCACTACGTATTTTGCGCGTAGCTCGCTTTGCTGCACGTTTTTATCAGCTAGGTTTTACGGTAGCTCTACAAACCTTAGCGCTAATGAAACAAATGGTATCAGCTGGTGAAATTAGCTATCTAACTGCCGAACGTGTATGGAAAGAAACTGAAAAAGCATTATCAGCAAAAAATCCGCAAATTTACTTTCAAGTGTTAGATCAATGTGGTGCGTTGACATTACTCTTTCCCTCATTAGATTTATCAACCAATACTATTGATGCACTAAAACAATCTGCTTTATTAACTGATGATTTAACCATCCGATTTGCCGTATTATGCGCGCAACTACCTAGCAAGCCAGTAGTTGAAGCCTTATGTAAAAAAATCAAAGCACCTAACCATTACACAAAAATTGCCGTTATGGTTCAGCAATATCGTCATGATCTTGAGCATATACAAATGCTCACTGCTGAGCAAATTATCTCTTTACTAAATAGTATTGATGTCTGGCGTAACCCTTCACACCTTGAGCAACTCATTATAGCAAGCCAAGCATTTGACCAAACAACCTCATTTGTACAAGCAAATTATCTAAAAGAAGCTTATAAGATTGCCTATAATGTCAATGTACAACACATTATTGCGGAAGGTTACACAGGAAAACAGATTCATTTTGAACTACAAAAAAGGCGAATTGAAGCGTTATTAAACTGGATTTGATTGCATCTTAATCAGTCATCATTTTTTTTAAAAATATCTTAAAAAAAGGGTTGACGATTTGACGTAATACACGCATAATGCGCCTCGCAGTGTTGGTTATGACGTTGCGAATGAATGGCTACGTAGCTCAGCTGGTTAGAGCACATCACTCATAATGATGGGGTCACAGGTTCGAATCCCGTCGTAGCCACCATTAAGATTAGGTAGTACTTTTACCGGAAGTATTCAGTGCGGGTGTGGCGAAATTGGTAGACGCACCAGATTTAGGTTCTGGCGCCGCAAGGTGTGTGAGTTCAAGTCTCTCCACCCGCACCATTTAATTTTAGTGTCTTCTTTATTGGGGTATAGCCAAGCGGTAAGGCAGCGGGTTTTGATCCCGCCACGCCCAGGTTCGAATCCTGGTACCCCAGCCATTCCAACTGCTTAATTTTTTGATATCTGATTATTCAATCTATTATTGCTTTTGTAATTTATTTTTACAATTATCCTAAACGGATATAGTTGAATTGGTAGATGCACTCGATTTAGATTCTAGCTCTGAACAGGTGTGCGAGCTAAAATCTCACTACCTATGCTAGATATCTCTCCCTTTCATTGGGGTATAGCCAAGCGGTAAGGCAGCGGGTTTTGATCCCGCCACGCCCAGGTTCGAATCCTGGTACCCCAGCCATAAAAATTATATTAAGTACTTATGTGTTTTAATTAAAAAAAACAGTAGCAAAAACTCCAAAAATAAAATCTTCAATAAGATAGATACATTAAGTATTATGCTTTACTTGGTGCAGATAATTATATTTTTAATTAAATTTATTTTAATAAGACAACTTCGAAGTTTTTATATGTTTTTTATAAGATAAAAGATTTTTATTTCAGTTTTTTTATAAAATAGTTTCCTTCTTCCTCTTTAAATATATCTTTAACAATAAAATTAAGAATCAATTTTATTACGATGGCAAATAAGGTAAATAAAATACTAACAAATAATATTTTGAAAGAATACTCCACTTTTATGCGCACAGTCATTAGCTGTGTATTATCTGAAAACCAAACAAATGCTACACAACAAATTGCTACAATATAACAAATAAATGTCCAACCAAGCATCAGTCTTCCCATTATGTGTCCTTTTCTATCTCAAATTTTATTTTATCTAAAATGGTAGCATTAAAACATGCATTTTTTTCACCAATAACCATTTGTTTATTGTCAATCTGATAGGCATATTCGATAGCTAAAGCTAATGCAACCCAATAATCACACTCACCGCATTTACCGAATGCTGAATCAACATTATAAATATTTTTAATTGAACACCGCTTATCAATATATCGTGATAAAACATTGACGTTAGTTTCTGGTGATAATTGCGATAGCCAAATAGCGCCTAACTGAGTTTTATTATTTTCATTATTGTCTAATTTTCCCCATAATTCAGCATGCTCAAGAACATGCTCAAGTTTTTCACCTTCTTCTGTTCGATGCAAGGCAACTACCACCGATTTTCTTTTTTGTATATATTGAATAGTATTTTGTTTATTAATAAGATTTTTACCTAAAAAAATCATACTTGTCATAGCCTCAGCACTATACGCTGCAGGCTTTTCAAATAAATGCAAACTAATACAACACAATAAATAATCATCATTTGCAAAATCATCTAACCAGTCATCTAAAAAAATAGTACTCTGTTTTGCATCAATAACCTGCCAAGAATCAAATAAGTTTGTATTCCCTAGCTTATGCTCCCAAATTTTTTTAATATCTTCGGTTAATATGGGGACATCAATAAATAAGCGAATATGTTTTTGAACGCCATTAAAAGTGTTATCGTTTAAAATTGATAAAGTCTTATGTAACTTATCAAATAACTTATCTAGTTTTTGACTAAAATCGTCAGGTTTTAAATCATTAAATAGAAATTTTGAATAAAAAATTGGATTTTCATAATAATTTGACAAGTTAGTTGTTCTTGTTTCAAGTGACATTAGACCACCAACAAGCGCCTGAGCATGATTATCATCACCAAATTCAGATATCAAGTGGTGAAAAATAACATACAACGGTCTTTGACCATACTCAATGAGCTGTTGTTTCCGTTCTTCTCTTAATTGATTCCAAGTTTCAGCATAGTCTTTTTTACACCCTTGAACAAAAAACCATATGGATAATAATATCAACCAACTTAAAACTGAAAAACTAATACCAATCATTAGATGTTCCAGTGTTAAATTACTATTGAGTTGCTTCATGCAGGTAAAAAATAAGCCAATAGCAATAAATACAATTAATGCAATAAACCAAAATAGGCGAGATAGCCCTTTTTTTAGAATTATTGGTTGTGGAAGCGAAGTTAAATCGATAGCCATTAATTATTTTTACCAAAATTAGTTAGTGATGAAATTAGTGTACAGCCACATGCTGATCTATGTCCATGAAAAGCAACTTGTTTACCGTCTTCTATAAATTGAGGATCTCCTTCAATTATAGGATTAACACCATGATTTTTGATTGGGCAACTGACCATATCACCAACACGCGCAACACCTTTATTAAATACGACAAGTTTTGATGAAGCAGAAATAACTTTACCTCCGTGGTTAGTTAAATCGCCTAATCTAATTACCCCTTTCATGATTTTATTTCCTTTGACTTTGATAATTTATTAAAAAATAGCACATATAATTTCTAAAATTTAGTCAAAAATCTATTTTTCAGATTCTAATCTATCAACGGCTTTGTACTCTTTACTAGTATCAATTGTAAGATTTTTATAGCGTTCTTCCTCAGGAAAGTCTGGAATTCTATGATATGGAACACTGCCATATGTTACGTCAGTTATATTTCCTTGTTTATCAAGATGAACAATTTTGCTGTTCCCAGAACTAGGGGTATAAAAGATAGCTGTTTTATCTCCTTGTTCATTAAATAACGTAGTTTCAGAATAATATTGACTTCCTTTGGGATAGGTTTTTCTTATACTGATCAGTTTATTATTTTGGTCTTTTCTTATAGTCATTAAATCATTACCTTCTTCGTCATATTCCACATAAAGAGATCGTAATAGTGTTTTTTTATCCATTGCATAGATAAAAAATCTTAAATAACGCATATTAGCGCTATGGGGCCAGTAGCCATATTCCCATTTACAAATCGAAAGCAAAGGTTTTTTTTCAATAGCAATGATTTTGCCCATTTCTCTTGTTACTTTAATATAATTGGGTAATGTAATTGCTTGTTCAATGGTGATCGGTTGCAGTTGTAAATGCGTATCTAAAATAAAAAAGTGAGAGCCATTTTCAAGATCTTTTAAACTGTTTAATTGCCGCTCATTAAGTAAAATATATTGTGGTTTACGTTTATAACTCCAACGCTCTTTAAATTGATAATTATTACCAACTTCATTGATTTTAAGTTTAGTACTAAACGGAGATTGAACGCGATAGGGCGCATTTTCAGCTTCTTCAAGGGAAATTGGGGCAAAATCAGGATAATTGGTAGGCATTCGGTAATGATTAAGTATTATTCTGGTCGAGCCATAATAAGGCACGTGAGGTTTAATCCCCATTGTGCGAACTTTAATGCATTTAGCAACATCTAATGGATTGATTAAGCCAGTCATAATTGCTCCTAATACATAGATTAATAATGGCATCATTATTAAGGTTAATGTTAATTTTTTTTCATAGATATTATTTTTTATATATTACGCTTTCAGTATATCAGCTAATTTTTTTTTGCATTATCATTAACTTGCTTCATTTTTTTATAAATTTCATTAGCTTGTTTTCTGATACTTTCTGGGTTTTTTAATTTAATTACATGTCCATGATAATCAGTAGTATATCGATATGGAATGGCAACACATTTTCAAACAAAAAAATTAAGGGGTAAGTGTTTTTTAAATTCAACGGGAGGCAAGTAGCCTAACGAAGAATGTAATCGTTTATGATTATACCAATAAGCATAAGCCGAAAAAGCGCGTTGTAACTCAGCCGTTGAGTTGAAACGTTGGCCTTTTACAAATTCCGTTTTAATTGTTTTAAATGTCGCTTCCGCTACCGCATTGTCATAAGGACATCCTTTCTTGCTTAATGAATGCGTGATATTAAATGTCTTAAAACA
>NZ_LZHH01000084.1 GCF_001690595.1 Gilliamella sp. Choc5-1
GCTGTTACGCATTCTTACAGACCGAGGTACGGAATATAATGTCCATAAGGAGAGCAATGCTTATGAGCTTTATCTTAATCTAGAAGATATTGAACACACCAAGACCAAAGCCTACAGCCCACAAACAAACGGTATTTGTGAGCGATTCCATAAGACGATGAAAACAGAATGTTATGATATTTTATTTCGACGTAAGATTTACACGCAATTGAGTGAAATACAAAACGATATTGAGCAATGGCTTGAATTTTACAATCGAGAAAGAGCGCATTCAGGAAAATATTGTTATGGGAAGACACCATGGCAAACATGGAATGATGCAAAAGGGTTGGTTAAGGAAAAGCAATTGGAGAATTTATTTTGCTCATCGGACACGCATTTTGTTAAAATGAAAGCCGATGAGTAATATGCGTCTGTCAGATTAAGTTTGAGCTACTACAATTAGCATTCGCATCGCTTTGTTCTGTGCTAGTTGTTTGATTTTGAGCTTGCACCTGTGCTACTTGTTTCCACCACAGTGAGGGTTTAATGCGCTGCGCTTTTTCTAGTTGCCAGTTTGATTTGACATGTTTATGCGCTTCGTCTACCACATCTAAGGCAAAATCACGGAGGTAAGGCTCGGTGATGCCAAGCTCATCTAATCCCGCTTCAATAAGTGCTTTTTGTTGTTGTTTTTCTTCTTCAAATAAGTCATCAATTTCGTTCCATTTGCTTAACGCTTCATCGGCATACCATTCGCTTTCATATTTCACCAATAAATGCCCTATCAACTCCGCTGTCCAGCTTCGGCGTAATCCTTCCTTTAAATCCCTATCCGTAAAAGTCGGCGGCGGTAGTTTTTTTTCCGTTGGGTTGAATATATCAGTGTCCCTGTCAAAATTTGGTGTAGCGCTTTCATCGCCGGCGCGTAATCATCTAAATCCAATTTCGCTACTTTATTCTTGCCAACCTTATCTGATAATTCACCTACCGTGGTTTTTTACTATTAAAAACAATTTATAATTTATCTAAATATGCACAACCTTCAAATATTTCACCTTTATAATCAATAAAAATTTCATATATTGAAGTTATCTCATCAAGATTTGCTTCACAAAAAGTTCCTTTGGTAAGACTACGAATTAAGCCATATACACCATCTTTAGAATGAAAAATAACCAAAAAATTTCTTGTTAAAGAAGAATTTTTTATATCTATGGCAATATTTATATTTTTTTCTTTTAGAGATATGAATTGCAATTTATTCTTACTTATTTTAGCATTCCAAAATGGTTCATAACCATTAGCATAAAAACCTATAGAGTTTTTGTTAACTTTATCCCAAAAAGTATGTGGCGATAACATATCTGTTTGTTCCATTTTCTGTAGCTCTGATAAATTTATCCAATCTATCGTTCCGTTTTTAAGATTTAAGAAATTCTGCTTACCATTTTCCATGCTTCCTAAAGATAAAAATTCTTGATAGGATGAATTAGTATATACCTCTTGAGCTAATAACAAGTTAGGTAATAGCAAAAATAATAAAATTAATTTTTTCATATAATAACCTTATTTTTTATGCGGATTTCCAGATAAAATTGGAGGCCATGAATATTTATCATTTGCAAATGGAATTTTTGATTTGCTATATCCCCAATACCGTTCATGTTCGAAATGAGGAATATTATCTATCGGTACATTTCTACTTCTTAAGATAGAATAAAATTTATTATAATCAAAGTCTGTAGGAGCACCATGACCATTTGGAATGCCTCTATCAACTTCTATATGAGGTACTATAATTGGCCAACATCCTTCAATATCGGAAGCTTCAATATATAAATCAGCAAGAGCTTGATATTGGTTATCTGTAGGTACATCCGGACTTTTATAATTGATTTCGACATGGAACATTCTTCCTTTTAAATTATTTCTAGACTCAGCTTTTGTAGCCCATACATTTTTTTCGGTAAAAGGCCATATTTCAATTACATCTCCATTTCTCATAATATATTTATGAGCTTTACTCCTTATTTTTTTATCTGGATTGTTAACATTATTTATTGCCTTGATAGTATCTTCTGACATATTTCCATCAGTACAATGTAAAACAAAATGACTTCTATAGTCAGGTGTTATAGGACAAACGCCTTTATTTTTTTCAACTTTAAAATAATCCACCATCGCCACCGGATGAATAAACCACGCCTTGCCGTCAGTTGATAGATTGGATAGTTTAGGGGTATTAGCATTCGCATCGCTTTGTTCAGTGCTGGTTGTTTGAGTTTGAGTTTGAGCTTGCACTTGTGCCACTTGTTGCCACCACAGTGATGGTTTGATGCGTTGCGCTTTTTCTAGTTGCCAATTTGCTTTGACATGTTCATGTGCTTCGTCTACTTTTTGCATGACCCCATCTATCTGATAAGGCTCGGTGATACCAAGCTCATCTAATCCCGCTTCAATCAGCGCTTTTTGTTGCTTTTTTTCTTCTTCAAATAAGTCATCAATTTCATTCCATTTGCTTAACGCTTCATCGGCATACCATTCGCTTTCATATTTCACCAATAAATGCCCTATCAACTCCGCTGTCCAGCTTCGGCGTAATCCTTCTTTTAAATCCCTATCCGTAAAAGTCGGTGGCGGTAGGTTTTTTTTTCGTTGGGTTGAGTATATCAGTGTCCCTGTCAAAATTTGGTGTAGCGCTTTCATCGCCGGCGTGTAATCATCTAAATCCAATTTCGCTACTTTATTCTTGCCTATCTTGTCAGATAATTCACCTACCGTGGCCTTTTCTTCTATCGTTTCAAATCCAGGCCAGTGCCAAGGACTAACAACTTTTATATGCGCTTGCATATTTTCTTCTGTATTCACCCAACCTTGTATCGGTAGCGTTTGCTCATTCAGTGCCGTCACTTGCGCCCATTTCGCCGCTTCATCATCTATCGCTATCAAGCCTTCATTCTCTAAGGAAATTAGGGACACGGTTCTAGGATAACATACCGTATTACGCTTTTTTTCCTGAGGGGAAACGCTGTTATCTAATGATAACGGGAATTTATTCCAGTAACTTATGTTTAAAGCGTTGATGTCGGTTTGATTTTCGCTAGTAAGGGTGAGGCTGTTAGCTGTCGATAGTTGGATATTTTCAGGGCTAGTTAGGGCGATGCCTTCTTGCGCATAGGCCAGTAAGCCACTTTGGGTTAGCTGCGTTAAGTTGGCTTTAAGTTGTTCTTGGCTGTCGGTATCGGCGCTGTGCGCTTCAGACTGGGTGGCGGCATTTTGTAGCGCTTTGGCAATGGAGAGCGCATTTTCAAGTTGGGTGATTGCCGCTTGCATATCGAGCTGTTTGCCTTGCGCTTTGGGCTGGGTTTGGGTGGTTAAGTATAAGCCTCTATTGGCGGCAATCGCACCCCATTCATCGGTGCGTAGTTCAAAATCTTCACCACGTTGGTGTTTTTTATTATCAACTAAATGCCCTAAATTAAGTTGCGTTTTGCCGTATTCGGTGGCCAGTTTGATGTGCTCTTGCCCGCGTTTATCATCCATGCGCAGTTTGTTATTAGCCGGGGTGCGAATGATGTTGCGGTGTTTGTTGATGGTGGTGATAGGGTCAGGGTGGTCACTGTCGTGCATGGCATGGGCTATATACGGCCTATCGGGATTGCCGTTCATAAAGGCGATGACCACTTCGGTGCCGTCAATTAAGGGAAAGTGAAAGCCATAGGTGCTGCCTGCATACGGTTTGGCTAAACGTATCCAAAGGCTTTCTTCGCCATTTTTCCATGTTTTTAGGTCAAAGTTAAATTTAACGCGGTAGCGTCCTTGGGGGGCAATATAGCCATAGGTGTCATTGTCGGGGCTAGTGACCCTTGCCGGTAAGGTGCCGCTGATTTGGGGCCAGCGGATAGGCGTCGGGCGGTAGAGCGTTAATGCCTGATAAGGAATCGCAGTAAATTCTAGCTCGTATGCATCGGTGCGGTTACCTTGTCCTTGTACACTTAAAATAATTACGCCGTCATTGATATTATTCAGTGGACTGCCGTTGAGATTAATCCATTGACCCGGTGCTAGCGCGTAGCGGTTGCTTTTACCGTGAATAATAACTTGTTGGCTGATTTTTTGTTCGTGCCGTAGGCGTGCATACCATTCACCACTTTCGATGTAGGTGTCATTATCACGATTATCACTCTCACCATCGTTATCATCATTGCCATTAGCGCCATTGGTTTGACCGTTATCATTGAGTCCTTTGTAGTGCTCTTCATAACGGTAATCAGTGCCATAGGTGGTGGTGCTTTTCGGTTGGGTATTGATGTCTTTGTGCAAATCCGTATTGGCGGTTCGATAGTTATAATCATTTACCTCAACTGATGAGGCCACCACGGCACTGTGTAAGCGAATATCCCAAACGCTTTCGGTGCCACCATCTAAGGTGCCACTCGGTGGTTTGTTATCAATATCAGCAACCTGAGCATAACCTTGCTCATAATCACTTAGCACCATGACATCACAGTTGTGCTCAGCATGGGTTTCAAAGCGAAACCAAATCCCCACATCCGCCAATAAGCGTTGTATGAACTCAAGGTCACTTTCTTGCCATTGGGTAATAAATTCTCGAGACGGGTAGGTGTCTTTTAATTCCAAGCGGTAATCAATGCCGGTAAAACCATGGCTGCGCAGTATCGATTCCACTACACTTACCACGCTTTAGTTTTGAAAAATGGCACACTGTTTTTTCATGGCTAACAACGCTAAGCGGGATGATAAAACAACTTGATAATGCGCTTGCTCTTTACTGACCGATAGCTGACTAAATGCGGTAACCACCCCATGAAGTATGCGCCCGTCACTGATAGCAGGTAAGCCACCTAGTGAGCGTATTGCTTCTGTTAATGGCT
>NZ_LZHH01000085.1 GCF_001690595.1 Gilliamella sp. Choc5-1
GCGATTCCATAAGACGATGAAAACAGAATGTTATGATATTTTATTTCGGCGTAAGATTTACACGCAATTGAGTGAAATACAAAACGATATTGAGCAATGGCTTGAATTTTACAATCGAGAAAGAGCGCATTCAGTAAATATTGTTATGGGAAGACACCATGGCAAACATGGAATGATGCAAAGGGGTTGGTTAAGGAAAAGCAATTGGAGAATTTATTTTGCTCATCGGACACGCATTTTGTTAAAATGAAAGCCGATGAGTAATACGTGTCTGTCAGCTTAAGTTTAAGCTACTATATTTTAGCATAGAAGAGTTCCTTTTAATAATGGGCTCCTCTCTATTAGATCAAAGAACTCGCCAAAAAGCGAGTTCTTTGTCATCAATCTGAAACCACTCGCATAACGAGTGGTTTATATTGAAATGTATCTGTTGTATTAACGGTGGAATTACATCATTCCGCCCATACCACCCATACCACCAGCGGCACCTAAGTCAGTCTTATCATCTTTAGGTAAATCAGTTACCATACATTCAGTTGTAATCATAAGGCCGGCAACTGAAGCGGCATATTGTAATGCACTACGTGTTACTTTAGTTGGATCTAAAATACCCATTGCAATCATATCACCATATTCTTCAGTTGCGGCATTGTAACCATAGTTACCTTTACCACCTTTAACGGCATTAACAACAACAGATGCTTCTTCACCACAGTTAGTAACGATTTGACGTAATGGAGCTTCCATCGCACGAAGTGCAACTTTGATACCAACGTTTTGATCTTCGTTTGCACCCTTAAGTTCTGAAATAGTAGTTGCGGCACGGACAAGAGCAACACCACCACCGGCTACAACACCTTCTTCAACAGCTGCACGAGTTGCATGTAATGCGTCTTCAACACGAGCTTTTTTCTCTTTCATTTCAACTTCAGTTGCCGCACCAACTTTAATTACAGCAACACCGCCAGCAAGTTTCGCAACGCGTTCTTGAAGTTTCTCTTTATCATAGTCAGAAGTTGATTCTTCGATTTGTTTACGAATTTGTTCAACGCGAGCTTTGATTAAAGATTCTTCACCAACACCGTCAATAATCGTTGTGTTATCTTTATTGATAACAACACGTTTTGCTTGACCTAAATCTTCAAGTGTCGCTTTTTCAAGCTCTAAACCAATTTCTTCTGAAATAACAGTACCAGCAGTTAAGATTGCAATATCTTGTAACATCGCTTTACGACGATCACCAAAGCCAGGTGCTTTAACCGCAGCAACTTTAACAATACCACGCATAGTGTTAACTACTAATGTTGCAAGCGCTTCGCCTTCAACATCTTCAGCAATTATTAATAATGATTTACCTGCTTTAGCAACGGCTTCTAACACAGGTAATAATTCACGAATATTAGATACTTTCTTATCAGCTAATAAAATATATGGATTATCTAATTCTACTGTTGCTGTTTCTGGTTTATTAATGAAATATGGAGATAAATAACCGCGGTCAAACTGCATACCTTCAACAACATCAAGTTCATCTTGTAAACCAGTACCATCTTCAACAGTGATAACACCTTCTTTACCCACTTTTTCCATTGCTTGAGCGATTAAAGTACCAACTGTTTCATCAGAGTTAGCTGAAATAGTACCTACTTGAGCAATTGCTTTAGAATCAGCACATGGTGCAGATAATTTTTTAAGCTCTTCAACAGCTGCAACAACTGCTTTATCAATACCACGTTTTAAATCCATTGGATTCATGCCAGCGGCGACAGCTTTTAAACCTTCATTAACAATTGCTTGAGCAAGCACGGTTGCAGTAGTTGTACCATCACCTGCTGCATCATTCGCTTTAGAAGCCACTTCTTTAACCATTTGTGCGCCCATATTTTCGAATTTATCTTCTAATTCGATTTCACGAGCAACAGAAACACCGTCTTTAGTAATTGTTGGTGCACCAAATGATTTATCTAATACAACATTACGTCCTTTTGGACCTAAAGTCACTTTAACTGCATCAGCTAATACATTAACGCCTTTAAGCATTTTAATGCGAGCGTCATTACCAAATTTTACATCTTTAGCTGCCATTTTCGTATTTCTCCTAAATTCTGTATATAAATTAAATTAGTTGTCAGTTATGCCTGTACAATAGCTAAAATATCGCTTTCAGACAAAATAAGTACTTCTTCGTTATCGATTTTTTCTGTTTTAACGCCGTACCCTTCATTGAAAATTACGATATCCCCCACTTTTACATCTAACGGCTGTACTTGACCATTTTCTAAAATGCGACCATTACCAACAGCTAAAACTTCACCACGAGTTGATTTACCTGCTGCTGAACCAGTTAAAACAATACCGCCAGCTGATTTTGATTCTACTTCTTTGCGTTTAATGATCACACGATCATGCAATGGACGAATTTTCATTAGTTATCTCCTAGCACTAATTTTTAATTAAGATAATTATTAACAGAAATCATAGAATTATGATTTTTTAATGTAGTGCACAATATATGGGGATTATTTTAAATTCTTCAAGAGAACAAATTTAAAAAAAGTCTAACTGATTATTTATTCATCATTCTTCTGTTTGAATTCACCTTCAATAATATCATCCTCTTGATAGTGCATTTGTGATGAAGAAAATTTTGATCTAATTGGTATTTTTCGAACAATAAATTCCACGATATGATCTTGTACATGGGGTATTAATAAGATTGCACCTAAAATATCAGTTAAAAACCCTGGAATAAGCAAGAAAAAACCGGCAAAAAGCAAAGCTACACTTCTAATTACTTCATTTTTATAGCTTTGATTATTAGCTATTTTTTGTTGCATAATATTAAGGTTTTTCAAACCCTGAGTTTTAACTAACGAGAAACCAAGAATAGATGTTGCAATAATACAAATTAAAGCAAGAAAAATACCAATAGAATTGGCAACAGCTATGAAAAAGGTGAGTTCAAAATAAACATAAATAAAGAAGATAATAAAGCCAACAAATCGCATATATAATTCCTATAAGGATAAAAACATATTATTAAAATATTATCTTTTAATATGAAGATGATTAGCTATTTTTCAACCAAACAATATATATTTTAAAAAAAATATTACAAAAGGGATTGACTGATAATCACGAATCGTGTTTAATATGCATCCATTGTTGCCCGGATAGCTCAGTCGGTAGAGCAGGGGATTGAAAATCCCCGTGTCCGTGGTTCGATTCCGCGTCCGGGCACCAATCACCAAATTCTAAGACCTGCTTCTAGCAGGTTTTTTTATGCCTAAAGCCTTTTCAAATAAG
Organism: Gilliamella sp. Choc5-1; assembly: GCF_001690595.1. GTDB lineage: Bacteria > Pseudomonadota > Gammaproteobacteria > Enterobacterales > Orbaceae > Gilliamella > Gilliamella apicola_M. The sequence continues at coordinate 3,307 of NZ_LZHH01000085.1, forward strand.
CCTTTCACCTTGTTTCACTACTCAACAGTGTTCAACTGGAATTACCCCAAATCAAGCGGAAAATCGGATACAAACCCGGATACATTTGGTTCGATAATGGCGTGTATCCATAAAATGGCTTTAAAGCCTTTTTTTGCAAGGGTTATAGAGAATTGCTTGCCTAATTACTATTATTAGATAAGTTTAAATCTATACTATTTTATTTAAATCATTTTCATTGTTTTCTGCTGTATCTTTCGTAATACGCTTACATTGTTTTTTTAAAATTTTGTTATTTTTTGCTCTATTTGAAGATCTTCTCTCTTTTTGCAACCATAGTTTTTTCATTGTTTTGAGTAATTTGTCTGTTATTCCATCTTTTGGAGCTGTATATATAGCAGTAAAAATAGCTAAATAGCGTTCTTCATTATTAGTAAATTCAAAAAAATTAAAACAAAAATTTTGATTAAGTCTATAATTCTTTTTATGCTGAAGGATTGTAATTGAGTGTTCTTTTTGCAAAAATTCCCATATCCAACGACATTGCTCCTCATTAGATTTATTTATCCAATTTAGAGTATTTTTTGAATTATATATCTTTATCCAATCTTTTTTATAACATTCAATTAAATCATTTGGATAGAAATACTCTAGATTGATATTTGTTAAATCGAAAGCATAACATTTATAAAATGTATCTATTCTTATGCGAGTTGTCTCATGATATGCAAGATAATTAAACATCAGTTGAATAGAATCCAACCTTTCTTTGTGAGAGGTTGGATTTTGGATTTGATTTTCAAAAAAATAGCAGATGACAATATCAATATACTTTCTGTACTGTGTAATATACCTCTTATGTTTAGGTAACCAATCGATCGATTCCCCATCTTGATTAGTAGGATTATCAGTAAATACAGGTAATATTATAGGATTTTGATATATTGTACGTAATTTATACCAAAGGCCCATACATGCCATTTTATTATTTTTTAACCATGAAAAATCAATTTTGTTGAAATGATATTTTTCGTAATATTGCTGTAATTCTTTTAATTTATTCTCAATATACTGTTTAAATAATATTATTTTTTTTTCATCTGATTCCTTTATAACCTTTAAATAGAGATTTTCATTAATTAATTTACAAAAATTAATAGGTAACATGCTTTTTATTTTCTGTCCATTAAGAACAATATAAAAATCATTTACTTTATTTATTAAATAATCATAAATAATAAAACAAGTGTAAAGATTCTTCGTATGTACAATTAATTTACCTTCATGGTCTCTAGTTATAATTGTTTTTTCCATTTTCTATCCACCTAAATTAATGAAGTAAAAAAGAAGTAAAAATGAATATATAATGAAGTATTTTCGAAGCAAATTTTAGACTTACTTACTTGTATTAACAACGAAAAATTGAATATATACTGAATTAAGGTTAATTAATATTATTATATAGAAGTCAGTAGTACCCTATCTGAGTAAACCATCAGTTACTAAAACATTAAAAAAATAATCTTGCTCCTTATCAAATAACTCTAATTTGATAAGGGCAACTAAATGCAAAATAAAAATTTTACTATTAATAAACAACTCAATGATCAACTCATTGCACACCTAAATAAGCTACAAGATAGATACTCAAAAATTTTACCGATTCGAATCGACATTCATTATGCTAAAGATGATGAGTTCAATACTGATATTGAAACAACCAAAAAAGAAATAATGTACTTCCTCTATCAAGCTATGCAACTTGAACTTGATATTGTAGGGTATGCTGTTGTTATGGAATTTAATCAGAATGAACATATCCATTTTCATTCTGTTTTTTATGTAAATGGTCAAAAAAGACAAAAATACTATCCTATTTACGTTGCACTGGAACGTGCATGGTATGAACTGACTAAAGGTTATTTGTATGATTGTCAGCGGAATAATTATCATATTAATGGGCTAAGGATAATAAATCATCACGATGATGAAGCATTTCGTTCTGTTTGTTATATGCTTAGTTATTTAGCTAAAACAGAACAGAAATCATTTTTTAAAGAGTGTTATAGTGATTGTCTATTTTTAAGTAAAGTCCCGCCTCCAAGTCATCGAGGAAAACCTAGAACACTTGGTCTGAATAAATTTTTAATTTCTTCCCGTATTTAATAATCCCAAAAAACTATTTCCTTCATTTTGGAAAATCACTATGAATCTTTAAAAGTATGTTTATACAAAGAAGTCAACAAAACAGACTAATTGCTATAGATCCAATTCATATAAAGGAATAAAAAATGGACAACTACTATGACCTAATACTAAATAAGCTAAGAGCTCATCATAGATCGTTACTTACAAATTATGGGAAGTTATATCCAGTCAGAATGGATTTTGCCTATCATGACGATGCCTATCAAAGGCAATATGGAATAGATGCGTATATGGATATGTTGAACTTGTCTGATTTAACATTACTTTCCAATCATATTCTTAGTATTGTTTGGGTAATGGCTTTTAATAAACAATACGGCTTTTATTTTCCCACCATGTTGTACTTTAGCTCAGAACAATATGCAAATTATAACGTTATTATGAATTCCGTTACCAATCTTTGGAAGAATGAAACTGATGGATATGGTATTAATGTTGAAAAAAAACTAACTAAGAATGCTTTATCTGAGTTAGCACAATTTTCTTGGAAGAAACATGATCCTCTTCATACTTTGTATATAAACAGTATGTATACTCTCAATCAAATTAATTGATCGTTTATAACGATCAATCAGATCTTAACTGATCGTTATAAACGATATGACAGTGCACAATATATTTCTAATAATAATGATGTATTTTAATTCAATAATAATTTAAGGAGATAAATAAAATGGCTAAATCTGATTGTGGCGAATGCAATGGTACGGGAGTCATCCCTTGTTCATTAGAATATGGCGGTGAACCCCATCCCGAAAATTGCCCTGTATGTGGTGGGGATGTTAATTTTACATTTCCATGTCCAGAGTGTTCGGAGTATAAAGATGACTATTATGAGTAGAGTTAAATGGTTGGGTAAAAAACTTTACCAAGTAGGAGACTTTACAGTGACAAAAGTACTTCCCGCAGTTATTGTAAGTTCTGCTAACTCCATTTTAAATTCAGATAAAGCAACAGATGAGCAAAAAGCAAAAGCTAAGAAAAGCTTAGCTCGTTATGAAAAAAACAAGAAGTATTAGTAATAAATGAGGTTCCTGTTCATAATTCTGTGTCATTTCCTCTTTTGCTACACAGTTTACCTAAATGACACAAAATATTGAACTCCTCCTCTAATCTTATTCATGAAGCAAACTCATTTATCCGATTTGCTTCATATTTTCTCAATATGCTTCAACACTCTTATTATAAATAATTTTAAATAGATATCATTAGTTGAACATACCAATATGTCCGTTCAATTAACATTTTTATAAGGAGTGTACCATGTTAAATCGTCAAATATTACAAAACACCTTATTTTATTTATTAGAGCCTTCTTACAATCATTTTCATTCTTTATTTAAGTCGACAAATAAGGAAGCATGATATGTCAGATAAATTACCTTTACTACTTGATAAACTCTATCAGCTTTGTTTGACCGGTGGTTATGGTTTTTCCTCTGCTTATACATTAGCCGAAAAACATAAAGCCAATTTCCCTTTACATTCAGATAAGCTTGATAAACTAATCAAACATGAAACAGACAAAGCAACAGCTACAGGTTTTATCACAGGGTTAGGCGGGATTGCAAGTTTACCTATAACTTTGCCAACAAACGCCTTAAGTGTCTTGTTTATTCAAATGAGGCTCGTTACAACCATTGCTATCTTGCAAGGTCATGATGTGTATGATGAAAGAATTAAAATCTTAATTTTCTTATCATTATGTGTGATGACAAGCAAGTTAAGATTACAGCAGTTTTGTTTAGCTACATTGATGAAACAGCCAAATGAAGTAATTCGTAAAATAAGTCTATCGGTCATTAAACAGCTTATTAGTATTATAAGTGCAAAGCATAGCTTAAAGTTAATTAAAGTGATCCCGATTTTTGGTGGTGTGATGGGAGCTGTTGTTGATCGCATTATTACTTATCGCATTGGCCAATTTGCTAAAAAACAATTTAATCAAACCTATTAGCTGAATAACACTAATAATTCAATTATCTAAAAATTCACCTATTTATACATTTATCTCATTAATTTCAGTTTTTACATGAAAGACATTATGCTTTGCTCAGTCTTAACAGGAGAAAAAATGAAAACTTCCTATTCAACAAAGCGCATTGTGACAATAGCGTTAAAATTGCTCGAAAAGCAGATGAAAATAGAAAATAACCAATTCACAAAACCTAATCAAGTCATTGACTACCTTAGACTAAAATTAGAACAAAAAGAAAGAGAGCATTTTGTTGCTATGTACCTGAATAATCAACATCAGTTAATTAAAGTAGAAACACTTTTTATGGGTACAATTAACTCTGTGGAAATCCATCCTAGAGAAATAATTAAACAAGCACTTAGGTATAATGCTGCAGCAGTTATTTTTGCCCATAATCATCCATCAGGCGAATCGCAACCCAGTAATGCAGATCGTAATATCAATCAAAAGCTAACAGAAATATTAAATATCGTTGGTATCCGAGTATTAGATCACATTGTGATTGGTCAACAATCATATTTTTCCTTTGCTGAACAAGTGAATGGGTAATTTTTGAAAATTTACTTAAGATGTATTGATCGTTTTTAACGATCAATAAGATCTTATTGATCTGTTTAAACGATATGACTTTATTTAAATAATCGATGAAAATATAAACTCAATTAAAAACAATAGCTAGTATGTGTCAAGTTAAGTTTTCAGTACCACACAAAAATACAATTTAAGTAAAACTAATTAATTCTTTTTTCCATAAGGAATAACAATGAAAAAAATAACAATTGTTTTATCCGTACTGATTCTCACAGCGTGCGGAGACTCATCACAGGTTAAGCAAGTTAAAGATTATGTGTATGACAATATCGACTCAACTCTTACTGTAGGTAATGCGCTTGATAACCGAAATATCTGTAATAAAACGAAGTGGGATTCATATAAAGATGAACGAGATCGAAATATTGTTGAATATACTTGTGAATTTAAAAAGGATCATCCAAATCAATTTTTAAAGCTAACATTTTCTGGTATGGCTGGAAATTTAAAAACTATGCTTGTAGATAAAAATATCAATATTACATTAGATGGTTATGAAAAATTTAAAGAGGAAGAAAAACGATATAAGAATGTTAAATATCCCCATTATACGGTATATAAAAATTACATTGATGCAAAGGCTAAAAGTTACATTAAAGCGAAAGCGAAACTGGTTATTTATGACAAGTTGAAGAAAGCTCTTCTTGAAATAGAAAAAAGTAACGCCTTAGCTCGCTATCAAGAAAATAGAAAATATCTCCTATCAAATAAGGAAATAATCATAAAAGAAATCAAAGAAGAAGAAAAATATAAAATCCTTGATAGTCGGGGTTTTTATGCACGTTACCCGGATAATGTCATTAAATCTATTTATGGTGATAAAAGCAATGATGGAATTATAAATTATGATCATTTTTTTCTTTATGGATTTTCTGAAGGAAGAACCAATACCAATATAGATAATAAAGATATTGTGAAAAAAATAGAACAAATTGAAAAAGATATAATTTCTATCAAAGAAATATTAAAAAAACATGGTTTAATTTTTGAACGTGGTTACGCGTCTTTTAAACGTTATAAGGGAGAAAAGGTTGAACTACTTGATCTTTATGATGATGATTATTCGAAATTAATTTACCAATATCTACTTGAAGGTAATTCAGCCAAGAAGATAACCTTAAATACGAAGGATGGTAAGAGGACATTATCTGTTAATAATTATCAGGAACTTTTAGTCTATTTTGAGGGAGTGGAAAACGGTATAGTTAAAAATATTATAGAAAAAGTAATTGATCCATATAATCAAAATCTAACTAACAAAATCAATCAATTTGAAAAACTTGCAAAAGATATAAAAACTGAAAGTTATCAACAAAAGATAAAATGGGTTCTAATAGGTGAAAGAAATCCATCATTAATAAGTTGTGAATTAGAGTTTAAAACCGATGGATATCCATCCGTAAAATCTGACTCAAGTATGTCATCATCTTGCTTTCGAAATGCCTATAAAACCAACTATGTTGATCAAATTTATAATCAACCTATTATGAGTTTTATAAATAAGGTTGCAAATTAATCAATTAGTATGCTTATAAACGGCTTTGTAAAAATAAGCCGTTTATGATCGAAGTAGTAAAAAAATATTGTTGTTACCTATCTATTGAATGTAATTAACCCACATCACTCAATAGAGGTACAACAATGTCAACATTCTTATCCCCTTTGGATGCACAAACACATCCAGATTACCTAATTGATATGAAATATATCACCACACTCACAGGCATGACAGATAAATGGTTTTATGCCTTGATAAAACAAAATAAATTTCCACCCCCTATTAAACTAGGAAGATCCTCGCGTTGGTGTCTAAAAGAGGTTGAAGCATGGATAAAGACCAAAACTAATTAACAGTTAAATTTCTATTAACCAAAGCCACATAGTCAAATATGTGGCTTTTTTTATGTCTAAATTTCTATAATTGAGGAATTTCGTTATGTCCTTAACTGATTTAAAAATAAAATCAGCCAAACCACACGATAAACAATATAAACTTTCTGATGGTGATGGTTTATTTTTGCTTGTTCACTCCAACGGTTCTAAATATTGGCGCTTTCGCTATTATTTTAATGCTAAAGAAAAATTAATGTCGATAGGCCAATATCCTAATGTCTTATTAAGCGAAGCTAGAAGGCTACGAGACGAAGCCAAATCATTACTAGCTAGAAATATTGACCCACAGGTAGAAAAGAAAGCAAAACAGTTTGAAGATGAAATACAAGTTACTTTTGAACAAGTTGCTCGTAAATGGTGTACCAATAATAAAACTTGGTCTGAGCCACATAGAGCAAAAGTACTACGAACATTAGAATTGTATTTATTCCCAAAAATTGGCGCTTATTCTATTTCAGCATTAACTACTCGTCAGTTAATTGTTCCAATTAAAGCTGTTGAAGATCAGGGGCGTTTTGAAGTCGCTAGCCGATTACAGCAACGTACTTCAGCAATAATGCGTTATGCAGTACAAAATGGTTACATCTCTTATAACCCTGCTCAAGATTTAAAAGGGGTAGTGAGTAAAGTAAAGGTTAATCATCGCCCTGCACTTGAACTCGAACAAATACCTGAACTTTTAGAACGCATTGATAATTTTAAAGGACGAGAGTTAATCAGATTAGCAATTAAACTTTCTCTAATTATATTTATTCGTTCTAGTGAACTACGGTTTGCTCGTTGGTCAGAAATTGATTTCGATAAAAAGATTTGGACTATTCCTGCTGAAAGGGAGAAAATTGATGGTGTACCTCATTCTCACCGAGGTTCAAAAATGAAAACGCCTCATTTAGTTCCGCTAAGCGATCAAGCAATTGATGTTTTAAAACAAATACATGAAATTAGTGGAATGTATGAGCTGGTATTTATTGGTGATCATTCTGCAAGAAAACCAATGAGCGAAAATACGGTTAATAAAGCACTTCGAACAATGGGTTATGACACCAAGACAGAACTTTGTGGACATGGTTTTAGAACTATGGCTTGTAGTGCATTAGTTGAATCGAATCTATGGTCACGAGATGCTGTTGAACGCCAGATGAGTCATCAAGAACGTAATGGCGTTAGAGCCGCTTATATCCACAAAGCACAACACATTATCGAACGAACTAAAATGGTTCAATGGTGGGCTGATTACTTGGATTCAATCCGCACTGAGTTTATTATGCCTTATGAGTTCAAAACAAATTAAAAAACACCTCACTGTTTAATTCATTTCTCAATATCAATTAATATCAAAAAATTAAGGAATTGTTTATGCAAACATTACCTAGTGTATCATCATGCCTAAAATCCACTACGGTGGGTTCTGGTATGATCTCAGTATTTATCACCAATTTAGAAAAATATAACGAAGGAAAATTGATCGGTGAATGGCTAGAGCTACCAACAACACCAGCAAAAGTAAAACAATGCTTTAAACAAATTGGCATTGATAGTGTTAATTACAAAGAGTTCTTTTTAAGTGGTTACAAATCGTCTATATATGGCATAACAAATTATATCTCTGAAAATAGCAATCTTAATGAACTAAATTATTTAGCCTGTAAACTTGACGAATTAAGTCATGATGAAATGGAAATCTATGAAGCAGCAATTGATATTGGCGGATACGTTAATTCAATTGCTGATTTAATTAACCTAGCAGATAATCTAGATTGCTTTCAATGTCTATATAACATCAGCAATGAATATGATTTAGGTTTCTACTGGATTGCTGAAAGTGGTTGTTATAGTTTAAAAGAACTTGGTAACTTAGCTAATTACTTTGATTACGAACGATATGGCCATGATATTGCACTTGAACAAAGTGGTACATTTTATTCTGGTAATTACATCTATTATACAGGTGAAAGTTTTAGTTTTGATTATGATGGGAAATACGTGCCAAAAGAATTTTGGCTTGGATAAGACGAATACTTTATATATTTAGAAACTTTATTAAATCAAAAAAACGTTTATCATAGATATTACTAAAGTATGAACCACTGTATTAATAAACAGTTATTTATTGTATAATACAATAAACATACGAAAATATAGAAGGTTACAAAGTGAAACAAGTTAAAGAATTTACAATGCCTAAGATTGTATCATTATTTTCTGGATGTGGAGGGTTAGATTTAGGTTTCCACCAGTGTGGTTATAAAACGGTATGGGCTAATGATTTCAATAAATGGGCTGCTGAAACTTTTACTCGTAATTTTGGAAATGTAATGCATTGTGGAGATATTGAATTAATTGATCCATATATCGATGATAGTATACCTCATTGTGATCTTATTTTAGGTGGATTTCCATGTCAGGATTTTTCTATTATATGGAAACGACCTGGATTGAATGGTGAGAGAGGAAATTTATATAAAAGCTTTTTAAGATTTATTGATGCAAAAAAACCAAAAGCTTTTGTTGCTGAGAATGTAAAAGGTTTACTTAGTGCAAATAAATACAAAGCAATTGAAACAATAATTAAAGACTTTGAAAATATAACTCCAGGATATTTAGTTAAAGTTCAATTATATAATTTTGCAGAGTATGGTGTACCACAATTTAGAGAACGAGTTCTAATCGTTGGTATTCGTAAAAATACAGGATTTAATTTTATTCATCCTTCACCAACTCATGGTAATAAAGAACTTTTGTTGCCTTTTGTTACAGCAGGGGAAGCATTAGAAGGGGTTGAACAAATTAAAAGTAATAATGAACACATGAATATTCAACCTAAAACCATAGAAATGTTAAAATTAATTCCAGAAGGAGGGAATTTTACTGATATTCCTAAGGAACATCCTTTATATGTAAAAGGTATGATAAGTCATGTATATAGAAGAATTAACAGAAACGAGCCATCTAAAACTATTATTGCAGCTGGTGGTGGCGGTACTTGGGGGTATCATTATCCAGAACCTAGACCACTAACTAATAGAGAAAGAGCTCGATTACAATCATTTCCAGATAATTTTGAATTTATTGGTAATAATGCTGAAGTACGTCGCCAGATTGGTAATGCTGTGCCACCTCGCGGAGTTCATGCATTAGCTAAAGCTTTATTACCTTTATTTGAGAATAGTTATCAATATGAAAATTTAGATAAAATCAGCGATAAACTGAAAAGAATGTCGATTAGAGAAAGATTACTTCTTGATACTATAAATAATAAAAATATTTAACGGAAAGGTAACGATGGAATTATTAACCTCAAATTTACAACCATTGAGAACTGAAAATAGTACATTTAGTTCAAAATTTGATGAATTATTATCTAACTGTAAACAAATTGATATAGCAGTTGGTTATATTTCAGAAGATTCTTTAGCTCATTTGACTAATTTTATTTACAAAAATGGGAAACCTTTTTGTAATATAATTATTGGGATGCATTATTTTGATTATTTCACATACTCACAATATGCAATTGCAAAAGAAATGGAAACATTTTTGAAGGATAATAAGTTGGGGTGTGTGAAGTTGGTCACAAATTTCCCATTTCATGGAAAAATATATTCTTTTCATCAAAAAAACAACTGTATTTCTATCATCGGCTCTTCAAATATGAACAATATTTTGTTACATCAACCTATTAGACAGTATGAGGTTGATCTTTTAATAGAAGATAAAACTATTAATAACAATATTAATAGTTTTATCTCATCATTATTAGAAATTTCATCTGACCTATCTTCACCTAACTTGAAATTGCCTGGGTTTAAAAAAGTAAATAATTTATTAGATGGATTACCTGATGTTAATATAATTAATGATGAAGTAGTCCGGCATATAAAAAGTAAAATATCAAAAAACGAAATTATCTATATTCCTATTTCTACTGCAGAAAAAGCAGCATCTAGTAATATTAATGCTTGTTTCGGAAAAGGAAGAGAAAATAAAAAAACAGGCATTGTAAAAAATAGGTCTTGGTATGAAGTAGAGTTAATTGTGGCAAAAAAAATTGCCTGTTTACCTAATTATCCTAAAAATATAATTAAAGTTATTACTGATGATGGTTACCAATTTGAATGTAAAATTAGTGGTACAAATAATAAAAACTTTCGTTCTACACCTAAGTTAACTATTTTAGGCAAATGGTTAAAAGGCCGATTAGAAAATGCTGGTGCTTTGAAAGTTGGACAAATGGTAACAGATGAGGTCTTAGCAAAATATGGTACATCACATATTAAAATGAGCTTAATTAAAAATAATGAATGGTTTTTAGATTTTGAGCCGGAATTATAAGGAATAGTTAGAGATGCAACACTATAATAATTATATTAAATTAATAGAGCAAAACTCTTCTAAAGATATTGCTCAAAATATAGAAAGTTCCGTTACAGCAATAATCCCTAATTATATATCTTGTTTTGACTTTAATAGTCATCGTACCGGCTTGTTATTAGGAAATGTTCAGAGTGGGAAAACAGGACATATGCTAGGTGTAATAGCATCAGCAGCAGATAACCATTTTGATTTTTTTATAATTTTAACAACAGATAATGTTAGACTACAAAAACAAACTTTAGCTAGAGCTCTCAATTCATTAGATACTTTTTGTATTTGCGATGAGTCAGATGATATACGATTCATACAAAATCAAATGAGAAAACCTGTTATATTAGTTTTAAAGAAGAATTCTAAAACTTTAACTTCTTGGTATAACAACTTGATCTCATCAAAATTTTTGCATGGACGTGCAGTTTTTATTGTTGATGATGAAAGTGATGCAGCAAGCCTGAATACTAAAGTTAATAAAAAAAATATCAGTACTATTAATAATAAAATTTCAGAAATACGAAAACTCGGAAATAGCAGTTTTTATCTTCAAGTAACAGCAACCCCGCAATCATTATTTTTACAATCAACATTAACTGGATATAGACCAGAATTTGTACATTATTTTCAACCAGGAGAAGGATACCTTGGAGGGAATTTTTTTTATAGGATTCAATATAGCGATGATGAAATAATCGTTCCTTATCCTATTCAATTTACCGGTGAAGAAGAGTTAAAAGACTTAAGAATTGAAGAATTACATCTTCCGGAAGGAATGCAAATGGCTATTGCTAGTTTTCTCATTGCATCAGCTCATTTATTTTTAGTAGGTAATAAAGAATCTTGTTCTTTTCTAATTCATCCTAGCGTAAGTATTTCAGACCATGAGATTATTGCTAATAAGATTAGTGAATCTCTAAATGATATTTTATATGCAATGAGACATGCAGATTTATTTAAGGATTCACTTAAATATGCTTGGGAGAATCTGGTAAAAACTAAACCTGATATCTTAAGTTTTAATAAATGTTATAAATTTATCTTAGATATACTTGAAAATCAAAAAATTAATATTATTACAGTAAACTCAAGTAATACTTATAAAGATGATTTTGGTAAGGGAATCAATATTATTATTGGAGGCAATGCTATTGGTAGAGGTGTAACATTTCCTAATCTACAAACAACTTATTATTGCCGTAAATCAAAAAAACCACAGGCTGATACATATTGGCAGCATAGCCGTGCTTTTGGATATGATAGAGACTCTGGGTTAGTTCGAGTGTTTTTACCACCGAGTTTATTTAAACTATTTTCTGAGTTAAATTATGCAAATAGTGCAATGATAGAATATATCCAAAATAATAATATAAATAATATAAATCTTGTTTATCCTAAAGGTATTACACCAACAAGAAATAATGTTATTGATAAAACTATGTTGAACATTATTGTTGGTGGCGTTAATCATTTCCCTAGTTTCCCTAAAGAAAAAAACACATCAAAAATAGATAAAATATTGAATTCTTTTGATGGTAAAGAATTCCATGAAATAACAGATATTGATTTTTTAAAAGAAATAATTCTATATTGCGATTCAGATGTTAAAAATGATTGGCCAAAGGAAAAATATATTGATTGTATTAATTCTTTAGCGGATGAAGATAAAGAAAAAGCAATTCTAATTATAAGAAAAGACAGAAATATTGGGAAAAATACAGGTACCTTATTATCACCAACAGACCGAAAATTAGGAGATAAATTTAATAATATTATTGTGTTAACAATGTATAGAGTTCTTGGAACGATAGATAAAGGCTGGAATGGTAAACCTCTATGGATTCCTAATATTAAATTCCCTAAAGATAAATTTTTTTATAATTGTAATTAATTTTTATTATTTAAAACTTTTGGTTAGTTTTCTTATTTGGCGAATCGATAAAAATTTATTTAAAAAATATTACAGCTATAGACTCTTAAATAAGAATTTTTCCTCAAGCCACTTAAAACTTGTTTTGAGTAAGCATAAAGATATTGCAAATATCGCTTTTCTAACTGATGATTTCGTTATAAAAACCATCTATTTAGCAATGTAAAAAGGATAAAAAGCAGATTTAAAACTAAAAAAGTATGATGTATCGATTTACTAAAGAATCTGGTGGCAAATTTAACTGCCACCATTAAAATAGTAAATAAACATTTAGGATGTATCAAAGACTCTGTTTGTATAAATTAATATCATTAATAACCTTTTTTTGTATATCTTTATTCCAAGTTTTGAGTATTGCTATGATAGCCTTACTTTGTTCTATTTCTCCATCCTGATATTCACTTAACACATAGATTTTGGCTGTTTTCTTAATTCGTTTTCCATAACTATTTAAAAATAAACCTAACTTTTCTCTTAATTCTTTATCTTCTTCCTTTGAAGGTTTAATTTTCCACTGTTGTAATATTGCGTCTGTTTGCCTTCCATCTAACTTATTTTGACTTTTATTTTCATATTTTTCTAAAGATATTCCTTGATAACCTATAAACTTACTTGGTCCAAATATCCAATTTCCTAATTCATCCTTATGAGCAAACCAATTTGTAAATTGTCCTAAAGCATTAACTAGATCATTTTTTCTATTTTTTTTATTTAATTCAATTTGAAAATCTTCTATATTTTTAATGACGTGATTAATATTAGATACTAATAGCATATTAATGCCTCCTATTTACTTATTGAACAAAATCTTATTTAACGATCACTGAAATTAATTTCAATAATTTCATGAAGTGAATGAATTGTATTATTTGTTTGAATCAAAATCAAGACTTAAAAAATATTTATTACAATAATATCTCTAATAAATTTATAAAAAGACAAAACCAATACGGATATAAACTCGGATACATCCTGTAAATACCCCAAACTCAGTACACAATTAACGTAGAAGGTTACCCATCCTATTTTAATAATTTATATTCAATAACGTTTATGCTATTTATTTCTTTAATATTTAAACACCACTTTACCTGTATATCAATTTGATATACAATCATACTGTAGCACTTTCACACAAAAAAAAACGGCAATTAAAATGAGAACTGAAACCAAAGAATCGCCTATTAATATTAGAGCTAAGGCATCCCAAAAAGAATTGATTGATATTGCGGCTCATTTACTATCTAAATCACGCACTGATTTTATTTTAGAAGCGGCCTGCTCAAAGGCTGAAGATGTTTTGCTTGATCAGCGTCTTTTTTTAATCGACGATGAACAGATAAATGCTTTCAATCATGCAATCGAAGCCTCTTTTGATAGTAATGAAAAAATTCAAGCTTTATTGTCGCGAAAGTCACCATGGGAAAAATAGAAGCGCCACACTTATTGAATGAACATCATGATTTTGCATCATTTGATTGTGAAGAGTTGTCTTTGAATGAATGGTTGAAGAAAAAATCCTTAAAAAATCAAAAAAGTGGTGCTTCCCGTACATTTGTGATTTGTGACAATAACAAAGTAATCGGTTTTTATTGTTTATCAACTGGTAGTATCCAACATCGACAACTAACATTGAGTAGATTTAAGCGCAATATGCCCGATCCTATTCCGGTTATTATCTTAGGCCGTTTAGCTATTGATAAAAATTACAAAGCAAAAGGATTAGGTGCAGCATTATTAAAAGATGCTATATTACGCTCGAAAGAAGTCTCTAAACAAGTTGCTTCTAGAGCACTATTGGTACATAGCTTAACAGATGAAGCCAATGCGTTTTATATTAAATTTGGATTTGTTGATTCTGGGATTCAGGAAAGAACAATGCTAATCTCTTTATGGTAATAAAATTGAGCTTAATTGTACATTTTTAAAGCAGATAAATTTAGGGACACAAATACGGGTACATTTTTCATTTAAATTTTTTAAATCCAGTCACCACAAGGATTAAAACTGCATCTTCGATTCCGCGTCCGGGCACCAATTACCAAATTATAAGACCTGCTTCTAGCAGGTTTTTTTATGCCTAAAGCCTTTTCAAATAAGCCTTTCACCTTGTTTCACTACTCAACCGAATTCAACTGGAATTACCCCAAATCAAGCGGAAAATCGGATACAAACCCGGATACATTTCAATTTACACTGATAATAGGGCGAAAATCGCTATCCTAAAAGCAAATCGACATCGTTATAGCATAACAAAACCATGTCAATATTTAGGATTATCAAGATATTATGCTTATTATCAGTGTAAATTGAATAGACAAAAATCAGTAGGGCTTTATGCCGATAAAATCGTGACGCTATTTAATCAGAGCTATCAGTCTTATGGTACAAGACGAATTCGTTTTGATTTACAAAAAGAGAATATTTGGGTGTCACGCCGTTACATTGCTCGGGTGATGAAAGCCTTATTGCTGGTATCAAAATACACCGTTAAACGTTATCAATCTCACAATACAGAAGTGAATGAAACCGCCACAGAAAATCACCTGCAACGACAATTTGATGTAGGTGATAAAAAACAAATTGTTGTTGCGGATTTAACCTATATTCAAGTTAAGCAACGTTGGAACTATTTATGTGTTTTAGTGAACTTATCCGATAGGCAGATTGTCGGTTACCATGTTGGCCAACATAAAACAGCAGAGCTTGTTATGTCGGCATTAAGCCAAATTAAAATGCCATTATCGAAATTAGATTTATTTCATTCAGACCGCGGTAAAGAGTTTGATAATCGGTTATTAGCGGATTGTTTTAAGACATTTAATATCACGCATTCATTAAGCAAGAAAGG
>NZ_LZHH01000086.1 GCF_001690595.1 Gilliamella sp. Choc5-1
TCTTCTAAACAAACAATCTGTGTGAACACTTACGAGCACTTCGTAAGGAGGTGATCCAACCGCAGGTTCCCCTACGGTTACCTTGTTACGACTTCACCCCAGTCATGAACCACACCGTGGTAAACGCCCTCCCGAAGGTTAAGCTATCTACTTCTGGTGCAACCCACTCCCATGGTGTGACGGGCGGTGTGTACAAGGCCCGGGAACGTATTCACCGTGACATTCTGATTCACGATTACTAGCGATTCCGACTTCATGGAGTCGAGTTGCAGACTCCAATCCGGACTTAGACGTATTTTATGAGGTCCGCTTACTCTCGCGAGGTCGCCTCCCTTTGTATACGCCATTGTAGCACGTGTGTAGCCCTGGTCGTAAGGGCCATGATGACTTGACGTCGTCCCCACCTTCCTCCGCTTTATCAACGGCAGTCTCCTTTGAGTTCCCGACCGAATCGATGGCAACAAAGGATAAGGGTTGCGCTCGTTGCGGGACTTAACCCAACATTTCACAACACGAGCTGACGACAGCCATGCAGCACCTGTCTCACAGTTCCCGAAGGCACTCTCATATCTCTACAAGATTCTGTGGATGTCAAGACCAGGTAAGGTTCTTCGCGTTGCATCGAATTAAACCACATGCTCCACCGCTTGTGCGGGCCCCCGTCAATTCATTTGAGTTTTAACCTTGCGGCCGTACTCCCCAGGCGGTCGATTTATCGCGTTAGCTTCGGAGCCCATCACTCTAGGCAACAAACTCCAAATCGACATCGTTTACAGCGTGGACTACCAGGGTATCTAATCCTGTTTGCTCCCCACGCTTTCGCATCTCAGCGTCAGTATCTGTCCAGAAGGCCGCCTTCGCCACCGGTATTCCTCCACATCTCTACGCATTTCACCGCTACACGTGGAATTCTACCTTCCTCTACAATACTCCAGATAACCAGTTTTAAATGCAATTCCTAGGTTGAGCCCAGGGATTTCACACCTAACTTAATTATCCGCCTACATGCCCTTTACGCCCAGTCATTCCGATTAACGCTCGCACCCTCCGTATTACCGCGGCTGCTGGCACGGAGTTAGCCGGTGCTTCTTCTGTAACTAACGTCAATTCTAGGCACTTTTCATACCCAAAACTTCCTCACTACCGAAAGTACTTTACAACCCGAAGGCCTTCTTCATACACGCGGCATGGCTGCATCAGGGTTCCCCCCATTGTGCAATATTCCCCACTGCTGCCTCCCGTAGGAGTCTGGACCGTGTCTCAGTTCCAGTGTGGCTGGTCATCCTCTCAGACCAGCTAGAGATCGTCGCCTTGGTAAGCCTTTACCCTACCAACTAGCTAATCCCATATGGGTTCATCAAATGGCGTACGTCCTCGCGGAACCGTACTTTGGTTTCTCAACTTTATGCGGTATTAGCAGTCGTTTCCAACTGTTGTCCCCCACCATTCGGCAGATCCCCATACATTACTCACCCGTCCGCCACTCGTCATCAAGTGCAAGCACTCATGTTACCGTTCGACTTGCATGTGTTAAGCCTGCCGCCAGCGTTCAATCTGAGCCATGATCAAACTCTTCAATTTAAAGTTTGATGCTCGATAACTTTCTCTGACATATTCAAATAAATCTTCAGTGTCACTTATCAAGACTTAATTTTTTTAGTCCGTAGACTTTAATCTTTCGTCTCGCAAGTGCCCACACAGATTGTCTGTTTCTTCTTTTTAAAGAGCTAACAGCTTATCTCCCTCATCAACCTTTCGTTGATTTAGTTCGCTGTCTTAAGGGTTGCGTATGTTACTCACTTCACTTGTGAACGTCAACCCCTATTTTAGAATTTTTTATTTTTTTGTATTGAGTGACTACTTTTTACACAAATTTATGCGTTATAGGATTATCTTTAGTTGTTTTGTCACATCAATTGCTTTATTAATGGCCTCTTTAACTGTCGATGCTCTAGCTAATGCAACACCCATTCTTCGTGTTCCTTTTACTTCTGGTTTACCAAACAAACGTAAATCAGTTTGCGGTTTGTTTAATGCTTTATCAATATTAGCAAAAATTATTTGTTTGGAATTACCTTCTATTAATAAGACAGATGATGCACAAGCACCATATTGTTCTATAATTGGAATTGGCAATCCTAATATTGCTCTAGCATGTAATGCAAACTCAGATAAGTTTTGTGAAATTAATGTCACCATACCGGTATCATGGGGGCGAGGTGATACTTCACTAAACCATACTTGCTCCCCTTTAACAAATAATTCAACACCAAATACTCCTCGCCCACCTAATGCTTCTGTTATTTTAGTTGCAATATTTTTCGCTTTTTTCAATGCTTTTTCAGGCATCTGCTGAGGTTGCCAAGATTCTCGATAATCACCTTTTTCTTGACGATGGCCAATTGGTTCACAAAATGAAACTCCGTTAATATGCCTAACCGTCAGTAAAGTAATCTCGTAATCAAAATCAACAAAACCTTCTATGATTACTTTACCCCCACCAGAGCGCCCTCCCTCTTGAGCATATATCCATGAAGATTTAATATCTGCTTCACTACGCAATAAAGATTGACCTTTACCCGAAGAGCTCATAACTGGCTTAACCAAACATGGAAAACCTATCTCTTTTACCATTTGTTCATATTCAAATTCGTTTTCGGCGAAACGATAAGGTGAAGTGGGTAGTTTTAATTCTTCTGCAGCAAGACGACGAATCCCCTCACGATTCATTGTTAATTGCGTTGCTTTTGCTGTTGGAATAACAGTAAATCCTTCTTTTTCCAACTCAACTAGTGTAGATGTGGCAATAGCTTCAATTTCTGGAACAATATAATCGGGATTTTCCATTTCAATGATTTTTTTTAGAGCATCCCCATCAAGCATATTAACAGTATGATACCGATGAGCTACTTGCATTGCTGGCGCATTAGCATAGCGATCAACTGCAATAACTTCACAGCCAAAACGTTGTAATTCAATCGCCACTTCTTTAGCTAGTTCTCCTGCACCACAAAGTAATACTTTAGTTGCAGTCGGTGATAAAGGAGTACCTAATTTAGCCATAATTTCCTCATACACAGTTAATCGTTATATCTCAAAAAATAAAAAATCGGGAAAATTATCCCGATTTTTTTAATCAATATTAAGCTTGATAAGGATCACGTAAAATCATGGTTTCATTGCGATCCGGACCTGTTGAAATAATATCAATTGGTGTTTCGGTTAACTCTTCAATTCTTTTGATATAAGCTTTTGCTGCTTGTGGCAGTGCATCATAGCTTTTAATACCAAAAGTTGATTCACTCCAACCTGGCATAATTTCATAAACAGGTTTAACTAAGCCCCACTCTTCAGCAGCAGCTGGAGCATTTTTAATGACATCACCATTTGGTAATTGGTATCCGACACAAATTTTTACTTCTTTAAGCCCATCTAACACATCAAGTTTAGTTAAACAAAATCCTGAAACAGAATTAAGTTGTACCGCTTTACGCACAGCAACTGTATCAAGCCATCCAGTGCGACGACGACGACCAGTTGTTGCACCAAATTCATTACCTTGTTTGCAAAGATATTCACCAACTTCATCAAATAGCTCGGTAGGGAAAGGGCCTGCACCAACTCGTGTAGAGTAAGCTTTAACAATACCTAACACATAGCCAACATAACGCGGACCAAAACCAGATCCCGTTGCCACACCACCAGCAGTAGTATTAGAAGAAGTTACAAAAGGATAAGTACCATGATCGATATCAAGTAATGTGCCTTGTGCACCTTCGAACATAATTCTTTCGCCTTTTCTTCGTGCATCTTCTAAAAGCGCAGGAATATCGGCAATCATAGCAACTAAAATATCAGCTATAGCTAATGTAGCATCTAAAACTTTTTGATAATCTACAGCTTCGGTTTTATAATAATTGACTAATTGGAAATTATGATATTCCATCACATCTTTTAGTTTTTCAGAAAAAGCTTGACGATCACGTAAATCACCAACTCGAAGTCCACGGCGAGCAACTTTATCCTCATAAGCAGGACCAATACCACGCCCTGTTGTTCCAATAGCTTTATTGCCACGAGCTTTTTCTCGAGCTTGATCTAATGCAATATGGTAAGGCAAAATTAGAGGACATGATTCAGAGATAAGGAGTCTTTCCCTAACAGGAATACCACTATTTTCTAACTCTTTCATCTCTTTCATCAAAGCATCAGGACAAAGCACTACACCATTAGCAATAATGCTAATAACATCATTACGTAAAATTCCTGATGGAATTAAATGTAATACTGTTTTTTCACCATTAATAACTAATGTATGGCCTGCATTATGCCCACCTTGATAACGAACAACATACTTTGCTTTTTCTGTGAGTAAATCAACAACTTTACCTTTGCCTTCATCACCCCATTGTGTACCTAACACAACAACATTATTACTCATAGATTATCTACTCACTCACTTAATTATTAGATTTTAATTTCATATACTGCAAAAACTTACTGTCAGAGCTAATAACCATGACATCATTACCAGTAAAGCTTTGTTCATAAGCTTTCAAACTACGGATAAAACTAAAAAATTCTACATCGTTGCTAAAGGCATCAGCATAAATTTTAGCCGCATTAGCATCTCCTTCACCACGAATAGCTTGAGATTGTCGTTCAGCTTCAGATAATATTTTTGCTACTTCTAGTGTAGCTTCTGCCTGTATTTCATTCGCTCTCTTAGCATCTTGAGAATATTGATTATCTTTCATTTTATCATAAATAAATTTAGACTCATCTCGAGGAAAATCAATTTTCTTTATACGAATATCAACAACTTCAATACCAAAAGATTTCATGCTTATTTTATTACTTTCAAAATCTTTTTTAGCCTCATTGGTAATATTTTCTACTGATTTATTTTCAACAGTTTCCTGAATAGGACTATTTAAAGTATTTTTGATGGTCGTCAAGATAGAATTATGAGAATCATTAAGAATATCAATAGTATTTAGTTTGCTAATTTCAGATTTTAAACAACTAGTTAATCGAGCGAACAATAAATTTTCAATGTTATTATTTCTTGTAATTGCTTCGTAGTATCGATTAAAATCAACAACTCTCCATTGCACAAAATAATTAACAACTAAATCTTTATTTTCACGAGTTATGAATTTTTGATCCTGATCTATATTATTTGAATTATTAATAGTTTGAATTTTAGCATCTATAATTTTGACCTTATCCATTCCTGGAATTCTAAAATGTAATCCAGGATCAGATAATTTTATAATTTTATTAAATCGTAAAATAACACCACGAGTTCCTTCTTCGACAACATAGGCACTAGAAAAAAACATACCAACTAAAATCAATATTATAGGAATTAATAATTTGCGCATATTCATCTCCTTACTTTCTCATAAATCGCGGAGTCCGCGCAGTATTGCCAACATTGGATTTATTGGTACTGTCTTTAGTCTCTTTAGATAATTCCTGTGTTGCCTGAGACTGATCTTTTACTACTTCAGAAGAATTCGGCATATCTTTACTATTTGAGTTTGATAAAGAGCCCGACTTATAATTTTCTTCATTTTTATTTTTTAATAGCTGTTCTACTGGTAAAACCATTAAACTCCCACTTTTATCATTAACTATAATTTTGCTGGTTTTAGCTAATATTCTTTCCATTGTTTCAATATATAAATATTCTTTTGTAAGTTCTGGCGCTACTTTATATTGTGGTAAGATTTTTTCAAAACGAGCAACATCACCAGCCGCTTCAAGCTCCACTTTTACTTTATATGCATTTGCATTAGCTAGGGTAATAGCAGATTGAGCTTTTGCTTCTTCAATTTGTTTGTTCTTATTACTTGTAGCGTTATCTATTTTTTGTTTTTTATCTTCTTGAGCTTTCATAACATCATTAAAAGCTTCTTGTACAGCTTTAGAAGAGCTAACTGATTGGAAACTAATATCTACTATACTAATTCCCATATTATAATTACTGATAATATTAGTTAATTCATCTTTTATACGATTTACTAACACTGAACTGCCATTAGTAAAAACATCATTCATTCCAGATTGATCAAATTCAGTACGCAAAGCACTATCTGCTGCTTGTTGTAGACTATCTTTAACATTAGTGACATTAAATAAATATTTAATAGGATCGCTGATACTATATTCTACCTTCATTTCAACAAAGCCTAAATCATCACCAGTTGTTATCATAAAACCATCTAGATTAAAATTGCGCGTGCTTTGTGTATCAACTTTATACACTTTGTCAATTAAAGGTAGATTCCAATTTAATCCAGGTTGAATAATTTCGGGTTGAACTTTACCAAAACGAGTAATTACTCCACGTTCATTTTGATTGATAGTGTAAAAACCACTCATTCCCCAAATTATAACTAGTAAAACAACTACAAATAGAATAATTTTAGTGGTATCCATCGGTAATTTAATTCCCGATCCACCTCTATTATTGCCAAAACTACTTTTTTTAAAGAATTCTTTAACTTTATCAAATAAACCATTAAACGAATTATTAGTTGGTTTTTTGTTATTATTACCCCATGGATCATTATCTTGTCCGTTGTTACCGGGCTGATTCCACGCCATATTTATATGCTCCATTTAACAATTAGTTGCTATTTTGCTTATTGATTAAGTATAACAGATCTGGCTCTTGTTTACAGAGACGATTCCATTCAATTAAAGGTATTCTCACATCTAAATGAAAACTACCATCATCATTAATAAATTCATGCTCTACCGCATTTAGCTGATAAAAACGGCTTCTAAGCCTTGCTAAATAAGATGGTAA
Source organism: Gilliamella sp. Choc5-1 (assembly GCF_001690595.1). GTDB lineage: Bacteria > Pseudomonadota > Gammaproteobacteria > Enterobacterales > Orbaceae > Gilliamella > Gilliamella apicola_M. The sequence continues at coordinate 6,821 of NZ_LZHH01000086.1, forward strand.
GCTCAATTGACAAACTTGAATTTGTTTAGAAAGTCTTTCTTTTAATGCAATAAATAAAAGATCTAATCCTAAACTATTTTGCGCTGAAATCCAAACTCGAATTGGCATACCATGTTCATCTCGATCAATAGTTGATTGCTTACCTTCTATTAAATCAATTTTATTCATAACAAGTAATGTAGGAATTTCATGAGCATTAATTTCAAGCAGCACTTCATCAACAGCATGCATATTATCCAATAAATTAGGATCTGCTGCATCAATGACATGTAGTAACAATGTTGCTTCTTGTGTTTCAAGTAATGTTGCTTTAAAAGCCGCAATAAGATCATGAGGTAAATGACGAATAAAGCCTACAGTATCAGCTAAAACAACTTCACCTACATCATCAACAATAATTCGACGAAGTGTTGGATCGAGTGTAGCAAATAACTGATTAGCAGCATATACATCAGCATTTGTTAATGCATTAAATAATGTTGATTTACCTGCATTCGTGTAGCCAACAAAAGAGACTGTTGATAGATCTGCTTTATTTCGTGATTGACGATTTTGATTTCGCTGTTTTTCAACTTTAGCAAGTCTTGATAAAATTAATTGAATCCGTTGACGAATCAACCTTCTATCAGTTTCTAATTGAGTTTCACCTGGACCACGTAAACCTATCCCACCTTTTTGACGTTCTAAATGCGTCCAACCTCGAACTAAACGAGTCGAAAGATGTTGTAACTGTGCTAACTCAACTTGTAATTTACCCTCATGTGTCCTAGCTCTTTGGGCAAAGATATCAAGAATTAATCCTGTTCTATCAACAACACGACATTTGCACAATTGCTCTAGATTACGTTCTTGGGAGGGAGTTAAAGTGTGATTTACTAAAATAACAGAAGCATCGAGTTGTTTAACTTTTTCAGCTAGTTCTTGCGCTTTACCTTCACCAATAAAATATTTGCTCTGAGGCGCTTTTTTTGAGGTTGTAACAATATCGAGAATATCTATTTGAGCAGAAGAAACCAAAACCTCAAACTCTTTAAGATCCTCGATATCGCTTTCTTGAGGGAAGAATACATGAACTAATAAGGCAGTTTCACCGCCTTTATATCTCTCAAACAATCAGATTCTCCACCAAAATATCAACTTTCACCTTCCTCTTCAGATTGAGATAACAATCCAGAAATAGGCCTAGATGGTACAACTGTTGAGATGGCATGTTTATATACCATTTGGCTTACTGTATTTTTTAACAAAATAACAAACTGATCGAAAGACTCTATTTGACCTTGTAATTTAATACCATTAACTAAATAAATAGATACTGGAATATGCTCGCGACGAAGCAAATTTAAATAAGGATCTTGTAATGACTGCCCTTTTGACATAAGTTTATCCTTTTAAAAATAATTAAATGAATATAAAATAAAATGATTATAAGTAATTAATGTATTTTGGCATCCCATTTTTAAATACATTATTAGTATCCACCAAAATAACATAAAAAGCACGTCTCTTGAACCAATCAACCAAAATTTATGCACAAATAACTAAATTTTTACTACTATTTATAAATATTTATAAAAACGACTTTCTATAAAATTTTCTGGAAGATTAATTCTATATTATCATTATTTAGCCATGTTATAGGTTGCTTCCAACCACGAAGCCATGTTATTTGTCTTTTAGCTAATTGCCGTGTAGCACAAATACCTTTAAAAACCATTTCATCATAACTTATATCGCCATTTAAATATTCCCACATTTGACGATATCCAACACAACGCATAGAAGGCAAATTTAAATGCAAATCAGCCCTCTGCCTGAGCGCTTTAACTTCATTTTCAAATCCAGTATCGAGCATTTGTAAAAAACGCTGCTCAATGCGTTCATGTAATTGTGACCTATCTTGTGGCATAATAGCAAATTGCATAATATCATATGGTAATGCTTTACCACTTTCTCGTGTAAGTTCTGTTAAGCTTTTACCTGAAATTAAATAAACTTCTAAAGCTCTATTAAGCCGCTGAGGATCGTTAGGATGAATTCGTTCAGCTGAAATTGGATCAACTTTTTTTAATTCTTCATGAATCGCTTTCCACCCTAATTTATTAGCTTTTTCCTCTATTTGCTCACGAATTTCACTATTGGCAGCAGGGAGCGGTGAAAGCCCTTCAATTAAAGCTTTAAAATAGAGCATTGTACCGCCTACTAATAGAGGAACTCGCCCCTTCTCCAATGATTTTTCAATTTCAATCAATGCATCCTGTCGGAAATTTGCAGCTGAATAACTTTCTGCTGGATCACAAATATCAATCAATTTATGTGGATACTTTTGTTGCTCTTCTTTAGTCGGTTTTGCAGTACCAATGTCCATACCACGATAAATTAGAGCTGAATCGACGCTAATAATATCAATAGGATAACGATCATAAAGCGCCATAGCAAATGCCGTTTTACCAGATGCTGTTGGCCCCATTAACGAAATAATTTTTGGTTTATTCATGATAAATCGATTGAGTTAAAGATTGCATGTCAATTGGGTATAAAAATGAATCTTGTTGTAACAGATTAATATCCACTTGTTCTAATTGAGCTAGTAACTGAATGGCTTTTACTACACTCCAGTTCATCGTAACACTATCATAATACTGATTAGCTAACCAAGCCGCTATTTGCGTTGGATCTAAAACTTCATTTTTTGAATCAGAAATAAAAGCAATTAAAGCCGGCAATAATTGTTGCCAATTGATAGTACGCAACATTTTAGGAACATTTTGCAAATACAGCTTCGCTTTATCAATATAAAAATCAAAACCTAAAAAATTTAGTTGTGGCTGATAAGAAGAAAGGACTTTCTGCTCCTTATTATTAATTAAAATTGTTAATGGGATAAGCAATTTTTCAGAATCTTGTGACAATAACTTAATAGCAACGAATTTTTGTTGAGCAATAGGCAACTTCATCAACATTAATTTTTGTTGATTATCTTCATTTTTTTCAAGCAATGCAATATCAGGTTGAATAATAGTTAACACCCGTCCAAATGTCACTAATAACGAATTATCAAGCTGCTGTTGTAATGATTGCAATGGTAAATTTTGTTTAGGAAATAATGATTCAATAACCGCTTTTTGTGGTTCAGTTATTTCATTTTCTTCTACCGATAAAAATGGCTTTTCTGGCTCAAGTTGTACAATATTTTGAGAAGAAGATTCAACGCTAATTAACTGACCATACAACGCATTTTCTTTAGCATAATTACTAGTTTTTTTAGGTAATTGGTTACTAGCTTGATAAGGCTTAGAAATCGTCTGTTTATTAAAGATATTTTCTCCAGCTGCTTGCCGATTAGGTGTTATTGTTACTTTTTCATCTGTTACAGATAAATCCGATTCAAGAGCCATAACTATAGCTTGATAAACGAAATCATGAACCAATCTTGCCTCATGAAAACGGACTTCATGTTTAGCAGGGTGAACATTAACATCAACTTGTTTTGGATCTATTTGTAAAAACACCACATAACTTTGTTGTTCATTCGCATGTCTTATATAGGCTTGTCGCAATGCATGATTAAGTAATTTATCTTTGATAACTCGACCATTAACATAAAAATATTGCAAATTACTAACTTCACTACTTGTTACCCAACCTTGAATGAACAAATCATCATGTTGCCAATCTAATTTGACTGCTTTTTGCATAAATACTCGCCCACATACCAATTCTACCCTTTTTTCAAGGGTAGATGAACGGTACTGCTTAACAAGTTTACTATTATGCTGCAAATTAAAAGTAACATCAGGACGTGCTAGCGCAATACGCCGAACGAATTCCTCAATATGCATAAATTCAGTTTTTTCTGTTTTTAAAAAACGGCGTCTTGCAGGCGTATTGTAAAACAAATCAAGTACTTCAACAGTCGAGCCAACAGGATGTGCAGCAGGTTTAATCACCGGTTCCATATCTCGCCCTTCAGCATAAACTTGCCAAGCTTCAGTTTGTTCTGCTGTGCGTGAAGTTAATGTCAATCTTGCAACTGAACTTATACTCGCCAGCGCCTCACCACGAAATCCAAGACTAATAATAGAATCTAAATCATCTAACTTGCTGATTTTACTTGTCGCATGACGAGCAAGCGCCAGTGCTAATTCATCTTTAGCAATACCGCAACCATTATCTCTAATACGAATTAATTTACAGCCACCTTGCTCAAGATCAATATCAATTTGAGTACTTCCCGCATCAAGGCTATTTTCAACCAACTCTTTAATGACTGATGCTGGTCGTTCTACCACCTCACCAGCAGCAATTTGATTTGCTAATTGAGGAGAAAGAATATGAATTACCATTAATGCTGTTCTCCAAATTTTGGATTTTGTTTAACGTAATTTTTTATACCTTGATAGATAGCTTTAGCAATCTTATCTTGATGAGTATTACTACTTAGTAAGCGTTCTTCACCTTCGTTAGAGATAAAACCAACTTCAACTAAAATCGATGGAATATCTGGTGAACGTAATACCCCTAAGCTTGCATGTTCTGGAGCAGATTTATGTAGCTTTGTTATCCCTTTCATTTCTTTTAATACTTGTTTTGCTAACTCATATCCCACTCGTTGAGAATAAGAAAATTGCAGATCTAATACGGCTTGACTTAAATGAGGATCATGATCATCGCTAAGCGCATCACCTGCCCCACCAAGTAACTGTGACTGTTTTTCATCTTGTTCAAGCCAACGACCAAGTTCTGTGTCCGCTCGCTTAGTTGACAATACCCAGATCGAAGCACCAGTTGCATTCCGATTTGGTGCAGCATCGGCGTGAACTGAAACTAACAAATTAGCTTTATTTTTTCTAGCGATTTCAGAGCGTTGTGAAACAGAAATAAAATTATCACTACTACGGGTTAACACCCCTTTAAAATTAGGATCTTTATTTAATAAATTGGTAAGTTTTTTAGCAATAGAAAGCGTAACTGTTTTTTCATATAACTTATTTTTCCCTATTGCGCCGGAATCTTTACCACCATGCCCTGCATCAACGGCAATCACAACTTTAGCTGCATAGGCAGAACTACAAAGCAGTAATAAGATAAAAAAAGTGAATAGTTTTTTCATTGTCTTTATATTGTTTATTTCAATTATGATAGATTAATAATCTCGCTGCCTTTTTCGCTTATTGCCTGAACGCAAGCAGTACGTTCAAGCGCCAAATAAGTCAAATGAATTTCAAGATCCGCGCTTGGCAAGATCCCATTTGCTTGCTGTGGCCACTCAATCAAACAAATTGATCGCGAAGAAAAATATTCACGAATCCCCATATACTCTAATTCTTCTGGATCGCAAAGCCGATATAAATCAAAATGGTAAACTGAAAAATCATCAAATTGATAGGGTTCAACTAATGTATAAGTTGGACTTTTTACGTTACCTACATGACCTAATTGTTGCAAAAAACCACGACTAAAAGTTGTTTTACCTGCACCAAGATCGCCAATTAAATAGATAACAATTGTATCATCATGCTTGGACAAATAGTTTAAACATAGTTTGGCAAGTTTACTACCAAACAAAATCGTTTGTTGCTCATTGCTTAAAATAACTGGTTTCATGATGAATTCTTTGCTCAATAAATAGTTCTTATTATATACTAATAACATCAAAGATGTACTAACCAAAATGAGCTTGATTTTGTAAAAAAGTTTCAGGTAACTATACGTTTCAGTATAAAAAGTGAAAATAATGCTACATACTATATCAACAGCAAACCAATCAGCCATAAATCCACAATTAATATCAGCTCAAGATGTTGTATTGTTCTGGCAAAATGGCGTTATTCTGGCTATACAAAATAATCCATTATTAAATAATATTATAAAAAAAACTAAACACTGTTACGTCATCAACAGCGATATAGAAGCCCGAGGAATAAGCAAAATTATTGATTCAAGGCTTAAAATTATCAATATGCAACAAGTTGTTGAACTTACAACTAACCATTTTCCACAAATAAACTGGGAATGACCATAGGGCATAATGCTAAAACTACCCAGTTTTAAAAAGCATGAATCATGCAAATTTGCAAAACCTAAAACCTAAGTTTAATATAAATCTCAATTGTACTCAGCTCGTATTCAAATTTATGGCTAATTTATTAACGCTATCGGAAATCAATAATTATTTAAAAAATGGTGAAGTGATTGCTTACCCTACCGAGGCTGTTTTCGGTCTAGGGTGTGATCCAGATTGTGAATCAGCCGTATTAAAACTGTTACAACTAAAACAGCGTTCAGTAGATAAAGGCTTAATTTTAATTGCCAGCCATTACCAACAACTGATCCCTTATATAGATGAATTAGCTATTACTAATGAACAAAAACAGTTAGCACTTACTAGCTGGCCAGGTCCTGTTACTTGGGTTTTTCCTAAAAATACAAAAACACCTTATTTTTTGACTGGTAAATTCGACACCATAGCAGTACGAGTCACCAATCACCCCTTAGTTTGTAAACTATGCGATCTTTATGGCAAACCAATAGTTTCAACCAGTGCTAATTTATCGAATTATCCACCTTGTAAAACAGCAAGTGATGTCGTTAGCCAATTTGGTGAAAATTTTCCAATATTACAAGGACAAACAGGTAATAGATTACAGCCATCTCAAATCAGAAATATTCAAACAGGTAACATTATTCGACAAGGATAGATATATGCAAAATTTATATATTGGCGTAATGTCGGGAACCAGCATGGATGGAATTGATATTGCTATAATTAATATTACCGCAAAAAATGTCACATCAATAGCTAGTAGTTGCTACCCAATGCCCACCAACTTAAAACAGCAACTATTAACATTATGTGAAACAAAGCAAACCACATTACAAAATTTGGGTGAATTAGATCATCAACTTGGTGAATTATTTGCCGATAGTATTAATCAATTTTTAAAAGACAATAAAATTGATAAACAACAAATAAAAGCAATTGGTTGCCACGGACAAACTATTTACCATGCACCAAACGGTAAAAATCCATTCACCTTACAAATTGCCGATGCCAATATTATCGCAGCAAAAACAAGCATAACCACCATAGCTGATTTTCGTCGAAAAGATATGGCTTATGGAGGGCAAGGAGCACCACTAGTCCCCGCTTTTCATAAAGCGGTGCTACAAGATCCACAAATTAATCGTGTAGTATTGAATATAGGAGGAATTAGTAACATTTCAGTATTAATTCCTAACCATACTGTTATTGGTTACGATACAGGTCCAGGAAACGTACTGCTTGATTGCTGGATAAATCAAAACCTAAGTAAAAGCTATGATAAAAATGGACTGTGGGCAAAAACAGGAAAAGTTAATCAAGACTTATTGAATAAATTATTTGATGAAGATTATTTCAAAATACCAGCACCTAAAAGTACAGGTAGAGAGTTATTTAATTTACCATGGTTACATAAAAAATTAATAGGGACGGATTTTAAAGCAGAAGATATTCAAGCAACGCTCGTTGAATTAACCTCTTTATCAATTGCAAATGAAATCAAAAAATTATCTATATTAAAAAAATTACCTTGCGAACTTTTAGTCTGTGGCGGAGGTGCTAAAAATCCACTTATTATGCAAAGATTATCAGCATTATTACCATCATGGTCAGTATTAACAACCGATACAAAAGGTATAAATGGAGACGATATGGAGGCAATAGCCTTTGCTTGGCTTGCTTATTGCCGAATCAACAATATTCCATCAAATATTCCTGAAGTAACTGGCGCAAGCCAAGCTGTGTGTTTGGGGGTTATTTATCAATAAACTAAAAAATATATAAATATCGATCAAATCAACCCAAATTTTTGTAACGCTTTAGCAATACCATCATTATTATTAGTATCTGTAACAAACTCGGCTTTTGCTTTTAATTCATCAACTGCATTACCCATAGCAATAGGATGATCAACGGTTAGGAACATTTCAAAATCATTCATACCATCACCAAATGCATAAGTAGACACATCAGTGAACCCTTTATTTTTTAATAACTGAGTAATACCATAACCTTTAGAGCCACCATGATTAAAAACATCAACACAGTAAGGGGTATTACGAATAAAGGTTAGTTCAGGAAAAACATCTCGATAAAGATCTTCTCCAGATTCACAAAGTAATAAAAGCATCTGGATAGGTGATTTTAAATAAACCTGATCATCAACAGGAGGAACTGGTTGCTTAAGGTAATGATAAAACTTCTCGGCTGGTTGACTATACTCAGATATACACATCATTTCATCATTATAAAAAGATAAAGGAATATTCGTTTTTTGCTTAGAATACTGATGTATTCTCATTATCACATCTTTATCAATATTATTAGTAAAAACCTTTTCGCCTTTGTATAAAACTACTTGCCCATTCATACCAATAATTGAATCAATTTGAGTCTTTTGCATTAAATCAGCAACTTCACAAGGTGTTCGACCAGTTGCTATCACTGGAATAATATTATTATGTTTTAATTTTTTTATAGCATTAAGGGAACTGGACAATACATCAATTTGACTATTAAACAATGTCCCATCTAAATCAAAAAAAACAATAGCTTCAGGTTTATGACTCATATTACAAATCCAAAATATTTTTAATAAAAGGAATAGTTAGCTTTCGTTGTTGTGCTAACGTTGCTACTTCAAACTTTTCTAATAAAGAAAATAATGTACGCATATCGCGATTAACACGTTTTAATAAAAATAACCCAACATCTGTTGATAGTTCAAATCCACTTAATTGCGCTCTCAATTGCAAAGCTTTAAGCTTGTCATCATCGCTAAGTTCTTTTAATTGATAAACCTGCCCCCAAGATAATCTAGAAACTAAATCAGGCAATATAAAAGAAATTTGTTTAGGTGGAGCATTTGCAGTTATCAATAATTTACTCACATTTTTTTCTGTCAAACGATTAAATAAATCGAAAATAGCCTCTTCCCAATCCCTATGACCTGCTATTGCATCAATATCATCTAAACAGACTAAATCATAATTTTCTAATCCCTGTAAAATTTCAGGTACCAAATGGTAATGCTGTTTTAATGGAATATAACTAGCTAATTTATTTTGGCTTGACGCATGTAAAAGGTGAGTTCGGCCTGCAACGCTAGCCGCCCATATATAAAAGACATTAAACCCCTCTTTATCTAACAAGGTTTGCAATGAATCAAACAACAACCGATTATTACCTACATAAAAACTATCAAAAGTTTCATTATTAGATAATGGAAAAGGCAAAGGTAACTGTGAAAGAGTAATAAAGTAACCTCACAATACAAATAAAATCATATTAAGTATAAATTTGCTTTTATAAAAATCAATCACTTTTATAGAAAAGAAAAACATCATACTTTCTAAATCACTCAATATGTATTTTAAGTAACACAAATATAAATTAATTTATCTATTAATAAAAAAATAAAACTAACCAAGTTATCCAACTATACAAAAAGAATAATGTTGAACTTTATAAAATCATTTTATGTAAATAATAAGATCATAAAAAAGAATAGATCACTCAGATGAGTATAAAATAAAGACAGTAAAAGCTAAAAATTTAAGCAAACAAATTTATTTTTTGTGGATAACTCTGTGATAAAACGAGATCATAAGTTGTTATAAGCCTATTAACAACCTAAGAAACAAAAAGAACTGTGAATAACAATAGTACTTATAAACAGAATTAAAACAAAAAAGATCCGATCAACTAACATAATTTAGTGATCGTTAAGATCCAATAAAATAAAGATAAAATTATTTTATCCACAGAAACGATCCAAATTAATAATAATAAAAATAAAAAGATAATCTAAAAGATCTTATTTTATTTAAAGCGCGATCAAAATAGATCATTTGACGTAATCAAAAAGATGAGTAAAATTCCCTACGCTAAATAAATCAAATCACCCGATCTAAAATAGAGATCACCTGTACACAAAATAAATACGAGGCTTTTTATGTTTTATCCAGATCTTTTTGATGTCATCATTGTTGGTGGCGGTCATGCAGGAACAGAAGCAGCAATGGCATCAGCAAGAATGGGGCGAAAAACACTACTTTTAACCCATAATATCAATACATTAGGACAAATGTCTTGTAATCCTGCCATTGGTGGTATAGGCAAAGGTCATTTGGTAAAAGAAATTGATGCAATGGGTGGCTTAATGGCACACGCTATCGATCATGCTGGGATCCAATTTAGGATCTTAAATAGCAGTAAAGGACCTGCAGTTAGGGCTACAAGAGCACAAGCAGATCGATCACTATATTGCAAAGTGATCCGAACTACACTTGAAAATCAAGAAAATTTAATGCTTTTTCAACAATCTGTTGAAGATGTGATCATCGAAAACGATCAGATCGTAGGTGTAAAAACCCAAATGGGAGTATGCTTTAAAGCTAAAACAGTCGTATTAACAACAGGCACCTTTTTAGACGGAAAGATCCATATAGGACTTAATAATTACAGTGGTGGACGTACAGGCGATCCTGCTTCGATCGGCTTATCAAAATCACTTCATCAATATCCATTTAGAATGGGACGATTAAAAACTGGTACCCCACCACGAATTGATGCGAGAACAATTGATTTTTCAAAATTAGGTACACAATATGGTGATGATCCTGTTCCTGTATTCTCATTTTTAGGTAATGCAAACGAACATCCTAAACAAATTCCTTGCTATATAACAAGCACTAACGAAACAACGCACGAGATCATCCGAAATAGTTTAGATCGTAGTCCCATGTATACAGGTGTTATAGAAGGAGTTGGTCCAAGATACTGCCCATCTATTGAAGACAAAATTATGCGTTTTGCGGATCGTAATTCTCATCAGATCTATTTAGAACCTGAAGGATTAGATAGCAACGAAATATATCCAAATGGGATCTCAACAAGTTTACCATTTGATACACAATTAGCATTTGTACGCAGTATGAAAGGATTAGAAAATGCTAATATTGTCAGACCTGGTTATGCGATCGAATATGATTATTTTGATCCAAGGGATCTTAAACCAACACTTGAAAGTAAAGTTATTAAAGGTCTCTTTTTAGCAGGACAGATCAACGGAACAACTGGCTATGAAGAAGCCGCAGCTCAAGGAATGCTTGCTGGTTTAAATGCAGCACGTTTTGCATATGATCAAGATCAATGGTATCCAAGCCGTGATCAAGCCTATTTAGGGGTATTAGTTGATGATCTTTGTACTCTTGGTACTAACGAACCTTATCGCATGTTTACCTCGCGTGCTGAATATCGTTTAATGTTACGTGAAGACAATGCTGATATTCGCTTAACTGAGATTGGCCGCAAGCTAGGTATGGTTGATGATTATCGCTGGCAACGTTTTAACGAAAAATTTGAAGCTATTGAACAAGAAAGAGCAAGATTACGTGATATATGGGTACATCCTCATATTGAAAGCATTGACGAAGTAAATGCCGTGTTAAGTGCTAATTTGACTAAAGAAGCCAATGGAGAAGAGCTACTTAAGCGACCTGAAATGAGTTATAACACATTGAAATCGCTTTCATTATTTGCTCCTGGATTGTCCGACGCACAGGCTGCGGAACAGGTTGAAATTCAAGTTAAATATGATGGATATATAAAACTGCAAATAGAAGAAATTGAACGTCAAAAACGCAATGAAGAAACGCTTATTCCTGAGCATATTGATTATGCTGAAATATCGGGTTTATCGAACGAAGTTGTGGCTAAATTAAAACAACATAAACCTATTTCAATAGGACAAGCTTCGCGTATATCAGGAATTACTCCTGCTGCGATTTCAATGTTACTAGTTTATTTAAAAAAGAAAAATTATGTTAAAAAAGAAACTCATTAATCTAATAGATCAAACGGATCTTTTGATCTCAGAATCACAAATAGATCAATTGATCCATTATGTTGAAATTCTTAACAAATGGAATAAGACTTACAACTTAACAGCAGTACGAGATCCTAATGAAATGTTAATCAAACATATCATGGATAGCTTAGTTGTATCGCCCTACTTAACTGGCAAAACTTTTATTGATGTTGGAACCGGTCCTGGTTTACCAGGCGTTCCACTAGCAATTATTAACCCAGATAAACAATTTGATTTGGTGGATAGTTTAGGTAAGCGTATTCGATTTTTAAAACAAGTTCAGTTTGAATTAAAGCTAACTAATATAAACCCAATACAAAGCCGAATAGAAGAATATAACGATAAAAAGTTTGATGGAGTTATTAGCCGAGCATTTGCTTCATTGCAAGACATGCTTAGTTGGTGTAAACATCTTCCTAATGAACAAGGAGTTTTTTATGCTCTAAAAGGAAGCGATATAGATCCTATTGCTGATGGTTTTACACTTAAACAAAATATAAAATTGACTATACCAGAATTAGATGCTGAAAGGTGTTTAATTATTATACAATAGTTTTTGTAATTAAATACAAGCTGTTCTGAAACTTTTTATAAATTTAATTCTTGCGTTTTTTCAGATAATCTTTAATACCATCAACAATTGATTTAGATACTTGATTTTGGAATGAAACAGTCTTTAATTTTTTTTCTTCAGTAATATTACTAATAAAGGCTGTTTCGACTAAAACAGATGGAATATCGGGTGCTTTTAACACCGCAAAACCTGCTTTTTCAAGTGATGGTTTATGTAACTTATTGACTCTTTTCATTCGATTTAAAATAGCATTACCAAGTAATACACCATTATTTAATGTTGTTTTTTGAACCAAATCTAAAATGGTATTATCTAAATATTTATCGCCACTACGGCTAACACCGCCTATTTGATCTGCTTCATTTTGAGTTTGGGCCAAATAACTGGCTGCAGAACTACTTGCTCCACCTGTTGATAATGCAAACACAGATGAACCACCGACAGAACGATTAGCAAAAGCATCTGCATGAATAGAAATAAATAGATCTGCATGGAGTGAACGAGCTTTAGCAACTCGTACTTTTAATGGGATAAAAACATCTTCATTACGGGTCATGTAGACTTTTATATTCGGTTCTTTCTTAAGTAAATTATAAGTACGACGTGCAATTTGCAAAACAATATCTTTTTCACGTGTTTTATTGTAGCCAATAGCGCCAGGATCTTCTCCACCGTGTCCAGGATCAAGCACGACAATAACGGGAGCATTTTTACTCTTATTGGTTGGTGTTTTTATACCAGATTGCTTTTTATTGAGATCACCTTTTTTATATTCTTCTAAAAGCGCAAGTAAAGGGTCGTCATCGGTGCTTGAAGCTGGTTTAGAAGGATAAAGATCCATCACTAACCGATGTTTAAATTTTGCTATCGGGGATAAAGTAAAAGTATTAGGCTTAACACCCTGTTTTAATTCGATCAAAATTCTAACTGTTTTTGGATCACGTTGAACAACGCGTATCGATTTAATATAAGGATCATGCTTTAATACTTTTGAAGAGATATTTTTTAATATTGGATTCAAATTAATATTGTTGATATCAATAGCGATTCTATTAGGATTACTCAATAAAAAGTGTTTGTATTTTAAGCTAATATTTGATTCTAAAGTGATTCTTGTATAGGTTGATGAAGGCCACACACGTACAGCAATAACTTGTGCCATTGTTGCAGCAAAGCCTATACGAGTGACAGATAATAAACAAGTCGCAATAATACCTTTAACTAATAGGCGCTTTGTAGGACTAAATGTCTTTGACATACTTGATCTAAACACTTTACTTTCTATATGAGTTAGTCGCGAATAATAACATAAAAGATAAAGATCTTAAAAAGAATGATTCTTATCTTCGTCTAATATTTTTATAAATAATAGATCGATATTTTATGCTATAGCTAAATTAATATTTAATAAAAAATTCTATCATTTTAATACTTTTGATTTTATTAGTTTTATTTAGTTTAGCATTAAAAATACATTTCGTAATAACATAAATAAAAAAACCTATAAAAAAAGAACTCAAAAAAGCTATCTAGCGTTTTGTATTGTAATTTTCTAATTTATTATAGACCCTACAATAACAAAAGATTACAATATGGCACGCTAAAATCGCGGATTTAAACCCGTTTTCATTTTAACAATTAATATAGCTGAGTTATTGATGAGCAAAAAATTACATATCAAAACTTGGGGCTGCCAAATGAACGAATATGATTCGACAAAAATGGCTGATCTCCTTGAATCTACTCACGGATTAACCTTAACAGACAACGCTGAAGAAGCTGATATCTTATTACTTAACACTTGTTCTATTAGAGAAAAAGCTCAAGAAAAAGTCTTCCACCAGTTAGGTCGTTGGAAAAACTTAAAACAGCATAATCCAAATATCATTATAGGTGTAGGCGGTTGTGTAGCATCACAAGAAGGCGCACATATACGCAAACGAGCACCATTTGTAGATATTATTTTTGGACCACAAACATTTCATCGATTGCCTGAAATGATAGAACAAATAAAAAGTGGTAACGGTAATCATGTGGTTGATGTTAGCTTTCCAGAAATAGAAAAGTTTGATCGATTGCCTGAACCACGTAGTGAAGGTCCAACAGCATTTGTTTCAATTATGGAAGGATGTAATAAATATTGTACTTATTGCGTAGTTCCTTACACTCGAGGTGAAGAAGTTAGTCGACCTTGTGATGATGTTATTTATGAAATAGCTCAGCTTGCTGAGCAAGGTGTACGTGAAGTCAATCTATTAGGTCAAAATGTAAATGCATATCGTGGACCGACATTCGATGGTGATATCTGTTCCTTTGCTGAATTACTACGCTTAGTTGCAGCCATTGATGGTATAGATCGTATTCGTTTTACAACTAGCCATCCAATCGAATTTACAGATGATATTATTGATGTTTATCGTGACACACCAGAACTAGTAAATTTTTTACATTTACCAGTACAAAGTGGATCAGATCGTGTATTAAACTTAATGAAACGTACGCATACTGCACTTGAATATAAATCAATTATTCGAAAACTACGCAAAGTACGACCAGATATTCAAATTAGCTCCGATTTTATTGTTGGTTTCCCAGGTGAAACACAAGAAGACTTTGAACAAACCATGAAGTTAATTGCCGATGTTAATTTTGATTTAAGTTACAGTTTTGTCTATTCAGCACGTCCAGGTACGCCAGCTGCTGAAATGGAAGATAATGTTTCGGAAGAAGAAAAAAAACAAAGACTATACATTCTTCAAGAGCGAATTAACCAACAAGCTATGCAATTTAGCCGTCGTATGTTAAATACCGTGCAACGTATTTTGGTTGAAGGTCCATCCAAAAAAGATCTTATGGAATTAACAGGCCGAACTGAAAATAATAGAATTGTTAACTTTGAAGGTCGCCCTGAAATGATTGGTAAATTTGTTGATGTTGAAATTACCGATGTTTATCCAAATTCATTGCGTGGCAAAGTAGTTAGAACTGAAGATGAAATGGATCTACGCGTAAGCGAATCACCAATGTCAGTTATATCTCGAACCCGAAAGGAAAATGATTTAGGTGTTGGTATTTATCAACCATAAAAACAAAACGTAAAATATTTAGTTATTTATTTTAAATAGAAATTAAAAAGTTATTAAATAAGAAAATAGGAAAGAAAAAATGTTTATTATTTTTGGTACTCGTGGAAGAGAAGTCAACGAACGTGGTGGACAATTTAATTGTCCTAATTGTTGCTCACAACAAAATATTACTACTGACGAAAAACAACAGAAATACACACAAATAAAAGTAGCAAAATATTTTACATTATTTTTTATTCCTATTTTTAGTTACTCTACCTTAGGTCGTTATATAAAATGTAATCAATGCAATAACGATTATAACGAAAATGTGCTCGACTATGTACCGCCAACATTTGAAGAACAAATAGCTTCATATGTTGAACAAGAGTTAAAAAGTGGAACACCTATTTCAATGTTGGTTAATAAATTGAAATCACAAGGATTTGATGAAAATCAATCAACAAGTGCAGTAAATAATGTTGTTAACGGAAATATAGTTTCTTGTCATCAATGTAAAATGGATTTTATAAAAGGCGTTGAAAAATGTTCTTTATGTGAACAGCGTCTGAGCAATTAAAATTAATTGAATAGAGGTTTTATTTTTGAATATTACAACACAAGAAACCATACTTGAGCCCGCTGATAATCAGCGGCTTAATAGTCTTTGTGGTCCTTATAATGACAATATAAAACAGTTAGAACGTCGGCTTGGTATTGAAATTAATCATCGAGGTAATTTATTTTCAATAACTGGTGATGATATTTGTGTTCGAGCGACTATTGATATTTTGCAATCTCTTTATAAACAAACCAAAATCAAAGACAAAATAATTGATATTGAACCAGAACAAATTCATTTAGCTATCAAAGAGACAGGTGCGCTTGAAAAAGTGAGTGAACACTTACCTAGTTATGTTGATCATCAAGGCGGAAAGCTAGTGATGATAAAAACTAAGCGAGGTATAATTAAACCCCGAACAGCGAACCAAGCACAATACATAGCTCATGTTTTGGATTACGACATTTCTTTTGGTATAGGGCCTGCTGGAACAGGTAAAACTTATTTAGCGGTAGCCGCTGCAGTTGATGCGCTCGAAAAACAACAGATTCGTCGTATTGTACTAACTCGACCAGCAGTCGAAGCTGGTGAAAAACTTGGCTTTTTACCAGGCGATTTAAGCCAAAAAGTGGATCCTTACTTACGTCCACTTTATGATGCTTTATTTGAAATGTTAGGTTTTGAAAAAGTCGAAAAATTAATTGAAAAAAGTGTGATTGAAGTGGCGCCACTCGCTTATATGCGTGGACGAACATTAAATGATGCATTTATTATTCTTGATGAAAGCCAAAATACAACGATTGAACAAATGAAAATGTTTTTAACTCGAATTGGTTTTAATTCGAAAGCGGTAATAACAGGTGATATTACTCAAATCGATTTACCGCGTAATCAAAAATCTGGGTTACGTCATGCAATAGAAGTATTAAGCCAAGTTGATGAAATTAGTTTTAATTTTTTTAATAGTGAAGATGTCGTGCGCCACCCAGTAGTTGCTAGAATTGTTAATGCTTACGAAAAATGGGAAGAACAGCAACATATGCAACATAAGTTGCAGCATACAGAAAGAAGTATTTAGAGGAGTACTATTATCTCTATCTCAAGTAAAAAAAAGAAAACTAAGATTCGAGATCATTCCGCGGAAGCAAATTTGTTTTTACGCCGAGCACTGTTTTCTTTTATTGTCATTATTATTTTAATTATCATATTGATTGCAAACTTAGCTGGTTTACAGATTTTGAATTATAGCTATTACACTACTAAATCTAATGATAATCGTATTGAAATTATTCCTATTCCACCTAATCGTGGCATGATTTATGATCGTAATGGTACGCCATTAGCGATTAATAATATTACATATCAATTAAATATTATTCCTGATAAAACTAAAAACCTCAATGAACAATTTGAGCAATTAAAAAAAATTGTTGATTTGACAGATGAAGATATTGAAACATTTCAAAAAGAACGACGCAATTATAGAGCTCATCGTCCAGTACCGCTAAAAGATAATTTAACCGAAAAACAAATAGCTCGTTTTGTTGTAGATCAACATCGTTTTCCGTTTGTTTCTATTGTAGGTATACAGCATCGTTATTATCCTTATGGATCATCACTGACCCATATTCTTGGCTATATCTCTAAAATTAATAGCCAAGATAAACAGCGATTAGAAGATGAAAATAAAGCAAGTGATTATGTGGCAACTTTTAATATTGGTAAAATGGGAATAGAAAAGTACTACGAAGACGTATTACACGGAACCCCTGGTTATGAAAAGGTTGAAGTCAATAGTCGAGGACGCATTGTTCGACAGTTGAATAAAAAATCACCTCAATCAGGTGAAGATATCTATTTATCTATCAACCTTAAATTGCAACTCTATATTGAGCAATTATTGGCTGGGCGTAAAGCTGCTGTAGTGGCTATTGATCCCAATAATGGTGAAATTTTAGCCTTAGTTTCAAGCCCAAGTTATGACTCCAACCTTTTTGTAGGAGGAATATCAAGCACTAAATATAGTGAATTGCTTAAAGATCCAAGCAAACCTCTTTTTAATCGCGCTTTACTGGGTGCTTACCCTCCCGCTTCTACTGTTAAACCATTTATTTCTATTGCCGCTTTAAGTGAAGGCGTGGTTACACCAAAAAGCGTGGTTAATGATCCTGGTTGGTGGCAACTACCTGGTACTGAACGGCGTTATCGTGATTGGTTAAAATGGGGACATGGTCGAGTTGATGTATTAAGAGCAATTGAAGAATCGGTTGATACCTATTTTTACCAAGTCGCTTATGATATGGGCATTGATCGCCTAAATTTATGGATGAGTAAATTTGGTTATGGTCAGCGAACTGGCATTGATATATCATCAAATGAAGAAACACGAGCAGTTATGCCTAGTCGTGAATGGAAAATAAAACGACATAAAAAGTCTTGGTTACAAGGCGATACTATTCCAGTTGGTATAGGACAAGGTTATTGGACTGCAACGCCTATCCAAATGGCTAAAGCATTAACGACATTAATTAATAATGGTAAAACTTATACTCCTCATTTTTTATTATATAAAAGGAGTGATATTTTAAATTCAAATGAACATCAACCAACAATTAATCCTGAAAAATATCTAGAAGATAATAGTTTAGTTAATATTAAATCAGATTATTGGAATCTAGCTAAAGAAGGTATGCATCGAGTTATGTTTGGTGCACGAGGAACAGCACGTAAAATTTATGCTGATGCAAAATATCAAGCAGCAGGAAAATCGGGAACAGCACAAGTTTATGGCTTAAAGCAAGATGAAATCTATAACGCCCATAAAATTCCAGAGCACTTGCGTGATCATGCATTGTTTATTGCTTACGCCCCTTATGATAAACCAAAAATCGCATTAGCCATTGTTTTAGAAAACGGAGGAGGAGGCAGCTCGAATGGTGGCGCTGTGGCGCGTAAAATCTTAGATTTTTACCTATTAGGCAATAATTCCACCGAGCTTATTAATGAATTATCATCCAATACAGGAACAGAGGACTAATAATGAATAATATAAAAAAAAGTTTTTGGCAAAAAATACATATTGATCCCCTGTTCTTTTTATTCATTACATTATTACTTGGTTATAGTCTTTATATTCTTTGGAGTGCAACAGGAAAAAATATTGATATGCTAGAAAAGCGAGTAATACAAATATTGCTTGGTTTTGTAGTCATGATTGTATTGGCGCAGTTTTCTCCCCGAACTTACGAGAAGTGGGCGCCTTATTTGTATGTCGTTTGTATTTTAATCTTATTACTGGTGGATATTTTTGGTTATACCAGCAAAGGTGCCCAGCGATGGCTAGATTTAGGTATATTGCGATTTCAACCCTCTGAAATTGCTAAAATTGCCGTACCACTAATGGTTGCTAAATTCATTCATCGTGATGGATGTCCACCACCATTAAAAACTACGCTACAAACACTTGTTATCATTGGCGTACCGACATTACTGGTTGCTATGCAACCTGATTTAGGAACAGCTATTTTGATTGTCATGTCTGGTATTTTTATTATTTTTTTAGCAGGTATAAATTGGCGTTATATTCTTATTGCGCTTATTTTAATTGCTATATTTTTACCGATTATGTGGTTTTGTTTAATGCATGATTATCAGCAAACACGTGTACTTATGCTTATTAATCCTGAACTTGATCCAAATGGAGCTGGCTATCATATTATTCAATCTAAAACAGCAATTGGATCGGGCGGTATATGGGGAAAAGGTTGGCTTGAAGGCACGCAGTCACAACTAGAGTTTTTACCTGAACGCCATACTGACTTTATCTTTTCAGTTATTGCTGAAGAGTTTGGTTTTATTGGCTCCATCATTTTATTAATTCTGTTTTTATGCCTAATTGTGCGTGGGCTGTTTATTGCTGCACGGGCGCAAACTACCTTTGGTCGAATCCTTTCTGGCGGGCTTATTTTAGTATTTTTTATTTATGTGTTCATTAATATTGGTATGGTCAGTGGAATCTTGCCAGTAGTTGGTGTACCATTACCGCTAATAAGTTATGGTGGCTCTTCTTTAGTGGTATTAATGGCCGGTTTTGGCATTATTATGTCTATTCATACTCATCGATATATGTTATCTAAAAATATTTAACGGAATTTAAATAAATGAAAAAGAAATTTAAATTATCTTTTGCTTTATTAGCGCTTACAATTTGTTCATCAGTATCAGCTCAAATGCCTTTCCCTATTCCTGCTATTCCACAATTAGACGCAGAAGCTTATATTTTAATTGATGCAAAATCAGGCGAAATTTTAGCACAATATAATGCTGAGCAGCAGCGCGATCCGGCAAGTTTAACTAAAATGATGACCAGTTATGTGGTTGGTCAAGCGTTACGATCAGGACGCATAAAAAATGATGATATGGTTGTTGTTAGTAAAGATGCTTGGGCAACGGGTAACCCAGTATTAAAAGGGTCATCATTAATGTTTTTAGAAGTCGGTAAAACGGTTTCTGTTTCTGATCTTAACAAAGGCATAATTATTCAATCAGGCAATGATGCTTGTATTGCCATGGCTGAACATGTAGCAGGTAGTCAAGGTGCATTTGTTAACCTAATGAATGATTATGCAAAAAAAATTGGACTAAACCATACACATTTTGAAACTGTACACGGACTTGATGCGCCAGGACAATACACCACAGCCAAAGATATGGCATATTTAGGGCAAGCATTAATTCGCGACTTACCCGAAGAATATTCTATTTATAAACAAAAAGAATTTACCTACACTTTGTCCAAACCACAATTAAACCGAAATGGATTACTTTGGGACACAACATTAAACGTTGATGGTATAAAAACGGGTCATACTAATGCCGCAGGCTACAATTTAGTTGCCTCAGCGGTAGAAGGCAACACTCGCTTAATTTCAGCAGTACTGGGAGGGCGTACATTTAAAGGTCGTGAAGCAGAAAGTAAAAAACTCTTAGTTTGGGGATTTCGATTTTTTGAAACCGCAAATCCAGTAAAAGCAGGTAATCCAGTTGTTACTGAATCAATTTGGTATGGTAATCAAAATAAAATCCAACTTGGTGCCGTTAATGGAGCATTTATTACCGTACCAAAAGGACGCGCTGCCGATGTACAAGTTGAATATAAAATTGATGGTTATATCTATGCTCCAATCACTAAAGGCAATGCAGTGGGTAAAATGCAGTTTTTATTAGACGGAAAAGTTATTAACGAACAACCGCTTGTTGCTTTACAGGATATTGAAGAAACAGGATTCTTTGGTGAAATATGGGATTGGATAGGTTTGCAGTTCCATAAGTTATTTAACTAGTTTTCATTATCGTTGTTCTGTAAAAATAAGCTTACAGAACAACCTTATCAAAATAATATTATCTAATCAACAGAATAAAAAAATAGACCAAGTCTGTCAAAAAGTTTCAGGAAAGTATAACGTTTAAGTAGTAGGAAAACACCGAGTTGTTTATACTTGATGATTAAAATAATTTTTAAAAAATCATAACATTTTTTTATTGGTGAAATGTTTTCGCCGACTAGCATCTTCTTTGGCAATTTTTCATCTAAATTTCTATCCCGAAGCATTTTATCAATAATTCCACCAATTATTACAATAAATTTTACCCCCTTTAATCTCATTTATTCTTCTTTTATCCAAAATTACACAGGAGTATAATTTGGATATATATTTATTATAACAATGGAAACCTAGGTATGTTTGGTAATAAAACAAATCGTCAAGTCATTATTTGGACAACAATCATTGGTGGCTTTATTAGTGCTTTAGTTAAATGGGGATCAGAAGTTAATATGCCTCCACGAGTACCAGGTGAAATTTCGCCTCCAGCGGCACATATCGATGCATGGCTTGGCTGGCTTGGAATTGATTCTCATTCACTTGATTATATTTATCAAACAGCAACTGTTTCTGGTGCTGTTACGCTTTACCACTGGTTATTTAGTTTTGCTTTTGCCTTTGTTTATGTGGCTGGTGCATATTATTGTAATAAAATTCGATTATGGTACGGTGCACTTTATGGCATAGTTATTACGGTTGTGATGCATGGTTTTTTAATTCCATTACTTGGTTTTCGTCACCCTGCTTATGATGCCGAAGGCACAGTTGGTTGGTTATGGAATTTAAATGGTTATGAGCTTTGGAGCGAAATTTTAGGTCATATCTATTGGGGCGTTTCAATTGAAATTTGTATGATTGCGGTACTTGCCCACTTTTCAAGACCTATTCATGGTGAATGGCGTCAAAAATGATTTAAAGTTATAGAATTAATAATAAATCCTACTATTTAGTGATAGTGGGATTTTTTATTTTATTTGATATAAAAAAAAACTATATCAACCAATAAAAAACAAGAATTATTCAATATCAATTTTTTTTGTTATCTTTTTTATCACTAAAGAAAAACGATAAAAAGGAAATAAAAAATGAATACTGCTGTTATTGGATATCCTCGAGTTGGTAAACTTCGTGAACTTAAATTTGCAACAGAAGCCTATTTTAAAGGTAATAAAACTCAAGCCGAATTATTAAACGAAGCCAAAGCGTTACGAGCTGAGCATTTAAAACAACAAGCTGCTCAAAAAATTGCTTTTATCTCATCTAATGATTTTTCATTCTATGATGCGGTGTTAGATACAGCATGTTTACTTAATGTTATTCCAAAACGTTACCAAGATTTAGGTTTACCTGAACTTGACCGTTATTTTGCCATGGCACGTGGTTATCAGGGCGAAAAAGGTGATGTGCGCGCGCTGGCTATGAAAAAATGGTTTAACACCAATTACCACTATTTAGTACCTGAAATTGAAGATTCAGTACAAATCAAATTAGCGGGCTGTAAACCATTTGACGAATATCAAGAAGCTAAAGCACTAGGCATTCAAACCAAACCAGTTGTGGTTGGGCCATTAACATTTTTTAAATTAGCGCAGTATTTAGGTAAAAAACAGCTTGGTGATTTTAAAGCCGATATTATTAAAGCTTATAAAGACATCATCCAAAAATTTACAACGCTTGGTGCTGAATGGGTCCAAATTGACGAACCCATTTTAGTGACGGATCTAAATAAAGACGATATCGCTTTATTTACCGAACTTTATCAAGCCATTTTATCGGTAAAAGGACAAACTAAGATTGTTTTACAAACTTATTTTGGTGATGTACGTGATTGTTATAAAGAACTTATCGCTTTACCTTTTGATGGTATTGGACTTGATTTTGTTGAAGGTAAACAGTCATTAACTTTGCTTGAAAATAATGGCTTCCCTGCTGATAAAGTGTTATTTGCAGGTGTGGTTAATGGCAAAAATATTTGGAAAAACAATTACCAAAAAACCTTAGCATTACTAGGTAAAATCAAACAAAAAGCCGCAAATATTGTGATAAATACTTCATGCTCATTACTGCATGTTCCTTATACATTGCAAAATGAGACCAAATTAACCATTCAACAACGTGCTTATTTTGCTTTTGCTCAAGAAAAGCTACAAGAACTTGCTGAACTTGGTCAATTATTTAAAGAAGCAAACTCTGAAAATAATGCCGCTTATAAAGCTAACCAAACATTATTTACTCGTGAGCGTGAGGGCGCAAACCAAGCGGTACGCCAAAAAGTGGCTGCATTAAAAGATTCGGACTTTACTCGTTTACCTGAATTTTCAGTGCGTGAAGCGGCGCAGAAAAAGGCCTTTAATTTGCCACTATTACCAACCACTACAATTGGATCATTCCCACAAACGCCTGATGTACGTTTAAATCGTGCAAAATTCAAAAAAGGCGAAATTTGCTTAAATGAATATACCGAATTTAATAAACAAAAAATTGCGCAGTGCATCAAATTACAAGAAGAAATAGGCATTGATGTGTTAGTTCATGGTGAATTTGAACGTAATGACATGGTCGAATATTTTGGCGAAAGTTTAAATGGCTTTGTCTTTACTGAAAAAGCATGGGTACAATCTTATGGTACGCGTTGCGTTAAGCCACCAATTGTTTGGGGTGATATTTCGCGCTCTAAACCGATTACCGTTGAATATTCAAAATACGCACAAAGCCTGACTGATAAACCAGTAAAAGGCATGTTAACCGGCCCTGTGACTATTCTAAATTGGTCATTCCCACGGGAAGATATTTCACAAAAAGAATCAGTATTCCAAATTGGATTAGCCATTGGTGATGAAGTGTTAGATCTTGAAGCTGCAGGTATTAAAGTTATTCAAATTGACGAAGCTGCATTAAAAGAAAAACTACCACTACGTAAAGCCGATTGGAACAGTGAATACCTTGATTGGGCGATTCCTGCATTTAGATTGGTACACAGCAAAGTACAAGCTGATACCCAAATCCACACCCACATGTGTTATAGCGAATTTGCTGACATTATTAAAGATATTGATGCAATGGACGCTGATGTTATTTCGTTCGAGGCTTCTCGCTCTAATTTACAATTGATTGACGTACTAAATGCAAACAATTTTAAAACCGAAGTGGGGCCAGGGGTTTACGACATCCATTCACCACGTGTACCACCAGTAGCTGAAATCAAAGCAACGATTGAAAAGTTACTAGCGAAGATTGATAACCAAAAATTATGGATCAACCCAGATTGCGGTTTAAAAACTCGTGGCGAAAAAGAAGTGGTTGAAAGCTTGCAACACCTTGTTCAAGCTACTTTAGAAGTTAGAAAAACACTGAATTAGGCACTGTTTTTACAAAGTTGTTGTGCTTTTTTATAAAGACGTTGAACTTTGCCTAGCTTTACACTTCCGCCGCCTATTTGGGCGGCGGAAACGTCAATAAGGGAAATAAGCGACCTAACCAATGGATAAAATAAATGAAAACAAATCTATTATTTAATAAAAAAACCGTATTCTCTTTTGAAGTTTTTCCGCCTAAAAAAACCTCGCCATTAGAGACAATTTATAGCACCTTACGGGAACTTGGCTACTTCAAACCTGACTTTATCAGTGTCACTTATGGTGCAGGTGGTAGCTTAAATGGCCAAACCACAATTGATATTGCCCACTCAGTCAAGCACACTTATGGCATTGAAAGCGTCGCTCACTTGCCGGGGATCAATTTTGATAAAGCTGAAATGCAAAAAATCCTACACGATCTTAAATGTGCAGGAATTGATAATGTGCTTGCTTTACGTGGTGACATCAGCCCAAATGTGCAACCTAAAGATGATTTTCGATACGCCAGCGAACTGGTGACATTCATTAAAGAAAACAGTGATTTTAACGTGATTGGTGCATGTTATCCTGAAGGACACCTTGAAGCATCAACCCTAAAACAAGATCTAATTCACTTAAAAGAAAAGGTCAATGCAGGTACCGATCAACTTATTTCACAGCTATTTTTTGATAATGACTATTTTTATACATTTTTAGATAAAGCTCGCGATATTGGCATTAATGTTCCAATAGAAGCAGGCATTATGCCAGTAACCAATAAAAACCAAATTGAGCGCATGGTGTCTATGTGTGGGGTGAATTTACCTAAAAAATTCAAACAAATGATGGAAAAATACGAACACCATCCAGAAGCATTTCGTGATGCCGGTATTGCTTATGCAATCGATCAGATTGTTGATTTGGTTTCGCAAAATGTCAATGGAATTCACTTATACACTATGAACAATAGCTATATAGCAAGACGCATTAGCGAAGCGGTATCTACATTGCTAGCGGTGCCAAAATCGGAATAGTGAATATAAAAACAGGAAAGTATAAACAATGATTTAGAATTGGTTGCGGGGGCTGGATTTGAACCAACGACCTTCGGGTTATGAGCCCGACGAGCTACCAAGCTGCTCCACCCCGCGTCAAAGAGGTGACCATATTATAGTAATTAAATAATAAAGCAATACCCATTTAACTTAAACGGCATATTTTTAAACATTCTTAAGTGAATATAGATTATTTTCTTACATAAATACAAAATTAAATAAGATTTTTTAACAATAACTTTAGCCTTTCACTAACGCCAAAGATAGCTCAAATATTCAGTAGGTTAAAAGAAAAAAGCTTTAATCTGGTTTTTTAGCGAGTTATAAATGGCTTGTAGTAACCATAAAGCATTTAGCTAAATCAGTAACGGTTATTTTTCTTTATGACTCATCTATGGCGTTTTATCTTAGGCTCAATAAATAGTGCAGAACATTTTAATTCTTCAAAATTCAATAAATTATAAATCATATTAACACAAGCATTGGCCATATTTTCAAAATCTTGAGCTATTGCATCTATTGGATAGTACGAGTAATCAAAATAAATATTATAATCGTAAGAGCATAAACAAACCTGTTTGGGATCAGCATTAACAGCAACCAGATAGTTAAGTACTTCTTGTAATAAATTACATGACGGAGTAAAAATAGCTTTAGGTAATCGACCTAATTTCTTATGCACATTTTTGAGTAAATCATATCCTTTATCAGGACAATAAACATCACTCACCAACCAATCAGGATTAACCACTAAACCTGCGTTTTCAAGTCCCTGCTTAAAACCTTCTAATCGTGCCTGAATAGAGGTTAGCCCAATATCACAACCAATAAAATAAAATTCATCAAACTGTTTTGCATATGGTTCAATTAATTTAGCAACCGATTGTGAAGCTTCACTTGTTATAAAAGGTAATTTTGTGTTTTTCAAATAGCGATCAAAAAATAGAACGGGTGTATTTTGGTTAATATCGGCATAAAATTTATCACTATCTAATGAAGTCACCACAATCATTGCATCAACTTTACGTTCAACTAAATTTTGTGCTACTTTGACTTCAACCTCTCTATTATAATGGCTACAAGTAATTAATAATTGGATATTTTTATGACGAAAGGATGATTCTAGATGGTACAAAAACATCGAGAAAAACGAATTTGACATATCTGGAACAATTACGCCAACAGTATTGGTACTATTGGCCTTAATTAAATATCGGCGAATATGAGATTGATTACTATATTGCTGAGCAATAGATAAAACTCGTTGCCTTGTTAGTGGTGAAATACGATATTTTTTATCCCGTTTATTAAAGATATGACTGACGGTTGTTGCCGACACGCCAGCCAAACGAGCAATATCATTGATTTTTAATTTATTACTCGCCATACATCACCTTAAAATTACCGTGGAGTACGCTGTTGCTTGTTTGGAAATATTGGATTGTGATTAACTGACGGATTTTGATACCAATATGCAACACTCGCAATATCATCACTACGTTCATATAATCTTATATCATCATTCCCAATTTGTTGAAAGGCTAGCTTGATATTTTTGTGGAAAGCAATAGGATCTGGTAAATGCCAGCGATATAAACCATGTGAAGGTAAACCATCATCTCCAAAACCATGCACAGGATTTGAATCACCCGTTTGGAAAAAGTCACGTGTTGCGTCTCGATTAGTTTGGTAAGGGTAGCCCATAAATAATGTTTGAAAACATTTTGCTTTTGGTTTACCTTGACTATCACGATTATGAAATGCCCAAGCACCACCAAAATAGTCTTCAGAACCAGTGGAATGTTGAGTTGGATAATCACTATCATCATCAAGATAGAATTTAAATTCACCTTCTCCCCACCAATAACGCTCTAACGCAGTCAAAGCAAGGTAAGTTCCAACATAGTAACCATACCCTTGAACATTATTAAGTATGACATAATCTTGCGCATAATTTGTCATGCGTTGTCGTCGCCACTGAGCATGGAAATATAGAGGTTGTTCAAACGGTTTAGGCATCACAGCATAATTAATTGTAAAAAAGAAATGTTGCAAATCACCTTCATGCTCATTTTGGATTTCGATTCTTGCTTTTTTATTAAATGGCATTCTAAAATAGCTATTAAAACCACCGGTTGGATTAACCACTATTGGTAGTGAATTAATATCACATCTTGCCCCAAAACCATTACAAAAAAAATCTCCTATTGGGCTTTCGACCGAAGGTATTTTTTCATCATCCCAATAAATCCGAATTACAACATCACGTAGCACAAAACTACCATGATGAGTCCTATCTGTTAAGGTAAACCACATATGACGGATTTCACCAGGCCCAGTTATTTCAGCAATAGTTACAGTTTTACCTGCAGGAATTGAAATATACCCTTGCCCTTTTCGACTTGGACCTAAAACACTAGCTTTCATACATGATTTACCTTTATCACCAGTCAGATTTTCTGGCGAAATTGTTCTAGTTTGCTCAAAATTAAATTGTGTTACTGAATTAAATATGTTCATTTTAAATCCTTAGTAAGTGTTATTAAATTCTATTTATTCATGTCTAAAAGTGATTTGTTTTATTTAATATTGCTTATGTTTTGATTAACCAATTTTCTATCACGGTTTAAAAAGATAATGGCAAAAATCATAAATCCTAAAACTACCAAGCCAAGATTATTGAATGTTGTTGCTGCACCAGATGTATCGTAAGTATTACCCACATAAGTTGAGAACAAAATCACACCAACAGATCCAGCAACTTGATAACCAATTAAAAACACTGTTGCAGAAAGACGAGCATTGAAATTGTTATCAATATATTTAAACACTGATACCAAAATTGTTGAAATTTCAAGACAATGCATGAGTTTGATAATAGAAATTATTACAATACTATTGACATGACCAGTTAAGAAAATACGGGAAGCTGAAATAAATGCTGCAAAAATTAATGCATTTTTAGCACCAACACGATTGACCACAAACGGCACACAAAACATGACGGCCGCCTCTAAAAAAACTTGAAAAGAGTTTAATAATCCATACAAACGATAACCATCATTCACATCATTAAATTGTTGGGTAAAATATACAGGAAATAATTGCTGATCATAAATATTATAAAGGCTGTAAGTGCCTAATACATAAATTACAAATATCCAGAATTTTTTTAAGGTAAAGACTGAAATAATTTCATTAAAGGTTAGTTTATCTTTCTTTTGAAATATAACATCAGATGTTTTACTGAGATCTGGTTTAAAATTCAGATTTAGAATCATAAAACAGACACCAACTATCGAAGCAGCCCAAAAATTAAGATGAGGATTGATACTAATTAAAATACCAGCTATAAAAGTACTCACCGCATAAGCAATACACCCCCAAGTTCGACACTGACCAAATTCAAATCCAAATGCTCGGCTAATTTTTTCACAATATGAATCAATTAACCCCATACCCGCAACCCATCCAAAACCTAAAAAGAAGCTACCAAAAATTACACCAATATAAAAACTATGTCGTAATAATGGCTCATAAACATAAATTAATGCAGGTGCAGCACAGGTAATTATGATACTTTGAAACCAGATAAGATGTTTTTTTAGTACTAACTTATCTTGATAAATTCCGTAAATAATCATAATGATTAATGAAATAAAATAGTTAAATGAATAAATGATGCCAGTCTGCTTTGCTGTTAACCCAATTTCTTTACTAAGCCAAATGGCATAAAAAGAAAACACAAAGCTACCAGCTGCGTAATATATAAAGCTATAACATGAAGCAAACCAATAAGTTGGTTTATTATAAAATACATTTGTCATAATTTATCCTTGAAAGAGTGAACCACTACACAACTGAGTATGCAGAGCTAAAAATTTAGCTTTAAAAGGTTTATTGGATAAATGTGATCAGCATCAAATTTATTTTGTTCAATGTAATAGTGAAATATCTGCGTTTTTATTATTTTAAATGTAGGAAGTTATGAGGTTATTTACAGTAATTTGAAAAATTCGTGTTATAAATACCATAAAAATAAAATTAACGCTCTATCACAAACAAGCAATAGGGCACTGATATCATAAAGAAAAATAACTGTCACTAATTTAGCTAAGCGCATAATGGTTGTTAGACCATTTATAACGTGTTAAAGAAAGCCGGCTGAAATTTTTGTCCCTTTAAGTAGTAAAAATGAACGTTATAAAACCATGAGTTAGGGTTTTAAATGTTTGTTTAAAATAAAAAATCTATTAAAAATAAATTTAGACGGTAAACAAAACCGCAAACTAGAGAATATTTGTTTTTTATTATTTATTTGATTTTTTAACATTTTTACATAAACGCAGGGCACTCCTGAAACTTTTTGACAAAAATCACCAGCCTATAAACTAATGGAAAAGCCGAAAGCGTGATACGAACGTTGAATTGAGATATGCATAATCAACAAATATTTAGTGGTGCAAAAGAGAGAAAACAAAAGCTTAAGCGATTTAAGGAAAAACGCCTAAAAATATCACCAGCTTTAACTTTACTTTTAATTGTTTGATTTTATTTTAACGTAATTAGCTAAATTGCTGTTTAATCTCGGTCATCCAACGTGGAAGTTCGTCATGTAAGGCTAAATTTAGCATAAATAAGTTATCAATATCTTTATTCGCTTTGCTTAAGTCAATCGTTTGAATAATTTCAGCAAAATAAGGCACAATGTCTGATTTTGATAGTTCAAACTCCGTTATTGCTTGTAATAATAGCTTGCTATCAATACCCCATTCGTTGGCAAATTCGTTTGCGGCATGTTTGATTTTATCGTTTTTCCAATTGGTAAATGCTTGATCAAAATGGACTTGGCTAGATAGGCGACCGGTTAATAATTCGGTATCGACAAATTCCTTTAATATTTTTGCTTGCTGATCTTCGCCCATTTGGCTTAATTCTTGAATTTGTTCGTAGATAATGCGCCTAGTTTCGTCGTTAATGGTTTGTACACCATCAACATGCGACACTTTAGATCCAATTAAGCTAAGGATATGCGCAGCATCAATCACCTGTGTGCCTGCTAATTTGGTTTTACCAATTAAAGTGGGCACAATGGTTGGCGTTTTAGTGGTAGTTTCTTTAGCGGTTAAGTTTTTAAATGCACCAACATATTGCAACCAACGGTGCTCGGTCATACCAAAAGTGGCATTATCCCATTGATATTCATAATATTGTTGGACAATATTAAGCTGATCAGCCGCTATTTTAAATGCTTTGCTAAATTCAGTTAGTTTTTTATCATCATGTTGAATTAATTGCCATTGGGTTGGATCGGCTAAGGTTAAAACTAATTGCTCCAAATCGTTAGCTAAAATTCGCACAGCAGTGGCATAGGTTTCAACAATCGCTTTGCTACTGCTACCACCACTACCATATAGCTCAAGGGCTTGGTTAACCATTTGTTCGGTTAGGCGAGGGGTTTGGAAATTTACAATTGTGCCAAACTCTTTGCTAGAACCAAACACGCGATTGGTGCGTGAATAAGCCTGAATTAAATTTTGTAGCTTTAAGGTGCGGTCAACATAAAGAGTATTGAGTCGTTTAGAATCATAGCCTGTCAATAGCTGATCTGCAACAATCACTAAATCGATATTCTTACTATTACGACCACTACCGCCACGGGTAGCACGCTCGACCACATCCTCAAAATAGGCTTGTTCACCATGTTTTTTATCACCTGCTATAAACTTAATGCCAGTAAATGCAGCGTAATCGTTAAACATGGCACTGATAATTTCGGGATCGACATTATCTGGATCATTTTCGTTACCAAAGCTAAAGGTCATGGCAATATTGATTTTTTGCTGTTGGCTTGCAAGTTGTTTTTTAAATTCCTGATAATAGGCAATCACCCGCTCTTTATAAGCGACGGTTAAAATAGCATTAAATTGTTGCTGTTGCGATTGCGCTTGCCAGTTGCTTAAAATCTCTGTAACCACTTGCGGTATATGGGTTTGATCATGATAAACTAATAGCGCTTTATCAATGGCTTGCTTTTCAACTTCGGTTTCGCTCCAGCTATGTACTAATCGGGCGATTTCGCGATCGGATTGTTCTGGCTTTTCGATTTTTATACGCTCAATAAGCTTATCGCGTAAATTGTCATAACTGCTAAATTCACCCGTATTGATGTAATCGACATGAAATCCAAGCACGTTACCATCAGCAATGGCTTCATCAATGGTATATTGATGTAATTTAGGACCAAATAGCTTTTCGGTAGTGTTAATCACTTCGCTGTTTTCGTTTATTTTGCCTTTAATTTTGTTTTCGTCAAAAAGCGGCGTACCTGTAAATCCAAAAAATAGCCCATTTATTCTAAAATGGCTTTTTATTTCGCCCATCATATTTTTCATGGTGGAACGGTGCGCTTCGTCAACAATAAAGACGATTTTTTTATCAGCTAAGTGACTATCCTTGCCTTCCTCTAAGGCTTTAACCAAATTATGCAGTTTAAAGATAGTGGTTACCACAATACCATTGTGTGGCGAGCTAAGGTGTTTTCTAAGCTGCGCGGTGCTGTGCGTATCATCAACCGTTACTGGCTCAAAAGCGGCATAGGCCTTAAAGTTTTCACTGGTACGGCTATCAAGTTCACGCCGATCCACCAAAAAGACCACTTTATCAAAACCTGCACGGGTCGATAAAAATAGGGCTGTTTTAAAGCTGGTGATGGTTTTCCCCGAACCTGTAGTATGCCAAACAAATCCGCCATGTGGTTTTTTGTCAGGATTATCCCAACCAAATGCCGCCCCTTCAACCGCTTGTAAAGCAAAGACCTGATAAGGGCGCATTAGCATATGTCGGCGGTTTTCTTCTTCTTTGGCTTCATCAATGACTAAGTAGTCGCCCACCATTTGATGCGCCATTGGGATCATTAAAAATTGTTCTATTACTTGTTGCCAATGATTGATCGGTTGATTTGATTTATTCGCCCAATGAAACACAAAGCTAGGATTAAAGTCATTAATTGTTTTGGGCGTGGCAAAGTAACGGGTTTCGATTTCGCTACTTATTACCATCATTTGCGAAAAAGCCATAAAATTGTTGCTATATTCGCCATCTCGATAATAACGCTTAAACTGTTCGAATGCCTCGTCAAGGTTTTTATCGGTACGTTTTTGTTCGATATTAATTAACGGTAACCCATTAATTAACAGCACCAAATCAAAACGGTTACCGTTAGGTGTTTGCACTTCGCGGGCAATGCGATAACTGGAGTCACCGCCACGCACTTCGGCTTTTTTAAAGATAGTTAAGGTAATTTGTTTACGGGTGATAAGCGGATTATCATCGCGATAGATGCCATCGATTTTGCCTTTCGACTCTTCCATGGCGAGCAATTTTGCCGCTTGGTAGCTGTTTTGTAGTTGGTTAACCTTTGCCATTACTTGGTTAAATTCGTTATCGGTTAACTCAACACCTTCAAGTTGATCGGCATTAAGCCGATTAAGTTCACTCCGCCAGTGGGTGACTAAATCATTAACCGTTACTTTACGTCGATTACCATCTAAAAAGTCAGGTACCTGCCATTGTTGTTTTTCTAATTCCCTGACAAAATTTTCTTGAAAGGTTTTTTCTGCGGCATCTTTTACAACCTGACTCATTCCTTAGCTCCTTTTTATACAAACATTTCGTTTAAATAAGCTTGTTTGATATTTTTTAATTTATCTAATTTTTTTTGTTCTAATGCTATTTTATCATCGAGTAATTTAAAGAAATTACCGATTTTGGTTTGTTCTTCTTTTATAGTTGATAATAATTCAAAGCTACTAATTTCTCCTAGGGAAATATGTTTTATTGTTCCTCCACATGCCATTTTAATCATTGATTTTAAAAATCTCCCAGCATTCAAAGCTTGATAAAGGAATTCAGAATTATCAAAAGCAATTAAACGTCCAACTCGTTGGGCTAAAATCATATTTTTATTAGCAACCTTTGCAGAACGACCAACTGAACCATCCATAGTTATTAGGATATCTCCTTGATTAAGAATGTATTTATTAAAAAAATTCTTGTTTTTTATATTAATTCGATTACCTATAGAATTATCAACAAAAGGGGTTTCATGTTGAACATTGCTGTTAGTAATAACAAGATATAAACCATCCATTTTAAAATCATCACTATTGAAGGGAAAACCTGTTTGTATTAGTGCCAAAGCCCTTAGATTTTGTAATTTCCAGTCTTCTGTAAAAGATAAAAACCGCAATCTAGGCTTTAATTCCCCCTCATTTGGAAACATTTCCCTCAGATAGGCAGATTTTAGGGTTTTGGCTTTTTCTAGTTTTTTTTGTTGAGTATTAATAAGGTTATCAAGTTTTTTTAAAAATTCGCCTATTTGGATTTGTTCATTCACTTCAGGTGTATTGAATTTAAATTCAGTCATATCAGCCTGAAATAAGTGAGGTATACTACTTCCCGATACTTTTAATCTAATAAGATTTTTAAATTGGCTACTCAACATTATCTGATAAAAGAATATTGAACTAATATTCTTTTTTAATCTAACTAACATCATTGTAGAGTTAATAGTTGCTAAACTATTTAAGTTTGTTATTAACGCAGGATTACCTAAAGAACCATCTTTTGAAAAAATTATATCTCCATTTTTTAACATAATTTCAGGTGATTCGTCATAACGCCATTGTGGAATATGATCAACTTTATTCCAATTGATGATACCTTCAGTAATATGTTTACCTGCTATCATGCTTGGTCCTTGATCTACATATTCCTCCTGTTTTAAACTTTTCCATCCTAATCTTCCTTTAATAATAGCATGATCACCAAGTCTAAGTTTTTCCCACATTTGAGCACCCTCAAACCCCTTAAACCGTCGCCTAGGAATTAATTTTTTACTTTCACTCATTGCGTTACCACCAGATCTTGCATCATCGCTTGTAACTCGGCTTCGAGTTGTTCGATCTCTTTATCAATCGAAGTTAAGGTATCTTGATAACGTTCGTTTAACATTTGTAGGGTTTTTAATTCGGCTTTAATCGGTTTTTCAATTAATTCGCTCAGTAACGCAATGGTATTGCCAAACCATTTTTTGTACATTAGCCTGTCAATTTCTTGATCCGTTAAGTTTAAAATCCGTTCTTGTACCGCTTCTTTTAATGCCAATTCTTCCGTTTTGATTTTTTTACTTAATGTCGATTTTTGGCTGATTAATTTATCGACTTTTTTAAGTATTACATAGGCTTCACTATCTTTTGGTGTATCTTTTAACTCTTGTTTGAGTTTTTTATTATCAAATGAGTCTAATGGTTCGTCGTCATCGTTCTTTTTCAACGATTCATACAGCGCATCGTACTCAGGGTTGTCTTCGACTTTGGCCGCTTCGACCAGATCCGCAAGTTCGCTTTCTAGCGTTTGGATTTGCTGTTTATTGTTGTCGATATTGGTTAGCTCATCGGCATATAATTCACTGGCAATTAATTCGCTTGGAATTAGGCTGCTAATAAAGCCATCTTGCTCAGACCGTTTTTTAGCACCGCTACCTTTGTTGACCATATTCGGTACTCGGTTACGTGCTGCGGTATAAAAATCAGTGGCGGCAATAATTTCAGCGTCATGGAGTAATGCATTTTGCCAAATTTCGGCAATAATCTGATAGCCGTCATAGATATCAAGATGATTAAAGCTAGCTAGTAGGCTTTTTATGTCGTTTAACATCGCTTCCATTAGTGGGTGAATTTGCTCTGCATCATTAACTGCAATGATTTGTGACCAATAGCTGTCAATATAAGCTTGCGTTTGCTGCGCTAATTGTGCCGATTGCTGTCGTATCCGTTCATCATTTAAGATTTTAGTGCTTAATTCGCTAATCTCTTCTTTTAAGGTGAAATATTGCGGACGTACCGGCGCTAATGCCGCCTGCAATAAGTCGGGCGTGGTGGCACGGATAACAGCAAGTTGCTCAATATTGTGCTGTGGTATGCCACCTAATAAATGACCTTCGACGTCGTGAGCAATATCATCATCAATGGCATCAATATAACGGGGGATATTGAGGTTGTATTCATTGGCGATAATCTCTTGACGAGTGGCTAAATGGCTATAGCCAGTTTGCTCTTGACGTGATACATAAGTATCCACAATTTTGGCGATGTCTTTTTCTTGCAAGACATTTTGCTTACCGACTTTTATAAAGGTATTTGATGCATCAATGATTAATACCGGATCAGTCAGTTGACGATTCTTTTTTAACACTAAAACCACAACGGGGATGCCTGTATTGGTAAACAGGTTGCTTGGCAAGCCGATTACGGTATCAATGTAATTCTTTTCTAATAATCGTTTGCGGATTTCACCTTCAGTTGCACCACGGAATAAGATTCCATGTGGTAACACGATTGCCATAGTGCCACTTTGTCCTAAATGGAATAGTCCATGTAATAAAAAGGCAAAGTCACCTTTTGAATCGGGCGGCAATACGCCTGCTATTTCAAAACGGGGATCGCTCACTTTTAATCCTGCGCGATTCCAGTTTTTGACTGAATAAGGTGGATTCATGACTACCGCATCAAATTGGACGCCCTCACTAGGACGCTCAGGATCTTCAGGCCAATCATGAGCTAAAGTATCGCCATTTCTAATGGTCATTTTATTGGGTTTGACTTCATGCAGTAATAAATTCATCCGCACCAAATTATAAGTAGCGGTATTTTTTTCTTGACCGTAATAGGTCAAACTTTGTTGCGCTTGTTTGGTTAGATGTTTTTTTAACTGTTAGCAGTAATGAGCCAGATCCAACCGTCGGGTCATAAATAGAACGAATATTGGGTGTTTTGGCAACAATTTGTGCCATTACTTCACTTACTTGGCGTGGTGTATAGAATTCCCCGGCTTTTTTACCGGCTTCCATAGCAAATTTACCAATCAGATATTCATAAGCATCGCCTAATACATCGCCTTTTTGTAAAGCGACCATATCAAGATCGGCAAATAATAAGATTAAAGCTTTAATATTTTTACTGCGCTCGTGTAAATTACTACCAAGTGCGGTATCGGTTAAATCTAAGGTTGAATTAGAAAACAGATTCTTAAAGTCATCGGCATCTTTGCTATTAGCAATTGAACGTTCAAAGTGATTTAAGCTGTCGATCACTTTTTGCACTTCAAAATTGCCTTTATTTATATCTTCAATCCAAGTTTGATAAAGGTGTTCGGGTAAAACATAATAACCTAGTGTATTTTGCAGTATGCTTTCTAATTGAGGACCACGTTCAGCCATGCTTTTATGATAATTAGCGATAAGCTCGGACTGCGTGATCTCATCTCTGGTTATCATCATTTTAAATGATGATAATGTTTTATCGCTTAAAAATTTATAAAACATTAAACCTAACATATAGTCTTTATAACGACTGGCATCCATCGAACCACGCAGTTCATTGGCACCATCCCATAAGCGACTTTTAATCTCATCAGATGTAATCACAACGTTCAACCTCATTAACTCATTTACTTTGGCATGAAAGTATCATCGGTTTATTTTTGATTTATCCCATAGCCAACACAATAGCGTCGTATTTTAGCGGTAATTAGTTTCAAATCCTAGCTAAATAAGTAAAAAACCTATTCGTATAAAACATAATAGAACTAGACATTATAAGGCAAGGAAGCAAATTTTATCGGGTGCTTGAATTGTTATATAGTTTGAAAAGTTGTATAGTTTGAAAAAATGAAAATCGACAATAAATTCTTTGAAAAAAAATAAAATTTGTTGATATTCTTTTTTCTATTATACTAAATAAATTCTGTTATGAGCAGTTAATAAATAATAAGGAATAATGAATAAGGAAATTAAGTTATGAGTTTTGATGTTAGCCAACCTGTAACCAATCCAAAATTAATCGAAGCATTACAAACATTTAATCAAACACCGTCGTTAGAAACAAAAAAAAATTTATTTGATCACTTAAAATCTGCAAAGTTATTGGCTCCTATTACAATGAATTTACCAGATAATATTGGATGTAATGACGATAACACGATTACCTTGCAACAAGGCAATACTCTTTCTTTTGTAGCAATCAGTAATGTTGAAAATAAAAATTTTTTTCCTGCTCTTCCTGCTCTTCCTGCATTTACTGATTGGAATGAATTAAGAAAATGGCAAAATATTAAAGATCAACAAACATTAGTTGTAGATTTATCCTATTATCAAACATTACTTAACGATTCAGATGGGTGTAAAGGGGTCGTTATTAATCCATTTGGCAATAGTTTTCAATTAGATCGTTCTATGTTGTCAGAAGTACTTACTGATAACTCGCCTTCAACAGAAAACGGAAAAGAAATTTATCTTTCTAAAGATACTGAAGTTATTATTGGTACTCCTGAACAATATCCTCATATATTGGTTGGTAAGCTCAAAGAGCATTTACAAAATAAATCAGAAGTTAACGCAGCCTATTTAAGATTAATGGTGCAAAATCAGCAACAAAGTTATTTAGTTGTTGTTGATATCCAAAAAGGTGTAGATACAAAAGCGATATTTAATGATTTAGGCCAAGCAGCACAAGCTTTCCTTGCTAAAGATATGTTTATTGATTTTATTGTCGTGGATACCGAATTTGGTCAACAAGCAATCAAGGATGAAAAACCATTTTATCAAAAGAAAAGAAAGGGGTTTTTTAATCGTTTATTTGGTAAATAAATTGTTAGATAAATCGATAAATATGGCTATTTTCATATGTTTGCATTAGGAAAAGTTTAAATAAACTAGTATTAGATGTAGGAATTACTCGCATTGTTTAAAGTAATTTTAGAAACCACTGTAAACAATGCGTTATTTTTAAACATCTTAACAATATCACTCACTAGCCACAGTAAAGCGTTGTTTAATATGTTTAGCTGTTTCTGCTTCGTCAATCATGGCAATGGCATAATCGGCATAACTAATTTGGCTTTTTCCTTTGCTGTTAAATAACACTTCTTCGCCCCCTATAATATAATGCCCTGTCCTTTCGCCATCAGCGTTAAACTCAATTGCTGGGCTTAAATATGTCCATTGCACATTATTGCATTTTCTAAGCTGATCAAGTGCTTTTGCCATATTGGTTGCTAATGGTTTAAATTCATCAGGAAAATCCGGTGTATCAACCAAACGAATTGAATGTTGTGGATTAACGTATAAACTTCCTGCACCACCAACAACTAATAGGCGATTAGCTTTACCGCTCAAGATATCAGTTAAATGTTTTAAACTGGTTTGATGCAATGGCAGTGATTCAAGTGACCATGTGCCAAATGCATCAATAATCACATCATAAGGTTTTAAATCAGCATAGGTTAATTCAAACAGATCTTTAATTAGCACTGCTGCTTTTGGAGCAAGATGTTGATTTGGCTTACGCACAATTGCAGTAACGTCATGACCTCGTGAAATCGCCTCTTTTACTAAAAGCTGCCCTGTTTTACCACTTGCACCAATGACTGCAATTTTCATATTTTGCTCCTTTTAAGCGTTTAAGAATTAACTGATATAAGAATGGTTTTAGATTAGTCTTTAGTTTTCTACTGTAAAGCTGGTACTAAATATAAGGCTATAGTGTTTTTTTGATATTGTATATTACATCTTATTTTGGTTTTAGCTATTAGTTAACAATGCTTATTTAACAAACTGATATCAACAATCTCAAATCGCTATTTTTTATAAAATAGATTAGTATGATTTTATTGATTTTTGTTGGCTAAATTATTATGAGTATATCTTCAAACAACTTAACCATTAAAGATATTGCAAAGCTTTGTTCGGTAAGTAAATCTACCGTTTCTCGAGTGATTAATCATGATCCTATGGTTAAAGAAGCTACGCGTAATAAAGTTTTGGCAATCATTGAACAGTATCACTTTACGCCGTCTAAATCGGCAAGAGCTATGCGTGGTTATGGGAATAAAGTGATTGGGATTATTGTAACTCGCCTTGATTCTCTTTCTGAAAATCAAGCTGTTCAAAGTATGTTGCCTATTTTTTATCGGCATGGTTATGATCCTATCATTATGGAAAGCCAATTTAGTACGGACAAAGTCAAAGAATATTTATCTATGCTTAAAAGTAAACAAGCTGATGGCGTAGTTATCTTTGCATTTACTGGACTAGAGCTGTCATTATTATCCACCTGGCAAAATAATAGTGTAGTGATCGCAAGAAAATTCCAAGATCATACTTGTATTTGTTATGATGATATTGGTGCAGTTAGATTATTGCTTGCTCATTTATATCAATCGCAACAACATCAAAAGATTGGTTATATTGGTGTTGAGCAACAAGACCAAACTACTGGCGCATTGCGTTATCAAGCCTATTTGGATTTTTGCCAGCAATATCAACTTAGCCCCAATGCGGTTTTAGGTCAATTAAGTTATCG
This sequence comes from Gilliamella sp. Choc5-1, assembly GCF_001690595.1. Classification (GTDB taxonomy): domain Bacteria; phylum Pseudomonadota; class Gammaproteobacteria; order Enterobacterales; family Orbaceae; genus Gilliamella; species Gilliamella apicola_M. The sequence continues at coordinate 47,134 of NZ_LZHH01000086.1, forward strand.
TTCAGGTTATGATCTTGCCCAGTTGGTGTTAACTAAAAATCCATCGGCTATCGTTTGTGCAACAGATAGCATCGCATTAGGATTAAATAAGTATTTACACGAAAAACAGCTTGAACATATTACCGTAGCTAGCATTGGTAATAGTGAGCTACTGAGTTTTCTTTTCCCTAAGACTTGTGCAGTTGAACTCGGTTTTGATAAAGCAGGTAGTTGTGCGGCTCAAGAGTTACTTAATATGTTACAAAATCAGTTTGAGCTGAAAAGTATCACTATTCCTTGCCATTTAATAAGCTAACCAGTAGTTATTTTTATTTAATTTGTGCTTATTTTGCTCTAATTTGTGATATTAATCACAAAAAAGGGAACGTTCCCATTTATTAATTATTTAATTCCATCTATGCTTAATCTATATTTAAAATAGCCAGATTATTAGTGAAATAAAAAGGCTAATTCTAATTTAAAGGAGACCTTTTATGGCTAAAAATTCCCAATTAACTAGCCAATCGATAATGCAATTAATCGAGTTGATTGGTGGGAAAGAAAATATTGCCAGTGTCACTCACTGTTTAACAAGATTGAGGTTTGCCTTAGTTGATCCTAAGCTAGCTGATGTCCAATCTATAGAAGAACTGCCTTTTGTGAAAGGTTGTTTTAATAATGCTGGGCAATTTCAAGTTATCATTGGTACCAATGTTGATAGTTATTACAAAGTATTGATCCAGCAATTAAATTTAGATGAAGCAAGCAAAGAGCAAACTAAAGTTGCAGCTAAAAAGAATATGTCTTTTTTTGAAAGGTTTATTTCTAACTTAGCGGAAATTTTTGTGCCATTATTACCAGCTTTAATCGCTGGTGGTTTATTACTTGGATTACGTAATATTATTGGCGAAATGCCAACTATTGATAGTAAGCCGCTGATACAAACCTATCATTGGCTAGCGCCAATTTACAGTATACTTTGGTTGCCTTGCGAGGCGATTTTCCACTTTTTACCAGTTGCCATTTGTTGGTCTACCGTGAAAAAGATGGGAGGATCGCCAATTTTAGGTATTGTTTTAGGCATCACTTTGGTTTCACCACAATTGATGAACGCTTATGACCTTGGCAGTAAAATACCTGATGTTTGGGATTTTGGTTGGTTTAGTATCGAAAAAGTCGGCTATCAAGCGCAGGTGATTCCGTCTATTTTTGCAGGTTTAGCGTTGGGTTGGATCGAAACACGATTACGCAAAATTGTACCTGATTACTTGAATCTAGTGATTGTGCCGATTGTTGCGCTTCTTGTTTCTGTGTTTTTAGCACATTTCCTTTTAGGTCCAATTGGAAGAATGTTAGGTAATGGTATTGCTTTTATTGTTAAATATTTAATGACTGGTGATTATGCCTTTATTGGCGCTGCTGTTTTTGGTTTCTTTTATTCACCATTGGTTATTACTGGTATTCACCATACAACCCTTGCAATTGACTTACAAATGACTGAAAGCATGGGCGGTACGCCGATTTGGCCAATTATTGCTTTATCTAATATTGCTCAAGCTTCGGCTGTTGTGGGTATTATTTTAGTTAGTAAAAAACATAATGAGCGTGAAGTGTCGGTTCCTGCTGCCATATCAGGTTATCTTGGGGTAACTGAGCCTGCTATGTATGGTATTAATTTGCGCTATAAATTCCCAATGCTGTGCGCCATGGTTGGTTCAGCTTTAGCTGGGTTAATTTGTGGTTTATTCGGTGTGTTATCTAATGGTATTGGGGTTGGCGGTTTGCCAGGTATTTTATCGATAAAGCCGATATATTGGTCGATTTATGCTTTGGCGATGATTGTGGCAATTGTGGTTCCGATTGTTTTAACTTCGATCGTGTATAAAATAAAACTTAAAAAAGGTACGTTAGATATTCGTTAAACACGAGCTAATAACCATTAACCGTTCTTGTTATTGAGCGGTTAATTTATGAAAAATAAATAATAAAGAGCAAGCAATGAATAAAATTAATATCCCTTGGTGGCAAAATGGTACTATTTACCAGATCTATCCCAAAAGTTTCCAAGCCAGTGGCGTAGGTTCAACAGGTGATTTATTAGGCATTATTAGCCGATTCGATTATCTTAAAAATTTAGGGGTTAGTGCTATTTGGTTAACGCCGATTTATCCATCCCCACAAATTGATAACGGTTATGATGTGTCGGATTATTATGATATAGATCCGAGCTATGGCTCAATGGCTGATTTTGAGCTACTGGTTAAACAAGCGCACGAGCGTGGTATTCGCATTATGATGGATATGGTGTTTAATCATACTTCAACAGAGCACCCATGGTTTAAATCGGCCCTAGATAAGTCAAGCCCTTATCGCTCATTTTATATTTGGAAAGACGCTAAAACTGATGGCTCAGAGCCTAACAATTGGCGGTCAAAATTTGGCGGTAAAGCATGGCAATGGCATCAACCATCGGAGCAATACTATTTACACTTATTTGCTAAAGAACAAGCCGATCTCAACTGGGAAAACCCAACCGTTCGTGATGAAATCAAGAAAGTGTGTCAATTTTGGGCGAATAAAGGGGTCGATGCGCTTAGGCTTGATGTGATTAATTTAGTTTCAAAACAGCAAGATTTTCCTGATGATAAAAATGGCGATGGTCGTCGATTTTATACCGATGGTCCTAAAATTCATGAATTTTTACAAGAGATCAGCCGTGATGTGTTTCAACCCAATCAACTTAAAACAGTTGGCGAAATGTCATCAACTACATTAGAAAACTGTCAAAAATATGCCGCATTGGATGGCAAAGAGTTGACCATGACATTTAATTTTCATCATTTAAAAATTGATTATCCAAATGGGGAAAAATGGACGCTAGCTAAACCTGATTTACTTGAACTAAAAAAAATCCTTGGCTATTGGCAAACAGGTATGCACGGTAAGGCTTGGAATGCAATTTTTTGGTGTAATCATGATCAGCCTCGTATCGTCTCACGCCTTGGTAATGAAAACCAATATCACAAACAATCGGCCAAAATGTTAGCCATGCTACTGTATGGTTTACAAGGCACACCTTATCTTTATCAAGGTGAAGAAATCGGTATGACCAATCCTCATTTTACTGATATTTCACAATATAAAGATGTGGAAAGTCTTAACATTTATCAAGAAAAAATAGCAGATGGTATGCCTAAATCAGAAATTTTAGCAATCCTTGCTAGCAAATCCAGAGACAATAGCCGAACGCCAATGCAATGGGATAATTCAGCCAATGCTGGCTTTACTAAAGGTAAGCCTTGGATTGAGGTTGCTAATAATTATCCTCAAATTAATGTCAAAGCGGCACTCGATGATCCTGATTCGATATTTTATTGCTATCAAACCTTAATTAAATTACGCAAAAAATACCCGATTTTTATTTTTGGTGATTATCAAGATCTAACGCCAGATATTGCTGATTATTGGTGCTATATCAGGTGGTGGCATAATCAAACGTTACTCGTGATAGCCAATCTGACCGAAAATACGGTTAAATGGCAATTACCTAAAGCGTTAGAAAATAGTCATTGGCAAAGATTACTAGGTAATTATGAAAACCAAACTGTATTAAAGCCAGAAATGGTGTTACAACCTTATCAGGCTATGTATTGGTTGCACCTAAATAGTTAATCGGTGGCATCAGGTTACTAGAATATACGCTAAATCATTTTGTTCTATTGAATTAAGAAATGTTGGACAAACTGGGGAATAAGAAAATGCCAACCATCGCGTTGGCTTTTTGATTGAAACTTAATAATATGTTGTTCATCAAAAGTTGTGGATAGTTCATATTGGTCATCAATTCCTATATGTTAGTTAATTAACAGCTAATCTAAATCACGTTAAATGATTGACAAATCATACTTTTTATGTGTAAATATAACTTTCCTGTTATAAAAAACGGGTAATCAGAATGTCTATCTATCCAACTAGAACAGTGATTAATTAGCATAAGTGATGAATATCAATATTAGGCTGTTTTGAGATAAAGTGTTATAGAGAGCATGTTAAATGATCTAATTAGTAAAGCTATCGAGAAATAGAGCAATAATACATTCGTTTTATACTAAAAAATATTCTTCAATCATATTTATTGGGATAATTTTGATTTTTAGAATTTGCTATATAAAAATAATTATTATAAAATAATAAATTATAAATTATAATTCGATCAGTAAGAATACCATTGAAAATGGTAGATTTATCATCGTTAAAAAACATAGAAAAAAATGAACACAAGAAGAAAACAAAATAAACCATTAAAAAAATCTTTTATAGAAATTATATTAACCGCACTGGCTTTTGGTGTTTTATTTTGGTCTCTTTTGTTAGTAGTTTTTACCTTTCTGGCTGCTATAAATTTATTTATAGGTAATGATGAAATATTGTTTTTAATGGACGTTGTGTGGTTTTTTCCTGCTACTATTTTAGTATGGCTATGTTTGACTCCAACTTTCCACATCACAAAACAAAACATTATTATTTTACGAAAATTTAGACCAAAAATTTATATTCCAATTTGCCGGGATCTTGAAGTTAAAATCATTAAGATCGGATATTTCAAGCCTAGGAGGGAGACATGGCATTCTGCATATATATTATTTATAGCTTTTAAAAATAAAAAAGTGAAATTAAAAAGAAGGGTGATGAGTGGAGTATACACACATGACCAAATTGATTATTTTTTTAGTAATTTAAATATGTCAGGTGTTCGCTATGAAGTCAAAAATTTGCATTTTAGGTAAAAATTTAAGGATCTATTTCTATATAACCTTAATGATTTGGATATTTCATTTTTATAATTTGGACCATTTTGGTAATTGATTTTCCTTTCTTAGATTGTATATATTCTATAATTTTTTATTACTTAATATCGATTATATAACCACTCCCGCATTTTAATTAACCGAGCAATAATTTCATTTGAATCAGGCAGTTCAGGTAGTGATGATGTTAGCGATGCGGTTTCAATTTTGCTTAACAATGTTTTTGAGATATGCATAATCTCATCATAGCTTAATTGACCATTTTTAATGGCGAGCAGTTCATCACGATTAGCGCATTTATTGGTAATGGTGCCTTTAGTCATTATTTCATGCGCCACTTGCAATAAACGAATAGTATGCATCATATTTTTAGCATCAAAATCATTACCACTTTTAATATTACTTTGATAACGCTGCTCATTTCGCTTTTCAACCCATTGCCAGTAAGCCTTATAATCACGACAATGCGATGAAAAACCATCACGATTAAAACTTAAGTAAGCATTTACTGTGGTGCCTACTTTCACCGACGACAAGCAAAGTTCGGTCGAATCATCATTTTGAATAATGCCATGATAGCCACAATCCCCCGATGCATCATAAAAAACTGCATATAAATCTCGACTATGTGGAATATTCACTAAACCACATAAATGTTGCTCAAAACGCTTTTCACTTAACCAATTGGTGAGGGGATAAGCATGCTGACCTTGAATAATATAACAAAAATCAAGAACCGTTTTACGTTTCACCTCAATGGGATTATTGATTTTTTTATTCAATCCTTTAGCTTTTTTAATTTGTGACATAGCATAGTGAGCAAAGGTTTGTTTAGTTTGTTGGGATAAAAATAGATCAAGGGTTAACTGCTGCATAATTGGATGCTGATATAAAATACAGTCGGATGCAGAAGCCAATACTTCTAAAATATTCGGATTATTTTTTAGCAATAACTCAACAAAGCGACCTAATTCATAATAGACGATATCATTAGTTTCATTACTAATTTGCGGAATATACTCGAGTCCATAAAACTTATTTTTAGGTAGATAAAACACCCCTTTAATATCGGTATCTGATGTTTCAGTAGCCAAACCAAATGCACGGCTACCGCTGATCACTTCAAATAAGATTAAGTTTTGTGCTTTTAAATCGTCGATTGTCATTTAGTCTTCCTTGTTTTATTTTAAGCTCATCAATGTTTGTATAAAAAAGTGATCTAACTTATCGGCCTTAAAATGTTGTTCAGCAATAGCCTGTACGCTTTTTTCAATCTCAATCATGGATTGTTCAATAAACAATAATATTTTGGGATCAATAGTGATAGGCGTTGATTCAGTCATGGTTGCTTTTAAGGCAATAATATCATTGATTTGCTGGCTTAAATCATCAGGTAATAGTGTCAATAATGGCGTAATGGCCATGGGGGCGATTTGCTGTTTTTCTAAACACCATTTGGCACTTAATAAAGGTCTTAATACATAAAACAGTTTTTTGATACCGATTTGTTGTCCTTCACTGCTTTGTAAGGCACTTTTGGCAATACCTAAATAGTGATAAATATTACCCCTAGCATTAAAGAAATTGGAACAAAGTTGCCATAATTTATTAGCAATTGGTGCATTTTGTTGATAAATAATGGGTGATTGCAACCATTCAAACGGGGTAGTATTTGATTTGCGGATCAATTGTAAAGTTTTTTTTAAATCCCAACCATGCAAATCCAGCTCATCATCAATAGGAAAAGTTAAATGTGAAGCAGGGTTATCAATGGCTAAATACTTATCCAACGGGTGAACATAAATAAAACGCACATCATAATCACTATTCGGCGATGGAAAACCCCACGCCCGACTGCCCGATTCGCAAGCATAAAGTATATGGATATTATGTTGTTGTGCTAATTCTGCTAATTTTTGTTTTATGCGGTTTTGCATTACAGCTATCCTATTATTTTCTTTACCCTACTTTATATCTGAATTTTTAACGCATTTAAAGCCTTTTGGCTATTACCATTAAAAAATGATTTAACATAATAAGTTATGATTGAAACGGTATAGACTCCTGAATATTTTTTACAACCTTATTAATTATTACTATGACTTAGATCTAAAATGCGACTTACCAGTCGGTAAAAATGTGGTACCTGCTTGAACGTCTAACTATATTTGACGGCAACGTTGGCGTCGCTTTATTTGACAATAGTTAGCCAATGTCACATATCTTTTATCCTCCATCAGATCAATAAAATAGAGTTGCTATTTGATTAATTAATGCAATATAATCAAACGCATGTTTAAATAAGAAACAGAGGCATCATTATGCGTAAGTGGCAACCCAAAGTCCCATTTTTGTTGGTGTAAAAATGACATATATAACAATTTAACCAATAAAGTAGAAAAAATAGTCAGCAAGATGTCGAAGCTATTTATTTACTACAAGGATGGACAATTTCACACAACTAGGTACACATTTTGCATGAATATGGTCTACAAGAACTTTATCGGTTACCTAGCTCTTTGGAAGAAGCGGTAAAAGAGATTGAAGATAAAAAAGGGAAAACTAATGAAAATAATTAATTTATTAATTATCGTATTGTTTAACTTTATAGGTGCCTATCTAAGTTACCAATGGTGTTATCGAGTGATTATCGCAAAACATCGCACACCAGAATTATATTATTTGATATGTTATGGTTTGTGTTATTTCTGTTTTATTCTGATTTCAATCTTTCTTTTAAATAAAATAAAACAACCGATAGGTTTAGTGATTTGTGCAGTGCCAATTGGTTTTATCATTACCTTAATGTCTCCAATTTTCTTCATGTTAATTGTGGAAGATACTAATAAATTGATTTTTAATCTAAATTTTATTATGGAGATGTTAGGTGTCACATCAATGATAACCCTTAATTTTATAATATATCCGGCAATTTTATTATGCTGCCATTATTCTATTGGTGGGATACAAAAAATATCAAGTAAGCTTACTTTGAAGCAATAATCAATTGCCTAAATCAGCCAGAAAATCGCTCAACTATTTTATACTGTGGAACTCATCTGATTGGATTGTCATCCTGTATTTCTTGTCTTATTTTAAGCTCATCAATGTTTGTATGTTGTCCTTTACTGCTTTAATATCGGAATTTTTTAACGCTTTTAAGGTTTTTAAAGCCCTTTGCCTATTACCATTAAAAAATGATTGAACATAATGAGTTATAATTGAAACGGTATAGACTCCTGAATATTTTTTACAACCACATTAATTATTACTATGACTTAGATCTAAAATGTGACTTACCAGTTGGTAAAAACGTGTCACCTGTGTGAATGTCTAACCATATTTGACGGCAACGTTGGCGTCGCTTTATTTGACAATAGTTAGCCAATACTAAAAATCCTTGTAATTCCATTATTCCTAAAAAATAACGTTGCCACTTAGCGGCGGTATCGGTATTGATTCCCAATTGCTGGTTAATGGTTTTAAATGTTTCACCTTGTAGCAATAAATCAATAAAAGGCAACCACCGTTCACAATGAGATAACTTATCAAGATAATACTTTTTGAGTGGATTAAACGTTCGGCGACAAGTTCGGCAACGAAAATTAAGACGGTGCCCAATGCGAACTGTGCTTAGCGATCCACAATAATCGCAAGGCATATCTGACGTATCAAGTAGCTCGGCCAGCCATGACTTAAATGCCTGAGCTTGTCGAGACACTTCTGCCGGCATCGATTGTGTAAGGTTAAGTACCGCTTGATAAAGATCAGGCTCATACAGCGCTAACCACTGACGAATAACGTTATCTCGCCTTTGAGCAGCTCGTGGTGAAAGGTTAAATTTATTGGCAATCAAGCTATGTGGCAGAGCAATTAATGTCATGGGCGCAATATCAATCAGTAATGCGACAGGCTTAAGGCGTCGACATAATGGACTTGTTGCGATTAACACTGGCACTCGTTGCAAAAATCGCTCAGCAGCAGAATGCTGCTCGTTGGGTAAAATAGAGTGATACATTGTTAATCCTCCTTTGAAACGGTATAGACTCCTGAATATTTTTTACAAATAATATAACCTAAAAACTGAACAGGTGGAATTATTTGATTAACCACTGCCTTGCATAAACAGAATATGCTATATTATTTTTGTGTGATTTTACAAGGCGATAAGATGGATATTAAACTAACCAAACATGACAAACGCTATATTGAAAGCACGGACGACGTGTACAGTATTATGCAGCGTGTGTTATTGCGTGAAAACAAGATCGACCAAGAAAAGGAACATCTTTGGATTATTGGTATGAATCAAGCCGGTTATATCCTGTATATTGAACTAATTGCGCTTGGATCGTATAAATCGGTCAACATTGAGCCAATGAACGTATTTCGTGTTGCGGTGATGAAAAACGCCTCTCGCGTGATTTTGGTGCATAATCACCCGTCCCGATCGCTGATCCCCTCAGCGGCGGATAAAGACATCACCGACCGCTTAATTCAAGTTGCCCATATTTTAAATATCGAACTTACCGACCATTTAATTATCACCCCAAAAACCTATATCAGCTTTCGCAGCATCAAACTAATGGAAGAACTCGAACAAAGCCTGAAATATGTTCCGACTTACCAAGTGGTTGAACGCATTCGTAAACAAGAAAAACAAATTGCGAAAGAGAAGTTGGCGGTAGCAAATGATAAAGTAAAAACTGCTGAGGAAAAAGCTAGAACTGCAAAACTGGTCGCAAAGCATGAACGAGAGCAAAAAGAAAGGTTAGTACATGCACTATCTCAAAAAGATAGTTCCATTGAACAAATAGCTACAATTATGGAAATTGATGCTAAAGAAGTACAAAAAATTCTGAAAAAGAAAACGATGAAAGAGTAATGAGTTTCAAAAAATGTGAACTGTCTCGTAAAATAATAAGCTTATTATTGTTATGTATATAAACACAGTTATAATATTTGAAATTTTTAGTAGCAAGGAATACACATTTTATGAAATATGCTTATGAAGATATGAGTGATGAGCAATTTGAAAAATTAGTTGTTGTTATCTGCCAACATATAATGGGTATTTCTACACAAGGATTTGCTAAGGGGCCTGATGGTGGGCGAGACGCTAAATTTATTGGTACTGCCGAATTATTTCCCAGTAGAAGTTCACCTTGGGTTGGAACAACAATTATTCAAGCCAAACATACTAATGGCTATAATCGTAATTGCTCTGAATCTGATTTTTATAATAAAGAAAAGAAAACTAACCCAAATACCGTGATTGGTGGTGAACTGATTCGTATCAAAAAGTTAAAAGATCAAGGCGAGCTAGATAATTATGTCTTGTTTACTAATCGTCGTTTAACTGGTAATGCAGAGAGTGAAATATGTAAAACGATTTCAGACTATATTGAAGTCGATATAGTATCAGTAAAGATCATAGATATTAATCAGATAGAACTTTATCTTAAACGATATCCTGAAATAATGAGAATCGCTGAACTAGATCCTATCGATAGTCCGTTAATTGTTAGTCCTGACGATTTAGCAGAAGTTATCCAGGCATTTGCAAATCAAGCGCGAACACTTGAAAGAAGTTTAACCGATATCAATATTGAGCGAACCACTTATGCTAGAAAAAATCAGCTAAATAATATGACTGAGGCTTATGCTAATGAGCTTAAGCGGCGTTACCTCAAAGATGTTAATGAAATTGAATCTTTTCTATCTTTAGCTGAAAATAGTGAATTACGTGAACGTTATGATCTTGCTGCAAATGAGTTTTGTTTAAATATTATTGCAAAAAGAAAAGATTATCAGACTTTTGATGACATAATGAATTACTTATCAAAGTTATTAGTTGATAGAGACCCAATTTTAAGACAAGTTAAACATAAACGATTAGTGAATGTCATGTTGTTTTTTATGTATTGGAGTTGTGATATAGGTAAGAATGAAGATGCTAAGACCCAATAAACATACTCATCCGGATAAGACTATTATTAACATGTCTTTTTTATTGCTTACTTATATTAAGAAAAAGAGACTAAAAAAGTATGATAGTTTATTAGAATATGCTAAAAAATCCGTTGAAGGTGGACATTTTTTATTTCTACCTGCGCTTAATCTTCTTTTTTTATTAGGGTTAGTTGAGTATCATGCAAAAACTGATTCAATCGAATATGTGGGGATAAATGAAACTATCTAAATTATATTCAAATAAACCAGATTTATTTGAAACAATTATTTTTTCATCAGGTTTGAACGTAATTCAAGCTGAAATCCGTTTGCCTGAAAATAAGAAAAAAAATACCCATAATTTAGGTAAATCGACGTTAGGCAAATTACTTGATTTTTGTTTTTTATCTCAAAAAAAATCAGAATTCTTTTTATTTAAGCATGAACAGTTGTTTAACCAATTTGTATTTTTTTTAGAATTAGAATTAGAAGATGGTTCTTACCTCACTATTCGTCGAGGTGTCACTAATGCAGCTCGTATCAGTATAAAGAAACATAACGATTCACACCAAGATTTTACTCAATTAACGAATTGGGATCATGAAAATGTGCCATTTGATAAAGCGAAAGAAATTTTAGATAGTATATTGAATTTTTACTGCCTCAAACCATGGCCTTATCGCAAAATATTAGGTTATTTATTACGTTCTCAAGATGATTATCGTAATGTTTTTCAATTAAGAAAATTTGCATCTAAACATAAAGACTGGAAACCCTTTCTTGCTCATATTCTTGGTTTTAATTCTGATTTAATTACAAAACACTATGAACTTGAATCTCAACTTAAGGATGCAAGAAATAGAGAAGATATAGTACAAAAAGAGTTGGGCGGTTCAATTGAAGATATTAGTCGGATTGATGGGCTCTTATTATTAAAACAACAAGATGTTAATGAGCGACAACGGCTATTGGATCAGTTTGATTTTCATTCAGTAGATCAAGTAAAAACAAAAAAACTCATTGATGAATTAGATTTGAAAATAGCCACATTAAATAAAAGACGTTATTCATTAGAGTTTAATCGAAAAAAGATAGAATTATCTTTACAAAAACAACAAATATTATTTGATCCTGATAAGGCCGAAAGCTTATACAAAGAAGTCGGGATTCTTTTCCCTAAGCAATTAAAAAAAGATTTTAATCAACTTATTAAGTTTAACCGCGCGATTACGGAAGAACGACATAAATATTTAAAAGAAGAACTATCATCAATAAAAAAAGAGTTAATAGATATTAATCAAACCTTATTGCAATTAGGTGAAGAAAGAACACAAACTTTATCATTTTTAGGTGAAACAGATATTTTTGATAAATATAAACAAATATCTAATGATTTAATTACCTTAAAAGCTGATATTGCTTTTTTAGAAAGGCAAAAAGAGTTTATTCATAAATTGCAAGAGCTTAGGACTGAAATTAGGCAGTTAAATAAAAAATATCAAAAAATTCAAATTGATATGGAAAAAGATTTAGAGATGCAAAATAAACAGGAAACAAGTTTATTTTCAGAAATTAGGTTGTATTTCAGTCGCATTATTGAAGATGTTATTTCTCGAAAAGCATTACTTAATGTCAAAATTAATCGAGAAGGTCATCTTGACTTTAGTGCTGATATTTTAGATGAAGCTGGTTGTTCAACAAGTGCTGATGATGGACATACTTATAAAAAATTATTATGTGTGGCTTTTGATTTAGCTATATTACGCGCTCATCTTAAAGATAATTTTCCTCGTTTTGTTTATCATGATGGGATATTTGAATCTTTAGATGACAGAACAAAGATCAATCTTCTGAATGTGATAAGGCAATATTCTATTTTAGATATTCAACAAATTATTACTGTAATTGATTCAGATATTCCACTTGATAACAATATTTTCTTTAATAAAGATGAAATTGCATTGGTATTACATGATGAAGGAATACAAGGAAGATTATTTAAATTACCATCTTGGTAATTAAATAAATCGAAAACAAAGTTGAGTAAATGAAAATCTTATCATTGATTAAGTCTGAATACATTAAATGAATTCTCTCAGTGAAGAAGAAATTTGAATTTTAAAGTGTAGTGATATCGCAAGCATTTCGCAAAAAATAAAAGGACGGGCATTACCCCATCATATAGCCCCAACCGCCATTAATATACAATTCCGCCCCATTTGGGGCGGTCATAACTGTGTCAATATTACCCTTTCACACACACAACTTGTCGTAATTGATGGACAATTTCGACCAGTTCATTTTGGGCTGTCATTACCGCATCAATATCTTTGTATGCCATTGGGATTTCATCAATCACGTTGGCATCTTTTCGGCATTCAACGTGTGCTGTTGCTTTAATTTGGTCTTCAATGGTAAATTTCTTTTTAGCTTCTGTTCGGCTCATAACTCGCCCTGCACCGTGTGAGCATGAACAGAAACTTTCTTCATTACCAAGTCCTCGCACAATATAGCTTTTAGCTCCCATTGATCCCGGAATAATCCCTAGTTCACCTTTTCGAGCAGACACTGCACCTTTACGTGTAATGAAAATGTCTTCACCGAAATGTTGCTCTTTTTGTACATAGTTATGGTGACAATTTACCGCCGACATGTGGGTGGTAAATGGTTTAGTAATGACTTTACGCATTGCTAAAATAACATTATTCATCATTGCTTCACGGTTGAGTCTTGCAAATTCTTGCGCCCAATGCACAGCATCAACATAATCTTGAAAGTGTTCAGTGCCTTCTTGTAAATAAGCTAAATCTTTATCAGGTAGATTTTTGATATGGGCTTCCATATCTTTTTTAGCCATTTCTATAAAAAAGCTACCAATAGCATTACCTACACCACGTGATCCACTATGCAACATAATCCAAACTCGATCGGCTTCGTCCAAACAAATTTCGATAAAATGGTTGCCAGTGCCAAGTGTTCCTAAATGTCGGTAGTTATTAGTATTTAAAAAACGTGGGTATTTTTCAGTTAATTTTTCAAAACCGGGTAATAGCTGTTGCCAATAACTATCGATTAGTGATGGTGGATTTTGCCAGCTACCAATATCTTGTCGACGGTTATGAGGCGATCGACCATGTGGTACCGCTTTTTCAATTTCATGCCGTAACGGTAATAAATTATCGGGCAAATCACTCGCTATTAAAGACGTTTGCACAGCAATCATGCCACAGCCAATATCCACCCCGACAGTTGCCGGTATAATTGCGCCTATGGTTGGGATCACGCTACCGATAGTCGATCCTTTACCTACGTGTACATCAGGCATGACGGCGATATGTTTAAAAATAAACGGTAATTGTGCCGTTTTGGTTAATTGTGTTTTGGCTTCTTCTTCAACAGGCACGCCTTTTGTCCACATTTTTATTGGTTTTGCATTATCTGTTTGTAATAAGTTATAGTGTGTCATGCTTTATTCCTTTTTTATCATGCAACGTTAATTGCATGATGTTACATTTTTATTTTTAACCTTTAGGTTGGATATTAATCAAACCATGTAATACTTGATCTAGTCCCCCCACTACCGAGATCTTATCGATACGTTCGGCAATGCGTTCTAGGGTTTCCATCTCTTTCAAGCGTAAAGCCACTGGGTTGTTTTCCATCACTTTAGCTGTGTTTAATAATGAACGAGTGGCCGAGGTTTCTTCGCGGCGACGTATCACATTGGCTTGTGCTGATTTTTCAGCTTCAACCACTTGCGATAAAATCGCTTTCATATCGCCAGGTAAAATAATATCTTTTACTCCTAACGAGATAGTTGCAATGCCAAAACCTTCTAAACGCATTTGTACATGCTTACTTACCACTTCATCGATGATGCTTTTATTTTCAAGCAATTCATCTAATGTGCGAGTGCCAATTGCTTCACGTAAACCAAACTGGAGTTCTCGATAAAGTAATTCAGCAGGGCTTGCTGTTTTTTCAAATGCCATTAAAACATCTGTATAACGCCAGTTTGCAACCAAATTGATACGTAAATTCACTTTATCTTTAGTTAAAATTTCTTGAGCTGCAACTTCTAATACTTGCAAACGAGTATCAACGATATCAACCGATATTTCACGGTTAAAACGCCAATAAGCTGTGATACCCGCAGTTAATAGTTGCTCAATTTGGCCATTAACTTTTAATACTCCTACATGATAAGCTGGCACTTGGGCGATTAATACGCCATTATCGCCTATGATGCCTTTTTGTCGTAGTTTTGGTTGTAATAATTGTTCAATCATTTCATTATTTAAGGTATACCCCTTATTTAACTCAACCTTAACTATATGTTGTTTATCACTATTTTTCCAGTAAAGTCGTTTTGTTCCTGGCGGTAGAATTTCAACTAGCAAATCATTTTCATAACGCAACCCTACTTCGTTAGCGCCAACGTCCATTGCTATACAAAATTGTAATAGTTGCTGTGGTGTACGCTGTTCAATGGCATTAGCGATACGATCATCAATACGGTTTTCACGTAAATTAAATTTACCAAGTACAATAGTGTGTTTAAATGGACAGTAACCGACTACCGTTTCTGGCGCAATAATTTTTATTAATTGGTTATCAACAAATAAAGTACCGATTTGTTCATGAATAAAATGATGTAGAACTAATTTATCGATATTATTAATTGGTTCATTAGTGTTTTTTGCTTGCAATAATTCATTAGTAATTTCAGTCGGTAATGCATAATCTTGTTGTAATAACACTTTTTTTATTGAGTGAGATTTATAGCTGTTCCAATATAATGTTTTGGTTGCAGGTAAAATCACTTCAACTAGTTTTTGCTGTTCATAACGTAATGCGATTTCATTAGTAGCTACATCGACCAAATAACAGTGCTGTTTAACAATGGTTGGATAAAAGTTAAGTAGTTGTTCAGCAATTTCTTCGGCTACTTTGGATACAGCTAAATCAATTATTTTATAACTAAGCGTATTGAATGGATCGGCTTTATGGTAAACACCTGCTGTTAAGATCTGAGTAATCTCGCCATGTTTATATAATACTGCAATTTCATATTTTTTTACTTTAATGGTTTTTATCATTGTATTATTCCTTTTACGACAATCAGCCATCGTGTTTGTGCCAATTTGCACGGGTTAAGTAACGAAATAATAGGGGGAGCATTAAAGTGAATAAGAAAATAATCCTTCTTATTGGTGTTTAACTTTCTGCCTATTATCCAGTTTTTTTATCTTAGCCATTTTTATTGATCACTAAGTTAACCGGTTTAAACTGGTGAATAAGAAAGTGGTAATACAGCTTTACCTCTTTCTTATTCAACACGATCACTGATTGTGTTTATTATTACTTTCATTTTTGGTTTTTGAAGTAGGACTCGAACCTACCACATATCGATTCCTTGTCGATTGTTCTACCTGATGAACTATTCAAAAATTTGCTTTAATACAGCAACCTAATCACATAATTAGAAATACATGTTGATAATCTTTGGCTCCTTTATCCCATGGATAAATACGTAAAGTATTCGCTATGTACCTTGCTGCTATAAAAAAACAGCATATGTTTACTTAGGTACATTCAATAATGCTAAAAGTGTGCCAAAATTTTCAAAAAATAAAAAGTTATTTATAATTGTTTGATTTATATATGAATAATAAGATTGAAATATTTTTTGATAAAATATAAGTAGATTGTAATAGATTTATTTTTTATAATTTTATCTAGTTATTTATAATTTCTTATAAAAATGAAAAAGAATGTAGTGTTTGGTTTTTTAGGAAATGTACTGGATCAACGTGGTAAAGGTAAACGACGATGGTTGCAATGGCGACCGACTATCGATTTATGTCATCAATCTGATCTACCATTAACTCGATTTGAATTACTCTATTATCAAAACGATTATCATCTGCTTTGCGAAGTTGTTAAAGATATTAAAATTTTATCACCACAAACCGAAGTAAGGCCAATCGCAGTAAATATAGATGATCCATGGGATTTTGAACAAGTTTATACCTGCCTTTTTGATATTTCGAAAAACTACTCATTTAATTCAGAACAAGAAGAGTATTATTTGCATATCACAACAGGTACGCATGTCGCACAGATTTGTTGGTTTTTACTAGCAGAATCGCGCTATTATCCAGCTAAATTATTACAAATGTCTCCACCATCCAAAAAGGAGATAATGGAAAAAAAATATAACTTAGAGGAAGCAGATATCATTGCGCAAGTACCTTACGGTAATATGAATATCATCGATTTGAATTTGCATCGTTATGATAAAATCTTAACCCGTTTTCAACAATATGCCATTCAAGCAACAGATCTGTTAAAGTCAGGTATCGCTACTCGTAACCAACAATTTAATCAATTAATTGCTGAAATAGAACAGGTTGCTAGCCGATCGCATGCCCCTATTTTATTGTGTGGGCCAACTGGTGCAGGTAAATCATTTTTAGCTAAACAAATTTATTTACTAAAACACACTAATCATCAAATTAACGGTCAATTTGTCGAAATTAACTGCGCCACCTTACGAGGTGATAGTGCAATGTCAACCTTATTTGGCCATGTGAAAGGAGCATTTACGGGTGCAAATCTCGCTCGTACTGGATTACTTAAAAATGCTGACGGGGGGTTATTATTTTTAGATGAAATTGGTGAACTTGGTCTTGATGAACAAGCAATGTTATTAAAAGCGATCGAAGAGAAACAATTTTATCCATTTGGTAGTGATAAACCGATTCAGAGTGATTTTCAATTAATTGCTGGGACTAATAAAGATCTTAAATTGGCGATTGAGAATGGTGAATTTCGTGAAGATCTGTTTGCCAGAATCAATTTGTGGAGTTACCGACTGCCGAGTTTAGCCGAACGAAAAGAAGATATCGAACCGAATATTGATTATGAATTGGCGCGTTATGCTAAAGAATACGGTATTATGCCGCGTTTCAATCAACAATCAAGACGTGCTTATTTAGCTTTTGCTACCTCTCAGGAAGCATTATGGCAGGGTAACTTTCGTGAATTGAATAGCTCGATTATTCGTATGGCAACGTTAGCACCACAAGCTAATATTACGTTGGAACAAGTAGAAAAAGAGATTCTACGCTTAAAACAAAACTGGGGGAAACACAAATCAGATGACTCTTTAATTCCATTAGAAATAGATGAATTTGATCGCTTCCAACTGGAAAAGGTGATTGAAATCTGCCAAAAAAGTAGCTGTTTATCTGAAGCTGGCAGAAAATTGTTCGCTGTGTCTCGCATAAAAAAACAATGTAGCAATGATGCTGATCGATTAAAAAAATATTTGGCAAAGTTTGGTTTGAGTTGGCAGTTAATTCATCAATAGCCAATTGTTTAATCCCAATATGATAGAGCTAAATCCACAGGTATCAAAAGTGGATTTATTTTGACAAAAACGTTAGCTATTCAAATAAATATTCTCTCGTTTGCTATTTTGTTTCATTTTTAAGTAAAGGTAAACGTTTGGTATCAACGTGTAGCATTTCACCCGGATAGGTTTTGTTATCGCCTTTAGCTTGTCGCCTTAATTTATTTTCAATGGACTTTTCAAGTTTAAACATTGGAATGGCAACACATTTTCAAACAAAAAAATTAAGGGGTAAGTGTTTTTTAAATTCAACGGGAGGCAAGTAGCCTAACGAAGAATGTAATCGTTTATGATTATACCAATAAGCATAAGCCGAAAAAGCGCGTTGTAACTCAGCCGTTGAGTTGAAACGTTGGCCTTTTACAAATTCCGTTTTAATTGTTTTAAATGTCGCTTCCGCTACCGCATTGTCATAAGGACACCCTTTCTTGCTTAATGAATGCGTGATATTAAATGTCTTAAAACAATCCGCTAATAACCGATTATCAAACTCTTTACCGCGGTCTGAATGAAATAAATCTAATTTTGATAATGGTTGTTTAATTTGGCTTAATGCCGACATAACAAGCTCTGCTGTTTTATGTTGACCAACATGGTAACCGACAATCTGCCTATCGGATAAGTTCACTAAAACACATAAATAGTTCCAACGTTGCTTAACTTGAATATACGTTAAATCCGCAACAACAATTTGTTTTTTATCACCTACATCAAATTGTCGTTGCAGGTGATTTTCTGTGGCGGTTTCATTCACTTCCGTATTGTGAGATTGATAACGTTTAACGGTGTATTTTGATACCAGCAATAAGGCTTTCATCACCCGAGCAATGTAACGGCGTGACACCCAAATATTCTCTTTTTGTAAATCAAAACGAATTCGTCTTGTACCATAAGACTGATAGCTCTGATTAAATAGCGTCACGATTTTATCGGCATAAAGCCCTACTGATTTTTGTCTATTCAATTTACACTGATAATAAGCATAATATCTTGATAATCCTAAATATTGACATAGCTTTGTTATGCTATAACGATGTCGATTTGCTTTTAGGATAGCGATTTTCGCCCTATTATCAGTGCTGCTTGCTTTAGAATATCATTTTCCATACGCAGCTGTTTAAGCTCTTTACGCAACGCGATTAACGCTTGTTCTTGTGGACTGCGATTATCTTTTGTTTTAAATGAGCCACTTTGGCTTGATTGCGTTATCCAACGGTCCAAAGCTGATGGTGTCAAATCATATTCGGCAACGATTTCACTACGTGATTTACCATGTTGATAAAGACTGACCATTTGGTGTTTAAAATCATCTGTGAATGTTCGTCTTTTGCGTTTAATCTTATTCATATTTGTTCCTTTTTTAGTTGTGATAAGTTTACCTTACCCCTTAAAAAAGTTGTATGAATTAGTGTAG
>NZ_LZHH01000087.1 GCF_001690595.1 Gilliamella sp. Choc5-1
AATGTAACGGCGTGACACCCAAATATTCTCTTTTTGTAAATCAAAACGAATTCGTCTTGTACCATAAGACTGATAGCTCTGATTAAATAGCGTCACGATTTTATCGGCATAAAGCCCTACTGATTTTTGTCTATTCAATTTACACTGATAATAAGCATAATATCTTGATAATCCTAAATATTGACATAGCTTTGTTATGCTATAACGATGTCGATTTGCTTTTAGGATAGCGATTTTCGCCCTATTATCAGTGCTGCTTGCTTTAAAATATCGTTTTCCATGCGGAGTTGTTTAAGCTCTTTACGCAACGCGATTAGCTCTTGTTCTTGTGGACTGCGATTATCTTTTGTTTTAAATGAGCCACTTTGGCTTGATTGCGTTATCCAACGGTCCAATGCTGATGGCGTCAAATCATATTCGGCAACGATTTCACTACGTGATTTACCATGTTGATAAAGACTGACCATTTGGTGTTTAAAATCATCTGTGAATGTTCGTCTTTTGCGTTTAATCTTATTCATATTTGTTCCTTTTTTAGTCGTGATAAGTTTACCTTACCCCTTAAAAAAGTTGTATGATTTAGTGTAGCCGATCCAATCTTTAAATTAAAAGCAAAAGAATTTATTAAGGCCATGGAGCCACTAAGAGCTAATGGTAAATTAGAAACAATTAAAAGACTTTGCCAACGTATCAATGAGATTATGTTTTATGCGGTGAATATAGGCTTGATTGATGCTAACCCAGCAGCCAAGATAAAAGATGCTTTTGAAATCCCTATAAAAGGGCAAATGCCAACAATAAACGCGCAAGAGCTGCCCCAATTTATGCAATCCCTTGCTATGACCAGAATCGAATTACAAACGCGTTGCTTGATTGAATGGCAATTTGGAATGGCAACACATTTTCAAACAAAAAAATTAAGGGGTAAGTGTTTTTTAAATTCAACGGGAGGCAAGTAGCCTAACGAAGAATGTAATCGTTTATGATTATACCAATAAGCATAAGCCGAAAAAGCGCGTTGTAACTCAGCCGTTGAGTTAAAACGTTGGCCTTTTACAAATTCCGTTTTAATTGTTTTAAATGTCGCTTCCGCTACCGCATTGTCATAAGGACATCCTTTCTTGCTTAATGAATGCGTGATATTAAATGTCTTAAAACAATCCGCTAATAACCGATTATCAAACTCTTTACCGCGGTCTGAATGAAATAAATCTAATTT
>NZ_LZHH01000088.1 GCF_001690595.1 Gilliamella sp. Choc5-1
GTTATTTTATCGCTCTTTAAAAAACAAATAAAATCAATGTTTTTTGAATAATTGTTATAAAAAACACAATACCTTTTAGCATACCCAAAGGCTATTTTTGCTATTTATTTAGCATTAAAAAACCGAAAACTCAACCCAACTAAAAAACAATTTTATACTAAAACGCATAGTTACCTGAAAGTTTTTGACAGAAATTTTAAATCCTATGGCGAGCTTGCGATAGAATACCGCACCGTCCCACAAAACCTGCGCTTTCAAGGACAGTATTTTGACGAGGACAAATTTGTCTGGAACAAATTTGAACAATGCTTTAGCATTGGCCCTGAAAGGGTGAGTATCAGGATGATACGAATAATCAGGACTACACTATAATCGCTACCGCTATTACGACCCGTTCACCGCCCGCTACATCAGCCAAGATCCAATAGGGCTTGCTGGCGGCGAAAACGCCTATAGCTACGTTCCTAACCCACTGGCTTGGATTGACCCGTTGGGGTTAACCAGTTGTCAATTAGGCGAGGCATTAGAAAAAGCGGGCGTATTCCGTCCAGAAAACACCGCTGCTCATCATATTGTGGCCGAAGGCGCGAAAAGGGCAGAGCCAGCACGAAAAATTTTAGAAAAATATGGTATTGATATTAACGGTGCTATGAATGGCGTATTTTTACCAACAAATAAAAACACCTCTAACTTGCCAGGAATAATGCATAATGGTCGTCATCCTAATGACTATATTGATGCGGTTAATGACAGACTTAGGATGGCGGATAAAATAGGTACTAAAGAGGCAGTAGAAGCTGAATTAAAAAACATCGCAAATATTTTATCAAACGCTGATCGTAACGCAAATTGGAAAACGATATTGAAACAATTATAAGCGTTTGTTATTGCATTTAATCATAAGCGAATTAGTTAAATTGGAGAAATACTAATGAAACCGAAAATCTATAGGTTAAAATCAAATGTGTCGGACTATAGTTCATTTATTGAAAATTGTCCTGATGGACAAGAAGATATTGCAGGAAGAGCAATGGATAGGGCACTTTATCATCATTGGCAACCGTTTGGCGAGGAATATCAGCCTGTGACTATGGAGCTATATGCTAATGATTATGGTAGAAAGAATTATCAGTTAGATATCAGTGGATCTACAGCGCCTTTTTATGTGTTGAGCGAAAGGGCTTTAGAGGCGTTAAGTGATATTTTTCTTCCTCGAGGGCAAGTTTTACCGATTATTACAGCAAGTAAAAGGAAGAAATTTTGGGGCTACTTTCCGACAAATGTTTTAAAAGGTTGCTTTGATAAAGAAAAATCAATTTATAAACAATGGCCAAATGGTTTAATGATAGAGCATGTAGTTTTAATCGCTGATAATATTACCGATGAATATTTATTTACTATAGAAGAAGATATCGGCCGAGTTTTTGTGACAGAAAAGTTTAAACAACGGGTTGAAGAGGCAGGATTATTAGCGTTTACGTTTCCAGACCACCTTGTGGCTGAAACCTCATAGTTTAATGCGCTGCACAACAAACTCAAGACCAACCCAAATAAAATATACAGTTTTACAAAATGGGAAAAAGGTTTTAGGTGAAGTTTTTAACAATTAGGTGAATTAGATGAATATTGAAAACGCAAAAAATACATTAAAAGAATTTATTATTGCTATGAATCATTGGGAATTACATTGTTATCCAATAATGACAAGTGGTTCATCACATGAAGATGATTTACAAATGACTAATGAATTAAATATTATATTTGATAAGTTTTGCACAAAGAGAGAACGAAAATATGGTCGGCAAGTTGCATTGTCGTGTGGAAATCCCCCAGCGTATTCACCAGATGAAGAGATAATAAAAATAGAAGAATTAAAGGGCAATAAAGTTGTTATTTATACCCAAGAATATACTGGAGCAGAATGTCAATTCCGTTATACTTTACATTATAAAAATAATGAGTGGCGGATAGATAGAAAAGAGATGTTCGATGATGATAAATGGATAAAATTTACATTATAATCACTAAGTGCAATTAAGCGCCTTAACGGTATTTAAGTTATCGTGGTGATGAAGTGAGCCAAATCGACCTAAACGGTCAAACACTATCGACGCACCGCTGGCAAGAAGGCAATGAAATCGCCCGTAGTATGGGGCGATTTGGTGAACTCAATTGCCATCAACAATTTGATAATCGTGGTCGATTGCTTAATTATATAAATCCCCGTTTTAAAACAGCGGGGATTGGAATGGCAACACATTTTCAAACAAAAAAATTAAGGGGTAAGTGTTTTTTAAATTCAACGGGAGGCAAGTAGCCTAACGAAGAATGTAATCGTTTATGATTATACCAATAGGCATAAGCCGAAAAAGCGCGTTGTAACTCAGCCGTTGAGTTAAAACGTTGGCCTTTTACAAATTCCGTTTTAATTGTTTTAAATGTCGCTTCCGCTACCGCATTATCATAAGGACATCCTTTCTTGCTTAATGAATGCGTGATATTAAATGTCTTAAAACAATCCGCTAATAACCGATT
>NZ_LZHH01000089.1 GCF_001690595.1 Gilliamella sp. Choc5-1
GCTCAATATCGTTTTGTATTTCACTCAATTGCGTGTAAATCTTACGCCGAAATAAAATATCATAACATTCTGTTTTCATCGTCTTATGGAATCGCTCACAAATACCGTTTGTTTGTGGGCTGTAGGTGTAGGCTTTGGTCTTGGTGTGTTCAATATCTTCTAGATTAAGATAAAGCTCATAAGCATGGCTCTCCTTATGGCCATTATATTCCGTACCTCGGTCTGTAAGAATGCGTAACAGCGGCACTTGTTCGCTGTCAAAGAAAGGAAGCACTTTTGGAATGGCAACACATTTTCAAACAAAAAAATTAAGGGGTAAGTGTTTTTTAAATTCAACGGGAGGCAAGTAGCCTAACGAAGAATGTAATCGTTTATGATTATACCAATAGGCATAAGCCGAAAAAGCGCGTTGTAACTCAGCCGTTGAGTTGAAACGTTGGCCTTTTACAAATTCCGTTTTAATTGTTTTAAATGTCGCTTCCGCTACCGCATTGTCATATGGACACCCTTTCTTGCTTAATGAATGCGTGATATTAAATGTCTTAAAACAATCCGCT
>NZ_LZHH01000090.1 GCF_001690595.1 Gilliamella sp. Choc5-1
AAGTCATCACACGCCATATCTGGGAAGCAGATAAAGAGAAAGCCAATGAGATTCGTTTAAGTCAGTGGGGTAAAAAAGTCTATGCTCGGCGAAAAGAGACCGTAGAGCGCAGTTTTGCTGATGCTATTTCTTTTTATTTTTTCGAAAAAAAGCCCGTTTCAAAACATCAAAAAAGCCCAGTGAGCGAACCATTTTTTGCCCGTCAACATAAACTCGAATGGCTTGTAATACCTTTTTGGGGTCTTTAGATGCAAAGGTGAAAGTTCCATTTTTTTTGGTTTGAATTGAATAGTGAGGAATCCATCTACCGCCCAATAGCACAGATGCGACAACGTAGTCTACTTCGTCCCAAGGTATTTGTATATATTTACGAGGGTCATGTTTGTGGTAGAACTCAAAGGCTTTGTCGCCAATCATAATATTGCCATATTCTGTAAAACCAACAAAAGCTGTTGCTTGTGTGGTTAAGTCTAATTTAGTGTTTAATGATTGAACCATTATTATCCATAAATAAATTGGTAGTTTTATAAATTAACCCATTATTTTTAAAGGTCAAATAAAGTTAAAAATAATGGTTTTATCGAAAGATATAATAAAATGGTGATACATAAAAAGTACTATATATTAAAATATAGTACTTTTTAGAAATGCTATAAAACATTACATTTTATAACAGGCCAATTACATGCCCAACTATACCAACAATAAATAATCCAAGGATCATTAAAATTGGTGATACTTTTTTACGAAGTAACCACATACAGAAGAAGGTTAATAGTAAAGGAACTAGCCCAGGTATTAATTGATCTAAGTTATTTTGTAAGGTAGTAATCTTTTCGTGAGTAAGTGATAACCCATTTTGCATTTGCATCAATGCTTTTTGAATGCCTTCTGCTCCCGCAGGTAATGAGTTCCAGTCAATGAATGCACCGTTATCTAATTTTACTTTTGCAACCACAGGTTGGAATTTTATTGACACCCACCTTTGTACCAAAGCGGCTACAACCAACATTCCCAAAATAGAGGCACCTTTAGTTATTTTGGGTAGTAAACCACCGGATAAATTATCAATAATTTTTGAGCCAGTATGGTAACCAAATTCTTGGGTATACCACATAAAACAGCAACGAATAATATTCCAGAGTAGAAAGAATAAAATTGGTCCCATAATATTGCCGCTAAGCGCGAGTGATGCGCCAAGTCCTCCAAGCATCATTCTCAATGTAAACCAGAATACGGGATCGCCCACACCTGCAAGTGGCCCCATCATACCGATTTTTACCCCTTGAATAGTAACGTCATCAATAGCCGCTCCATTTGCGCGTTCTTCTTCAAATGCAAGAGTTACTCCAAGTATTGGTGATGCTAAATAAGGGTGTGTATTAAAAAATTCTAAGTGGCGTTTAAGGGCTGCTGATCGCTCTTTTTTGCTAGTATATAATTTTTTGATGGCAGGAATCATTGAATAAACCCAACCACCATTTTGCATACGTTCATAGTTCCAAGAACCTTGAAGGAAAGTTGAACGCCAAACAACAGCTAAACGATCTTTTTTGCTTAATTGAATTCTATCAGTCATTTTGGATCGGCTACACTAATTCATACAACTTTTTTAAGGGGTAAGGTAAACTTATCACAACTAAAAAAGGAACAAATATGAATAAGATTAAACGCAAAAGACGAACATTCACAGATGATTTTAAACACCAAATGGTCAGTCTTTATCAACATGGTAAATCACGTAGTGAAATCGTTGCAGAATATGATTTGACACCATCCGCATTGGACCGTTGGATAACGCAATCAAGCCAAAGTGGCTCATTTAAAACAAAAGATAATCGCGGTCCACAAGAACAAGAGTTAATCGCGTTGCGTAAAGAGCTTAAACAACTCCGCATGGAAAACGATATTCTAAAGCAAGCAGCACTGATAATAGGGCGAAAATCGCTATCCTAAAAGCAAATCGACATCGTTATAGCATAACAAAGCTATGTCAATATTTAGGATTATCAAGATATTATGCTTATTATCAGTGTAAATTGAATAGACAAAAATCAGTAGGGCTTTATGCCGATAAAATCGTGACGCTATTTAATCAGAGCTATCAGTCTTATGGTACAAGACGAATTCGTTTTGATTTACAAAAAGAGAATATTTGGGTGTCACGCCGTTACATTGCTCGGGTGATGAAAGCCTTATTGCT
>NZ_LZHH01000091.1 GCF_001690595.1 Gilliamella sp. Choc5-1
TGCGATTATCTTTTGTTTTAAATGAGCCACTTTGGCTTGATTGCGTTATCCAACGGTCCAAAGCTGATGGTGTCAAATCATATTCGGCAACGATTTCACTACGTGATTTACCATGTTGATAAAGACTGACCATTTGGTGTTTAAAATCATCTGTGAATGTTCGTCTTTTGCGTTTAATCTTATTCATATTTGTTCCTTTTTTAGTTGTGATAAGTTTACCTTACCCCTTAAAAAAGTTGTATGAATTAGTGTAGCCGATCCAGGCTTTCACTTTCCCTTAATTGACGGCACCGAAGTGGCCATCGCCTTTATGAACGGCAACCCCGATAGGCCCTATATTGCCCATGCCATGCACGACAGTGCCCACCCTGACCCTATCACCACCATCAACAAACACCGCAATGTCATTCGCACCCCGGCCAACAATAAACTGCGCATGGATGATAAACGTGGGCAAGAGCATATCAAACTGGCCACCGAATACGGCAAAACGCAACTTAATATTGGTCACTTAGTTAACGAAAAAAAACACCCCCGCGGTGAAGGTTTTGAACTACGCACCGATGACTGGGGGGGCGATTGCCGCCAATAGAGGCTTATACTTAACTACCCAAACCCAGCCCAAAGCGCAAGGCAAACAGCTCGATATGCAAGCGGCAATCACCCAACTTGAAAATGCCCTCTCCATTGCCAAAGCGCTACAAAATGCCGCTACCCAGTCCGAAGCGCACCGCGCCGACACCGACAGCCAAGAACAGCTCAAGGCCAACTTAACGCAGCTAACCCAAAGTGGCTTACTGGCCTATGCGCAAGAAGGCATCGCCCTAACTAGCCCTGAAAATATCCAACTATCGACGGCTAACAGCCTCACCTTAACCAGTGAAAACCAAACCGACATCAACGGCTTAAAAAACGTCACGCTCTCATCGGGTGAGGCGGTGGGGTTATTCGCCCAAAAATCGGGCATGAAACTATTTGCCAACCAAGGCGATATTGACCTGCAAGCCCAAAACGCCAACCTCAATATGGCGGCCAAACAAGATATCAAAGTGGATAGCGTGGATGGTGAGGTAACTATCACAGCGAGCGATGAACTAACGTTAATCTGCGGTGGCTCTTATATCAAAATCAGCAGCGAAGGCATTGAACTGGGCACGCAGGATAATGTTTATGTTAAGTGTAATGTGATGCAAAAGATGGGACCGGCAACCCAATCTAAAACAATTAGATTAAATTCAAGTGAACTGAATGTAAAACGCTGTGCAGAAAAGGATTAATAATGATTACTGAATTAAATAATCAAAATAACTTTAACAAATATCGCTATTTACTAGTCGATAATTTAGTGGCGCTTAATTCAATAAACCCATTATCACACGACTCATTATTGAATCTATTTGGTGAAGACAAACTATTTGGTGAACAGAAACTCACTCAGGTATTACGCACCGATTTAGATTATGATCCAAGCATATGCCCAACACTGATTAAACTGGCAGAACCCAATGAATTTTTAGACAGTCCGCTCCTTGATGAAGTCGGTAAGCAAGCTAAAATCGAAAGTTTTTGGTCAAAGCGTTATATTTGCGCTTATATTGTTAGCCCCCTTAAACCGTCGTTATTAGCAAAACAGCTGATAACTATAGGTAATAACATCGCTAAAATATTGCAACAGCCTTATTATCCTTTTTTTGAACCGTTTCGCATGCAATTTTTGCAGGAAGTGGCTACCAACCAAGACACCGCATGGTTAAAATCGCAATTTGCCCAAATTGAAAACTATTATTATCCGTCCATTCATGCTGGGCAGTTTATTCGTTTCACGGCCGATAGTGAACTGGAAACGCCAGACCGTTGGAGCCTCCATTATTGCCAGCGCTTAAAACATTTCAAAATGATTCGAACGCTTGTTAATGTATGGGCAAATAATCGAATGCAATTTGATGAGCAAAAAAATTTACTGCTCAATCATCAAGTTATTTTGCAATCAACGCAACTGGTTGAGCAGGCTTATCAATTAGGTTTAACTGAGGCTACCGATATCTTATTTTGGGGATTAAATGGCTTAAGATACCAAACTGCTTTTACTAAACACCCTAAAGTACTTGAGCAAATAGCCAAAGCACAAGAAGAGCCGAGTACATTATCAAAACACGTCATTGACGCCAATATTAACCTTGAAAGCCAATCACTTTCTATTAACGAATAACAAATAAGACAAGTATTAAAGAGCGCAACATGAAAAAAACAGCAAATATTGCAATAGAAAATAAAGATGAAGCAGCAGGTTTTTGCCTTGCCTGTGAACGATCAGGATTACCGGTCTTTTTACTGCGTCAAGCCGTGATAAAAACAAAATTCAATAAAATTAAACAGGTTAACCAGACTTATCAAGAACTGGCGAATTATACTAAAACATTAGATTTTAAACAACGCATGCCAGATGAAGCATTAAAATATTATGACTATGTACTTCGCACTTTGCGTAACGGTTATGTCTATGTGATGCAACAACAAGGTGATGATATTGAGAGCCGAATATTCCATTCGTATGAATGCATTGATGGCGCGCTACGTTTAAAAAACTTCCATGAACTGACCAATACCCAACCAAGACCAATATCAAAAGCATGTACAGGTGCTTGTCATACCATCCCTGCATCGTTTATTCATCTTCGATTAGATTATACTCAAGCCTGGGTGGCTTATGCTTCACAACCTTGGCCCAAAAAAACCATTGACGATTACCTAAAAGAAAAGAACAGCAATGTGTTATCGCGTTTTACCAAAATTGATATACAAAAACTCAAAGACTCACCGTCTGAAGCAACGGGCAAACGAGCGGTTCCGTTTACGGATATTTTTGGTTATAGTCATAAACGTGATAATAATGATAAAAGTAAAGTGCTCGAGTTTCGTTTTGGTGAGCAAGGTCTGGAAAATTTTAAATCGGCACATCACTTTACCAGCTTAAAAAGCCAAAGGCAAAAATTTGCAAATTACGCTAGTTCTATATTTCGGGGGAATAGACCAATATCCTGTGGTGTTGTGCTAGAAGACACCTTAGGTATTGCCGAAGAGCTCAACACCCAACGGATATCGCACCTGCATATGTTTAACGAAATACCGTTAAATGCAAAAAAAGTGAAGTTAGCAGAAGAATTAATCGATAGTTTTGACAATTTAGATAAAGCAACGAAAGTCTATGAACAACGAGCAGAAAATATGTTACACACTATTAATCCTGCATTGAAAAAACAATTTGATTATTATCAACCAGTTATGTTTAAAAAGCGGATAATTTTACAGCTAATGGAACAGTACCGAACTTCGATTGTAACTTCGTTTGATCGTGAAATCGCTCGCGTAAAAGAAGAAATAAAAAAAGTAAAAAATTCGGGCAATGACACCATCGGCTATAATGGTATTCCAACATCTGCGAGAATGCACCAAAAAATCGGCAAATTGAGCGAAGATAAAACCAAAGTACTGAATGATTTTGATAGCTGTGTAGATCAAGGTAAAGTTGATACCTTTAAAGGAAAATTAGAAACAGCCTATAAAGAAGTAGTTGATTATCATAAAGAGTGGTCGCAGGACTACTTTACCTATTTGCGTTGGTTATTTGGTAAACAAGGCATGGTCTCGCAATTTAGCAAAACCAAACCCAAAAGCGTTAACACCAATCATTTTTGGCAACGTGAATTTGATTTTAGCACCGAAACGACGCGATTGGCGCACGCATCAGAAATTGGATCTATTTTAGTCGATACCACTCATTCCGAAATCAAACTCGATCAAGACAGTGCCCTATGGGATGAGCTGCTCAGTAATCCTGAAAGTATCTATTACATCACCGAATATAACAACTCTAAAGGAATAGATCGTGACGAAAAGGTCTATGTAGACTTAAAAACTAACGAATTGATAACAGCAAACGATTGGTTATCAAAAGCAACGGAGTTTATTGGTACAGTATCTACAGCAATTGCAGAAAAAAAGGGTGATAAAGATCTAAAAGATAAAAAAAATGCGTTAGAAAAAAACAAAGCCGAACTAGAAGCTAAAATTGAACAAAATAAACAAAAAATTGATGAGCTTGAACAACAAAAAAAACAAATTCCAGTGAGTGATCCGGTAGCACAAGAAAAACTCAGACGAGAAAAAAAGGCTTATGAAACGAAGCATAAAGAATTAAATAAAAACCTTGAAGCAGTCAATAAAGAATTATCAAACCTTGCTAATTCAACACAACAAACTCACGCATCAACCAAATATAGTGAAAGTTTACTTAACCGCACGGCACTAAAAAAACAGGCAATACTGGCTAAAGACACCCTACTTAAACCGATAAAATCGCACTGGATGCGGCTTAATGCATTTGATGAACTTGCCAAACTAGGGGCACTACCCGTTGAAATAAACGTGCAAATTAGACCAGAAAATATCGTAAAAATTCAAAATTTATTAACCCAAATGCATCGCGGTTTTTACAATCGTGGCATTTATCACCCGCACGAGCTTGCCTTTTTAGAAAGTTTTGATATTGATGAAAAGCCCATTAAAACAGGCTCGGGAAAAATGCAAAAAGCGAAATTTACCCTGTGCTTTCCTGATAAAGCCAGTAAAGCCTTGTTTGTTGACTTTATCAATGGCACTAATGGCACATTAAGCCCATACAGCTTAAAACAGTTTATGGAGCAAAAATATAAAGACTATTTTAAATTAATTCATAAACAAAAATCACTACTTGAAAATATAGAAAAGGTGAATCAAGGCAAAGCATCAATCACTGATAAATTAAGCAAAACCAGTAAAAAAGCCCTAGAGCGAGCTAAAGCTAAAATAAACGAAAAAATATCAAAAGCAGGAGGCATAATAGACATAGCGCAACATGAATTAGAACGTATCTATAATGAGATAGACTTACAAACCGCTAATCAAAACGTCAAAACGGGGAAAATAACTTTTGGTATCAATCTTGCGGTGAGCGGTATATTAGGCACCCTTACCCTAATAAACATTAGCGATATGCTTAAAGAATGGGATGAAGTGAAAGAAGGTAACGGTGAAACCGAACTAAAAGGGCAAATGCTTAAAGATCTGGTGTCACTGGTACTAACCGGTATCGATCTAAGTAGCCAATATAAAAATATCAAACTCAATATGCAAATGGCTGAAGCGATTAAAGCAGGTAAAGATGTAACAAAAATAGAAGCTAAGCTTAGGTTCAATTCCATAATTTCTAAAACCGTTGCCGGAGCAACAGCGGCAATCACGGTATTAGAAGCGATTGGCGAGTTAAAAAGCTCGTTTGATATGATGAATATGGAGAATAAAAGTTATCTCATAATGAGGGTCGGTGGTTCTATTGCATTAGGTTTTGGTGCAATTATAGCATTAGTTGGTTCATGGATAACTGTGATTGTAGGGGCTATTTTAATGATTGGTGGTTCAATTGCGATTATGTTTAGTAAAAAGTACGATAAATATACTGCTATTCAACACTGGTTAAACCGTTGCTGCTTTGGTAAGCAACAAGAATTGGCCTATTTAGGCTATCAAGCCTATCACGAAGATGAATACAGCACTCACGCAGGTTTTGGCTTAGCGCTTAATGACTATGCAATTATGGTCTATAATATTCAAACCTTTATTCGTTTAAAACCACTATATCATGCACCACCAACAACAGGAGTACCTGATCCCGATGCCCCAAATCCATTTCAACGGCATATCTATTTTTATTTGGATATTCCCGATTTTGCCAAATACAATCAAAATGAAACTGCAATCGCCATGATTCGCTTATTTATTAATGATTACCCAAATCTAAAAAGCGAGCCAGACCCACTGCCCGAAAAATATATCGATCTAAAATACCGTATCACCTCGCAACAAATAGCGTTATTAGCCATCAGCAAAAACTATGGCGACCTAAATCTTATTTGGACGGATAAAAAAGCCTATTTTGATAAGTATGATCGTAATATTGGCATACTGACTAGGCTCCCAATACCCGATTATAGTAAAATTGACGAGCCAGACGAATTTACTTTAACCACATCGGCTAATCATCTTACTGATAAAATAACAACCAACAGCGACCAGCCTGTTCAAAATGGGCTTATTATCAATAAATGGATCGCTGGCACGATAGGTGTGTTTAATATTGTAAAATATCAAATTATTATTCAATACAATAACCGTGAAGACGTGCCATTAATCGTGACTCAAAACAATAAAATTTAAAATAAGGAGCAGAACAATGCCATCACAATATCAACCCCAAATTTTTGGTTGGATAAGCGATTTAGAAAAAGGCGGTAACTATTTAACGGGGGCGGATCAGCGTCTTCTCTATGCTAATGATAACTACTGTGCTTTTATTCGTAAAACAAAATCTGATCAGATTTTTTATTTATTTATGTATTTAATTGTGTTAATTTTTTTAATTCCAGCAATCATTTTATGGATACTATTAATTTTTGTATTTAATATTGAAAATGAATCAAAAATAACCATATTAGGTATATCAGCATTTACTATTTGCTGTGTTGCTATTTATCTTGTTATTCCCGAAATCTATCATAATTTGTTCACTCGCAGAGGAAGCCCCATTATTTTTAACCGTAAAACGGGTAAAGTGTATATCAATGAAAGCTATTTTTTTAATTTTAAAGTGTTACGTAATCCGCTAACCTTTTTGCATCCTAATAAAAAACGCATAAAAGAATATGACTGGGCACATTTACAAGGGGTAGTGGTACATAACTTTTCACGCTCTTCACTCAATACCACCATATTAATGGTGTGCAAACCTCATACCCATAAAACAATCGACCATATATTATTAGACCCATTACGTGGCGGCATAGGTAGTTATTTGGTTTGGGGATGGGTCAATAACTTTATGTGTGCTAACAAATTAGCGGGTCTAAACGACGGCAAATACAAATGGGAACAAGAAACCCAATTTAAAGAAAAAATTATTAAAGGTCAAGGCTGGCCCGAATGGATGGTTGAAGCGTTTAATGCCACATCGCAACAAGAGTTAGCTGAAATTAAACAACGGCATCATGTAAAACAATAAGGTTCAATGGCTCAGGGCGGAGACGGATAAAAAAGCCTATTTTGATAAATATGATTGCAACCGTAATGTCATGACAGGGTTGCCTGAGCCTGATTATAACAAAACTGACGAGCCAGACGAATTTATTTTAACCACATCGGCTAATCATATTACTGATAAAACAATAACCAACAGCGACCAGCCTGTTCAAAATGGGCTCATTATCAATAAATGGATCGCTGGCACGATAGGTGTGTTTAATATTGTAAAATATCAAATTATTATTCAATACAATAACCGTGAAGACGTGCCATTAATCGTGACTAAAAACAATAAAATTTAAAATAAGGAACAGAACAATGCCATCACAATATCAACCCCAAATTTTTGGTTGGATAAGCGATTTAGAAAAAGGCGGTAACTATTTAACGGGGGCGGATCAGCGTCTTCTCTATGCTAATGATAACTACTGTGCTTTTATTCGTAAAACAAACTCTGATCAGATTTTTTATTTATGTATAAGTTTATTTCTGTCAATTTCAATGTTTTTTGTGATACCTGGTTTATCATATGGACTTATGATATTTAAAATAACATCTGAAACTGAATTTGTTTTTTATGTTTTGGTTGTTATTTTAATCTGTTTTATTCTCGTTTTATATTTAATGATTCCAGAATGTTATCAAAACCTTTTTACACGCCGAGGTAGCCCCATTATTTTTAACCGCAAAACGGGTAAAGTGTATATCAATGAAAGCTATTTTTTTAATTTTAAAGTGTTACGTAATCCGCTAACCTTTTTGCACCCTAATAAAAAACGCATAAAAGAATATGACTGGGCACATTTACAAGGGGTGGTGGTGCATAATTTTTCACGATATTCACTCAACACCACCATATTAATGGTGTGCAAACCTCATACCCATAAAACAATCGACCATATATTATTAGACCCATTACGTGGCGGCATAGGTAGTTATTTGGTTTGGGGATGGGTCAATAACTTTATGTGTGCTAACAAATTAGCGGGTCTAAACGACGGCAAATACAAATGGGAACAAGAAACCCAATTTAAAGAAAAAATTATTAAAGGTCAAGGCTGGCCCGAATGGATGGTTGAAGCGTTTAATGCCACATCGCAACAAGAGTTAGCTGAAATTAAACAACGGCATCATGTAAAACAATAAGTTTTAATAGCTCAGGGCGGGAAAGGATAACGCCGCCTACTTTACAATAACCGTGAAGATGTGCCATTAATTGTGACTAAAAACAATAAAATTTAAATTAAGGAGCAGAACAATGCCATCACAATATCAACCCCAAATTTTTGGTTGGATAAGCGATTTAGAAAAAGGCGGTAACTATTTAACGGGGGCAGATCAGCGTCTTCTCTATGCCAATGATAACTACTGTGCTTTTATTCGTAAAACAAAATCTGATCAGATTTCCTATTTTGTATAGTCCTAATTTTTAGAAATTCCTCGCGTTGTTTACAGTAATTTGAGAAAATGCTGTAATTTCTATAGCGCGCTCATTGCCAATTGTAACCTAAGCACGAACTGATAAAAAAACAAACTGCACAAAACCACCAACAGCAAAGATAAAAAACTAGCAATCTTATACAATTTATGGTATAAAATGCACGCTACATTTCGCATTATTTTTTTACAAAAATAATCGTGAATAACAGCATTACTTTTAATGATTAATTAACGTTATAACACACACATATCATTACACTTTTCCGGGGTGCCTTTTGCTTAATGCAATTAGGTCGGATAAAGCGGATATGTGGAGGCATAACCCCAACGTCAAAATGAGGAAATCATGACTACTACAGTATCAATGCGCGATATGTTACAAGCGGGTGTACACTTTGGACACCAAACTCGTTATTGGAACCCAAAAATGAAACCATTTATTTTTGGAGCTCGTAACAAAGTTCACATCATCAATCTTGAAAAAACAGTACCAATGTTCAACGAAGCATTAGCTGAATTAAACAAGGTTGCCGCTCGTAAAGGTAAAATTTTATTTGTTGGTACAAAGCGTGCAGCTGGTGAAGCAATCAAACAAGCGGCTGAAAGCTGTGGGCAATACTACGTTAATCACCGTTGGTTAGGTGGTATGTTGACTAACTGGAAAACAGTACGTCAATCAATCAAACGTCTAAAAGATTTAGAAACACAAGCTAGTGATGGTACTTTTGACAAATTAACCAAAAAAGAAGCACTAATGCGTGCTCGTGAAATGGCTAAATTAGAAAATAGCTTGGGTGGAATTAAAAATATGGGTGGCTTACCCGATATGATTTTTGTTATTGGTGCAGACCACGAACATATCGCTATCAAAGAAGCTAACAACTTAGGTATTCCAGTCGTTGCTGTTGTTGATACTAACTCAGATCCAGATGGTATTGATTACATCGTTCCAGGTAATGATGACGCAATCCGTGCAATTCAATTATATGCAAATGCGGTTGCTCAAGCCGTTCGTGCGGGTCGTGAGCAAAATCAATCTCCAGTCTCTGAAGCAAGCTTTGTTGAAGAAGCTCCAGCAGCTGAATAATAAGCTCAAATATTTTCAGGGTCGATGCATAAATATATCGACCCATTCTGATGAAAATCATCACAATGGTTAAATAGAGGATTAAAAAATGGCTGAAGTTACCGCTTCTATGGTAAAAGAACTGCGCGAAAGAACTGGCGCAGGTATGATGGAATGTAAAAAAGCATTAGTTGAAGCTAATGGCGACATTGAACTTGCAATTGACAACATGCGTAAATCAGGTCAAGCAAAAGCAGCTAAAAAAGCAGGTCGTGTTGCTGCTGAAGGTGTGATTATTTCTAAAATTTCTGCGGATAAAAAATTCGGTGTTATTTTAGAAGTTAACTGTGAAACAGACTTCGTTGCAAAAGATGCTGGTTTCTTAGCATTTAGTGACAAAGTTGCAGAGGCAGCATTAGCAGATCGTATTACTGATGTTGCAGCACTACAAGCAAAATTTGAAGAAGAACGCACAGCATTAGTTGCTAAAATCGGTGAAAACATTGGTATTCGTCGTGTTGCTGAAATTGCTGGTGACATAGTTGGTAGTTACCAACACGGTGCTCGTATTGGTGTATTAGTTGCAGCAAACGGTGCTGACGATGAACTAGTTAAACATATCGCAATGCACATTGCTGCAAGCAAACCAGAATATGTTGATCCAAGTGATGTTCCTGCTGATGTGGTTGAACACGAGCGTAACATCCAAATCGATATTGCAATACAATCTGGTAAACCACGCGAAATCGCTGAAAAAATGGTTGAAGGTCGTATGCGTAAATTCACTGGCGAAGTTTCTTTAACAGGTCAACCATTTGTAATGGAACCATCAAAAACAGTTGGTGACTTATTAAAAGAAAAAAGCGCAGCAGTTGCTTCATTCATCCGTTTTGAAGTGGGTGAAGGTATTGAAAAAGTTGAAGTTGACTTTGCTGCAGAAGTTGCTGCAATATCGAAACAATCTTAATCGTTTCAAAAAAACCGCCGTTAAGGCGGTTTTGTTTATCTACAAAATATTTTAAAATTACTATAGGCTAATTTTTTAGCTTATTGAGTGATAAAACAACGAAATAGTGAGACTTCAGTATGGTGACCCCTTTCTATAAACGTATTCTTCTTAAACTCAGTGGCGAAGCACTACAAGGCGACGAAGGTTTTGGTATTGATGCAACCGTTCTAGATCGCATGGCGCAAGAAATCAAAGAGCTAATTGAAATGAATGTTCAAGTCGCTGTTGTTATTGGGGGCGGTAATCTATTTCGGGGGGCAGGGCTTGCTAAAGCGGGAATGAACCGCGTTGTTGGCGATCATATGGGAATGCTAGCAACTGTAATGAATGGTCTTGCGATGCGAGATGCGTTACACCGAATTGAGGTTAATGCCCGTTTAATGTCAGCCATTCCGTTAAACGGTGTATGTGATGATTATCGATGGACCGAAGCAATTAGCTTGCTTCGTCATGGTAGAGTGGTTATTTTGTCGGCTGGAACAGGCAATCCATTTTTTACCACCGATTCAGCAGCATGTTTACGTGGCATTGAAATTGAAGCAGATGTTGTTTTAAAAGCCACTAAAGTTGATGGTGTTTATTCGGCCGATCCCGTTAAAGATCCAACAGCAACACTTTATAAAACATTAAGTTATGACAAAGTCCTTGATGATGAACTTAAAGTGATGGATTTAGCTGCATTCACATTAGCAAGAGATCATAATCTACCCATTTGTGTCTTTAATATGAATAAACCTGGTGCATTGCGTCGCGTTATTTTAGGTGAACAAGAAGGGACATTAATTAATAACAAAGCAACAGTAACCAGTTAATTATCTTTATTTTAAATAAGGCTTTTATTATGTTAAACGAGATTCAAAAAGAAGCGCAAACGCGCATGGAAAAAAGCATTGATGCGTTTCAAAATCATATTTCTAAAGTTCGAACAGGTCGTGCATCACCAAGTTTATTAGATGGAATTATGGTTGAATATTACGGCAGCCCAACGCCGCTGCGTCAACTAGCCAACATCGTTGCTGAAGATGCAAGAACGCTAGCTATCACTGTATTTGATAAATCATTAACTCCAGCTATTGAAAAAGCAATTTTAACATCTGATTTAGGGTTAAACCCAGCATCAGCAGGTACTGTTATTCGCGTACCATTACCACCACTAACAGAAGAACGCCGTCGTGATTTAACTAAAATTGTTCGTAACGAAGCGGAACAAGGTCGTGTATCTATCCGTAATATCCGCCGTGATGCCAACGACCAAATCAAAGCGTTACTAAAAGATAAAGAAATCTCTGAAGATGATGAACGTAAAGCACAAGATTTAATCCAAAAAGCGACCGATGCCGCAATTAAAAAATTAGATACAGTGCTTGCTGATAAAGAAAAGGAACTAATGGAGTTCTAATTCTTAACGGTTTTCTTTCTAACAAAACAAACGCTCTGCTTAGTAAAACAGAGCGTTTTATTTATTGACAGTAAATATATTGACTATTTTACAGCCATAATTACAACTCAAGCTCGTCCTTATCAAGTTCATTTTCGTTATTGCAATAATTTTCTTCTTTTTGTGTACATTGACGAGAAAACTCATCATTTGATTTATCATCAGATTTTTTATACTGACATAGCGAATTAATTAAAGTGAAGTGATTTTTATTGACATCATATTGGTGTGTTTCTGTCACAATAACAGCACCATTATCTTTGATAGAACAAAATTTTCGCCTAATAGCTTGTTTTTTATTTTCATCAAAGGTTATATAACGGCCTTCTAAATTTAGATAAATAAACTTCCCTTTTTTCTTATTGAAAGCGTAATAACGATCAATAATTGGGATGTCCACGATATCATCGGTTGTTTGTGAGATATAAAATTCATTATTATCACCATCAAAGTTATAATCATCGGTATTAATGCTTTGATCATCTTCTTTAGATCCAAACAAATAATCATTATATAGATGATAACCTTGTTTTATTGTATCGATTGACATAAATGCATAACCATCAAAATCATCAATTGTTTGCAATAAACTACCATCTCTTTTTCGGTAAACATTAATACCAACCATTTTATACGCACAGCCTTTTATGGATAAAAGGACTTTAAAAAAATAGTCTTTAGTGGTTCTGTGTTGTAAAAATTCAACATTTTTAGACTTCTTTTCAGACTTATTAGGAATACATCCAAATTTAAATTCACTTTTTAACTTTGTTTTATTCAATGATTGTAAGTTTTTATCTAATGGAATCTTATCTGGTTCAACTTGATTTTCATTGTTATCTTTGTTTTCAAAAGACGTTTCATCTAATAATTTAGGGGTATTAGTTATATTATTTATATATACAACTCTATTAGTATCATAATCATAATGATATTCTTCTTTATATTTTCCATTAGTTTTAATTTGAATACCGTAAGAATAGTTGGCAACTACAAAATTTGGTAAAAAGAATATTAAAATTAAAAAATATTTCATTGTTTTGTACATCCTTACTAATCATTTTAGCCATTTTTTAGTGATAATTTTTATTATTTTTACCAGTCTCTAAACGAATTCCATGGTATCCAGTTGATTATTTCACCATTCTTTTTACTATGATAGCTGACTTTAAACCACAAAAGTTCCTTATTTTTATCTTCAATTTCTCCTATTTTATTTTCGTCCCTCTCTATATCAAGAATTTTGACAAAATTATTTCTTTTTAAATAGTTATCAGTTGGGTACTGAAAATCGGGTTGTTCATAAAGTTGGACTTTTGCTAATTGAATATAAGAATGAATATCTCGTTTTTTTGTTGATTTATCCAACAGTGCTGAAAGTTTTTTCATATCATAAAAGGTGAAATGACCACTAGAATCAAGAATATCTAAACCAATCATATATGGGAACTGGAGACTATTTGAGCTCACCATTCTTTGAAACACTTCAACATTGTTGAAATGATATTGCTTATCTTTATTGGCCATTATTACTGTATATTTATCTAAATCATAATCTTCGATGGATTGGTAACGTTGATAAAAATTAATATCTCCCATTTTGGCAACAAGCACATCAAAATCTTTATACGATAGACTTTCATCAGTATGGGGAAAATAGGCATAAGAATTTATTGATTCAGGCGAAAAAGAGATCAAAAATTTATATAAACTATCACCACTATTTAATGTTTGTCTTTTTATACAATATGAATATTGTGTCTTCATCAAGTTTATTAACCGCCTTCTGACATATACACAATCAGCAGTTAAATTACTATCTCGGATAGTTATTGGAATATAAGCTTCAGTATTATGAGTCCTTGTACCAGAGTAAAAAAAAGTGGGTTTATTCATCCAATTGACAAATTTAATATCAACTTCCTCAAACAATCCAATTAAATTTTTAAATTGGTAATCCATATCATCCGATTTAACTTCTAATATAGTAGGTTTTAAAAATTCACCATTCTCATCATCACAGCGATAAGTAGTAAAATGATAAGGTTTAGAGTGGATATTAAAAGAATAATTTTTAATCTCTGTCTTATTTAAGCAAGGTAGCTCCGCATAGCAGATATTACAAATTGTTATGCATATTATTAATATAATGCTTTTTTTAAACATTCTTTTCACCAAACAGTATTTTTATTTCAAGTGTATTAGCTCAAACTTAATCTGACATGTGCGTATTACTCATCGACTTTCATTTTAACAAATTGCGTGTCCGATGAGCAAAATAAATTCTCCAACTGCTTTTCCTTAACCAACCCCTTTGCATCATTCCATGTTTGCCATGATGTCTTCCCATAACAATATTTTCCAGAGTGTGCTCTTTCTCGATTGTAAAACTCAAGCCATTGCTCAATATCGTTTTGTATTTCACTCAATTGCGTGTAAATCTTACGTCGAAATAAAATATCATAACATTCTGTTTTCATCGTCTTATGGAATCGCTCACAAATACCGTTAGTTTGTGGGTTGTAGGCTTTGGTCTTGGTGTGTTCAATATCTTCTAGATTAAGATAAAGTTCGTAAGTATGGCTCTCCTTATGACCATTATATTCCGTACCTCGGTCGGTAAGAATGCGTAAAAGTGGTACTTCTTCGCTGTCAAAGATAGGCTTTTTACAACTGATTTCTTGAAACGCAAGCTCACCCTCTTGCTCATACAATTTTTTAAAGCGATAATAGCTATCTCGACTGTATCCCATGATTTTGCAAGCTTGTTGAACGTTACCGAGTTGCTTAGCTAATTCTAAAAGTCCTAATTTAGGTTTAATGATTTTGGCGGTTTGATTCATTTCTGACTCTCTTTTTTGTGTTATAAAATAACTCAAATGCCAGATTAAGTGGAGATCATTGCATTTTTTTATGGTTTAAATAAAAAAATAAACCCCGAATTATATCGAGGTTTGTCATCAATCTGACCACTCGTTATGCGAGTGGTTTTTTTATAAACTCCTTTCTTTTATTTTGTATTTATTTGTTATTTTCTAGTATTAATTGCTGTTTTTACTTGTCAAAATAAAATATTAAATAGATAATAAAATGATAAAAAAACGTAACTTATCTTGTGGTAAGAGTAAATTAGTTTTACAAACTTTATCCCTTTTATTGAAAATAGTGTTAAAAAAAAATAGATAAGTAATAAGTAAAGATAGAAATAATAAGGAAAGAAATAATGAGTGTATCTTCAAGAAAAAAAGTGGCTAGTATAGAACAAAATGATTACACGGCTAGACAACGACAAAAAACAACTAAAACAGAAAGCCCTCTAGATAACATTAAAGATAATACTTTTTTTAAAGTTATTTTTTCAGATAGCCTTTCACTTGAACAAAAAGTAGAAGAAGTCACTCATATTTTAGAATTTACTGATAATAAAGAGGCTGATCGAGCTAAAATTCAAGAATTTGATACCTTTAAAGAATATTTGCAATCTATCTCAGAAGAGATGTCTAAGCAACGTATCGAAATGACCGATACCGAAGTATTTGCTGAGTTACAAAGAGTTTATGCGGATTTTAATAATGATCTTAATGACTTTATTGAAAAAATTAAACCTCTTACCGAACTTACCGATGCCTTGTATAACTTACGCCAAAATGGTGAAACTCGTAATGCTTTAGCTCAAATCAAAGCCGATCAAGAGTGGGATGAAGAAAAGGCGGTGCAAAAAATCAATGTGCAGGGTGAAATTACCAATATAGAAAAACAAATATCTGATTTACAAAAAGAAATAGTGTTATTGCAGCAGGATAAAAAATTCTTTGGTCTTGGACAAATTAAAGCTGCATCAAAAGAAAAAATTGATATTAATGAAGAAAAAATAACCAAGCTAAGTGAGCAAATACAAAATAAGCATAAAGAATTAAATGATATTCAGATAGAAATTACAACTCGTCACGAGCAACGTACCGAATCAATGGATGTTGAAAAATTAAAAGAGTTACTGAATTTAACTTCAGAACAGCATACATTGCGTCAAGCCGATATGGTTGAATCCGCATTAAAATTTGTTAATCAAGGTAAAGAACGTTTTGGTGCGATTCGTAATCATCTGGAAAAAATGGTTAAACAAATTGAAGGGCTTAGTGACAATAATGGCAATATGATACAAATTTATGCCATTATGAATGAAGCTACTAAAAAAGTTGAAAAAGTACATCGGGAACGTAGAGAGGAGCTTGAAAATAAAGATGTTGGCGATAATCTATTAGAGTCAATGAAGCTTGATGAAGCAAGACGTAATTTAGATGAACATATTGATACAGTGTCAACTGCAACAGTTGATACCATGCAAACTTATGGTGAATTAACAACTGAAGCCATCAAAATTCGCAATATGCAAGCAGCGACCAAAAAACAAGTTGAAAGTGCAAGAGCAATGCATTCACGAGGTATTGCATCTGTAGCCTCTCAACTTAGTGTTGTGGTAACAGCGGTTAATTCTGCTGCAATTAATGAAGCGCAATCAATGGCAAGTAATACTTTAGCCGAAATGACACGAGTCACAAACGATATTGCAAAAAATGAAGCAATTCGAATTGCAACAGGCCGTGATGAAATTAATAATGATTTAGAAGCTATGTTACAAAACTTAGCAGAATTTGGCGATACCCAAAGAGAGGCGACAGAAATTACTCGCTCAGCACTAGAAACAATGCGTGCGAATTTAGATGAAATTGAAAAAATGTCTAAAGACGTTCAAAATGATACGCGTGAATTTATTGCGGTGACAGGTGATGTTTTATCAGAAAAATCTGAAACCAAAAACGAAAACACTAGTGGCACAACGTCCCCTTTTAAACTGTAATAAAGGAATACATAATGTTATTAGTTAGAGGGCGTGAATATTTAGCGCAGTATCCTAATTTTACTTTAGTTGGTAGGGAGCATGATTTAGAA
Source organism: Gilliamella sp. Choc5-1 (assembly GCF_001690595.1). Lineage (GTDB taxonomy): Bacteria > Pseudomonadota > Gammaproteobacteria > Enterobacterales > Orbaceae > Gilliamella > Gilliamella apicola_M. The sequence goes on from NZ_LZHH01000091.1 coordinate 17,017, forward strand.
CGAATATCGTCTATTCTTATTCGAAAATCATCAAACTCACTTTTATTAACAGGACCTGCTGGGGTAGGAGTTTCAATGCTTACCCTTGGTTTACAAGCTATTAAAAGTAGCCCTGATACGCCATTTGATTTGATTGTAAAAAAACTATTTTGGTTGAATTGTGATGCACTATTTTCCAGTGGTGACAGCGCTAAAATTAATAATGAGTTTCAAAGTATCTTAAAAAAGTTAAGGCAAACGCCTGAATCTGTGCTAATTATTACCGATACGGCTAATTTTTTAGAGGGAGCACATAATACAGGTAATGCTCATTTTATCAACGCGTTAAATAACTCCGATAGATCAAATAATTTTCAAGTTATTTTGGAAGTGCGAGATGATAAGCTCAGTAGTGTATTAAAAGCCAGTACTAAAATGCCAGAACTTTATACTCTTTACGATGTTAAAGAACCGGTGGGAGATGATTTGAAAGCGATTGTCTCAGTGGTGGCAAAAGACCTTTCTGAGCATCATAAAATTCAAATTAATGAAGATGCCATTGATGAAGCTATTAACTTAACCAGTAAATATCGTGATAGTTTAGGTTTGGGGGGAGCACAACCTCAAAGAGCAATTTCATTACTTGATCGTGCACTAGCTAGTTACCGGCAGCTTACGCATAAACAGCATCCTAAAATTGTTGAATTAATGGATAAGGTTGCAAAAAGTACGAATGAATCGGAACGGCAAGATTTGCAACAACAACTTGAGCAATGGCAAAAAGATTGGCAAGAATTAAAGTCGGAAATTAATAAAACTTATCAATATCAACGTGATGCTGAAACATTACGTTTCCAATTGCAAGATGAAATCACTCAACTGCAAGAAGAAGAGGATAATAACAATAATGCACAGCCAAATACTATAAAAACATTTGCTCAATTTACTGCTGGTGGATTTGATACCCCTGCAGTGGCTAAATTAAAAGAAAAGATTAGACAAATTGATACAGAAATTGCTCAGAATAACAACCAACATCAAAAATTGGTGATGCTAGCCAATAAAGATTTGAGGCTTAATCGTCAAGAGGTGATTACGGAATTTAGTAAAGTTTCGGGAATTCCTGCAAATAAACTTGATGAAAATGAAGTTGAAAATTTGATTAATTTGGAAGCAAATTTATTATCACGAATCTTTGGTCAAGATAGTATTGTTAAACATGTTGCCAATTCAGTAAAAGTTGCTAAAGTCGATGCACTAGAAGAACCAGGCCCTGCGATGTCCTACTTATTTTTAGGTCCGTCAGGGGTGGGTAAAACAGAAATGGCTAAAGCATTAGCGAAGTATGTCTATGGTGATGAAAAGTCATTAGTTCGTTTTGATATGTCTGAATACATGGAAAAACACGCTGTCGCTAAATTGATTGGTGCACCACCAGGATATGAAGGATTTGAAGCTGGTGGCATATTAACTAACTCAGTTAGAGCAAAACCCGTTGGTATCTATCTATTTGATGAGATAGAAAAGGCACATCCTGATGTATTTAATATCTTCTTACAGATTTTATCAGATGGTAGGTTAACCGATAATGTTGGTCGAACAGTCGATTTTTCAGATATTATGATTATTATGACTTCAAATATTGGACAACCTTACTATTTAGATCCGAACCTTTCAAATGAAGCTGCATGCGAATTGGCGACAAATGAACTCAATAATACTTATCGTTCTGAGCTGCTTAATCGTTTTAATGGGAGAGAAAATATTCTCCATTTCAAACGTCTTCCGATGGACGTTATTGAACGGATTATTTGGCGTGAAATTGATAAACTGAATCGAGCATATCAACCACGTGGTTTCTCTGTAGAGATATCTGATTCTTGTATAAGTGCATTTTGTCATGACCATTATGATTTAATTCGTGGTGCCAGAGGATTACCTGGTTATATTAAAACAAATATTAGACCATTTATCGTAAATCATATTTTACAAAATCCTCATGATAAAGGCACATTCAAAGCAGTTTATAATCAAGATACACATAGTTTTGATATGACATTTTGTAAAATTTAAAAAGGGGCAAATAGAAGTGCTTTTCATAAACTGTTACCTTTAGGCGGTAACGGTTTATGGAAAATTACCAAAATTGGTTCCAATGTTACCCGTTGGGTATCTCAAAGTTAGAGTATATTATTATGATAATTCCCCCCTTTAAAAAATCAAGGGGTATTATGCTAGATGAAAGTCAGAAAAGGTTAATTGGATAGGTGTTGATAAAGTGTAATTACACCAATCAGAATAAGTACCAAGCCACCTAAAAATTCTGCTCGCTTTCCAATTAAACATCCCAATTTATTGCCTAGCAATAGCCCAATAGTAACCATTAAACAGGTTGCTATCCCAATCATTGTTGCAGCAAAAAAGATATTGACGCTTGCTAATGCCAGTCCAATCCCAACAGCAAATGCATCAATACTGGTTGATATTGCTGTAAAAATTAATATTAAAGAAGATTTTTTTGATGAGGCTCCTTTATCATCTTGGCAATCTTCATCAGAATTTTTAAAACTACTGTAAATCATGTTAATACCCAAAAATAACATGACAGCAAAAACAACCCAATGGTCCCATTGTTGGATATATTGCAATGCAATATAGCCAATTAACCAACCCAGTAATGGCGTAATAGCTTCGACAACACCAAATAAAATACCGACTTTGAGTGCCCCTAAAAATCGGGTTGATTTAAGCGTAACTCCACGACATACAGCGACAGCAAAGGCATCGGTTGACATAGCCAGTGCTAACAACAAAATAGCCCAAAAACTCATGACATATACTCTTGCTTTACATTATATTAATTTAATTATTATTAAATAATAATTCGTTATGATTTATTGTTTTGTTACTGAAAATAAATAATTTGCGACTTTAATATCGCCTTTACTTTGATATAGTTCAGCTGTTTGTTTGACGCTATCTCGACGGTTTGCATCATATTGAAAAAGTAGGTTAAACATTAAGTCAGCTGTTTTTTTATCTTTATTTTGGATAGCACAATAGCCATATTGCTCATAAGCATCGGCTTTCCAACGGTGGCGATCTAAATCAAGGCTTTGCTGAAATTGCTGTTTTGCTTCTTGATAACGATCCCGACCACATAAAAAAGAACCATAATGCACATGATATAATCCATTACCTGGTTGCATTTGCGTAATACGTTTGTAAATTATTTCGGCTTCGTTATATTCACCAACATGTTGATCAAACATTGCCATAGCTAACATAACTTGAGGGTTATTTGGGGAATATTGTGCCGCTAATTTCAGGTTATAATGTGCTGCTTTGATATTTTCTGCTGATCCATTAGCTTTAGCAAGATAACCTAATCCAAGTCGCATTCTAGCTAAAGCTGCCTTTTCTGGATCAAACTCATTGCTGTTTTTCATTTGACAGCCCGATAGTATTACCATCAAAAAACAGCTAGATATAATTAACGATTTTTGCATCTATTCTTCCTTTATAAAGAGTTATCTTTATATTGTTTGCTGAACTAGATTTTGTTTTTTATAAAGTGTTCTTTTGGTACGGTCAACAACCTCGCCAGCCAATTGTCCACATGCTGCATCAATATCATCACCACGTGTCTTACGAACAATTACCGTAAAACCGTATGCCATCAGTGTTTTCATAAAACGGTCAATGCGTGTATTAGAGCAGCGAGCATACGCTGCTCCAGGGAATGGATTCCAAGGAATTAAATTAATTTTACTAGGTACATCTTTAAGAAATTTTGCCAGCTCGTGCGCATGCTCAACGCCATCGTTAATTTGATTAAGTAGTACATATTCAATCGTTACCTTACCATGATTTGCATTTGAAGTAGACAGATAACGTAAAATAGAATCACGTAACATTGCCATATTATATTTTTGATTTATTGGCATAATTTCACTACGAATCTTATCATTTGGCGCATGAAGTGAGATAGCTAATGCAACATCAATCATACCTGCCAATTTATCCAAAGCAGGAACAACACCAGATGTAGAAAGTGTTACTCGTCTTTTAGATAAACCATAGCCAAAATCATCTAACATAATTTCCATAGCGGGAGCAACATTAGACAAATTAAGTAATGGTTCGCCCATTCCCATCATAACTACATTGGTAATAGGTCTATCAGCTAGTTTACCCGTTACACCAATCGCATTTGATGCACGCCATATTTGGCCAATAATTTCAGAAACCGTTAAATTCCGATTAAATCCTTGCTGTGCTGTTGAGCAAAATTTACACTCTAATGCACAACCTACTTGTGACGAAACACACAGCGTTGCCCGATCTCGCTCTGGTATATAAACAGACTCGATCATCTGGTTATTGCCGACATCAAGTGCCCATTTTATTGTACCGTCAGATGAACGTTGTTCTATAGCAATTTGGGGAGCTTTAATTTCTGCTAAAGTTTTTAATTGTTCTCGTAATTTTTTGTTGATATCAGTCATTTGATCGAAATCATCTATTCCAAAGTGATAAATCCATTTCATCACTTGATCGGCTCTAAATGGTTTTTCGCCTAGTGAAATAAAAAATTCTCTTAATTGTTTGCGTGTAAAATTGAGTAAATTTATTTTTTCGTTACTTGAATTCATTGTTATTAGGTTCGTTGTGTTTGGAAAGTCTGAACAAGCAGACATATTGGATGTACATAGTGTTGACATAAGGCCTCGTTTTTACACATTATGGCTATTTCAATTTTTAGGAAAAAGATTATACTGGTTTTTACCATATCTTGCTATTAAAGAATCAATATAATATTTAAGATGAAAAGAAAACCAATAAAATTAAATATATTTTTTATTTTAATTCAGACAGTAACATTGCTTTTTTATTCGAGTTTTACTATGGCGCAAACAATTCCATTAAATAAACTAATTGGACAATTTGATGAAAAAAAGGACAGTGATTTTGTTGCATTAGACTCGACTGAATTACTTGTTAATAAAAAAGGAATGTACCTACAAAAAGAAGCAACTGAGCAGTTAATAAAGGCTTTTAAAGACTTTAGAAGTACTCATCCAAATATTCCTTTTATAGTGGTAAGTGCAACACGTAATTACACTTATCAAAATGGAATTTGGCAACGAAAATGGGATGCATTATCGGCTAAATTAAATGATCCTCAAAAAATTGCCGAAGAAATTTTAAAATATTCCTCAATGCCTGGCACATCAAGACATCATTGGGGTAGCGATGTCGACATTACTAGCGTTTCTTCGGAATATTTTAGGAATGATAAAAAAGGAATTATTCTTTATAAATGGCTTCAAGAGAATCTACCAAAATATGGTTTTTGCCAAGCATTTAATGGTGGTAGAAAAGGCGGGTACCAGCTTGAAGAATGGCACTGGTCATACAAGCCTATTGCTAGCCAATATATTGCACAATATAAAGCCATATTAGAAAGTGATCCAAATGCTATAATGAAAACATTAACGTTCGCTGGTCACGATAAAATTAAACTAGAAAGCTTAGTTAAAGAGTATGTATTAACTGTTAATAGTGACTGTTACTAACTCTTATTAAAGTTTTCTCCAATAAGGTAAACATATTGTTACAATAAGCCCTCCACCATCACGATTAGTTGCTTCAATAGTACCGTTATGCATAATAACGGTCTTTCTTGCTATCGCAAGTCCTAGTCCGTAACCTTTGCCTAATTGAGGAGACTGAATACGGACAAATGGTTCAAAGATACTGGATAATTTACTCTCTTCAACACCAGGACCACGATCTTTAACTTCAATTTGTAAATATTTACCAGTTTCTTTTAACGAAACCTCTACAGCTTGTCCAGATATTGAAAAACGAATGGCATTACGAATAATGTTTTCAACTGCACGCCGAATTTGCTCTGAATTCCCTTTAACAATAGAATGCGTGATTGGTGATAGATTAAAATGTACATCAATTAACTGATGATTAGCTTCATAGTTAGCATCATTAATCACCACGCTAATTAAGTCTTTTAAATCAAAATACTCATCGGTACGATTATTCATTTCTGCACGAGAATAATTTAGAATCTCACCAATTAGCTGATCTAATCGTTCTGATTCTAATTCAATTCTAGCTAAAGCCGTATCAATATTTTGCTTATTTTGTTGAGCAAGCCCAATTGCTAACTGCAAACGGGCTAGTGGAGTTCTAAGTTCATGAGAAACGTCATGAAGAAGAGATTGACGATCAGAGAGCAAAATATTTAGCTGTTCAACCATCATATCAAAATCTTTACCAAGTTCACTTAATTCATCGCGGCGAGGTTTTAATTTATTGAACAATCTAACAGAAAGATCACCTTGAGATACTCTAAAAAAACCTTGTCTTAATAGTCTCATTGGTCTGGTTAAGTTCCAAGCTAAAAAAAGGCTAAAAACAAGGCCAACACATATCCCAAGTAATACAATTGTCATTGGCATATTAAATAACGCTTTTGTATCGTGATCTTCCTTATCTTCTTTAAATGAAACAGAATAAAGTGTTCCGTCAGGTGCTGCTGCCATACGCTGGTAAGCATATGTTGGGGTTTCTAATTCATCGTTCAAAATATTGACTTGCTCATTAACAGGAGAAACTAATTTTATTGATAATAAAGATCTTTCTCGTTCAGGTAAATGCGCTACAAAATTAAGTGTTTCATCTTCGCCTGCCACATGTAATAACTGAGCAATCATATCAACTTTTGTCGGCATATGATTAAGGAATCTTTGATTTTTATTTCCTACATAAATAGAAAACGCAATCCAAGTTAATTGGAAAGTAAGATAAAAAATAATCCCAAATATAATGAGTATTTTCCAAAATAATCGACGATTCATATCAAGCCTATTAAGTCATTAACGAATACGGTAGCCAACAGCTCTAATTGTTTCTATCGTTACATCATTTTGTGCAACTTGGTATAGTTTTTGACGAATATTGCTAATATGCACATCAACACTACGATCGTAAAGCTCTCGTGCTCGGCCAAGTCCTATTTCGGATAATTCTTCTTTTGTTACCACGCGTTCGCTATGTTTTACAAGTAATACTAACAAATTAAACTCAGTTGATGTTAAGTCAATAACTTGTCCATTCCAAGTGGATAATCGCTGTGGCAGATCTAATGTTAAACCGTTAAAATGGTATTTTTTATCATCAACGGTTTCCACTGAACGTTCATCAAATCGACGAAGAACTGCACGTAATCTTGCTAATAATTCACGAGGATAACATGGTTTAGGGATATAATCGTCAGCACCTAATTCTAAACCTAAAACGCGATCGATATTATCGCCTTTAGCTGTTAGCATAATAACAGGCATATTACATTGTTGACGTATACTTTTAAGAACATCAATTCCATTAATATCAGGTAACATTACATCTAAAATTGCAGCACGATATTTTCCTGATAATGCTTCATTAATGCCATCTTTACCCAAATAAACGCTTTTGATATTAAAACCTTCATTAGTCAAATATTCGCTAAGCATTTGTGATAATTCAACATCATCATCAATTAATAAAATATTTATCATAATCGCCACCATAATCTAATTTTAGGTCTTTACATTATTGCAATAATAAAAAAAAGTCAGGTAGTTTTACTAAAATATTACATATTTTATACTATTGCTGATTGTTTAATTTACTATTTAACTATGTAAGGAAGTTGAGGTTAATTTCATGCTTTACTCTATATTTTCAACATGATCTGAAAAAGAAATACTATTATCAGTTTGCTTTACAAAAAACACTATCCAATCTTGAACAAAAAACTAAAACAAAATCTTTATTATTTGAAAAATAGTTTTACCATTTAGCATTATTAATATGGAGGCAAAAAAGAAAACAACAAGTCGTATAAAAGCTCATTGATAAAATCTGATCATAATTTAGTATATTTTAAATTATCAAATTTTATACCTTTAACGCTTTTTATGTAATCAATCGGTCTTTTTTTTAAAATTATGCTGGACAATATCATTTTTTATGCGTAATATTTTGTCCTGCTTCTGTGGTGGCTATAGCTCAGTTGGTAGAGCCCTGGATTGTGATTCCAGTTGTCGTGGGTTCGAATCCCATTAGCCACCCCATTTTATATAGCAGTAAATCTAACGGCGAGTAGCGCAGCTTGGTAGCGCAACTGGTTTGGGACCAGTGGGTCGGAGGTTCGAATCCTCTCTCGCCGACCAATTTTTAATAAAGAAGCCTATTCAGTTGAGTGGGCTTTTTTATTATCTCTTAAGTAATTGGTTCATCGTTAATAGCCTTAATGTATAGGAATCCAGTTATTTACATTTCCTAATTAAAAAATCTTCTTAAAATTTATAACGTATTTTATCTAAAATAGTTTTGTTTTTACCTAAGATGTTTGTAAAAATTATTCAGGAATCTATGCCGTTTTATTTTATCAAAATTTGGTAGCGATTTACTGAACTTCATCTAAAAAGAGAATAAAATGACTATCATGATATAAACATAATAAAAAGTGGTGCTTATTTTAATGAATATGTGGCATAATCGATGGAAAGGTAGATAATAAAAACTTATTAACTATTGTATACGATTAGACATCATAATTTGATTTCAAATAAATAGCTTGTGAGTTTTTAGGCGATTATTTTAATCATAAATATAAAACAACTCGTTGTTTTGTTACTCATACATTCATAAATTATCTTTACAAATTGGTATTCATAGGTAAGCTGACATCTCTAATAGCCACACTTGATATAATTTGCTAACATAGAACACTTTTTTAAAGTAATAAATCAACAATACAATAACATGGATTACGATATTGCAATCATAGGTCTTGGCCCTGCTGGCAGTACACTAGCTCGTTTACTTAGCTCTTCTTTCAAAGTCATTGCATTAGATACAAAACATAAAACGGGAAATGGCGGATTTCATAAACCTTGTGGGGGACTATTAGCAGATGATGCACAAAAAGCCTTTGCTAGGCAAAATATAAACTTACCGGCTGATATTTTAACTGATCCTCAAATTTTTAATGTCAGAACTTATGACTTACAAACCAAACTTATTCGCAACTATCAGCGAAGTTATGTGAGTTTTGATAGGCACAAATTTGATCTGTGGCTAAAATCACTAATACCATCAAATGTAACCGTCCTTCATAATACACTCTGTAAAGAAGTAAGACGCATTATTGATGGTTATCAGATCACTTATCTTGATGAAAATAAAAATGAACACAACGCCACTGCTCAATATGTGGTCGGTGCTGACGGTGCCAATTCTCTGGTTAGACGAATGCGATATCCTCAACATACGATAAGACAATATGTAGCGATACAACAATGGTTTAAAGAGCAACATCCAACGCCATTTAATTCTTGTATATTCGACAATGAATTAACAAATTGCTACTCGTGGAGTATTTCAAAAAATGGTTATTTTATCTTTGGCGGTGCTTTCCCTAAAAAGGTAGCGAATCAAAATTTTGAACAATTAAAAGAAAATTTAACTAAACAAGGGTTTATTTTTGGTAAACCTCTCAAAACAGAAAAATGTTTAGTGGTCTATCCAAATCGGCTACGTGATTTTTATACTGGTAATGAAAATATTTTTTTAATTGGTGAAGCAGCTGGTTTTATTAGTGCAAGTTCGTTAGAAGGTATTAGCTATGCTTTAGATAGCGCTGAAATTTTAAGTAAAATATTAAATAGTGGCCATCCAAAACCTAATAAATGTTATTATCAACGTACAATACCATTACGCTTCAAACTTTATAGTAAAATTGTTAAAGCCAAACTATTAACAACTCCTTTGTGGCGTAAATTAATAATGAAAAGTAAGATTCAGCATATTGAATAACTTAAAATAAAAAAATAATAATGAAATATATTGGGAAATATTAATTATGTTTGATGTAAACGATCTGATCCGTTTTAACCACGAATGGTCAGAAAAAATAGAGCAAGAAGATCCTGAATTTTTTAAACAACTTGCAGTTGAACAAAATCCTAAATTTTTATGGATCGGCTGTTCAGACAGTCGTGTGTCAGCAGAAAAACTCATTAAGTTAAAGCCAGGTGAGTTATTTGTGCATCGTAATGTCGGTAATCTTGTAATACACACTGATTTAAACTGTTTATCTGTCGTTCAATATGCAGTGGATGTACTTAAAATTGAAGATATCATTGTTTGTGGTCATTTAGGTTGTGGTGGAATTCGTGATGCGGTTGAAAATCCTGATTTAGGGCTAATTAATAACTGGTTACTGCATATTCGTGATCTTTGGTTTCGAAACAGCTCACTTCTAGGGGAATTTCCTCCCGATATCCGTTTGGATGTTTTATGTGAACTTAATGTAATTGAACAAGTATACAATCTTGGACACTCTACAATTATTCAATCTGCATGGCAACGAGGTCAAAAAGTTAATTTACATGGTTGGGTTTATGGAATTCATAATGGCAAAATTACTGATTTGCATATCACTTCATCAAGTAGCGAAAATCTTGAAATTAACTACCGAGAAGCTATTTCTTATCTTCTAAATTTACATAAATCCCAGTAGTTAGCTCATAATTCTTATTTAAAACGATGGATAATTTGATTGCTGCTTCCTCGCCACAATAGACGAGGATCAGCAAGTTCTTGTACAAATTTTCCATCAATTAACACATCAATATAAGGAATAACCCCTTGTTGTTCAGTTGTTAACTCATCAAGCTTATACCCAGTCCAAAGCCAGATATCTTTATTATCACACTCAGATTTAACACGTTGAACCAGTTTTAATATAGTTGCAACGTTTTGAGGATGCAAAGGATCACCACCAGAAAGCGATAATCCTTGACGTTTTATTTCAGTATCTTGTAAATCTTTAATGATTTGATCTTCAAGTGCTTGTGTAAATGGTAAACCAGAATTTACTCCCCATGTACTTTTGTTATAGCAACCTAGGCACTGATGTACACACCCGGCAACAAAAAGAACACAGCGAGTTCCTTCCCCATTAACAACATCGACAGAATAATAACGATGATAATTCATAAATATTTATTGATTATTAACCAATTTGACCATTATTTAAATGTTTAACTCGACGTTTTACTTCTTCTTGTTTACCTGAATTGAATGGGCGAGCATCAGGACTACCTAAATATCCACAAACACGACGAGTAACGGATACTTTTGAAGAATCATGATTTCCACAACTTGGACAAACAAAGCCTTTACTGGTACAAGAAAATTCACCAGTATAACCACATTCATAACATTCATCTATTGGCGTATTAGTCCCATAATAAGGAACGCGTGAATAACTATAATCCCAAACATCTTCTAATGCTTTGATATTATTAATCATATTTGGATATTCACCATAACAGATGAAACCACCATTGGCAACTTGAGGATAAGGTTTTTCAAATTCAATTTTTTCGTACGGATTAACCTTTTTCTCAACATCAAGATGGAAACTGTTAGTGTAATAACCTTTATCAGTAACACCTGGAATTACACCAAATTCAGCCGTATCAAGTCGGCAAAATCGATCACATAAATTTTCGCTTGGTGTGCTATATAAACTAAACCCATAACCAGTTTCGCTTTTCCATTGATCTACTGCATTACGTAAACGCTCAACAATTGCCACACCTTTTTCGCGTAATTTATCACTATCAAATGGATGTGTTTGATTTCCGTAAAGTGCATTTAATGTTTCATGAAGACCAATATAACCTAAAGAAATTGAAGCTCGCCCGTTTTTGAAAATTTCAGAAACATTGTCATCTTCGTTAAGCCTTACACCACAAGCACCTTCCATATATAAAATTGGTGCCACTCGTGCTTTTACGCCATCAAGTCTAGCAATACGCGTCATCAATGCTTTTTTACAAAGTTCTAATCGTTTATCTAAAATCGCCCAAAATCGTGTTTCATCGCCTTTAGCTTCAATGGCTATACGAGGCAAATTTAGACTAATTACACCTAAATTATTACGACCATCGTGAATTAGTTGTCCATCCTCTTCATAAACACCTAAAAAGCTTCGACAACCCATTGGCGTTTTAAATGAACCCGTCACTTCAACAACTTTATCGTAATTTAAAATATCTGGGTACATCCGTTTACTTGCACACTCAAGTGCAAGTTTTTTAATATCATAATTAATATCGCCCTGTTTATGGTTAATACCATCTTTAATGGCAAAAACAAGTTTTGGAAAAACTGCTGTTTTATGATTTTTACCTAATCCTTTGATACGAACTTTTAAAATAGACTCTTGAATTAAGCGTGATTCCCAACTAGTCCCTAAACCAAAACCAAAAGTAACGAACGGAGTTTGTCCATTAGCTGTGTGTAAAGTGTTTACTTCATATTCAAGAGATTGAAATGCATCATAACACTCTTTTTGAGTACGACTTTTAGCATAAGCTTCTGGATTCGGAATATTCCATTCTTCAGCCACTTGTTTGTGTTTGTTATAACTAATAGTAACAAACTTTGCTAAAACCTCATCGATACGATTAATAGTCGTGCCACCATAAATATGGCTAGCCACTTGCGCTATAATTTGTGCAGTTACCGCAGTTGCTGTAGCAATTGATTTTGGAGGTTCAATTTCAGCATTGCCCATTTTAAAACCGTTAGTTAGCATTCCGTCTAAATCAATTAACATACAGTTAAACATCGGAAAAAATGGCGCATAATCTAAGTCATGATAATGGATCTCACCACAATCATGAGCACGAGAAATATCTTTAGGTAATAAATACTGCTTCGCATAATGTCTTGCTACAATACCCGCAAGTAAATCACGTTGAGTTGGAATCACCTTGCTATCTTTGTTAGCATTTTCATTTAAAATGGCGACATTACTTTGCTCAATTAGTCCTCGAATATCCTGATTTAGACGGCTACGTTCTTCTCGAGCACGATCACGATCATGGCGATACTCAATATAAGTTCTCGCTAATTTTTTATAAGGGCCTGACATTAACTGATTTTCAACTGCATTTTGAATTTCGTTGATATCAACACTTTCACGTCCACTCATTTGATTAGTAACAACACGAGCAACCGCTGCGCAATAATCTGGATCATGGACATTTGCAGCCACAGCAGCTTTAACAATGGCATCTTTGATTCTAGCCTCATTAAATGCAGTTTGACAACCATCTCGTTTTATTACTACAGGCATATATATTCCTTAATACTCATTAATAATTAACATAGGTTTTATATCAATAAAAATATTCATTTGATTTTTAAATTTTATGATATAAACCTGAATTTCTAAACCGCTTAGAAAATACTATATATAGTAAATAATCGCGAATTATACACTATATATTGTGCTTTTCTAGGTTTTTTAATAAATAAAATAACTTGACAAATTTAAAGTTAATAATGATATGTATTTATGGCATATTAAGGTATGAAAAGAGAAAGAATAAATAAATTTACTAAGACAATAGATAAACAAAGGAGCAAAGCTTGCTTGCACTTTTGTCTATCTATAAAGTTATTAATTGAATAATCTATGATTCAATATTTAACCAATCTGTATGGAACACGCCCTCTTTATCAATACGCTCATAGGTATGAGCACCAAAATAATCTCTCTGAGCTTGAATCAAATTAGCTGGTAATACCGCTGATCGATAACTATCATAATAAGCAATCGCTGCTGAAAGTGTTGGAACAGCAATACCTTGTTGTACCGCTAAAGATACCACATCACGTAATGATTGTTGGTAAGCCTCAACTGTTTGATTAAAATAAGGCGCTAACAATAAATTATCAATCTCATTATTATCGGCATAAGCATCAGTAATTTTTTGAAGAAACTGTGCACGAATAATACACCCTGCTCTAAAAATCTTAGCTATTTCACCATAATTTAAATTCCATTGATATTTATGAGAAGCAGCTTTTAGCTGTGCAAAACCTTGTGCATAAGAGATAATTTTACCCATATACAGTGCTTTACGGACTTTTTCTATGAGCTCCTGCTTATCACCACTATAAGGCGCTTTTTGAGGACCTTTTAACACTTTTGCCGCCGCAACTCGCTGATCTTTAATTGCTGATAGATAACGAGCAAATACAGACTCAGTGATTAAAGATAAAGGCTCACCCAAATCTAAAGCACTTTGGCTGGTCCATTTACCTGTACCTTTATTGCCTGCCGCATCTAAAATCACATCAATTAAATAATTACCATTTTCGTCTTTATGCTTAAAGATATCAGCGGTAATTTCGATTAAATAACTGTCTAACTCGCCTTTATTCCAATCGGTAAACACCTCAGCAAGTTCATCATTAGTTAAACCAACAGCATGTTTTAATACCGAATAGCTTTCAGCTATCAGTTGCATATCGCCATACTCAATGCCGTTATGAGCCATTTTTACATAATGACCAGCGCCATTTGGACCTATATAAGCAACACAAGGCTCACCATTAGCCTTAGCTGCAATCTTCTCTAATATTGGTGCAACTAATTCATAAGCCTCTTTTTGCCCACCAGGCATAATTGATGGACCTTTTAGCGCTCCCTCTTCGCCACCTGAAACACCAGTACCAATAAAGTTAAATCCTTCTGCTAACAATGTTTTGTTTCGACGAATTGTATCTTCAAAATAGGCATTCCCGCCATCGATAATAATATCACCTTTATCTAAAAGTGGACGCAACTCATCAATTACTGCATCAGTACCTTTTCCTGCTTGCACCATAATCAGGATACGGCGTGGTTTTTCTAAAGAATTGACAAAATCTTCAATTGTATAATAAGGAACCAATTTCTTATCAGAATGTTCAGCCATGACTTGTTCTGTTTTATCTTTAGAGCGATTATAAATAGCAACAGAAAATCCTCGACTTTCAATATTGAGCGCAAGATTTCGCCCCATAACTGCCATTCCAATAACACCGATTTGTTGTTTTGACATGATTTGGCTCCTTTATTAAACCTCTATAACCTTAACCATAAGGTTTTAACAACACCTAAAACTTAATTAAGTTTTATAAATTACGCTATATTTTGCCATAAAAAAGCCGTATCAGAATACAATACGGCTCTTTTTCATGACTTTAATGATATTTACTATCAACTGAATAAATCATGAACGTTTCATCATTTCGAAAAACTCATCATTAGTTTTAGTCATGGCAAGTTTATCGATCAAGAACTCCATTGCATCAGTCTCACCCATTGGGTTAAGAATTTTGCGTAAAATCCACATTTTTTGTAGTTCATCAGGCGAAGTCATTAGATCTTCTTTACGTGTACCTGAACGATTAAAGTCAATAGCAGGAAACACACGACGTTCAGCAATTTTACGCGATAAATGGACTTCCATATTACCTGTACCTTTAAACTCTTCATAGATAACTTCATCCATTTTAGAGCCAGTATCAATCAATGCTGTTGCAATAATTGTTAAACTACCACCTTCTTCCACATTACGTGCTGCACCAAAAAAACGTTTCGGACGATGTAATGCATTCGCATCCACACCACCAGTCAACACTTTACCTGATGAAGGAACAACTGTATTGTATGCACGAGCCAAACGGGTGATCGAATCTAATAAAATAATCACATCTTTTTTATGTTCAACCAAACGTTTTGCACGTTCAATAACCATTTCAGCAACTTGAACATGTCTTGCTGCTGGTTCATCGAATGTCGAAGCAACAACTTCACCTTTAACTAGACGCTGCATTTCGGTCACTTCTTCGGGACGCTCATCAATCATTAATACAACTAACTCGCATTCAGGATGATTAACCGCTAAGCTTTGTGCAATATTTTGTAAAAGCATTGTTTTACCCGCTTTTGGTGGTGCAACAATCAAGCCACGTTGACCTTTACCAATTGGTGATGCTAAATCAAGAACTCTTGCGGTGATATCTTCGGTAGAACCGTTACCTCGTTCCATTCGTAAACGAGAATTTGGATGAAGTGGAGTTAAGTTTTCGAAAAGAATTTTATTGCGGGCATCTTCTGGTTTATCGTGATTTACTTCATTTACTTTTAACAAAGCAAAATATCGTTCACCTTCTTTTGGCGGACGGATTTTACCTGCAATGGTATCACCAGTCCTTAAATTAAATCGTCGAATCTGACTTGGTGATACATAAATATCATCAGGACCAGCTAAATAAGAGCTATCAGCTGAACGCAAAAAGCCAAATCCATCTTGCAAAATTTCCAGTACGCCATCACCAAAAATATCTTCACCACTTTTGGCATGTTGTTTTAAGATTGCAAAAATAATGTCTTGTTTTCTAAGTCGGGCAAGATTTTCAAGCCCCATTCGTTTTTCACCAAGCGTCACAAGCTCAGAGACAGAAGTGTTTTTTAATTCAGTTAAATTCATAATGTTAAAAATTCTTGAGGATAAAATTGATATGTTTGCAATTAATATTCTTTTTGTCTATTTGTTTCATTTACTTATAAAAATCTCCTTTCCTTACAGCACATAAATTCAATCGATTACTAAGCTTTTTATGATAATTGAAGATCTGAATATAGAATTTTATCACTTTACCAATAAAAACAATGAATTTTAGAAAGGAATATTTGTAAGAGGCTAGCAATTTACACTAAAAACATTAATATGTCTATATTTAATTAAACTAGCTCCTTTAAACTAATAAATAAAGCAAACATAGAAGGAAAAGAGCAATGAATAACTCACCACTCTCTTAACTATACTTATTGAATATAAGGTATTTATTATAATTGAGGATCAATAAAATTTTTAAGTTGAGCCTTAGATAGAGCACCCACTTGAGTTGCAACAACTTTTCCGTTTTTAAAAATTAATAAAGTCGGAATGCCTCGAATACCAAATTTAGGCGCTACATTGGAATTTTCTTCAATGTTCAATTTAGCAATAATAATTTTATCACTATATTCTTGCGCTATTTCTTCTAAAATCGGAGCAACCATTTTACAAGGCCCACACCATGGAGCCCAAAAATCAACAAGTACAGGTTTTATTGATTCACTAATTGTTTTTTCAAATGTATCTTCCGATAATTGAACGATATTATTACTCATTTTATTCTCCGACATACTTTAACTTGTATTTAATAATAGATTACTTTGTATAACTCTACTAGTAATTAGTATAATAGGGTATAATTATTAGTGATGTGACGGTATTTAGTGTGTTATAATGTCACAATTCTGGTAATTATATTCACAACCGCAATGATTCAATCATATCTTACTAAAACAACTTTTAACCAGTTTCCTCTTCATCCTTTAGTATTAAAAGCTCTTGAGAAAAAAGGGTTTTCTTATTGCACTCCTATTCAAGAAAAAACATTACCATTAACAATCAAAGGGATTGATATAGCTGGACAAGGGCAAACAGGAACAGGCAAAACTATCGCATTTTTGGCTTCAACTTTTAATCATTTGTTGAAGCATGAACCATTGTCAGCTCATAAGACAAACCAACCGCGAGCAATCATTATTGCACCAACACGCGAATTAGTTGTACAAATTTATCATGATGCAGAAGCTTTATCTGAAGAAACAGGTTTGAAATTAGGGTTAGCTTTTGGAGGAGATGGCTATGATAAACAATTAAAAATGCTATCAACTGGTGTCGACATTTTAATTGCAACGACAGGAAGGCTGATTGATTATGCAAAACAAAATTATATTAATTTAGATGCAATTCAAGTTGTCGTATTAGACGAAGCCGATCGCATGTTTGATTTAGGATTTATCCGCGATATACGTTGGGTTTTCAGACATATTACTCCACCACAAAAAAGATTAACCATGTTGTTTTCTGCAACATTAACACATAACGTACGTGAATTAGCCTTTGAGCATATGAACAATCCTCAATATGTTGAAGTTGAACCAGAACAAAAAATTGGTCATCGCATCAAAGAAGAGCTATTTTTTCCATCTAATGAAGATAAATTAGCACTTTTGCAAACGCTAATTGAAGAAGAATGGCCAGATCGTTGTATTGTGTTTGCTAATACAAAAGTAACTTGCGAAAAGATTTGGCGGTATCTTATTGCTGATGGCCATCGTGTTGGGTTATTAACTGGTGATATTGCTCAGAAAAAGCGTTTATCAATTTTAGAACAATTTACTCAAGGTCATCTTGATATTTTAGTCGCCACTGATGTCGCAGCAAGAGGATTACACATACCTAATGTTACCCATGTATTTAATTATGATCTACCTGATGATTGTGATGACTATCGACATCGAATTGGACGTACAGGACGTGCAGGCGCAGGTGGTTACTCAATTTCGCTAGCTTGCGAACGTTATTCGCAAAATTTACCTGCGATTGAAAAAGCAATTGATCATGCAATTCCTGTTAGCCAGTATGACCCTTCTGCGCTACTGGTTGATTTAACTCGTCCAAAACCATTTAGGCGGTCACCTCGTAGAAAATATTCAAACTAGATATAGTAAGTAGAAAATTAAAATCATTATGAAAAGTTATCTAATAATATTTTGTTGCAAATTATTTTTAGATAACTTTTTGTAATGTTACAAATATATTTTAACTAAAATGACATGCTAAGATCATTCTTCGTGTAAATTTTTATTCATCTGTTTTAAAAAACATTGATATTCAAGCTCAATTTCTTTTTTAGTTTCTTTAGATAATGTAGCTACATGAAATCGATGTAATGAACTATATAAAACAAACAATATATTCATTGAAATTGTTTTCTTTTTCTTTTTTATCTTATAAAATGTGTGTAAATATCCTGTTTTTTCAAAAGTTTCAACATCTTTGATTCCAACACTACATAATAGCCTTTCCAATGACAAAGTCATATTTGGTAATGCTTTTATTCGTTTTGATTCAGTTTCACTTTTTTCATGTTTTTCTTTTTTAGTATATTCAATCACCATTTTTACCATAGCTAATAATTTTTCTTTATCCTTAAAAATTTCTTCATCAACTTTGTAGTAATCAAGTAATTTGGTTGTCATACCTGTTGTTATACTTAACGGTTTCATACCTAAATCAATAAAAAATGAGCGATAATCAGAGTGTCCTCTTAAATAAAAATCTTTTTTGGTAATCCAGCCAAACATTGTACCTTTGCTATTAACGCTAAACCCACCAAAAAATGTTTTAATTGAAATATCTTTTAGGTCAGAAAGTTCTATTAGAATTTGATTTGCAAATGTTGAGCACATAATTAACTCCCATCTGAACTTTATTAATTAACTAAAATAACTTACTAATTAATCTAAATTATAGTTATTTCATATTCAAACAATTTCTAATTAAATTCAGAATTATGCGATCTATATTCCATATATAAACATAAAACAAATTATTACTTGATAAATTATATTTATATGAAATCAAATAAATTTTTGTAAAGAATTTTGATAAAGAAAAATAAAACTTGATAATTTTTAAAAAGAAAATAGCTTTTACATTGTTATTCTGTCGTAATAATTATACAATCAAAATATACTAATTGAATGATACTTAATTTTTGTCAAACCAAATTAAAATGATAAAAAACGTTATTATTGCTTTATTTCTTATATATTACCCTTTTGTCACATCGGCCGATAAATTACCGCTAATTGACTCATTAACGCTGTGTACTCCTAATTTTTTTAAAGATATTTACTCCAATAAGGAAGAATTAGAAAAATACACCAATATAAAACTTATTGACCAAAATCAAGCCTATATTTCTGTTGAAAATCGTTCTGATATAACCAAGAATTATGTCTATTTTGCTCATCCTATGACTTATAAAAACCTAACAATCACTGGCTATTATGATAGTGCAATGGATCTTGGCAAGATGGGAAAATATTATTTCTGGGGGTTTATTATCAATAATGATATTGATCAAATCAAAGAAACTTTAAATTTTGTGGAGTGGAAAAATATGGAAGATAACCTACTGTATATCGCAAATCCAAAGATTCGTAATATTAATGACGATCTCCAGACTTGGCATAAAAATACCGGAACTGTTGTCGGTGTTAAAACCATTCCAGCTCCAGATACCACCGAAAAACTGCTATTACTCGAAAAAAGCCCAAATATGAACCTTCTTATTTGTTCGATTCAAGGTATTGTGACTTCTGAGCTGATCAAACAAGAACGACCTGACATTCAGTAATTTAAACTAAATCGCAGATTCATCCATTTCGCCAGTTCGAATACGAATGACTTGTTCAACGTTATAAACAAAAATTTTGCCATCACCAATTTTACCGGTTTGTGCTGTCTTCATAATAGTCTCAATACACATTTCTAAAATATCATCAGACACAATAAGTTCAATTTTCACCTTCGGCAGAAAATCAACCATATATTCCGCACCGCGATAAAGTTCAGTATGCCCCTTTTGACGACCAAAACCTTTAACTTCAGTAACTGTCATACCTGTAATACCTTGATCAGCAAGTGCCTCTCGAATATCATCTAATTTAAATGGTTTAATAATAGCTTCAATCTTTTTCATATTTAATTTACCTTTAATTCAAGATCACCATTTTTTAAATCCGAAAGCAGAAGTAATAGGATAACGGCGACCTTTGCCAAAGTTACGAGCTGTTATTTTCGGACCGACCGCTGATTGGCGACGTTTATACTCATTTATATCAACCAATTTAATAACACGCCTTACAGTTGCTTCATCATAACCTTGCGCAATAAGTTGTTCAACGGAAAGATCAAGTTCGACATAACCTTTCAAAATTCCATCTAAAATATCATAAGGCGGTAAACTGTCTTCATCTTTTTGATCTGGAGCCAACTCTGCTGATGGAGGGCGAGTGATCACTCTTTCAGGAATAACATAAGAACGAGTATTCCGATATTTTGACAATGCAAAAACCATGGTTTTAGGCACATCTTTCAGAACATCAAACCCACCAGCCATATCGCCATAAAGAGTTGCATAACCTACCGACATTTCACTTTTATTACCCGTTGTCAGCACCAGCCTGCGCCGTTTATTTGATAGTGCCATTAAAACAACACCACGACAACGTGCTTGAAGATTTTCTTCAGTAGTATCTTTTGGCGTACCAACAAACATTGGACTTAACGATGCCATAAACGCATCAAACATTGGCTCAATCGAAATAATATCAAATTCAACCCCTAATATTTCAGCTTCTTCTTTGGCATCAGCAATACTAATATCGGCTGTATAACGAAATGGCATCATCACTGCCTGCACTTTATCTTTTCCTAGCGCATCAACTGCAATAGCAAGGGTTAAAGCTGAATCAATTCCTCCAGAAAGCCCTAATACTGCACCTTGAAAGCCATTTTTAGTAACATAATCACGAGTCGCAAGTACCAATGCATCATAAACTGAAGCTAATTGATCATTTTCATTATTATCAATTATCGCCTGATGATTTACACCATATTCAAAAGAAGAAACTTGCTCCTCAAATGATTTTAGCTGACAAACAATTTCACCAAGCTCATTACAAACAAATGATCCGCCATCAAACACCAGCTCATCTTGACCGCCCACTTGATTAACATAAATGAAAGGTAAGCCTGTTCGTTTAACATGCTGTTTAACTAAATCACGGCGATTTTTCTGCTTGTTGCAATCATAAGGCGAAGCGTTAATAGCCACAACAAAATCAGCCTGAGCCTTATGGATATTATCAACTGGCTCAAATTGCCAAAGATCTTCACAAATTAGTAAACCAATCTTTTTACCCTTAAAATCAACTACGCAAGTTTGATTGTCAGCTGTAAAATAACGCTTTTCATCAAATACATCATAATTAGGTAATCGCTGTTTATGGTAGCGAGCTAACAATTTTCCATCACAAAAAAGTGAAAGGGCATTATAAATATTTTGATCTTGCCAATGTGGATGTCCAACAATAACTGCACAGTGCTGACTGGCTTGTTGAATCAACGATAATGCTTTTTGGCAACGAGCTTTAAAATCAGAACGGAAAATTAAATCTTCAGGTGGATAACCACACAAAGCAAGTTCTGAAAAAATAATGAGATCATCAAAGGAGTGGCTATTTATCAATTCAATAATCTGTTGAACGTTCCCTTCAATATCGCCCACACGCCAATTTTTTTGTGCTAAAACAATAGATAAAGACATATAAAATTTAATATCACAAATCGAAATTATCGACAAGTTTAAATGATTCTAGGTTGCACTGCCACTTTTTTATCGCTAACATGCAACAATAAATCCACTATGACTTGTCTGGAAATTAATATGCAAAAAATATTAAATGTGGCACTAGCTAAACGCAGTTATCCAATCACAATTGGTGAAAATCTACTAAGCGAATTTCAACATTTTAAACTCCAAGCAGGCCAACGCGTACTCATTGCTACCAATGAAACCATCGCCCCACTTTATTTACAGACACTAATTGATATGCTTGAAAAGCATGGTGTAAAAACCGATTCAGTTGTTGTTCCTGATGGAGAAAAATATAAGACCATAGAAACATGGAATAGCATTTTAACAACGTTACTGGCAAACACTCATACTCGCAGTAGTATACTTATCGCACTTGGTGGTGGTGTGATTGGTGACGTTGCAGGATTTGCCGCTTCAGCTTATCAACGTGGAATTAAGTTTATTCAAGTACCGACAACGCTACTATCACAAGTTGATTCCTCGGTAGGGGGGAAAACAGCGATTAATCACCCACTGGGTAAAAATATGATTGGCGCATTTTATCAACCACAATCGGTAGTGATTGATCTCAGTTGTTTAAAAACATTACCTCAAAGAGAGCTTTCGGCTGGACTTGCCGAAGTTATAAAATATGGCATTATTTTAGATACTAAATTTTTTGATTGGTTAGAAGAACACATCAACGATTTACTAAACCTAGATGTTAATGCATTAAGCTACTGTATTTACCATTGTTGTGAACTCAAAGCACAAGTGGTTGCCGCTGACGAAACAGAACAAAACATGCGCGCAATTTTAAATCTTGGTCATACTTATGGTCATGCCATAGAAGCGGAATTAGGCTATGGAAACTGGCTACATGGCGAAGCTGTCAGTGTCGGAATGTTAATGGCGGCTCAAACTGCTAAATTACTTGGTAAATTGGATCAAACTGATATTGAACGAATTAAGAACTTATTAATTCGTGCTAAACTACCTGTTAACAGACCAAAAAAAATGTCAATTGAATCTTATCTGCCACATATGTTACGAGACAAAAAAGTACTATCTGGACAGCTAAGACTTGTTGTGCCAACTAAAATTGGGCATGTTGAGGTGATGGATGGCATTGATAAAAGTATCGTATTAGAGTCGATTGCTAACGTTTAATATTCATCATAATTCTTAGTATACTAGGTATCAATAAATCACTTTCTTGTTATTAAGCTAGGGTAACCTAGCTTAATCATTATTATCAGATTAAATCAACACATAAGGTTCTACACGATTAAAATGTAAATATAAATTTACTAAAACCACAAAACAAAAACATCCCTAATAAATTCTGGTTAATAATTGAAAATTTAATTTACTATTATGTAATTTTGTGTTTACATTATATGCGTTTATGTAATTAATATTTTACATATAAAATAATAAAATAATAAAATGATTTTAACAAGGAAAGCAAAAATGTTAAAAGATACACTAAATAATGTTCGAATTAGAGATGAACACATGCTAATTACCCCTGAAGAGATAAAAAAACTTTATCCGTTATCTCATGATCTTGAAAACCAAATTGCCTCATCAAGACAAACTATTGTCGATATTTTAGAACGTCGAGATCACCGTTTACTAATTGTTTGCGGTCCTTGCTCTATTCACGATCCTATTGCGGCAATTGAATATGCGCATAAATTAAAAAAACTATCAGACGAAGTCAAAGACCACCTATTTATTGTCATGCGTGTTTATTTTGAAAAACCAAGAACCACTGTTGGTTGGAAAGGTATGATTAACGATCCTCACATGGATAGCTCATTTGATATTGAGCATGGACTAAAAAAAGCCCGTAAATTACTGCTTGATATTACTCAAATTGGCTTGCCTATTGCAACTGAAGCACTAGATCCCAATACACCACAATACATTGGCGATTTAATTAGTTGGTCTGCAATCGGGGCAAGAACTACTGAATCACAAACGCATCGAGAAATGGCCTCGGGGCTTTCAATGCCTGTTGGTTTTAAAAATGGAACTGATGGCAGTTTAGATGTTGCAATTAATGCGATGAAATCAGCCTCTATGCCTCATCGTTTTGTAGGAATTAACCAAAAAGGACAAGTAACCGTTTTACAAACAACAGGCAATCCACACGGCCATGTTATTTTGCGTGGCGGTAAAACACCAAATTATGATGCTGAAAATGTCGCATTGTGCGAAACACAAATGAAAAAGGCAGGATTGTTACCTAACTTAATGGTTGACTGTAGCCATGCAAATTCAAATAAAGATTATCGAAATCAACCTATTGTTGCTTATTCCATTATCGAGCAAATAGAAAAAGGCAATAATTCGATTATTGGCGTAATGATTGAAAGTAACTTATTTGAAGGAAATCAGCCTTCCGAGCAACCACCAGAAAACTTTAAATATGGCGTATCTGTGACTGACGCATGTATTAACTGGGAAGAAACAGACGCACTATTACGAAAAATGGATCACATTTTAGCGCAGCCACTTATCGAAAGACAAAAGCACTCAGTTACTACTTAAACTACTCAATAAATAAACATATCGCCGACACCATTATCGGCGATCTTTGTTTTATTTAACCTAACTGCTTACGAGCATTACGGAATATTCTCATCCAAGGGCTATCTTCACCCCAGTTATCAGGATGCCATGAATTAGTTACTGTTCTAAATACCCGTTCTGGATGTGGCATCATAATAGTTGCCCGCCCATCTTGAGATGTCACTGCAGTAATACCGTTTGGCGAACCATTTGGATTAGCAGGGTATTGCTGTGTTACTTTGCCAAAATGGTCAATATAACGTACGGCAATTAATCCTGATGCTTCTAAACGGCTTAGATGAACATCATCACCCACTTCAACACGTCCTTCCCCGTGTGAAACAGCAATTGGCATATGCGAACCAGCCATATCAGTAAATAGCAACGAAGGACTTGATTGAATTTGCACTAAACTAAAGCGAGCTTCAAAACGTTCTGACAAATTGCGAACAAAACGAGGCCACAAATCCGCTCCCGGAATTAAATCTTTAAGATTCGACATCATCTGACAACCGTTACAAACCCCTAACGATAAAGTATCTTTGCGATGGAAGAATTGTTCAAATTCATCACGCACTTTTTTATTAAATAAAATAGATTTGGCCCAACCTTCACCTGCTCCTAAAACATCGCCATAAGAGAAGCCACCACAAGCAACCAGTGTACTAAATTGACTAAGCGTAATTCGACCAGAAAGTAAATCAGTCATATGTACATCGATTGCTTCAAAGCCAGCTCTATCAAATGCTGCCGCCATTTCAACGTGTGAATTAACGCCTTGCTCACGTAAAACAGCGACTTTTGGTCTTATTCCTTTAGCAATATAAGGTGCTGCAATATCGGCTTGCAGATCAAAAGTTAAGTGCACATTTAATCCTGGATCATCTTCATTTTGTTTAGCTTGATGTTCTTGATCTGCACATTCAGGATTATCACGTAAGCGTTGCATTTGCCATGTCGTTTGCGCCCACCATGTTCTCAAGGTTAAGCGTGATTCACGGTATACCGTAGCTGAGTTATCACGCACAATAATTTGTTGACCAGTTTTAGCATTACCAAGCACATGAACCGTATGGGATAAGCCAAACTGCTTAAAGCAAGCCATCACATCATCTAAACGGTTACTAGCTACTTGAATAACCGCGCCTAATTCTTCATTAAATAACGAAGCAATCACATCATGACCTAACGAGGTAATGTCTACATCAACACCACAATGTCCAGCAAAAGCCATTTCGGCCAATGTCACAAACAGCCCACCATCAGAACGATCATGATAAGCAAGCAAAGCATTTTGGTTTACTAAAGCCTGAATCGCATTATAAAAAGCAAGTAGTTCTTTAGGATCATGAACATCCGCTGTTTTTTGGCCTAAATGACGATACACTTGAGCAAGTGCGGTGGCTCCTAGTGCTTGATGACCTTTCGATAAATCAACCAACAATAATGTATTATCCTGATCAGTACGCAATTGTGGTGTCACTGTTTTACGCACATCTTCAACACGTGCAAATGCCGAAATTACCAATGATAATGGTGAAGTCATGGTTTTTTGCTCACCATCTTGTTGCCATGTCGTTTTCATGGACATCGAATCTTTACCAACAGGAATAGCAAGCCCTAAAGTTGGGCATAACTCTTCACTAATAGCTTTAACGGCCTCATAAAGCCCAGCATCTTCGCCCGGATGCCCTGCCGCCGCCATCCAGTTAGCTGAAAGCTTAATCCGTTTGATATTACCGATATTGGTTGCGGCAATATTAGTAATTGCCTCACCAACTGCAAGCCTTGCTGATGCGGCAAAATTAAGTAACGCAACTGGCGCACGTTCACCAATTGACATAGCTTCACCATAATAACTATCCAAACTTGCAGTAGTCACAGCACAATCAGCAACCGGTACTTGCCAAGGCCCGACCATTTGATCACGAGCAACCATCCCCGTCACTGAACGATCGCCAATGGTAATTAAAAAGGTCTTTTCGGCAACGGTTGGCAAATGTAGAATGCGTTTGACCGCATCATATAAATTAATTTCAGAAGTTGAAAAATTATCACCATGTGCTTGGTGAGTTTTAACATCACGTTGCATTTTAGGCGTTTTACCAAGTAGCACATCTAATGGCAAATCGATGGGATGATTATTAAAATGCTCATCATGCAAGGTAACCGCCTTATTGGCGGTTGCCTGACCAATCACCGCATAAGGTGCACGCTCACGCTGACAAAGTTCAGCAAATAATGCCAATTTATCGGGATGAATCGCAAGCACATAACGTTCTTGTGATTCATTACACCAAACTTCTAGTGGTGACATACCTGGTTCATCGCTAAGTATTTTACGAAGCTCAAACTGACCACCACACCCACCATCGCTAACAAGTTCAGGCATTGCATTAGACAAACCGCCAGCACCAACATCATGAATAAATAAGATAGGATTATCTTCACCAAGTTGCCAACAGCGATCGATAACTTCCTGACAACGGCGCTCCATTTCAGGATTATCACGCTGAACAGAAGCAAAATCCAAATCGGCATCAGACTGCCCCGATGCCATAGACGAAGCCGCTCCACCGCCTAAACCAATATTCATCGCTGGGCCACCTAAAACAATCAGTTTAGAGCCAGCTGGAAACTCACCTTTTTGGATATGTTCACGGCGAATATTACCCATACCACCAGCTAACATAATCGGTTTATGATAACCTCGAAGCTCCTCGCCATTATGGCTATTAACCTTTTCTTCATAAGTACGGAAATACCC
The DNA here is from genome assembly GCF_001690595.1 of Gilliamella sp. Choc5-1. GTDB lineage: Bacteria > Pseudomonadota > Gammaproteobacteria > Enterobacterales > Orbaceae > Gilliamella > Gilliamella apicola_M. Next base: position 44,534 of record NZ_LZHH01000091.1, read on the forward strand.
TAACAAAGCCGGACGACCAAATTCATTATTAAACGCCGCACCACCTAAAGGACCATCCATCATAATATCAAAAGCGCTCACAATGCGATCTGGCTTACCAAAATTTTGCTCCCAAGGTTGTTCAAAATTAGGAATACGCAAATTAGAAACTGAAAACCCAACTAAGCCCGCTTTAGGTTTAGCACCGCGTCCAGTTGCCCCTTCATCACGAATTTCACCACCACTCCCCGTTGCCGCACCCGGCCAAGGTGATATAGCTGTTGGATGATTATGTGTTTCAACTTTCATTAAAATATCTGCATATTCTTGATGATAGTAGTATGTTTTATTCTCATCATCCGCAAAAAAGCGCCCAACGATTGAACCGTCCATCACTGCGGCATTATCCTTATAAGCGGACGAAACATAATCAGGAGTGTGTTCAAAAGTATTTTTGATCATCTTAAACAGTGATTTAGGCTGCTTTACCCCATCAATAACCCAATCGGCATTAAAAATCTTGTGACGACAATGCTCGGAATTGGCTTGTGCAAACATATAAAGTTCAATATCAGTAGGATTACGATTTAGTTTTTTAAAGTTCTCAACTAAATAATCAATCTCATCAGATGCTAACGCCAAACCTAATTTAAGATTAGCCTCATCTAATGCAGCACGACCTTGACCTAATAAATCAATGGTTGTCACTGGCGCAGGTGATTCAACATGAAATAACTGCTCGGCTTGATCAACATGGCTAAAGACCGCTTCCATCATGCGATCATGAATTAATGCTATAAAATCGTTTTTTTGACAATCGGTTAATTCTGAACTTACTTGCACATAATAAGCAATCCCCCTCTCAATACGGCGAATCTGTGGTAAACCGCAATTATGTACAATATCAGTTGCTTTTGATGACCAAGGCGAAATCGTTCCCACTCTTGGCGCCACTAAAAAGAGTTGCTTGCTAGCCGTTTGTTTAACATTGATTTGTGCGTTTTTTGGACCGTATTGTAATAATTTATCTAACGTTAACTGTTGTTCAGCCGTCAATTCGCCTGCCAAATCAACAAAATGCAGGTATTGGGTTTCAATATTGATAACAGGGATAGATTTCTTACAACAAGCAGATAAGATTTTACTAATACGAAATGGAGATAACGCAGAGCAGCCAGCTAAAATTTTCATAAAAATTACTCTTTTTAAGCCAAAAATAAGGAAAAATAGACCAATATTATAAAAGAAAGCGCGCGGTGTGGCTATATGAAATACAGTTAATCGAGTGATGGCGAAAAAGTTTATTTTTATCTTTTAAATCTTAGAATATTTATTAATTATGTTAAATTTCAATTAAGAGTACGTATCGCTTTTTTCGACTTTTTTAATTTTAAAAAGGTATAGAATCCTGAATATTTTTTACAAAAAATATCACCTAAAACTGAACAGCTTTATAAATACCCTATTGCTATAGTAAGTACATCGCTCACATAGAAAATCACATTTGTGGAGGGGAGGCTTTAAAAGTGGTTACCTTTGGTGGGTATTTAAAAAATATTGATTTATTAGTTAATTACTGATTTACTGCATAGAAACAAAAAATAATTAATGATATCTTATGAAAATGTAAGGGTAAATTAGCATGGAGTTTCTTTTTTATTTACTCATTATTGGTATGCTAATAGCAGTGTTTATTAATTTTTCTAGCTTAGGAAATCAAATTTCTGCTTTGAGGCATCAATTAACAGAGTTACAAAAAAGTGTTTTATCGCTTTCAGAGCATCTTTATCAGCAAAAAAGTCGTTCGTCCGATTCTGATACGGTTCAAGAAACTGCCGACCAAACTTTGAATGAGTTAACCATACATAGCAAACAACATGATAGTGATACTGAAAATATCAATCAACAATTTGACTATCAAACCCATGCCGTTATTCAAGCATCCGACGATGCCGAGCTAGTTGATCTATCGGTAACCGAAATTGAAACGCCACCTCAAATGCCTTGTGCTGCTAATAATTACAATTTAAACACCGATTGTTTGCAACTCAATGATCAAAACGAGCCTGTCTTATTCACTCAATCCGAACAATTTGCTCACAATCCACTCGACGATAAAAACGTTGATTTCGATACGTTAACGCAGACAAATACGTCATATGAAGAAGTTGTAACAGAACAAGAAGCACAAACTTGTGTCAGTGAATCAGTATCCGATGAGGTTACCGAGCCTGAAATAACAAACGCTGAAACCTTAACATCACCAACATTAGATCCATTTGATTCTGCATATAAAAAATCGACTACTACGAGCACAAACCCTAATTTATTGTTACTTGCTTTTAATTGGTTTATTAAAGGCAATGTTCTTGCCAAAATTGCCATTGCAATACTGTTTTTAGGATTAACATATTTGTTTAAATATAGTGTTGAACATGATGTTATTTCGCCAGAGTTGAGAGTATTAGGTGCATTAGTCTTGGGCATTGCTTTATTGGTTATAGGTTGGAAATTAAAAGACAAGCGCAAAATTTATGCCTTAATTTTGCAAGGTGGTGGATTTGCAACTTTGTACCTAACCATTTTTGCCGCTTATAGGCTGTATGAACTAGTACCTATGTTACTGGCTTTTGCTATTTTATTCGTGATTTGTTCAACAAGTGTTGTGTTTGCCGTTGTGCAAAGGGCGATGAGTTTGGCAATTATTGCTTGTGTTGGGGGCTATTTAACACCGATTTTATTATCTAATGACTCGGGCAACCATGTTGCGTTATTTAGTTATTATTTAATGGTTTCTAGTGCTATTTTGATGATTAGTATTTCACAATCTTGGCGAGTACTTAATTTATTAGGATTTTTATTTACCTTTGTTGTATCACTACTATGGGGAATGAGTAATTTCCTACCTGAATTTTATATTGAATGTCAGATATTCATCATCGCTAATATGCTAATTTATGGTATTTTGGCCGTGCTGCTATCAATTCGTAGTGATAATCAAGAACCTTATCAAAATGTGATTGATCTCATTTTGCTATTTGGAACGCCATTATCAGGATTTGGCCTGCAATATGCGATCACTCAGCAATGGGAATTTGGTCCTGCGTTTTCTTCATTAGGTTTTGGTTTATTTTATCTGGTTGGTTCCTATATTATTTTACGCTTGTGGCCAACAACAGCTAAAAAAATTGCTCTTTTGGGACTGGCTATTGGTATAGCATTTAGTACCTTATCCATTCCGCTTGCCTTTAGTGCTAATTTGACTGCGGCACTTTGGTTATTTGAGGGAACAGCATTAAGTTGGATTATGCTTTCTCAAAAATATTATCGCGTAGCATTACTTGGTGTTGCCATTACTGTATTGGGGATGATTTCTACCTGTATATCTTTAGAATATGATCACTTAACCACAGCGTCATTTATATCACTTTCAGGTATCACCAGTATTATTTTATTTATCAATGGATGTTTATGGCACTGTTATGACCGCAATGACGATATTGATAAAATGATTAAAATATTATTTATGGTCATCGCCTCTATTGCTTGGATATTGTGGATTTCAATATGTATTCCACTCATGCTTGATGAAAGCACACCTAATGTTGCACCAATTTTATTCGGTTTTACAGTATCGACTTGGTTATGGTATGGCGTTGGTCAAAAAATCAAGTGGAATATAATCCGTTATGCAGTATTAGCACTATGGTTAGTGATACCTTTGTCATTATTCAGAGCGTATATTGGATATTATTATTTATCAAGCTTCGGCGTTTGGAACTTGGTTTGGGTGCTTGCGTTTGTTAGTTGTTATTATTATTTGCATGTTGCCAATCATCTTATTGAAAGCAAAGCAGCAGAAACAATGTTCAACACTTTTCCTATTGTGTTACATATTAGTTTATTCTGGATGATTCTTTGCTGGTTAATTCGTGAAACGGTTCATTGGTTTGATTCGTTACCGTGGGGATACGAAGTAGTAAAATGGAGTATTGCTACAACCATAGCAAGCAGTATTATTTTATTATTCTACTTCTTAATTAAGCGTCAAATAATGACCTCGTTGCCATTAATCAAATCCTATTGGATAATAGGTCTAATGCCTATTGTGCTTTATATTAGCTATTATTTAATTGTTGGACTTGGTATGAGTGGACAAATTATTTACTGGCAATATATTCCGATTATCAACCCGCTAGAAGAAAGTGCCATTTTTGCCTTAATTATGTTAACGGTCTGGTTAAAGTTTGCCATCAGTTATTCACATATTGGCAACAAAATTATCAATACTTCTTATTTTAATATCCCCTTACCAAATATGGTTTTAGTGCCATTAATCACGCTAACCTTTTTATGGGCAAATAGTGTAGTATTACGCTACTTAAGCCAGACGTTTGATATATCTTGGATGGCTTATTCTTTGTGGCACAATAATATTGTTCAAATGACTGCTTCGTTGCTTTGGATGTTAACATCGGTAATATTAATCACTATCGGGCATCGTTATTCACTTCGGAAAATATGGTACAGCGGTGAAATTATTCAAGTGATCGTTATTATAAAATTAATTTTTGTCGATATTCGTGAACTTGATGGATTACTGCGAGCATTTGCCTTTATTGGTGTTGCATTATTAATGTTATTAATCGCCTATTTAGCGCCATTACCACCAAAACAAGATAATAATAAGCAAATTTTGGAGTAATTTAGAGAAGATGATTAATTTCAGTTTTCAGTATAAAAATAGAAATAAAGCCTAAGTGCTATTAAATTTTATGGATAAATGAATTATGAAAAAATTAATATTAAGTGCTTTAATGCTAATCAGTGGATTTTGTCAAGCAACAGACAAAACCAACCAATATGCCTATGGTGCAATGATTGAAACTAGCAATGATTCAAATATGTATAGCCGCATAGATCTAACGAGCGATGTGTATACACAAGCGCTTTCAAGTCGTTTAGATGATATTCGTGTATTTAATCATAAAGGACAACCTGTGCCTTATGCATTAGTTAATGTTTATCAACGAGATGATGTCAATCAAATATTTCAGGTTACTATTTACGATTTAGATAAAAACCAAGAACACCGTCAAGAAAAACAAAGTAAACAAGGTACTGAACAATATAATATTAATATCAATAATAAAGATGTTCAAATTTCCCTAGATAATACCAACAGTCAAGAACAATACTATGCAACTTATTTATTACAAGTTCCTAACGGAATAAAACTAGAGCAAGCAATTAGTCGCTTATCAATCGATTTTGATACCGCTGAAAGTCAAAATTGGCAAGCTACTGCTAAACTACTTTATAGCCAAGATTTAAGCAATTGGCAAACCGCACTAAATAACGTGCCAGTGATGTCTTTGGTTGATAACAATAATGAGCAATCGCTTAAAGTCAATGTAATTGATATCCCATCAAATACCAATTACAAAGCTAAATATTGGATTTTACAATTAAAATCAGAACAACAAACGATCCCAACTATTAAAAAAGTTAAGTTTATTTCTAGAAAGGCCCCCCCAAAAATTGCACTTTACCCGATCAATTTTGAGCTTGCGTCTTCTGATGAGCAAGAGGCATTTTATCAGTTACCAACACCACAGCCAGTTAAAGAATTATCCATCTCACTGCAAAACTCACGAACGGTGTTGCCAATTAGCGTTTATTATAAAAGCAATGATAAAGATCAAATCTGGCATAAGCTTGACGATTACATTATTCGACGCGTTACAAATACCGATCAAAGCCCAAACATTAAAATAAACGATCCAGATTTACAAATAAAACAGCTCAAGATAAAAGCTAACAACGCTAGCTTTGACCAAGCACCACAAGTAGTTGCTTACCGTAGCCGTATGAGCTTGATTTTTAATAGTGGCAATAATGGACCATTTATTTTGGCTTGGGGTTCGGCTAAAGCTAAATCAGCAGCATTAAGTGAAAAAGCACTTCTGTCTGATTCGCTATCAGCACAAGATTTGCCTGCAGCCTATCTTGGTGAAAATATCAAATTAGCTGGTAAAAAGGCATTGGCTCAAACCATTAAAGATAGCAATACGACAAACTCATATTTGCCAAAATGGTTAATTTGGATTTGTTTAGTTATTGGGGCTATTGTGTTAATTATTATTGCGTTAAAACTACTTAACGAAGTTAAAAATTCATAAAAAAGAAAGCAAAAAAATAAAATTTACTAAAGAAAGTATTTTGTAATAGAAATTATATTCCATTTTGAGGAAAACGCCTTATAAGTTTTTAGCAGATCATTTTAACCATGATGCGTAAACAATTCGGCGTTTTCCTATTGGTAATACATGAAGGTTTATTTTTATTTTTTGGTGAGTAAGTTTATTCCTTACTTTGTAAATACCATACTGTCATTTCCATTCGTGATTTAAAATTAAGTTTTTTAAAAATACTTTTAATGTGTACTTTTACGGTACTTTCAACGATGCCAAGCTCTTTGGCAATCAATTTGTTTGATAAGCCTTGAACTAATAAGTTGAAAATTTCATTTTCTCTTGGTGTCAATAAGCTCACATCATGGATTTTTGGGGTGGTTGGCTCTTCTCCATAACGTAAATAATTGAGGATAATATGTGAAATCGCATTATCCATAATAACTTTTCCAATCGAAATTTCTTTTAATGAAATGAGAAACTCTTCTGGTTCCATGTCTTTTAGCAAATAGCCATCCGCACCGGTTTTTAGTGCTGTGATGATATCTTCTTTCGCATCTGATACGGTGAACATAATGATGCGGCTAGATATGTTCTTTTCTCGCAAATAACGTAATATTTCTAATCCACTAACATCTTGCATATTGATATCAAGTAAAATGATATCAGGATCAAGCTCTAGTGCTAATTTAACGCCCTCTATTCCCGAGCCAGTTTCTCCTACGATTTGAAAATGGTTTACTGTATTTATTAGTTGTTTCACGCCATTTCTTAACATAGGGTGATCATCAATAAGAAGTATTGAACTAGGTATTTGCTCCATTTTTTATTGTCTCTATTATCTGAAATGGAATGGTTTTATTAGCCTTAAATGTTACCACAATTTGTGTTCCTTTGTGAGGAAGGCTATTTATTGTTAAATTACCGTTTAATATTTCAACTCTGTCTCGCATAATAATCAACCCATAGTGGTTATCTTGTTTAATATCATTTTGTAAACCAATGCCATTATCTTCTATGTGAATAGTAATAATGTTATCTTCATCCATTTTTAAACTGACAATAGCCTGTGTAGCTTTAGCATGTTTATATATATTATTAAGCGCTTCGCGAATAATTTGTAGTAAATGAAAGGTATATTTACTATTGATAATATTTAGAGGCAATTGGTATTCAAACTGAATATTGAATGGTAATTTTTCATTAAATTCTTCAATTAATTCCATTAAATTGGTATAAAACCCTGTTTGGCTTAAACGTAAACGAAATGAAGTGATCAGCTCTCTTAGTTGAGAGTAGGTAATATTGACCTCTTTGCGCATCATTGCGAGTAACTCAATACTGTTTTGTGATGTTAAGTCAGATTGCATTTGTAAACAGCTAAGGTGTATTTTTAAGCAAGATAATGATTGAGCTATGGAATCATGTAGTTCTCTAGCCATTGCTGAGCGTTCGTTCATTAATAAATATTGTTTTTGTTGTTCTATTTGTTTATCTAGTTTTATTGCGGTAGTGATTTGCTCAATAAGCCCCATAATTAAGTTTTCTTGTTCATCAGTCAGTATTATTTCAGTTGGCTGAAAAGCAAATAATATCCCGTATTTTTGTTCGTTTTCTTGAAGATACCAATAACGCTGAACCCCATTTGGGGAATTAGTTTTTGATGGGATCAAACAAGCATTACATTTGATGTTTTGGCAATAAGGTAATTTTTGTTCATTATTGTAACTGATTTGTTGATAATGTTTAGGATCCTCTGATTCATAAAAGCGTATTTGAAATTGTGTTAATGGGACTAATTCTTCTAGTTCTCGCAGGATTTTTAAACAACGTTCACATAATGGTGCTGAAGTATATAGTTTCTTGGTTGCTTGATATTGGAACGAAATCATTTTATTGGTTTGTTGTAATCTAGCTGTTTTTTCTGCAACCTGCTTTTCTAGTAATAAATATTGTGATTCAATTTGAGCTGACATTTTATTGAAAGCATATCCTAATAGATCAAACTCATTTTTTTTCAATTTAATATTAAAACGTTGGCTAAAATCGTGATTAGTAATTGCCTCAGCCATTTCAACAAGTTTTTTCCACGGGGCAAGGAGATAGTAACGTAAGTAATAAATTTGAATAATCAAAAAGCATATGATGATAACAATAAATAATTGTTGTAGCTGAGAAATATAATAAATTTTGTTTTCGGTTTTTTGATCAATCTTTTGTACTAGATGATTGATATGAACTACATAGTTGTCTATGTCTGCTTTTATATCATCAATTTTTTTTGCCTGTTGGATTTTAGGTACAAGTTGAGTTTGCCAGTCAGTTTTTAATTGATTAAATTCATTTATTAATTCGTAGCGTTTCAAAATCATTAAATGTTGCTGTGATGAAGAAATATCAATAAAAATATTTAAACGGTCATACTCTTTTTTGTTGAGGGGAATCATGCTAAGTAGTTGGTAATTTTTCATTCTCAATAAACCTAGCTGATTAACCATGTATGCCCCACCTTTTGTATCATTGGCTACCTGAGTTGAAAACGATAGTACTAATAAAACCGTGATCCCCAAAAAAAACATTAATAATGTTAGTTGATTAATAATTGACGCTGTGTAGTGAATTTTTCTTTTTGGCATATTATTGATGCTTAGATTTTTATTTATGATGAATATTTATGACAATAAATAATAATTATGTTTATTGTAACGTGAAAACAGTATGTATCTGATCTTTTTTGTCACTTTTTGCGATCTTTTAGTAAACAGCGCTTGCAACAAGGATAAATTTTGCGTAAAATTCACGCCCTATAAGATTAATCTCGCAGACATATATGTTTAATCAAGTAATCGTCTGCTTTTTATTGCGGAGTTAAGTATGTACGCAGTTTTCCAAAGTGGTGGTAAACAACACCGAGTTAGCGAAGGTCAAGTCGTTCGCTTGGAAAAAATTGAAGTCGAAACAGGTTCAGAAATTGTTTTCGATAAAGTTTTAATGGTAGCAAATGGTGAAGACATCAAAGTTGGTGCTCCGTTTGTTGAAGGTGCAACAGTTAAAGCAGAAATTGTTGAGCACGGTCGTGGCGATAAAGTGAAAATTGTAAAATTCCGTCGTCGTAAACACTATCGTAAACAACAAGGTCACCGTCAGTGGTTTACTGATGTGAAGATCACTGCAATCGCTTAATAGGAGTATCGAACAATGGCACATAAGAAGGCTGGTGGTTCATCACGTAATGGTCGTGATTCCCAGAGTAAACGTTTAGGTGTTAAACGTTATGGTTCTCAAGAAGTTCTTGCTGGTAATATTTTAGTTCGTCAACGTGGAACTCAATTCCACCCAGGCACTAATGTAGGTTGTGGTCGTGATCATACATTATTTGCTTTAATTGATGGACAAGTAAAATTCGAAGTTAAAGGACCTAAAAATCGTCGTTATGTTAGCGTTATTGCTAACAGCTAATTAAAAACGGTTTAATAGTTATGGAAGCCTCACAGTTATTGTGGGGCTTTTTTCATTTCTTGAATTTATATTATTTATTATGATAAAACAGCAAAATGTTAAATTAGGTTTTGCGTTAGCCATGTTAACCGCAATTTTGTGGGGATTAGTACCGATTGCAATGAAATATGCATTAGTGGTTATTGATCCATTAACTTTGGCGTGGTCACGACTAGCAATTTCTGCAGTTGGTATTACGTTATGGCTAGCTTATAAAAAACAATTTCCTAACTTAGCGATGTTTAAAAAACGTCGACGTTTTATCTTACTAATGATTGCCGGATTTGGTTTACTTGGTAATTTTGCATTATTTGCAAATGCAGTTCAGTACCTTTCAGCAACAACTTCTCAAGTTGTTGGCCAAATGGGTATTGTGATATTTATGATTTCAAGCGCTTTTGTTTTTAAAGAGCGATTGAGGCCAACACAGATAATTGGTATTTCTGTATTGTTAATTGGTCTAGGACTATTTTTTAATAAAAATATTACTGTTCTTTTTGCTAATATGTCTACTTATGGCATTGGTGTCTGGCTTGCTTTACTTGCTTCAATTTCATGGGCATGTTATGCATTAGCCCAAAAAGTGTTATTACGGAAATTAGCTGCAGAACAGCTACTTTGGTTAATTTATCTTATTTGCACTGTATTTTTATGGCCATTTGCATCGCCAACGAAAATAGCTAATGCCGATGCAACTCAATTGTTTGCTATTGTCTTTTGCGGCTTAAATACCATTATTGCTTATGGCGCATTAGTTATGGCAATGGAGCGTTGGCAAGCTGCACAAGTTAGTGCTATTACAACACTAACCCCATTGTTTGCATTAATTTTTTCAGATATGTTCGCTGTAATTTGGCCAGAAAAATTTGCTATGCAGTATTTAAATATTTTAGGTTATATTGGCGCAGTGTCAGTCGTTGCTGGTGCGATGTTCGCAACAATTGGGCATTATTTATGGCATCCAAGAAAAGGCTGGCTGATTAACCAGAAGAAAGAGGAAGAATAATGAAATTTGTAGATGAAGCTTCAATTCGAGTCGAGGCAGGTGACGGAGGTAATGGCTGCGTTGGTTTCCGTCGGGAAAAGTATATTCCAAAAGGCGGTCCTGATGGTGGTGACGGTGGTGATGGCGGTGATGTATTTTTTATTGCTGATGAGAATCTAAATACATTGGTTGATTTCCAGTTTGAAAAAAACTATCGGGCTGAACGCGGACAAAATGGACAAGGTTCAGATTGTACTGGTAAAAGAGGAAAAGATATTACTGTTAAAGTCCCTGTTGGAACAAGAATCACTGACAAGTATACAGGTGAAATTATTGGTGATTTAACCCATCACCAACAAAAAGTATTGGTTGCCAAGGGTGGTTTTCATGGGCTTGGAAATGCGCGTTTTAAATCATCGGTAAATCGTGCACCAAGGCAAAAAACGGATGGTACTCCAGGTGAAAAGCGCGATGTATTATTAGAATTATTGTTACTTGCTGATGTGGGGATGTTGGGCTTACCTAATGCTGGTAAATCAACTTTTATTCGCTCAGTTTCAGCTGCTAAACCAAAGGTTGCCGATTATCCATTTACTACTTTAGTGCCTAGTTTAGGTGTAGTAAGAATGGATAATGAACAGAGTTTTGTTGTTGCTGATATTCCTGGTTTAATAGAGGGGGCATCAGACGGTGCAGGACTTGGTATTCGTTTCTTAAAACATCTTGAACGTTGTCGTGTTTTAGTTCACTTGATCGATATGGCACCAGTAGATGAATCAGATCCGGTAGAAAATGCTAAAGTGATAATCCAAGAGGTTCAACGATATAGTGAAAAATTAGCTAATAAACCACGTTGGTTGGTGTTTAATAAAATGGATGTATTAGGTCCTGAAGAGAGTGCTAAACGTGCAGCCGAAATAGCTAAGGCACTTGATTGGAAAGATAAATATTATATTATTTCAGCCATTAATCAAGAAGGTATAAAGACCTTATGTTGGGACTTAATGGAATATATCAATGCGCATCCACGTGAAGCAGAACAAGAAGAGTCATCGCCTGAAAAAGTGGAATTTATGTGGGATGATTACCATCAACAAGCAATGGATGAGACTTTTGATGATGACGATGATTTTGATGACTGGGACGAAAGCGATGAAGAGGGTGTTGAATTTATTTATCAAAAATAATGAGTACTATACTCTGTTTTATTTCGCCTAAATTAGCCATTGTATAGAATTTTTTATAAAAGCAGAATAGGAATATTCTGCTTATTTTTTATATTGTTAAATATGAATCCTCTTATTATGAAATTAGTGAATAAAGGATTTATTTTTATCTAGCTTAGAAAATAAAAAAATGCTTGATCTTGTTAATGATAATCATTATCATTATTGTCGTACTTTGTTAGAGCTTTAGAGGCTTCTGAAAAAGTATGACATTGCTCACATTGCTTCCAATGTTTACCAGCTTGACGTTATCGCTAAGCTGGTTTTTTTGTTTTGCGTTATTAACAATTATTTTTAAACATTAACCTCTAGTTAAAACTATTTTAATTGTTGTTTTTATCTACATGCTAATGTCGTCACAAAGGCTTAAATAAATTGACGGAAGAAGAGTAAAAATTATTTTTATGATTACCCAGATGGTTGGTTAAGTTTTCAAAAACTAGCTATTTATTAGTTTGTTTTCAATATCAAATAAAATGAGAAGTGCTGCGTTGCCACCAAATTCTTTAGGGGCTTGATGAAAACAGATAACATGAGGATGCTGAGCTAGCCACATGGGTGTTTGTTTTTTTAAGATGTTTTTCCCATGTCCATACATGATACAAGCACAATGCGTTCTTTCACGTAAACATGCTGCGATAAGAGCGGCAATTTCTTTTTTAGCCTCTTGTTGAATTAACCCATGTAGGTCTAAAAAGAATTCTGGTTCATAAAATCCACGACGCAATTTTTTTACTTCGTAGGAATCTGCATTTTCTCGGCTATAGCAAATAGGGTCTTCTTGCAATAGCGGCTGATAATCATCAGAAAAATAAAATTCAGCATTAATTTTTTCATATTGCTGTTTTTGGGTTTCTATTACTTTTTGTGAACGTTTTTGTGGTTTATGAACGACAGTATCTTGTTTTAGTTTTTTGGTGATGTTACCAATACTATTTTTAAACAAGTTTATATCATCTTGGTCTAAATTAAATTTATTTGGCATTGATTTCTACTCTGGATAAGTTTTTTCTTTAAATTCGCACAAATCTTCTATAACACAGGATCCACATCTAGGCTTTCTGGCAATACAGGTATAACGGCCATGTAATATTAGCCAGTGGTGACAATTTATTTTATATTCTTTGGGTACGACTTTCAGCAATTTTTCTTCAACAACCTCTACTGTTTTACCTGGTGCAAAACCTGTACGGTTGCTTACTCTAAATATGTGTGTATCAACGGCAATGGTAGGCCAACCGAAAGCGGTGTTTAATACAACATTTGCCGTTTTACGACCAACACCCGGTAATTCAATTAGTGCATCAAAACGTTCAGGAACTTCACCCTGATATTTATCTACCAAAATTTGACACGTTTTTATTATATTATCCGCTTTACTGTTATAAAGCCCAATGGTACGGATATAGCTTTTTAGTTTATCAATACCAAGAGCCAAAATTTGTTCAGCAGTATTAGCAATAGCAAACAGCGGTTTTGTGGCTTTGTTTACACTAACATCAGTCGCTTGGGCTGAAAGTACTACTGCGATTAATAATTCAAAAGGTGTTTCATACACTAGTTCTGTTGTTGGATCTTTAATATGATCTTTTAATCTTTCTAAAATTTGAATTCGGGTTGATTGTTTCACAAAATAATTTTATTAAAAAATAGTAAGACGCATATTATATACTTTTATTTACTGTTTATCTGTAAGTTACATTTATTTTTTTATATGGATGAGAACGATGAAATGTACTGATTAGTAATTGTAAGACAATTTTATTTTTAATGTTGCTTAGTTTTTTGTTATTTGTATATTCACATTTATACTCACTGACTTTTTAGCATAGTCATTTTATGATAAGCTAGCGTACTATTTCTTAATTTTATCAAATAAGGTTTTTTAAAGATATGCCCTTACCAATGATTGTCACCTTTGCTGTATATATTTTAGGCATGATTGCCATAGGTTTTTTTGCGTTTCGTTCAACGCAAAATTTTGGTGATTATATTTTAGGTGGGCGTCGTATCGGTAGTGTTGTGACTGCGCTTTCAGCTGGCGCATCAGATATGAGTGGTTGGCTATTAATGGGATTACCTGGTGCTGTTTTTTTGTTTGGTATTTCACAAAGTTGGATTGCAATCGGATTGATTATTGGTGCTTATTTAAATTGGCTACTCATTGCAGGACGATTACGAGTCTTTACTGAAATCAATCATAATTCACTAACTTTACCCGATTATTTTGCTCGTCGATTTGATGATAAAAGCTCACTTCTACGTATTATTTCAGCTATCATTATTCTAATATTTTTTACTATTTATTGTGCTTCTGGTGTAGTTGCGGGTGCAAAGTTATTCGAGAGTACATTTTGTATGAGCTATGGCTGGGCGATGTTAGCGGGTGCAGGTGCAACAATTGCCTATACGTTTATCGGTGGTTTTTTAGCAGTAAGCTGGACTGATACTATTCAAGCTAGTTTAATGATGTTTGCACTTATTCTAACGCCAATTATGGTTATGGTGAATGCAGGTGGGCTTTCTGATGCATTGATATATATTGAATCGCTCAATTCAGATTATACCAATTTATTTGCTCATATGGATTTTATTGCCATTATTTCATTATTAGGTTGGGGGCTTGGATATTTTGGGCAACCTCATATTTTAGCCAGATTTATGGCTGCTGATTCACATGAAGTAATGAAAAACGCTCGACGGATTAGTATGACATGGATGATTTTGTGTTTAGCTGGCGCAATCACGGTTGGTTTTTTTGGTATCGCCTTTTTTGCTCATAATCCAGATTTATCTTACTTGATTAATGATGGTAAACATGAACGTATTTTTATCGAATTGTCGAAATTACTCTTTAATCCTTGGATTGCTGGTATTTTGTTGGCCGCTATTTTAGCAGCGGTAATGAGCACATTAAGTTGTCAATTATTAGTTTGTTCAAGTGCTCTAACGGAAGATTTTTATCGTGCGTTTTTTAGACCAAAAGCAAAACAAAAGGAACTGGTATGGGTTGGTCGTATAATGGTGCTATTAGTTTCAGTTATTGCTATTTTATTAGCTATTAATCCAAATAATAGCGTACTTGATTTAGTAAGTCATGCTTGGGCTGGATTTGGTGCGGCGTTTGGTCCTATAATCGTATTTTCTGTTTTTTGGTCGCGTATGACACGTAATGGAGCACTAGCTGGAATGATAACTGGTGCCGTAACTGTGTTGCTATGGATTAATTTTAATTGGTTTAATTTGTATTCGCTTATCCCTGGATTTTTATTTGCTTCTATAGCTATTATTATTTTTAGTCTTTTTGATAAAAAGCCAAACGAGATCGTAGCAGATCATTTTAAACAAGCGTATAAACGTTATCACAACAAAATAAATTAGAATAAATCTTATTTAAACTAGAATATAAATGTAATAAATTTAATAGGTAAAATATCATGACAAAAAATGTGATCAAACAACTACAAGAACGTGGGCTGATTGCTCAGCTTACTGATGAAAAAGCACTAATAGAACAAATTGAACAAAATCCTATTGCGCTTTATTGTGGTTTTGATCCAACAGCAGATAGTTTGCATCTTGGTCATTTAGTTCCATTACTTTGTTTAAAACGTTTTCAGTTAGCTGGTCATAAACCTGTTGCGCTTGTAGGGGGAGCAACAGGATTAATTGGCGATCCAAGTTTTAAAGCTGTTGAACGAAAACTTAATACTGAGGAAACAGTTATTGAGTGGAGTGAAAAGATCAAACAACAAGTGTCACCATTTTTAGATTTTAATTGTGGTGAAAATGCAGCGATTGTTGCCAATAACTACGATTGGTTTAGCGGTATGAATGTGCTAACTTTTTTGCGTGATGTTGGTAAGTATTTTTCAGTTAATTCAATGATCAATAAAGAGTCTGTGAAACAACGTATTGATCGTGATGAAGTGGGTATTTCATTTACCGAATTTTCTTATAGCCTGCTACAGTCGTATGACTTTGCCTGTTTGAATAAATCGCATGATGTCGTTTTACAAATTGGTGGGTCTGATCAGTGGGGTAATATTACCGCAGGTATTGATTTAACTCGTCGCTTACATCAAAAACAAGTTTATGGTTTGACTGTGCCGTTAATCACTAAATCAGATGGCACTAAATTTGGTAAAACTGAAAGTGGTGCAGTATGGCTTGATCCTAAAAAGACCAGCCCATATAAGTTCTATCAATTCTGGATAAATACTGCTGATGCTGATGTTTATCGATTCTTAAAATTCTTCACATTTATGCCTCTAACTGAAATTGATGCATTGGAAGAAGAGGATAAAAATAGTGGTGTTGCACCTCGAGCACAGTATGTACTTGCTGAACAAGTTACACGCTTAGTTCATGGTGAAGAAGGACTTGTTGCAGCAAAACGAATTACAGAAAGCTTGTTTTCAGGCAAATTAACTGACTTATCCGAAGCTGACTTTGAACAATTAGCTCAAGATGGTATGCCAACATTAGCTGTTGAAAGTGATGTTGATTTGCAACAAGCTATTGTTAATGCACAGTTTGCTCCGTCAAGAGGTCAGGCTAGAACGATGATTGAATCCAATGCTATTTCAATTAATGGTGAACGTAATACAACAACGGATTACCGTTTTTTAGATAGTGATAAGCTTTTTAATCGTTATACTTTACTTCGTCGTGGTAAAAAATATTATTGCTTGTTAATTTGGAGTTAATCTCATGAAAAATATTTTATCGATTCAGTCACATGTTGTATTTGGTCATGCAGGAAATAGTGCGGCAGAATTTCCTATGCGTCGATTAGGTGTTAATGTTTGGCCTTTAAACACCGTACAATTTTCTAATCATACTCAATATCGCCAATGGACTGGAACGGTAATGTCAGCATCTCATTTAACAGAGATCGCAGATGGAATTAATCAAATTGATGAACTCAAACGTTGTGATGCGGTATTAAGTGGCTATATGGGATCACCAGAGCAAGGTAATGCTATTATCGAAATTGTTAAAAAGGTAAAAGCTGTTAATCCAAATGCGATTTATCTTTGCGATCCTGTAATGGGACATCCTGAAAAAGGTTGTTTTGTTGCTCCCGGTGTATCAGAGTTTTTATGTAATACCGCTTTGCCAATGGCCGATATGATGGCACCGAATATTTTAGAGCTTGAAGAACTAAATGGTAAACAACGTATTAATAATGTTGACGAGGCAATATTAGCTTGTAGGGAATTATGTAAAAAAGGCCCAAAAGCAATTTTAGTTAAACATTTAAGTCGTGCAGGATATAAAAATGATCGTTTTGAAATGTTGCTTGTGACTCAAAACGAAGCATGGCATATAGATCGTCCGCTTGTTGATTTTGGTGTAAGGCAGCCAGTTGGTGTTGGTGATATGACTAGTGGGTTGTTTTTAGCAAATATTTTACTTGGCAAATCATTGGTTGAAGCTTTTGAACACACAACTTCATCTGTGTATGCGGTTATGCTTGAAACCTTAAAACAAGATGAATATGAACTACAATTAGTTGCGGCGCAAAATGAAATAGAAAAACCAACGCATTGGTTTAATGCTAAAAAAATTGATTAATTGTAAAAACATGTAAAATTATGTAAAATTAGATTGACTAATTTCTAATATTAAATTCATGAGGGGATGATGGACAATATTTCATTAGGAGTAATGCTCGCAGATCTACGAGAACAAATGGGATTAACTCAAGATGATATTGCCAATAAAATTCATGTGCGAAAAACTGTGATTGACGATATAGAAAAAGACCTGTTACCTCATGCCCCTCTTGTTTTTGTAAAAGGTTATATTCGTTCCTATGCTGAGATTGTCGGCCTATCAATCGAGCAGTATCAACCGTATATCAATGAGTTAAATAATCAATCCAAAATTCAACAAAAGAAAGCTCAATCCAAAATGTTTATAACAAAAAAAACAAGTAAAATACCTTTTCTTTTTATTGGTATATTTTTTCTTCTTTGTGTTCTTGGTATAGCTTTATATTTTATGAATCAAGATAATAAAAATCATTTTGTTGAAGTCAATCATTATGTTTCTCCATCTTCTGTTAATCATGTCAATAGTTAGCAAATTTTCTTATTCTCATACAGACATTTGCTCTAAATCTTGTTAAGATTGCTGGCTAGTTATTTTGTAATATAATTAGGCGTATTATGAGTCATCAGGATTCACCTATTGTTAGACGAGAATCTACCCGAATTTATGTCGGCAGTGTGCCCATAGGGGGGGGAGCTCCTATATCTGTTCAATCGATGACAAATACTCGTACAACAGATGTTGAAAAGACTGTCGCTCAGATTCGATCGCTTGAACGTGTAGGCGTCGATATTGTGCGGGTATCCGTTCCAACGATGGATGCTGCTGAAGCGTTTAAATTGATTAAACAACAAGCTAACGTTCCGCTTATTGCTGATATTCATTTTGATTATCGTATTGCATTAAAAGTGGCTGAATATGGGGTTGACTGTTTAAGAATTAATCCAGGTAATATAGGGAATGAAACAAGGATTCGCGCCGTTGTTGATTGTGCTAAAGACAAAAATATTCCTATACGAATTGGTGTTAATTCTGGATCGCTTGAAAAAGATATTCAAGAAAAATATGGTGAACCGACACCACAAGCGATTGTTGAATCAGCGATGCGTCATGTGGACATACTTGAACGATTTAATTTTGACCAATTTAAGGTAAGTGTGAAAGCATCAGACGTGTTTACTGCTGTTGATGCTTATCGCTTATTAGCTAAGCAAATTAGGCAGCCACTGCACTTAGGTATTACTGAAGCTGGTGGTTTCCGTAGTGGTGCAGTTAAATCAGCAATAGGATTAGGTTTATTATTATCAGAAGGGATTGGCGATACACTTCGTGTATCTTTAGCAGCCGATCCGACTGAAGAAGTAAAAGTGGGATTTGATATTTTAAAATCACTACGTATACGGTCTCGTGGTATTAATTTTATTGCTTGTCCAACTTGCTCTCGCCAAGAGTTTGATGTGATTAATACAGTCAATAAATTAGAACAACGATTAGAAGATATTATTACACCAATGGATGTGTCTATTATTGGTTGTGTGGTTAATGGTCCTGGTGAGGCTTTAGCTTCAACCATGGGAGTTGCTGGCGGGCATAATAAAAGTGGTTTTTATGAAGATGGTGTACGTATTGGCCGTATTGATAATGAACAAATGATTGATGAATTAGAAGCTAGAATTCGTGCTAAAGCATTAATATTGAAAAACAGAATTGCAGCAACTGAATTATAATTTTATTAGATAGCGAATAAATAAATGACAGAGAAAAAGATCCAATCTATACGAGGGATGAACGATTTACTCCCAACAGATAGTGCAAGTTGGCAACAAATTGAAAAAATCGTTAAAGGTGTATTAAATAGCTACGGCTATAATGAAATAAGAACACCAATAGTTGAAGATACCGCACTATTTAAGCGAGCAGTGGGCGAGGTTACCGATATTGTTGAGAAAGAGATGTATACTTTTAATGATCGTAATGATGAAAGTATCACTCTACGCCCTGAAATTACTGCAGGCTGTGTTCGTGCAGGTATTGAACATGGTCTATTTTATAATCAAGAGCAACGTCTTTGGTATTTAGGACCAGCATTTCGTTACGAAAAACCACAAAAAGGGCGTTATCGTCAATTTCACCAGTTTGGTGTTGAAGTCTTTGGGCTTGAAGGACCGAATATTGATGCGGAAATTATCCTTTTAACGGCACGCTTTTGGAAAGCGTTAGGTCTTGAAAATCATACGTCTTTAGAACTCAATTCAATTGGATCACTTGAAGCAAGAGCCAATTATCGAAATGCACTTGTTGCTTTTCTTGAGCAATATAAAGACAAATTGGATGAAGACTGCTTACGTAGAATGTACACTAACCCGTTACGCATACTTGATTCAAAAAATCCAGTTGTTCAAGAGCTACTTAATCGAGCTCCAAAATTGTTTGATTATTTAGATGAAGAATCGAAACAACATTTTGAAGGATTATGTCGTCTACTGGATAATGCAGGGATAAAATATAATATTAACCAACGATTAGTTCGAGGTTTAGATTATTACAACCGTACCGTATTTGAATGGGTAACTAGTAGCTTAGGTGCACAAGGTACTGTCTGCGGAGGGGGGCGTTATGATGGGTTAGTGAGTCAACTTGGTGGACAACCGACGCCGGCGGTTGGTTTTGCAATGGGGGTTGAGCGTTTAGTATTATTGGTTCAAGCCGTTAACCCATCACTAAATTGTAATAATTCAATTGATGTGTATATGATCTCATCAGGTGATGAAAAGACCATTTCAGTTGCACAAAATATTGCTGAATTATTACGAGATAGTCTACCTAATTGGCGAATTATGACAAATTATGGTAGTAGTAATTTTAAAAAACAATTTACCAAAGCTGATAAATTAGGTGCTAAAATAGCAATTATTATTGGCGAAAATGAACTCGCTAATCAGTCTGTAATGGTTAAAAATTTACAAACAGGTGAACAAGTTGAAGTAGCACAAAAAGAAGTTGTTCAAACTTGTTTAGCGATTAAGTAAAGAATAGGAGAAAAACGTGAGTCATCAGTTATCGAGTGAAGAACAACTTGAAGAGATAAAAGGATTTTTTACTAAAAGATGGAAAATTATAGTTGCCGTTCTGGTGATCGGATTGTTGGCTTTTTATGGTTGGCATTATTGGCAGTCATATAAAGCTGAAAAGGCAATTGAATATTCAGATAAGTACGAGCAACTAATTGCTGAGTTAGATGGTACTAAAACAGATTCTGTTAATGAATTAGTCTCTTTTGCTAAAGACAACGACACGATCTACAGTGTTTTTGCTTATTTGCGTGCAGCTAAATTTTATGTTGAAGTTTTAAAAGACTACCATGGTGCCCAAGCCTTATTGGCTGATGCATCAAAGAAAACTAACTCAGAACCAATTAAAACGATTATTAACATTCGTATCGCACGATTACAATATCAACAAGGTCAATATCAAGAAAGCTTAGCTTCGTTAAGTCATGTCACTAACGAAAGTTGGGGAGCGGTAATTAACGATCTTAGAGGCGATGTCTTGGTTAAAATGATGCGTTATGCTGATGCTGTCGATGCCTATAACGTTGCGCTAACCTCTTCACTAACGCCAGATTTAAAAGAAACCATTAAAATGAAGCTGAATCAAGCTGAATATTTAAAAACAAAGCAACAAGCTGAACAAGAAGCCCAAGCCGCCAAAGAAAAGGCGGAACAAGATGCTCAGGTGGCTAAAGAAAAAGTCGAACAAGAGGCTAAAGCAAAGCAAGCTGTAACAGAAGAAAGTAAAAATTAATTTATCCTGCTGCTATAAGGGGCTATACAATGAAGTTATCTAAATGTTTTTTTACTGGTGTTTTTATGTTTTTACTTGCTGGATGCTCTTTATTCGGTAAAGAAGAAGATATTGTTCAAGTTTCACCATCACCGAAGGTAAACAATCAGTTTCCTGTTCAGCAAATCTGGAAAAATAGCACTGCAGGCAATACTCATATTTATTCATTATTAGGTCCGATTAATTATGATAATGTTATTTATGTAGCTAGTCGTAGTGGGCAAGTTAAAGCTATTGACTTATCAAACGGCAAAACATTGTGGGACGTAAATCTATCAAAAAGTACGCTTTTTAGTAGTAAAACAGCACTATTTTCAGGTGGCGTAAGTGCTGACGATAAATATGTTTATGTTGGCAGTGAACGAGCTATTGTGTATGCATTAGATCGTCAAGACGGAAAAGTAGTATGGGAAAAACCAGTAAAAGGCGAAGTGCTTGCTCGCCCTGTATCTTCTGAAGATAAATTAATCATTCACACAGCAAGTGGCATTCTTCAAGGTCTAAATCGTGATACAGGTGATAATTTGTGGGATGTATCCTTAGAAGTTCCGGCATTATCGTTACGAGGTAATTCGACGCCAACAATTGCGCATGGAGCTGCGATTTTTGGTGATGACAATGGGCGAGTAAATGCTTACTACATCAATGATGGTCAATTAATTTGGCAGCAACGAATTTCGCAGCCATCGGGCTCTACTGAAATAGCAAAATTAAATGATGTTGATTCAACTCCTGTCGTTGAAGGGAATTTAGTTTATTCAGTTGGTTATAATGGTAGTATTGTTGCACTTGATTTAAGTGATGGTCAACCAGTTTGGCGTAAAGATCTTGGCTCTATTCATAGCTTTGCTGTTGATACCAATCGATTATTTGTTATTGATCAAAACGACAACGTTCAAGCTATTGCAAAAAATGGTGGGGCAGTGCTTTGGACTCAATCAGATCTTAGTCATCGTCAGTTAACCGATCCGATTCTTTACCAAGGTTATGTTGTGTTTGGTGATTTTGAAGGTTACCTATATTGGCTAAATGCCGAAAATGGCGAGCTTGTCGCAAAAACACAAGTAAGCAGTAGCGGATTAATATCTAAACCATTGGTAGTAGGCAATAAAGTCGTTGTTCAAGCCAAAAATGGTGATATTTACGCCTTTACAAAGAATTAATACATAAAAAGTTATTTAGAGAAAAAACATGGTACCTGTTGTAGCACTTGTTGGTCGTCCAAATGTTGGAAAGTCGACTTTATTTAATCGGTTAACAAGAACCCGAGATGCATTAGTGGCGGACTTTCCTGGATTAACGCGTGATCGTAAGTATGGACGAGCAGAAATTAAGGGCCATGAGTATATCTTGATTGATACGGGCGGTATTGATGGCACTGAAGATGGGGTTGAAAGCTTTATGGCTGAACAATCCTTACAAGCCATAGAAGAAGCTGATATTGTTCTTTTTTTGGTTGATGCTAGAGCTGGAGCAATGCCAGCCGATCATGCTATTGCTAAGCACTTGCGTTCTCGCCAAAAAGCCACTTTTTTAGTTGCCAATAAAATTGACGGAATTGACGCTGATAGTGCAATCTCTGATTTTTATGGTTTAGGATTAGGCGAAATCTACCCAATAGCAGCCAGTCATGGTCGTGGGGTCAGCTCATTAATTGAAACTGTATTAGATCCTATTTTTCAGTTTGATGATGAACAAAATAGCGATTTTGATGGCGATGAACAACCAAACAACTTAGATCCGTTTTGTGATGATTCTGAATTCGATAATACAGAATCATTAATCAACCAGCCTATTAAAGTAGCGATAGTAGGTCGTCCAAATGTCGGTAAGTCTACACTAACTAATCGTATTTTAGGGGAAGAGCGAGTCGTTGTTTATGACATGCCTGGCACAACGCGCGACAGCATTTACATACCAATGACGCGGGATGAACGTGAGTATATCTTGATTGACACGGCTGGTGTGCGTAAACGCGGAAAGGTCACCGAAACGGTTGAAAAATTTTCTGTCATCAAAACCTTACAAGCGATTGAAGATGCCAATGTTGTTATTTTAGTCATTGATGCCAGAGAAGGCATTTCTGATCAAGATTTATCATTATTGGGCTTTATTATCAATAGTGGGCGCTCACTTGTTATTGCAGTTAATAAATGGGATGGTTTGTCTCAAGATATCAAAGAACAAGTTAAAACGACACTTGATGATCGGCTTGATTTTATTGATTTTGCACGTGTGCACTTTATCTCTGCACTTCACGGTAGTGGCGTTGGTAACTTATTTGACTCAATTCAAGAAGCCTATGATTGCGCAACTCGACGAGTTAACACGGCATTATTAACCAAAATTATGCAAATGGCGCAAGACGATCACCAACCACCATTGGTAAAAGGGCGCCGAGTTAAATTAAAATATGCTCATGCAGGTGGCTATAATCCACCTATCGTTGTAATTCATGGCAACCAAGTTGAAGATTTGCCAGATTCTTATAAGCGTTACTTGATGAACTATTTTAGACGTTCGTTAAAAATTATGGGTTCACCTATTCGAATTCAGTTTAAAGAAGGCAACAATCCATTTGAGGGTAGAAAAAACAGCTTAACCGCATCACAACAGCGCAAACGCCGCCGATTGATGAAACATGTGAGAGGGCGAAAATAGTTTATGTCAAAACAACAAATAACAGTTGAAAGCGGACAAGAAGGCATTTGTCCAAAATGCCATCATAAAATGACAATCATCTCACCACAACATTATCAATGCCCTCAGTGTCAGCAGCATTATCTTGAGCAGTACATCTGCCCTATTTGTCACCAATCTGCTCAAATAATTAAAGGCTGTGGGGCAATTAACTATATTTGTCATACTGATGGTTTAATTTCCAGCAGTAAGGTGATATTTCATTATTTACCAGAATAGAAGACTTTATTTATATTAAAGCCATAAGAGGTTATTTTATGCGAATTATTTTATTAGGAGCACCAGGAGCAGGCAAGGGGACGCAAGCACAATTTATTATGCAAAAATATGGGATCCCCCAAATTTCAACTGGTGATATGCTACGCGCAGCAGTAAAAGCAGGCACACCACTGGGTTTACAAGCTAAAGAACTCATGGATGCGGGTAAACTTGTTACCGACGAATTAGTAATTGCGTTAGTTAAAGAGCGCATTGCACAAAGTGATTGCGTCAATGGCTTTTTGTTAGATGGATTTCCTCGCACCGTGCCACAGGCTGATGCCATGAAAGCTGCGGGTATTAATGTTGACTATGTACTTGAATTTGATGTACCTGATGCAGTGATAATTGATCGTATGAGTGGACGTCGAATTCATGCACCTTCTGGTCGGGTTTATCACGTTCGTCATAATCCACCTAAAGTTGAAAATATTGATGACATTACTGGCGAACCGCTGACAATTCGTAAAGATGATAATGAAGAAATTGTTCGTAAACGTCTTATTGAATATCACGATCTAACTAAACCACTTATTAGTTATTATCAGCATGAAGCCAAAGAAGGACGTACACAATATTTCCGAGTTGATGGCACACAAGCTGTTGCTGATGTAACCAAAGAGTTAGCTAACATTTTAGGATAATTTGTTTATTAATTAAAAGAGCAAGGCTGTGAACTATCTTGCTCTTTCCCTTTCAAACTGGTTTGCATTGTTGCTTATATAGCAAATGCTTATATAACAAAAAGTGAAACCATAACGCAAATACCGTCAAAAAACGTTCAGTAAAGTTATTGATTTTATTCAATTTTTTTTGATGTGTTTTTCTCTATAAAAGTGAAAAATTTTATTCAAAAGTTAGTCTGAAAAGCAATTGATTTTATTGAGGTTTTTATTTTGGTTGTGTTGAATAAAATAGCGCTTTATCAATAACAATAAAACGCCATTTTGAGTAGAAAAGCAAAACGCTACAAAACCATTCTTACAATATCGATTTCGCCCAATTCTTTATAAAGATTCTCGATCTGATCAATATGCGTTGCATTGATGGTAATTGAAACTGAATGGTAATTACCTTTACTGCTCGGTTTAATTGATGGCGTATAATCACCTGGAGCATGCCGCTGAATAACAGATACCACTTTGTCGACAAGCTCTGGTTTAGCTTCTCCCATAACTTTATAAGTAAAAGAACATGGAAACTCTAATAATTCATTTAATTTTGTTGATTGCATAATTTTATTTTCTCAGTTACTGATTGGATATATTGGCATCAAGGATCATTAGTATATAGGCGGTTTAGTATTCTTCAAGTAACGAACAATAAACATCGCTTTTTAAAGTATATATTTTGAGCTATGATAAGAAAATTCTAACATAGTGAAATAAACGTATCTTGCTATTTACTATAAGGCTAAAACATTATGTCATCTAATTCCAATCATAAAGAACCTTTCGGCACATTATTAGGTTATGCACCAGGCGGTGTTGCTATTTATTCATCTGATTATGAAACATTAGATAAAAATCAATATCCAAATGATGCGTCATTCCGTAGCTATTGTGGATATGAATATATGGGCTACAAATGGCAATGCGTTGAATTTGCAAGACGATTTTTATTTTTAAATTATGGCATTGTTTTTACTGATGTGGGAATGGCACATGAAATTTTTTCACTTCGTTTTTTAAGACAAGTTGTTAATGAGGCTATTTTACCTTTACAAGCATACGCTAATGGCAGTAAAAAAATGCCAGAGGCGGGCTCGTTATTGATATGGGATGATGGTGGCGTGTTTGATCGTACAGGTCATGTTGCGGTTATAACCGAAGTATTTGAAGACAAAGTACGAGTAGCAGAGCAAAACGTTATCCATATGCGACTACCTATTGGTCAACAATGGACGCGAGAACTAAAGATGACTGTAACAAGTGAAGGTTATCAATTACATGATACGTTTGATGATACTAAAATCTTAGGGTGGATGATCCAAACAGATGACACAGCACATAGCTTACCACAACCAGCAGTGCCTAGCCCATTACTGACTATTCATAGCGCTCACCTTAAAAATGAAGGGCAATTTGATAAAAAATGGCTGAATGAATTAGAACCCTTAGATAATGCCTATGTGTTAGCTGCAGGTCATGCTATTAGTCATGATGATCATTATCGTTATTTCATAATTTCGGAAAGTGCTGAACAAGAATTAATTCGAGCCACCAATGAATTGCATTTAATGTATTTACATGCGACCGACAAAGTTTTAAAAGATAATGATTTATTGAGGAATTTCAATATTCCCGAAATACTTTGGCCAAGATTGAGGCTTTCATGGCAGCAACGCCGTTACCAAATGATAACTGGACGATTAGATTTTTGTATGGATGAACGAGGCTTAAAAGTGTATGAATATAATGCTGATTCCGCCTCGTGCCATACTGAAGCGGGAGATATTTTACAAAAATGGGCTATTCAAGCTGGATTAAATCGAGGAACTAACCCTAGCAGTGGTTTACTCAACGCCTTAGCTAACTGTTGGCGACATAGCGATGCCCAACCTTTTGTACATATCATGCAAGATAATGATAGTGAAGAAAATTACCATGCATTATTTATGCAAACAGCGCTTACTCAGGCCGGATTTGATAGCAAAATCTTGCGAGGACTCAATGGGTTAAGATGGGATAAACGTGGTCAACTTGTGGATGATGAAGACCGTCAAGTGACCTGCGTTTGGAAAACATGGGCTTGGGAAACGGTATTAGAGCAACTTCGTGAGGAAAGTGAAGCGCAAATTGCAGGCATACCAATTCGCACTTGGCATCCAGAAAATACAGTCAGGTTAATTGATGTATTATTGCGACCAGAAATCTCAGTTTTTGAGCCATTATGGACGGTAATTCCAAGTAATAAAGCTATTTTACCTGTATTATGGTCACTGTTTCCAAATCACCGTTATTTATTAGAATCCACATTTGAACTCAATGAAAGCTTAATTAAAAAAGGTTATGCTGTTAAACCAATAGCAGGACGCCGTGGAAGTGATATTCAATTAGTCAGTAATCAAGAACAGATCCTTGATAAAACAGTTGGACGTTTTGCTAAACAAGAAAACATTTACCAAGAGCTATGGTGTTTACCAAAAGTCGAAGATCGCTACCTACAGCTATGTACTTTTACTGTTGGTGGACATTATGGTGGAACTTGCTTACGCTCCGATCCTTCTTTAGTTATAAAAGGTGAAAGCGATATGCAACCATTGCGTGTATTAACAGATGATGAGTTTTTGAAACAATCTTGTGAAAAAGTTTCAGGAGAAGTACGTGTTTAAGTATAAAAAGGACTTGTTAGTTATTGCTAATTGATTATAAAATAAGTATAAATCAATTAATTATTAGTATTTATTTATAATTTATACAAGTTGGTCTATTTATGACACAACCTAACAAAAATATGCTTAACACTCATAATGTCTATAATGATATCAATTACAATAATGGTGTTTTCTGTTAAACTTGTTTTTGTTGTAAAAAAATGTTAAGAAATAAAAATAATGTAAAAAATAGAAAGGAATATATGGCAAATACATTACTTAGAAGTGGCGATATCAAAGATTTCAAAATGTTGGGATATGATGGTAAAGCAGCTTATTTGGTAGCGACTCAAATTCGTGAAATGTTTAGAGTTAAACTGGGTAAGCAGTATGCCGATTATTTAGCCATTCCTCAGCGTAATGATCAAGGTAATATTATTGATTGGTATATTCCTTTTGATTCAAATCAGCCTGATGGTCAATATGATATTATTCCTTGGACATCCGCTAGCGAATCAGAGCAGGAATCAGCGCTGATTTTGCTTAAAGAATTTGAACATAAAGTCATGAATTTGGGTAAGCAATTAGCTAGCAACCCAAATTTAGATGGCGATCAACTGCTTTTTAGTCGACTTATTTATGATCCCAAAAATAGCGTCGATAATGCTGAATCTAATTTGATGGCAATCCGTTTTCCAAGTAATCAGTTTGTTTACATTGTTAATGGTCAACCTGTCATTACTTTTTGGGGCTTTGTACATCCTCAAACGCCTCAAGTTAATTCACCATTCTATTGTTTAGAACCAGTAAAAAAAGTCACACCAGCAACCGTTGTTACCCCACCACCGATACCTGAACCGTTCAAAACCAGACCATGGTGGAAACGTTGGTGGGTATGGTTATTAGGCTTATTACCTTTGTTATTGCTTCTTTTAGCCTTCTTTTTATTACGAGGCTGCTGGTTAAATCCTAAAATATCGGTTAATCCGTCATTATCGTTACCTGAAAATGGTAATGTCAGTGTACCTGTTGTTAATGATGAAAAAAAGGTTGAAAAAGAACCAGAACGAGAGTTAAAAACTGAAAATGTTGTGGTAGATAATCATTTGGGTGTTGCAGGTAATGGCATAGTAAATGGTACAATTCCAGTTGATGCTAATGGGATTGCTAATAGCACTAATACCGCAGGTGACGTAGTTGATCATTCAGCAACTTCTGACAACTCAAATAATAGCGATAAAGGTAATGATATGCCAACCCCTGATGCTCAAGATAATAGAAATGAGCAAAATAGCACTGTTCCAACATCTACATCATCAGATAATGTTAATCCTGCTGTTGATCAAACAAATAACTTAGCGCTACCTGCTGATGCAATAAAAGAGGGGTCAACAAAATTCTTAAATGGCCAATGGTCTGTCAATGGTGGTATTCAAGACAAAGCTACAGGTAAGCCATTGCAATTAAGTTATAACTTTAACGATGGAAATGGCGAGGTCACAGTAACACGTAGTGATGGCGTGAAATGTGTCGGTAAGGTTGGTACAAATATCAAAGATACTCATTTAACTATTGCGGGTAACAATGAAACGATTTGTAGTGATAATAGCAAATATCAACTACCAAACATTCAATGCACACCTGGCAACAATAATAAAGCTAATTGCCAAGGAATTTATAATAATGGGACTTCATTCCCAATAACGATGAAAAAACAATAAAGGTTATATATGCTTCCAGAATTACGCAATTATGGTCAAGAAGTCACACTTATTATGAATAGTGGTATTCAGTTTCTTGACTTTGCACTTAAAATCGATTGGAAAGATAATGAATGGCGCAGTAAAGTTAATGGGTGTTTTATTGATCCCTCTGAGAGTGGTGCACTAATTAGATTGATTGAAGATGTCGACAGTGGTCAATTTTTTACGCCTGATAACCGTGCGTTTGCAGTTAAACCAACACAAGAAATTAGCGTTGATCAATCATTAAAATTATTTGATGGTATTTGGCTACCTGTTCCTGTTTTACGTTCAATTCCTCCTGAACGTTTTGATAAAGGCCCACATAACTGGAGTCGAGTTCGAATTGTTAATATTCCCGAAGGGGAAGATCCTAACGGCAATACACACCGAATCACGTTTGCATTTGATACAAAAGTATTTGCTAACTTACAAGATGTTGCTTATCTTGCTCCAACCGAAAACGATGTGATGACTGGTGCAGTATTTAGTTTAGCACATCGCTCAGATCACGTTTCATGGTATTTAGAACTCAAATGGATAACTAGTTGGTTAATTGATCTCTTTCAAGAACTTGCACCACAACCAGAGCGTTTAAAGATACATAAAGATGATATTAATCAAGAAATAAAAAATAAAACTTACTATGGGCATTACCTAAACATTATCCATTTACTTGCTGATTCATTGCAATTGCCAACAATTAAAATTGTGTCAAATAATAAAGATGATATTGTTAAATCAATTCCTGTTGATATGATTTTAGATGTGGGAAATTCTCGAACTTGTGGCATTTTAATTGAAGATCATGCTCAAGATAAAGATAGTTTAAATCATCGTTATGAGCTTGAAATTCGTGATTTAACTCAGCCAGAGCATATCTATAATGAACCATTTGAAAGCCGTGTTGAATTTGCTCAAACTTTTTTTGGTAAAGAACATTTTTCATTGCAAAGCGGACGCCGTGATACGTTTCGTTGGCCAAGCATTGTTCGAGTAGGAAAAGAAGCTAGCAGACTTGCCAGTCGGCGTGAAGGTAACGAGGGATCAACTGGACTTTCAAGTCCAAAACGTTATTTGTGGGACCAAGACAAATACGAACAAGGTTGGCGTTTTAATTCTTATTATGTAAAAAGTGATCATGAACCATTTGCAACTGCTGAACCTTTCTCAAGTTTAATTAACGAATATGGTGAAGCATTACACATTCTTAGCAATGATATTCAAGAAGAGTATGATCGCAAGATGCCGGTATTCCACCCAAAATACTCAAGAAGTTCGTTGATGACATTTATGCTATGTGAAGTGTTGATGCATGCATTAATGCAAATAAACAGCGTCGCTCAACGTAATAAACTGGAACACGCTAAAACGCCACGCAATTTACGCTCAATTATTTTAACTATTCCACCAGCCATGCCAAAGCCAGAGCAAGCAATATTTAAAAGTTGTGTATATCAAGCAATTGGCTTAGTTTGGAAAAGCCTTGGTTGGGATGGCTTAGATGATAATATTGATTTTAACAACCCAGAACAGCTAAAAAGTGTATGGCCGAATATTCCTGAAGTCCATATTCAATGGGACGAAGCAACTTGTGGCCAAGTGGTTTATTTATTTAACGAAACACAAAATAATTATAATGGTCGTTGTGAAGAGTTTATTGCTTCAATGGTGCGTCCAAGTAAAGTAGATAAACAAAAGCTAACTATTGCAACCGTTGATATTGGTGGTGGTACGACGGATTTAGTGATTAACGACTATCAATTAGATTACGGAGCAAATGGGCAAGCCAATAGCAGTAATGCTTATATTGTACCAACACAGCGTTTTCGTGATGGATTTAAAGTTGCAGGAGATGATATTTTACTTGATATCATCCAAGATACGGTGTTAACCGCTTTGACAAATGGCTTAAAACAAGCAGGTATTGCTGACCCTACCCCAATTTTGTCCACCATTATTGGCTCTCAGCAACTGTCTATTCAAGATGCGGTATTGCGCCAGCAACTTACCTTACAGCTATTTACACCAGTTGGATTACAGATATTAAAAGCGTATGAACTTTATGACCCATTACACTCAGAAAAAAACGATTATCGTTCAACCTTTGGTGAATTATTACAACATAACACAATGACTGACAATGTGCTTAATTTTATTAATGAACCTATTAAGCGCGCATTAAATAATCCTGAGTTTTCAGTACTTGATTTGGATATCGAAATTAATCTAAAACGCATTCATTATCTGTTTATTCGTGGTGATTATTATAATATTTGTAAAACATTTGATGCACTATCCGAAATTATTAGCTGCTATCAGTGTGATGTGCTTTTATTAACAGGTCGTCCTTCTCGTTTACCGGGTATTCAAAGTTATTTCCGATCACGTTTATCAATGCCTGCAGGGCGAATTTTGCCGTTACATGGTTATTATACAGGGGGATGGTATCCGTTCCATAAGCAAGAACGCATTGATGACCCTAAAACAACCGCAGCGGTGGGGGCAATGCTGTGCTTTTTAAGCAAAAATCTAAGGTTACATAATTTTTATTTTAGATCCTCAAATATAGATTTATATTCAACCGTTAAATACATTGGACTTTTAGATAATCTTAATATGATTAAAAAAGAAAATGTCTATTACCAAGATATTGACTTAGATAATCCTGATTATGACTTTCCTGAGCACTCGTTCGAAATTAGAGGTACCACAAGGCTTGGTTTTAGGCAACTTGAAGTTGAAAGGTGGCCAGCATCACCTATCTATATATTAACTATTGAAAATAGTGAGGTGGCTAAGCGTTTAAGTGCCGATGGTGTGATTTTAGAAGTTACATTAGGAATTAAAAATAAACAAAAAACGGTTGAAAATTTTTATATTAAAGATGTAAAAGCCTCGGATGGGCGTGCTTGTAATAAAAATCAGGATATTAAACTAAGCTTAAATACTATGGTTAATTCTGGTTTAATTAGCACACAATATTGGCTTGATAGTGGAATGATAAAACGATGAAAAACTTAAACGAACAACTACCTAAATCTTGGGATCAGGTCTATCAAGTATCGGCAGAGGCCATTGATTGGGTGAATCAAACACGCCATTCATCTAAACGTTTAGATAGTGAAGCGGATAATTTAATTTTAGATTTACGTCGTTTACGCAACAGTGCAAAACGATTGGGTGATGTATCAACTAAATCTGTTGCGGTTGGTTTTTTTGGATTATCACAAGCAGGTAAATCTTATCTTATTTCAGCGCTAGCAGCAGGCGAAAACGGTAAACTAGAAACAGTTGTCGATAATGAAGTGTTAGATTTTATTGACCATGTAAATCCTGTCGGTAGTGGTAAAGAGGCAACGGGACTAGTGACACGTTTTAGTCGCATTGCTAAAGGCGGTATAGCTAACTATCCATTAGAATTAAAATTATTTAAAGAGATAGAAATTGTAAAAATCTTAATAAATGCTTATTTTAAAGATTTTGATCAGCAAAAAGTCACCAATAAAATCGACTTTTCACAGTTAAACCAGTTGATCCAGCGTTTAGAAAACAAAAAACAAGCCCACTATGTTGGTGGTGTGAGTGAAGATGACATTGTTGATCTGTACGATTATTTATCTGAAAACTTTGGTAATTCGCTTGAAGAGTTAAAAGGCGGTTATTGGGACAAGGCTATTCATCTTCTGCCTTATCTAACAACAGCTGATAGAGGTGAGATGTTTTCGGTTTTATGGGGAAGAATTGCTGAACTCACCAATATTTATACACAATTGGCGTCAACTTTATCAAGTTTAAGTTATGCTGAAACAATATACGCGCCACTTTCTGTCTTAATCAAAGATAATAATGGTACTAAGTCGCAAATCGACAGCATTATGAATGTTGATATTCTCGAACGATTGAATACCGACAAAGATTCTTCAGTCACCATAACACCATTAAATGGCACGCCTGTTGCTGTATCTTTAGCACAACTTGCTTTTTTAACTGCCGAATTAATCTTTCCATTAGTCAATAAAACCCGAGTACCAACGTTTGAAAATGTGGATTTACTTGATTTTCCTGGATATCGAGGACGTTTAAATTTGATATCGATTTCAGACGTTAAAGAAGGTAACCTAATTGCTCAGCTTTTATTGCGTGGTAAAGTTGCTTATCTTTTTGAAAAATATACTGATAGCCAAGAAATGAACGTGCTTGTTGTCTGTACTCCATCAGATAAACAATCCGATGTTAATGATGTAGGCCCTGTACTTGAGCGCTGGATCGATAAAACACAAGGCGAAACGGCTGAAAAAAGAGCCACTAAAAAAGCAGGGTTATTGTGGGCAATTACCATGTTTGATAAACGCATTGGCACATCGTTAACGCTATCTGAAGATAATCTTAAAAATAGCTGGGGTAAAGGCGGTTTACTACAGCAAACAATTTTAGAACGGTTTGGTAGTTATGATTGGTTAAGTAACTGGTCAAACGATCATAAATTTAATAATGTCTTTTTAGTCCGTAAACCTGGATTCGATGTGCCATTTTTAAATGTCGAACCAAGCACTAGCCAAGAGCTTGATTATAGAGAAAATTATCAAGATAAAATGAATGTATTAAAAAGTACATTTGTGCAAAATAGTGATATTAAAGAATATGTGTTCCAGCCAGAAGAAGCATGGGATGCCATGTTAAAGCTTAATGATGGTGGCATAGGGCGAATTAGCCAATACCTAGAACAAGTTGCTATTACAGAAGTTAAACAGCAACGAATTGTTGAACAACTTAACGAAAAAATTGAGTATATCATCAATATGCGTTTTGATACTTGGTATCAAGCGGACAATGATGAAGCATTAGCTAAGAAAAAGCAGATCATTGCTGATGTTGTTAAAGAGTTACAAAGCAAAGCATTATTGTTAGGCGAACTACTCAAAACCCTTGAATTACCAGACCAAACGATTAGAGCTCTTTACCATTCTAGTACTATTGATAATGAAACGGCTCAAGATGGTAACGATAATTTATTAGATAATTTATCAAACGATTTTGGTTTAAATGCTGATTTTGAATTGTTTTCTGATTCAAGTTTATCACTAACAGCTAAATCAACAGAAGTATTACCAACTGAATCAAAGTTTGCAACAACAGTCTTTTCGGCATGGTTAGAACATTTAAGAAATATTGTGTTAGATAAGCATATTCTGCAATTTTTTGGTATTGATCAAAAGTCACTTTCTTTTATTATTGAAGAACTTATTACTGCTGCAAACCGAATGAAATTGGAAGAAAGTTTAACTAAACGCATTTTAAATAATGAAAATATAGGTAGTAAACGTGATGATCTTGAGTCTAGACAGATCAGTACTATTTATACTTTGCTAGCAGACTTTATTGCTTGGCTTGGTTTTATTCAAGGGCAAGCAAGTGATATACCAATGAGTCGAGTTAATCAAGGTAAGCCGATATTTTCTTCACCATTAACT
Source organism: Gilliamella sp. Choc5-1 (assembly GCF_001690595.1). Classification (GTDB taxonomy): domain Bacteria; phylum Pseudomonadota; class Gammaproteobacteria; order Enterobacterales; family Orbaceae; genus Gilliamella; species Gilliamella apicola_M. The sequence continues at coordinate 79,308 of NZ_LZHH01000091.1, forward strand.
GAATTTAATGCCCAATCATCACATTCATTACCAAAACTGAACGATCACACTAAAAATTATTCTCAGTATGCGATATTTGATTGGTTTATTGCGTTTGCCACACTGGCGCAAGAAAATGTTGGACATCATGCAGGGCGGGAAATTAGCCAAGAACAAAATAGCCGATTAGGCGAAATTTTGACTTCTTTCAAACAATCGCGGATTAATTAAAATAGCGTCATTAAACAATAAAACATAACAGGGATGCTGTTTGGCATAAATAAGCTCCCTGCTTAATAGTAATAGATTGCATGAAAGATACTCACATATTTGAGTATAAAAATAGAGGATATCATGGCATTAAGAATTGAATTAAGTAGTTATAAACCCGGTATTGCGAAGTTTTTAGCTCAAAAATGGAGCGGTAGTTCTGATATTGATATACTTATCCAACGAAATCAAGATAGTTATTATTTATCAGCCATTAATCAATGGAGCCCTGAAAAAAGTTGGCATACTATTGAAAACATGTCAGTTGAAAACGAACAATTAACAGGACATGTTGGGGAATGGTTGGTTGACTCTTTGGTGACACAAGAAAGTCAGCTCCGATTTCTTATGCAAATTCGTGATAAGCAAAATCCAAATTATATTGATGGAGGTGTTGTTAGTATTGCTGCAGATATACTTCCTTCCATCGCATTAAGCTCACAAACAGCTCAACCGAATGAGCAACAAGCAATAGCGCAAGCAGATCCTGTAATTGAACCAGAAGTTGAAGATAGCCCAACTTTAATTGAGGAACCTGACCTAAATACTGAAACGGTGGCATCAGACGAACCTATCGAAACCCAAACCGAGCTTGAGCCAGATCCCGAAGTTGAGCCTAAAGTTATAGAAACAGAAGTAGTTAAATCGAAAAGTCGCCTTGGATTGATTTTGACGATTGTCATTGCGTTCATAATACTAATTGGGCTAGGTGTTGCGGTGTGGTATTTTTTATTTTTCAAAAATCAAGAACCACAAGCTACAACGGTACAAGTAAGTGTTCAATGTAATATAAATAACGCTACGACCGATGACTTAACTTTTATTCAACAATGCTTACAAACCAACCCCAAATCGGATGAGATTATTCAAGTCATTACGGAAGCTAAAAAAGCAGAAAAATGCAATATTGCTCAGCGATTATATGCAAATCAGGCACAAACCGATGCCAAAATAGCTATGTTATATGCAAAAGAGTATGACGAAAAATTTTATAAAGCCAATAACTGCTTTAAATCAGATAAAGAAACAGCTATTTATTGGTACGAAACATCGTTAACCAAAGAACCTAATAATAACTTTGTTAAAGATCGTTTAACACAATTACAAAATTAGTGAGGAGCAAGAATGAATAAATTAGCTGTCTCAAAATTCATTTCGACGATAGGTCTAACATGTTTACCTTTGATGGGGTTTGCTATTGAGCCATTAAAACAAGATGGTAAAACAACCCTATACCAACGCGTATTAAGCACACCAACATGTGAATTAAAAATCAATATTACCGATTCTAAAGGTAAATCAGTTCCTGCTTTTTCACGTTATTATGTTTATGAGCGCAAAAATAATAATCATCAAGAGTGGCTTAAAGTAGGACCTGACTCTTATGGTAAAACAATAGGTTGGATTAACAATTCGTGTGCAATTGCTTGGAATATGCAAATGACATTAGTTTTTACTAACCCAGTTTATCGTGACCCTTTGCTATTTTTCAAAGATAAGGCTGCATTGACTGCGATTGTTGATGCTGATAAACCTGAAACTTTATTAAAACCTATTCGTGAAGCTCTAAAAGCGAATAAAGCAGCTCCAGAAGTGCTTGCTCAAGAACCTAAAGAGTTTGTAGATTTTAAAAGTAATTTCTATTTATTACCTATTTTACAAGGTGAAGAAGTAATGAATGGGCGAGGGTTTTATGAGCGAGTGCTAGAAGTCGCATCAGTAAGTAAACAAGAATCATTGATAAAAAATAACCCAAAGCAAAACACCGCCCAAACTGCTGATGATAGTGCAAACCAAGTAGTACCTTTTAAAGCCGCTATTGTGTTTGTTATTGATTCAACTATTTCTATGGATCCTTATATTTCAAGAACTAAAGAAGCGGTAACGCGAGTTTATCAGCATATTGAAAAAGAAAAGCTACAAGAACAAGTTAAATTCGGATTGATATCATTCCGTTCAAGCTTAAAAGCATCAGATAAGCTCGAATTTGTTACCAAAATTTTTGCTGACCCAAATAAAGTTAAAGATAAAGAAGACTTTAAAAAGTTAAGTGCTTCACTTAAACAAGCCTCTGTTTCTACCTCGTATTTTGCGGAAGATTCTTATGCGGGCATTGCTCAGGCATTAAATGATATCAATTGGAATAGTTTTGGCGCACGTTATATGATTTTAATAACAGATGCTAGTGCGATTCCGGGTGATGATAAGCTTTCTAGTACTGGCATGGATGCAGCGCAATTAAGGCTTGAAGCTCAGCATAAAGGAGTTGCCATTTATGCACTACATTTAAAAACGCCAAGTGGTGCAAAAGATCACCAAGTAGCGGCAGCACAATATTCAGACTTAACTTATAACGATTTCATTCATAAATCACTTTATTACCCAGTTAATGCTGGTGATGTTAATGAATTTGGTAAAAAAGTAGATTTATTAGCGCAAGCACTATCTGAACAAGTCAAACTAGCATATAAAGGTGAAGCTTCTGTTGGCAATGCTATAAATGCAAAAGATGATAACTCTGATATGTTAAAAGATGCATTGTTATTAAGTAAGGCAATGCAACTTGCTTATTTAGGGGATGTAAAAGGTACTAAAGCACCGTCAGTTTTTAAGGCTTGGATTGCCGATAAAGATTTTGTCAAACCAACTATACCAACAGCAGAGCCACGAATATTATTAACAAAATCACAACTGAGTGATCTGAGTGATGTTGTTAGCAAAATTGCAAATGCAGCTAATGATGGATTGATTTCTGCCGATGATATGTTTTCGCAACTTCGCTCTGTTGCTGCCGCAATGGGGCAAGATCCAAGTAAATTAAAATCAGATTCTGTCACAAAAATTGCAGATTTGGGTTTACTTGGTGAATATTTAGATAATATCCCTTATAAGAGCGATGTAACGGGGCTTGATCAAGATACATGGAAAAGTATGAGTGGGCTTGAACAAGAAAAATTTATTCGTAATTTAAATAGTAAAATTCGTTATTATCAAAAATGTAATGCAGATGTAGATCGTTGGATTTCATTAGCTGAAGGTAGCGACCCTCGTGAGAATGTTTATCCTATACCATTAGAAATGTTGCCATAAAGTTGTGTTGTTAGAAAATATGTTAACCATCAATCAAATTGCAATTTCACGCTCAACAGGCAAATCCTTTTTTAGTGTTTGCCTACCAAAGCTGACTGTAAAAGCTGGTGAGGTGGTCGTTATTCAGGGCGACAGTGGTGCTGGTAAAAGCACCTTACTTGAAATGGTAGGAATGATTTTAAAACCAGATAACATTGGTAGCTATAACATGGCTATAGATCATTGTGATATCGATATTGCAACGCTAATTAAGCAAAATAAGATCGATCAATTAGCTAATATTCGAGCTAAATATTTAGGTTTTATGCTACAAACAGGTGGATTATTGCCATTTTTAACGGTTCGTGACAACATTTTATTATCATTAAAGTTATTACAAAAAAAAGTGGATAACAATCGGTTTGATTATTTAGTGCAAAAACTCAATATAGCGCATTTAATCAATAAATACCCCAAACAGCTATCAATTGGTGAAAGGCAACGAGCCTCTTTTATTCGCTCAATTATTCATAAACCTGCATTATTACTTGCCGATGAGCCAACTTCAGCATTAGATCCTTATAATGCGAATTTATTGTTTGATCTAATAATTGAACAAGCCCAGCAAGATAATATAGCAGCGATGATAGTCACTCATGATTGGCAACGCATAGCTGATAAAGGCTTATTTACCTTATCAGCTAAGTTAACTTCATCACAATCATCAGAATTTTTACCACAACAAGATAAGGCGTAAAAGATGACTAAAGCACTATCAAAATGGTTACTTATTACTCGTTTATCTTTAGCAGACTTATGGTATGACAAAAAAGTATCATTTTGTATTATTGCCTCAGTGATCTCAGTGATTACACCACTATTATTGCTATTTAGTTTAAAATATGGCATAGTTTCGCAACTTCGTGAGCAATTAGTAAACGATCCACAAAATTTAGAAATCAAAATTGTTGGTAATTTACAACTTAATGACGAAATGTTTAATTGGATAAAAAAGCAACCTGAAACCACTTTTGTGATCCCGCTTACACGCTCGTTAAACACGCAAGCTGATTTAATCAAAGACGCTAGCCATTTTGTTAATAATGCCGAAATTATACCTACAGCCAAAGATGATCCAATAACAAAAAACTTGCCATTACTTAATAATAAAAAACAAATTTTATTAAGTTCATTATCGGCCGAAAAAATGCAAGTAACAGTAGGAAGTCGAGTCAAAATGGTGATTACTAGGCAGCTTGATGGAAAACTTGAAAAAGGAATAACCGTATTAGAAGTTATGGGCATTATCCCCGAAAATCGTTATAACCGAGCTGCGGCTTTTGTCTCTTTAGATTTACTTATTGCGATGGAAGATTTTTATGATGGTTATCAAAGTGACATATTCAAAACATCCACAGGACAATTAAACCCACTTAACCACACATCGTTTGCTCGTGCACGTATTTATGCTAACGAACTAGATAATGTTGCGCCATTGGCCTTTAAATTACGAGAAAAGCATATTGAAACTCGAACGCAATCTAACGCAATCGAAAACGTAAAAGCGATCGATCGTGTACTTAATTTTATTTTTAGTGTTATTGCGATCACGGCAGGAATTGGCTGTATTTTATCATTTTCTGGCTCATTTTTATCCAACATAGAACGTAAGCGCAAGGATATCGCTTTCATGCGACTAATTGGTTTTCAATCTAGAGAAATTATGTTTTATTTAATCAATCAAGCGATTACATTAAGTTGCTTGGCATTTTTTATCTCTTTTGTGCTATTTTTATTAGGAAATTATGCGTTTAATACGATTTTAGGTGAAAATTTAGTTTCACAACCTATTGTAAGTCGATTACAATTTTATCATTTTATTATTGCATTTATGCTGATCCTATTTATTTCAGCTCTAGTTGTAGCCATAGGAGGTCGACGTGCTATTAAGATCCAACCAGCAGAAAGCCTGCGTGAAGCATAATTATACTCAATTAGCATGTTTTGGATTGGTAGCAATCTGTTTAATTCCGTCATTAAGTTTTGCAGAACCTTGGGACAGCAAATTTTACAACCCAAAGCCCGCAAAAGATGACGTAATTTTATCTATGCCGTGTGATGGCAGTTTAGTCATGAAAAAGGTCTTCACACCAACTAATAAACCACTTGATGATGTCAAAATTATTTTAGGTAGTAACCAAAAAGAGTTCGGTTTCGCTGAATATGCAACACCAAATTATATTTCTGGTAGCTTTTCTGACTCGGGCAATGAAAGATATTACCTAATAGGTAAATATGAAATTACCGCACTACAATACCAAGCAGTCATGAATGACACTTGTCCAACACCTAAATTAAATCTTTCTTTTCCTATAACTAATATTAGTTGGTTTGATGCTATTGCATTTACTGACAAATATAACCATTGGTTAATTGAAAATCAGGCAAAAATAAAATCAAATTCTATTCCTAAAGGATATATTCGTTTGCCTAATAATACGGAATGGGAATATGCAGTACGAGGTGGGGCAAAAGTAACTGAATCGGAGTTCCGTGAATCACGATTCCCTATGACAGGTAATCTTGAAAGCTATGCGTGGTTTTCTGGCGCTAAGTCAGCTAATGGTAAATTACAGCTTATTGGAAGATTAGAACCAAATCCGCTAGGTCTTTATGATATTTTAGGTAACGCTAGCGAAATGATGTTTGACTCATTTAGAATGAATAAACTTGATCGCTACCATGGTCAACAAGGTGGAATTATTGTGCGTGGTGGCAGCTATTTAACGCCTGAATCATCAACCACCAGTGCTTTTCGTACTGAAAAACCTTTTTATGATGATAAAGGTGCTTATAAAAGTAAAGATGTTGGGTTTCGTTTAATTTATACCACAGAAGTAATGAATTCTAATGATAAAATTAAAGAACTAGATAAAGAATGGAGCGCATTAGGCAACGAAACAGACAACACTAAAAGCAGCAATGTTGTTGGTGAACTTGAAAAAATCACCAAACAAGTCGAAGATGAAAAAACCAAAAAAGAATTAAATCAACTCAACATACTTTTACGCAGTGCAAACCAAGCGCGTGACGAACAACGCGATCGCTCCATACAATCAGCATTACAATTAGGCGCATTTTTGTGTGCTAATGTTTCAGATTTAAATAGCAAGTTTGAATATAATGACAACTTATATAAAACAATGGTTAATGAAGTGTGTGATCCAAAAGAAATAGACACACTAGATGACAGCAACATGTGTTCAAAAGTGAAATTAGACAATTTAAAACAGGTTGTTGATGAATCAAAAAGTGCGCGAGATTTTATATTAAAATATTATTCTGATACCATTGTTAACACCGCATCAAATTATGAAAAAAAGACAATTAATGATCAAGCCAAATCAACTCAATTTATTTTAGAAAATAGTGGCAAAGCTAATATGAGTGATTATTTAAAACTTTACTTCAAACATATTAATCAATATGTTGAATCAGGAAAAATCGAACGAACAGCTTGGCTGCAAACATGTAATGAAATAAAAGGAAAAAATAATGAATAAAATTATAGTAGCCATTACTTTATGTTTATCGCTGATTTTAACAGGTTGTCAAGGAGCTGGTGGAGTAAGCTCTAGAAACGTCGATCCTGCATTAACTAAAAGCAATACAGCCAAATTTTTTAGCAAATCAGCATGGCAATCTTGTGCTATTGGTGCGGGTTTAGGTGGTATTGGCTGTGTATTAGCAGGTGGAAAAACAGGCGTTTGCCTTGCATCTGCGGCGGTTGGTTGTGGTGTGATGATGGGCGCAAACTATTATCTTGATTCTAAACGTGCTGAGTACGCTGATGCCGAAACACGTCTTGATGTTTATATCCAAGACATTCAAAAAAATACCTACGAAGTGCAAGCTGTGACCGAAACAGCTAAAGCTGTATTAGATAAGAATTTAGCAACACTTAAGATATTAAATAATCAAATCAAAAAAGACACATTGAATAAAAAACAAGCTCAAACCGATTTAGCACAAATTGATGCCAATATTGCCTATTTGACAGATAAATTACAGAGTATGAAGAAAGTTGAAAATGATTGGATTTTAATATCATCCCAAGAACAACAATCTGGTGTAAAAGTATCAAAACTTGATAAACAAATAAACCAATTACATAAACAAATTTCAGTACTTGAAAATCAAATTACTCTTGTTACAAAACAACGTTCAGCAGTTAAGGTTAGCTAATTATGAAAAAAAGATATCTTTTATTACTCAGCCCACTTGTTTTTTTAGCGGGTTGTTCAACAACACTTGAACAGTGCGATCCCAAAAATACAGATATTGGTATTATGGATAAAATTAGCTGTAATTATTCAGGAAATTACCAAGCTCGGGTTGATCATAAACAACAAATTCTAGAAAATGAAAAAAGAGCCAATCAGCAGTTTAAAGAAATTTATGCCGCTATTGAAAAACAAAAAAATGATAGTGCATTAAGTATTAAACAAAAACAGGCACAACAACAAAAACTGAAAACTGATTTAACTAAACTCACTAACGAAATTAAACAAAAAGCCAAAGGTCGTAATGACTTACAAGCCCAAGTAGCCGATATTGAGCAACAACTTAAAAAAGTGAATAGTTCAAGTAGTTCTGAGCTTGAAAAAAAAGTTGAGTTAGACAAGCTAAACAAAAAACTACAACAATTACAAAAAGCACTCAATATATAACTATATTGCTTGTTCAATAAAAGCTGAAATAAAAACAGAAAAAGTTAAATGAACACCTAAGTAAAGAGAAGAGCATTAGCAATGCAACGAATAACAAGAATTGTGTTTGATCATAATAATATTGAAAAAAATTCTTTATTAGATCAATATTATACTTTGTTAGCATTGCTAAAGCCGCATTTAACTGAACGGACATTTTCAATTTTAGCTATACCAAAATTAATTGATGATAATCAATATATTGCTTGGCATACTGATTTAGAAGGGCAGCCTATTTTATTGAGTGATATCAATAATGAATCACAAAAAAGTAAGATAGAAAAAACTCTACAAAATCGGCTCAACGATATTGAAGAAACAGTTAAATTAATTGCTGTTACTGACCAACAAGGAGTATTTCTTTCATCATGGTTACCTAGGCTAAAAAGCTTACGTAACTCTATTTATGTCATTAATGATGATCCTGTTATTGTTAACACCTTTGAAGATCCTATTTTACCTGCTTCAGCTCCTGTTCCCATTATTGCACAAACATCGTTTTGGCGTTGGTGGGATTTTTTACTTTTAGGCTTATTACTCCTTGGACTGCTTGGTCTGCTTTGGTATTTATTTTGCCCATATGGAAAAGAAAACCCCGTAATTGCTGAACCAGTACTAACTCAACCAGTTGAAGAAAAGGAACCAGAACCTACTATTATTGAAACACCTAAGAAAGAGCAACCACCTGTTGCAAAATCTGATCCTGAACCGATAGTACCAGCACCCATACCTGCGCCAATACCAGCACCTAAAAATTGTATTACTCGTCAACAAATTGCGAATAATACTGACACACCTAAAATGGTTATGATATTTGACAATTCCGCATCAATGAAATTGACATTGATGGAAACGCCAGAATCTATTGATAAATACTTGCATGCTGATTGGTATTCAATGAGCGAAGATGAGGCCGACGCATATCAAAAACGCATGACACGTTTACCTAACCGCTTATCAAGCAGTAAAAAGGTCGCGTTATCGGCCATTGATAAAATACAACCAGAAGTTAACATCGCTTTAGTAACACTTTCGTCTTGTCCTGCGGCACACAAGACATCGTTTTATAGTTATGAAAATAGAGATAAATTAAAAAACAAAATTAACAGATTAAAGCCATTAGAGTACAATAGTGCAACGCCTTTATATAATGGTATAAAACAAGCCAGCAAAATGCTTGACGGCGTCAATCGTGATGATTACATTTTAGTCATTAGCGATGGCGAAGATAACTGCACCAAAGCCAACATTTGTACCTTAGCAAATAAAATTTCCACCCAACAGCCACGCCTAAAAATAAATATTGTTGATATTGCAGGACAGCACAAAATTGACTGTATTGCTCAAAAAACAGGTGGTAAAGTTTATATAGCTCAAAGCCCAACACAGATCGTCAAACAAATGAATAATGCTGTTTCGAATATGAATATTAGTAAACCGATATGCGAATAACTATTTTTTTAACAATAGGCTATAATTAACTATCGAATTTATTATAATTTTATTTGTAATGACTATAAAAATAATAATGAAATGTAAGGAATTGAACTCACGATGCAACGAATAACACGGATGGCTTTTGATTCTAATAACCCTGATACAATTCCTCAGTTAGAACAATATCATTCCTTACTTTTATTATTAAAACCACATTTAACTGAACGTACTTTTTCAATTTTAGCTACACCAAAGTTAATTGATAATCAGCAATATGTAGGTTGGTATACTGATCTTGAAGGGCAACCGCTTTTACTTGATAACATAGTCAACCAATCGCAAAAAGACGAGATTATCCAAATATTACAAACGCGCCTTAATGACATTGAAACTGCAATAAACCTTATGCCATTAAGTAACGAAGAGCAAAATTTAGTTTCAATATGGCTTCCTAAAATTAAAAGCTTAAGCAACTTAATTTATGCCATCAATGATGAACCTGTCATTGTTAATACTTTTCAAGAAGATGTACAGCCTGTGCCAATTGTTGCGCCAACACCATTTTGGCGTTGGTGGCATTTTTTACTTTTAGCCTTATTTTTAGTTGGACTACTTGGCTTACTTTGGTACTTATTTTGTCCGCTTGCAAAACCTAAAATTGTGCCTGCTGAGCCAGCATCGAAGCCAGTTATTTCGGCACCTGTTGAAGAAAAACAGCCAGAATCTGTGCCAGAGCCAGCAACAAAACCACAACAGCCCGAGCCACCGTTGATGTCTGAGCCTATTGCAAAATCTGAACCAGCGTTAACACCAGCGCCAGTGCCTAAGGTAAAAAATCCGCCTAACTGCATAACCAAAGAAGAGATTAAAAAAAATTCTAATCCTTCAAAAATGGTTATGATTTTTGACAACTCATTATCAATGACTGTCACCTTAAATGAACCACCACAAGAGGTTGAAAAATACTTCCAATATATGTCCTATGGTTATGGTCGTAACATGTCAGAACAAGACAGAATCAATTATGAAAAACGCATGACACGCTTACCAACTCGTTTATCAAGTAGTAAGAATGTAGCAACCTCAAGTATTGATAAAATACAACAAAATATCGATATTTCGCTTGTCACCTTAACAAGTTGCCCAACGGCCGATGTTTCGCCATTTTATAATTACACAAATCGAGGAACGCTAAAACGAAAAATAAAACGCCTAACACCAACAGCGGCAGGTGGTGGTGGAACGCCTTTATACAGTGGGCTACAAAAAGCTAGCCAAATGCTTGATGGTGTAAAACGTGATGATTATATTCTGATAATCAGTGATGGCGAAGACAACTGTTCAAGAAATAACATCTGTACACTAGCTAATTATATTGCATCACAAAAACCACGGTTAAAAATTAATATTGTCGATATTGCTGGCGAACACAAAATTCATTGCATTGCTAATGCCACAGGTGGCAAGGTTTACATAGCCCAAAGCCCTAAAGATATGATAAAACAGATGAATAAAGCGGTATCAAGCTTAAAAATCAACAGACCAACTTGCCAATAAAAAACAAACCGCGCCAAATTATTTATTTGGCGCACTAAGCTAGTTTTTGGTTGGCACATTTGAACGCTTTGAAATTTAAAACAATAAAAGCACATTTTATAGACTTAAAATAAAAAAGACATTATCTTTTATAAAAAATCAGTCAGGAAAGGTAATGATTTTATTTAATTGTAGTAGCTCAAACTTAATCTGACAGACACATATTACTCATCGGCTTTCATTTTAACAAAATGCGTGTCCGATGAGCAAAATAAACTCTCCAATTGCTTTTCCTTAACCAACCCCTTTGCATCATTCCATGTTTGCCATGGTGTCTTCCCATAACAATATTTTCCTGAATGCGCTCTTTCTCGATTGTAAAATTCAAGCCATTGCTCAATATCGTTTTGTATTTCACTCAATTGCGTGTAAATCTTACGCCGAAATAAAATATCATAACATTCTGTTTTCATCGTCTTATGGAATCGCTCACAAATACCGTTTGTTTGTGGGCTGTAGGCTTTGGTCTTGGTGTGTTCAATATCTTCTAGATTAAGATAAAGCTCATAAGCATGGCTCTCCTTATGGCCATTATATTCCGTACCTTGGTCTGTAAGAATGCGTAACAGCGGCACTTGTTCGCTGTCAAAGAAAGGAAGCTCTTTATCATTGAGCATATCGGCAGCAATCAGGCTGTTTTTCTCGGTATAGACTTTAGCAAAAGCGAGTCTGGAATAGGTATCAATAAATGTTTGTTGGTATATTTTCCCTATGCCTTTAATGTGCCCTACATAATAGGTATCTTGTGCACATAAATAACCCGGATGATGTGTCTCAATTTCACCATGCGCTTCTTTTGATGCTTTGGCTTTTTCAAGGGCTTGTAATTGATTTTCAGTGAACACACATCCTTCTTGTGCCACTTTGGTTTCTAGGGCTATTAAGCGTTTTTTAAAACTTTCTAAATCGTGACGTAGCCAAATAGAGCGTACCCCACTCCCTGACACCATGATGCCTTCTTGACGAAGTTGATTGGCAACTCGATGTTGCCCATAAGCTGGATATTCATAGGCCATATTGACAACGGCTTGTTCTATATGTGGCTCTACCCGATTTTTTTCGATAGGCTTTTTACGACTGAT
>NZ_LZHH01000092.1 GCF_001690595.1 Gilliamella sp. Choc5-1
ACGCCTACGGCACGAACAAAAAATCAGCCAACAAGTTATTATTCACGGTAAAAGCAACCGCTACGCGCTAGCACCGGGTCAATGGATTAACCTCAACGGCAGTCCACTGAATAATATCAATGACGGCGTAATTATTTTAAGTGTACAAGGACACGGTAACCGCACCGATGCATACGAGCTCGAATTTACTGCGATTCCTTATCAGGCATTAACGCTCTACCGCCCGACGCCTATCCGCTGGCCCCAAATCAGCGGCACCTTACCGGCAAGGGTCACTAGTCCCGACAATGACACCTATGGCTATATTGACACTCAAGGACGCTACCGCGTTAAATTTAACTTTGACCTAAAAACATGGAAAAATGGCGAAGAAAGCCTTTGGATACGTTTAGCCAAACCGTATGCAGGCAGCACCTATGGCTTTCACTTTCCCTTAATTGACGGCACCGAAGTGGCCATCGCCTTTATGAACGGCAACCCCGACCGGCCCTATATTGCCCATGCCATGCACGACAGTGCCCACCCTGACCCTATCACCACCATCAACAAACACCGCAACGTCATTCGCACCCCAGCTAACAACAAACTGCGCATGGATGATAAACGTGGGCAAGAGCACATCAAACTGGCCACCGAATACGGCAAAACGCAACTTAATTTAGGGCATTTAGTTGATAATAAAAAACACCAACGTGGTGAAGGTTTTGAGCTTAGAACTGATGACTGGGGCGCGATAAGAGCGGGTAAAGGGCTTTTTATTACCGCTGACGAACAATATAAAGCGCAAGATATTCAGCTAAATATGCAACAAGCAAATGAGCAACTCAATAACGCTCTTAAATTGGTATCTGCGTTACAAGATGCGGCAAAACAAGCCAAGGCTGAGTTAGCTGATTTAGAGACACAAAAGAAATTATTAACTGACTCTCTTGAAGAATTAAAAGCTGCTTCAATTCTACTTTCATCCCCACACGGTATTGCTCAAGTGACACCCAAAAGCATTCAACTTTCTTCAGGTGAAAATTTAATACTATCGAGCCATAAGCACACGGATATTAGCGTATTGAGAAAATTTATGGTAGCAGCTGGCGAGACCATTAGTTTATTTGCCCAAAAAATGGGAATTAAATTATTTGCATCCCATGGCAAAGTAGATATTCAAGCACAAAATGACGATATGTCATTAAGTGCACAAAAAGATATCTCAATTGTTAGTCAACAAGGAAGAACTGTTATTTCAGCTAAACAAGAGTTAATTTTCACTTGCGCAGGCGCCTATATTCGACTTGCTGATGGGTCAGTCGAGATTGGCGCGCCAGATAATATATTCAATAAATCAGCAACATGGCAAAAATTGGGTGCTGATAGTTTAAGCCAAATGATGAATAAACAAAAAAGTAGTCATTATGTATTTCATTCGCAATTACGTTGGCAACATGATGATTCTGTTATAAAAAACCGAAAGGTAAGAATTATTCGGGCTGATAATAGTGAAATAGAAGCAGTAACCGATGAAAATGGAATGCTACCTGCACAATACAGTCAATTTGTTGAGCCAATAACTATTGTGATTGAGCCAGAAACAAAAAATTAAACATCGTATTACTAATTTAAATCATGATCACAAATATATAAATAGCAGGAAACATATTAATGGGCTGGAAAACTTCTAAATTATTAAGCCATCAACCAATTAAAAAACCAAATTATCTATTATGGGGTATGAGTTTATTATTTTTAATTTTAGCTGGTTTTATAATAACTGTTTTTACTTGTGATGGCTCAGACTACCTTTTATTTTGGTTTCTGGCTATTGGTGTTCCGTTTTTTTTATGGATAATGATACTTGCATCTTGTTTATTAATTAACATTTCTGAGCATGCTTATAATGAAAGAATCACAGAACTAAATCAAGAATCAACCCAATTTTGGCAAAATTGGAGTAAGCAGCAGATACCTATATTTGGAAGTTATATGATCTGTGCAGAACAAAATGGCATAAAAGCTTTAACAGGTGATCTTGAACAAATTCCCCTTTATCCTGAAAAAGCAAGGCCCCTATTTAATTTGACTGCATCAACTAAACCCTATTGGTTTCTTGATGAAGTAATGCAAAACTTAGAACAACAATGTCCTAATTATCGTCGCTATTTAACGCATATCTACATACCTAAAGCACTCATTGATGACGATGAACTGCTAGAAGCTATATTTCAACGTTGGGATTTATATCCCGAACCCATAATGGATTATTCGGTATGGATGTCAATACTTTATGAAGAGCCAGATAATATAGAATTATCGCTAATATTAGCATGCCAATATAGTGATATAACCTACCATCATCACAGTAAATTTATCAGTGCTATGTTAATTGGTGCAGAATCATTAATTAATACTAAAAAGCTACAAGCAAAATCTTGGTTAGGTCGTTTGATGATCGCTCAAGACGATTTATCAGCTGATATCAATCAGTTTTTTACTTATACACAACTTTCTGCTCAAAATGTTAAAGATGTTTGGATTTCTGGATTAGACCCAAAAAATCGCACTCAATTTAACATTGAAAGGCATAAATTAGATATTGGTGAAAATAAAGAAAATCTAATTCATGATATAGATTTAACTTTTGCCAAACCCACAGAATTGACAAAGTATTTAGCGTTAACGATGGCAAGCGGTTGTGTTAGTGCTTCTTCGCAAGAACAACTCGTTATTAGCCAATATGAAAATCAAGTCTATATACAGCTAATTACTTTAAAAAAATTGCTCCAAGAATAGAATAGGTAGAAAACAACATGACTAACAATAATCAGCAAGCCACGTATTTATATAATACCGTTCCAACATCAGAAAAGACCATACAAGGTTTATATCTTAAAAAAGAACGACTTATTGTACCGATTATCTTTATTCCTGGTGTGATGGGCAGTAATTTAAAAGCGAAACAGAAAGATTCTAATAATAAAATTAAACGTGTATGGCGTTTAGATAATGAAGTATCGGTTATTGGCTGGTCATTACCGTATTATGGTGATGCTAAAGCACGAAAACTAGAACTAGATCCTGAAGAAACAGAAGTGGATGATGGTGGCACTGTGGTAGATGCCGCAGCCGAAGAGGTCGCTCGAATTAAAAATAACTATCATTTAAAGATACAATTATTAGGTGATGATAAAAGTCAACGAAATAAAAAGCGTCGCCTTAACCAAGAAAAACAACAAGAAATCCAAAAAGCAATAAACAATAATCCTGAAAACAGACTTTTTGGTTCGCGACAAAAACGAGGTTGGGGGACAGTAGGTTATATTAGTTATGGTGAATTTTTAGAATTATTACAAAAAATCTTATTTGAACCAGATGGTCACTTATCAACCATTTTAAATGATTTAATAAAACCGCCTTCATTTTCATTAGATGAGGGTTCAAAATCGTCACTAGAGTTAGATGAAAAGCAAATTAAACATTGCGAGAAATTTTATTTTCCTGTGTATGCGATGGGTTATAACTGGTTAGAATCTAATGAAGATAGCGCCAAAAGGCTAAAAAGGTTAGTCGAGGTAACTATCCCTGCTTTTTATAAAAAGCGTGGGCAAATTTGCGATAAAGTAATTTTAATTACCCACTCTATGGGGGGATTAGTTGCCCGTTATTATACTGAAGCATTAAATGGTCGGAACAAAGTCTACGGCGTAATCAATGGTGTACAGCCAGCTACGGGCGCCGTTGCTGCCTATACTCGAATGAAGCGGGGCACAGAAGTTAATGGAGATAATAGCATAAGTAATTTTGTAACGGCCAATGTTTTAGGTAAGGATGCCGCAGAAATGACCGCAGTTTGTGCTCAAGCACCAGGACCACTCCAGTTATTACCCACGCCAGAATATGGTATGGGTTGGCTTACAATCACAGATCCCAACGGTAACCCAGAATCCTATCCTAAAGCTGATCCTTATGCAGAAATCTATTTAGCCAAAGATAAATGGTGGTGTGCTTGTGAGCCCCATTTGATTAATCCATTTAATACTGACCATAATTCGCAACAAATGCAAGATGATTGGGACAAATATGAAAATATTGTCAAATATAAAGTAAAAAAATTTAATGAGAGTATAGCTAATAAATATCATCCTAACACTTATGCTTTTTTTGGTCTTGAAGAAGATGCTAATAATATTAAAACAGAGTCGTTGACTTATCAAATCGCCCACTGGCAAGGTTCTGTGATGGTAAGCAAAAAAAAGGCGTCAGCCAACCATATTGGTGATAAGAATCGGCTTAATTTAAAAGAGCTAGTGGAAATAAGAACCCTCCAAAATGGAGATATCAATGAAAAATACACATTATTACCCGCAGACGGTAATGGTGATGGCACCGTATCACAGCAATCTGGCGAAATACCAATTGATTATTTAAAAGCACGAATGTGTTTACCGGTTGGCCATGAACCCGCTTATAAAAATAAAATCAGTCGAGAATTCACCCTTCGAGCCATTGTTGACATTATGTATAAGGTAAAAATAAATGATTAATTTAACTAAATTTTATAAATATTATTTCGGTTTTATTGCAGGTCTATTCGCGCTAACCGTATTAACCAGTTGTCAGATATTTCATAAGGACATTCGTATGACTAAATTATCACCAGCACAACAGCAACAAGTAAATGAGTTATTAAAAAATAGCGCAACACGCTGTATTGGCACCTATTTAATCGACTTACCGATTGAATTTAAAATCAATAAAGAGGGATATTTTAATTACCAAAGACATCATGATGTGACCATTGCCACAAAGCAACAATATTTACCCCCTTTTAAACAGATGATAGCTCGGCGTGAGCAAGAGTTGCGAAATACTAAACCGGTTGATCCGCTTGATGGCAATTATCTAAAACACGTGTATCCAGTGCACACCCATAACCCCGATAAAATGCAAGGCATTATTTTTGAACGTATGGAAAGTATTGGTACTGCTGATATTCTTAGAGTGTTAGAAGGTTATCGCTGGCAAGATGAAGTCACGTTAAAGATCGAAATGAAAGCACAAAATGGCTTAGGCGAACAATATGCTAAAGATAGGCAAATTAAGCCTGAATCCTTTGAGAATAACGTGCCACAAAAATTAGCTGAATTACATAAACTGTTTGAACGCATTCAAACTCGTGATGATTTAACTATCCCAACCACCCCTGGGTTTTGTTTTTTGCACGGTTTTATGCAAGGAGAAGATCGTGAATGGAAAGATATCGGATTTACCTATAGACACAATACAATAGAGGATTTCTATTTTAGTATCGATTATAACGATTTTAAAGAAGGTAATGCATTACTTGATAAGCCAGAAGGTTATGTTACGCAAGGCCGAGGACATACTCTCTATAAAGGGACGCGTGAGAGTAATGGGTTACTGCTAGAAGAGTGGATAGCAAAAGGGCAATTTTTCCTTAATGAAGAAGGCTTCGATTCCGATGATTTGGGATATGTATTTTCGCTAGGGATCCATATGACCGACCCAACCTATAAAACGCCACAATTACGTTTAGAAATGTACTACAAAATCCCCGATGATGAAACACAAGAATACAGTGAAAAGCAACTTAT
>NZ_LZHH01000093.1 GCF_001690595.1 Gilliamella sp. Choc5-1
TGTAACTATTCCCTAAAATAGTACAGCAAAAAAGTAGAAAATTCTCTATGATAAAAGAAAAGGGGATTTAATTATGAAAAAAATGACTGAACATCAAATCGTCGCTATTTTAAAAGAAGCTGAAGCGGGTATTCCGGTTAAAGAACTGTGCCGTAAATATGGCATGGGTAATTCAACTTTCT
Source organism: Gilliamella sp. Choc5-1 (assembly GCF_001690595.1). Lineage (GTDB taxonomy): Bacteria > Pseudomonadota > Gammaproteobacteria > Enterobacterales > Orbaceae > Gilliamella > Gilliamella apicola_M. The sequence goes on from NZ_LZHH01000093.1 coordinate 183, forward strand.
ATAAATGGCGAGAAAAATACGGCGGAATGGAAACTTCGGATATCAAACGCTTAAAGGAGCTGGAGGCTGAAAATCGCAAGCTTAAGCAGATGTTTGCTGAGTTAAGTTTAAAATCCCAGCTTCAGGAAGAAATCATAAAAAAGCTTTAGTGCCCACAAAGGCACGTAAAACGTGGGCACAGCAACTACAACAAAATCATTCAGTTACTATTACTATGAGTTGTGCCATTGTTGGCTTAAGCCGTTGTGCTTACTATTATAAACCTAAGTTACCGGATGATTCGGTGATTATTTCGGTGTTGAATGCTATCACGGAAAGGCATTTACGCTGGGGTTTTCCTAAATGTTTTAATCGTATCAGAAAGCTCGGCTATAAATGGAATCATAAACGGGTATATCGGGTGTATTGCCAATTAAAGCTTAATCTCAGGATAAAGCGTAAACAGCGCATTCCTCCACGAAGCCCAGAAAGGCTATCAGCACCCAATAAACAAGGTGAATGTTGGTCAATGGATTTTATGAGTGACAGTAGTCGTAATCAGCGTCGCTTTAGGACATTCAATGTCATCGATGACTTTAATCGTGAGGCGTTAGGGATTGATATTGCAGTAAGCTTACCAGCAGGAAGGATTACCCGTTACTTAGATAAACTGGCCGAATATCATGGATATCCATTAAAAATACGGGTCGATAATGGACCAGAATTCACCGGAAACACGTTTACTAATTGGGCAAAAACACATGGTATAACTATAGATTACATCAAACCCGGTAGCCCTTATCAAAATGGTTACATTGAACGATTTAACCGGACTTATCGAACTGAAGTGTTAGATTTATATCTTTTTAACAACCTAGCGCAAGCAAGGAGAATAACCGAAGAATGGTTAACGATTTATAATACCGAAAGACCGCATGAGGCATTAAATAACATGACACCAATTGAGTATAAAACACTAAAACAGGCAGCTTAATTTTCTATGTGAGTTGTGTACTAGGTTTGGGGTATTTACAGTTCAAATGCAGTGTTTATTGGCCGCAGCGGCTCAAAATATCAAGAAAATAGCGATAAAGCTAGTTTTGTTACGTTTTTTTAGGCCATTTTTTAATTTATTTAATAAAATCCAAATTAAAAATCCTGTTTATGGTTTAAATAAAAAATAAACCCCGAATTATATCGAGGTTTGTCATCAATCTGAGATCAACTTTAAGTTGATCTTTTTTTTAAGCTCAACATTATGGTAATAGCCAATTTAGTTAAATATGCTATACTTGCAAAGTTCAACATTAGGTATATGGAGAATCGCAAGAAATGATGGAAACAATCCGAACAGCAGCAAATAGTATTGTTGTTAAGATTATTTTTGCAATAATTATTGTATGTTTTATTTTTACTGGCGTCGGATTTTTAGGCTTTGGTGGTGGTAATAATAGTGTACGAGATCAACAACAGTACATTGCAAAAGTTGATGGCGAAGGTATTAGCCGAGCTGGATTTGAAGCCGAAGCTAAAGCAAAAATAGAAAAATCTGGTGGCAGTAGTTCTTTTATTAAACAGATACGCCGTAATGTATTATCCTATCAAATTGATAATTATTTAGCTTATAAATTTTCGCAAGATATTGGTGTAGTTATTAGTAGTGATCAGGTTAAGAATTTTATTAAGAAACAAAAATATTTTTTTAAAGAGGGTAAATTTGATAACCAAACATATTTAGAAACTTTAGCGAAAAATAATTTGACTTCAGATAGTTATGCCGAAGTTATAAAGACGGTATTACAACAACAACAGGTTATTAATTCCTTAACAAATAGTAATTTTGTTTTGCCAATTGATTCAGAAATATCTTCACTTAAAAATCAAACTAGAAGCATATACGCTACTTCGGTTAATACTTCTGTAAGTGATATTGATGAGTCAACTATTACATTAGATGATGAGCAAAAATATTATAATGAACATTTAAAAGAGTTTTTTAAAAATGAGCGAGTGAAAGTTAAATATATTTTAACTTCTGAAGATATAATAAGAAAAACACTTGATGTTACTGAGAGTGAGCTTAGAAATGAGTATGATAAAAATATTAAAGCTTATTCATATCCAGCTAAGAAAGCTTATAGTGTAATTTTTGTTACTGATAAAGAGCAAGCTAATAATATTGCCAAAAATCTTTCTTCTGCTAAGGTTAGTTTTGAGGATACTGTTAAAACAGTTAATCAAAATCAAAGTATTTCTCCATATGGTAAAAATGGTTCATTGGGATGGTTTGCTGACGATGATTCTTTACCTCAAGTATTTAAAGATGCTAACTTGAAAAAAGTAGGACAAATTTCGTCACCAATTAATATTGATAACGGTTATACAATAGTGAAATTAGATGGTATCCAACCTAAAAAAACTATGGATTTTAATTACATAAGGTATCAAATTCATTCAGAACTCTTTAATAAAAAACTTAAGCAAGCATTAGAAAGTGAAGAGAACAAAATTAAAACAGCATTGAGCCAATCGCCTAAGAGCATTGAAGAACTTGCTAACAAAGTTGGAGGCGAAGTAAAAACTTCAGATTGGATTACTTTCGATGATAAGTTCTCAATTGCCTCTCATCCTGAGGTTAGAGATGTAATATTTAGTGAAGAAATGATTGTTGATGGTAAAACGACTGGTAACATTTCTGATTTAATACCTGTTGATAGAAACAATAAACAGTATGATTTTGTTGTACAAACAATTGATTATCGCCCTGAAGGAATAGCATCATTTGACGAAGTTAAAGATGAAATCCATAAAAAACTTCTTACCCAAATGACTCAGAATAAATTTAAATCCAGTGTTGATAATATATTGGCTGAATTAAATGAAACAGGAAAAGCCAAAAATGTGCAGTTTGTAAAAAAATATACTTTAAATCGAAATTCAACCGAACTTAATAAACAAGTTATTGATATGGTTTTCAATTTAAATCCTTCAGTAGAGAATAAACCTGTTTACGGTGTAGAATTTTTGGATGATAAAAATGCTTACATTGTTGTTCTAACTAAAGTAGACACACCAAAAGAATATAACGATATTTCTTCTGAATTGTTACCTTTATTTATTAATAATACATATTTTTATCTTACAGCGGATATACGTTCTAAGGCTAAGATTGAGATTATGCCTGATGCTAATCTGTGATTTAGTTCTCAAAATAGTAGCAGTAATTGAAAAAAAGAAAAGTCACTTAGGTGACTTTTCTCATTTCTATAATTCATAAAATTTTTTTATCTGATTAAGTGAGATAGTTATTATGCAAATTTACTTGCGTAACTATTTTTAGAGGTTAATCAAATGAAAATATTTTCACTATTATGTATTATGTTATCAAGTTTTATTTTTTCATCCACAAGTTTTGCCAATTCAGTGCCTGCAACATCAGTTTCTGGTAAACAGGAACAAAAACAAATTGTTCAAGTAAACATCAATACTGCAACAGCAGAAGAATTATCAAAAGTATTAACAGGGATTGGGACAAGTAAAGCTCAGAAGATAATAGAATATCGAGAAAAGTTTGGTCCTTTCGTTTCAGTTGAGCAGCTAAAGGAAGTTTCAGGTATTGGCCAAGCAACACTAGATAAAAATGCCGGTAAAATAATTTTATAATTTATTATTTCCATCAATTAAGATTGGTGGAAATAACAGTAGTCTAATTATCAATAGGATCTACATCAATACTCCATTTTACTCTTGATGTTTCAGTCCATTTATTTATTTCCATTAATAGTTGATTTAATATTTTCTGTAACTGTTGCCTATTTGTATGTTGAAGTAGTAACTGCCAACGATAATACCCCGCTTTTTTAGGTTGATTTGCCGGCATTGGTCCAAGTTGCCATAGCGTATGGTCATAATGTAGTTTTAACCAATCATAAATATGTTGTAGAAAACTTGGAGCATAATGATTATTGCGATCTGCTGCACGAACTAATGCTTGGTAACTAAATGGTGGTAGTTGAGTGTATTGCCTTTCTTGTAATGTTAGTTTGGCAAATTTTTGATAACCGTCAGTTAGTAAAACATTAAGTAAAGGATGCTCAGGATGGTATGTTTGTAAAATAACTTGCCCTGTCTTAATTTCACGACCAGCTCTTCCTGATACTTGTGTATAAATTTGAGCAAATCGTTCAGTTGCCCGAAAATCACTTGAAAATAAAGCACCATCAACATCGATAATTCCAACTAAAGTGACATCAGGAAAGTGGTGGCCTTTAGCTAAAATTTGAGTACCTACTAAAATGTGTGCTCCACCTTGTTGAATACTTTGTAAATAGTTATCTAATGCGCCTTTTTTACTCACTGTATCTCGATCAATGCGACTAATCTTAATATTAGGAAAAAGAATTTCAAGCTGATGTTCAAGTTGCTCTGTCCCAAACCCAATAGGCATTAAATGCGTTGAGCCACATTTGGGGCATTGCTTGGGCACTATCCTTGATGTATCGCAATAATGACATATAACTTTGTGTTGTTTTTGATGTAATGTATAAGGTTTATCACAGCGAGGACATTCAGCAATCCAACCACAATCATGGCATATTAACAATGGTGAAAAGCCCCGACGATTCAAAAATAACATGACTTGGTTGTTATTAGATAAATGTTTTTTTATTTGTTCAATTAATGGTTGAGATAAACCTGCAGTAAGTACTAACCCACGCAGATCCAAAATTGACTGTTTGGCGAGCATTGCATTACCGGCTCTTTCGGTTAATTGTAATAAATGGTATTTGTGATTTTGTGCATTATTGAGTGTTTCAAGCGACGGTGTTGCAGAGCCTAAAACAATTGGAATATTATTAAATTTAGCTTGGATAATAGCTAAATCTCGGGCATTATAACGCCAACCTTCTTGTTGTTTATAGGAACTATCATGTTCTTCATCAATAATAATCATTCCTAAGTCTTTAAATGGAGTAAAAAGTGATGAGCGAGTGCCGACAACTATTGCGTTTTCTCCGTTTTTACTTCTTAACCAAACGTTAAGTCGTTCTTTATTAGTTAGTCCTGAATGTAAAATATCAATTGGTGCATTAAACCGCTGTTTAAAACGTTTAATAGTTTGCGGTGTTAAACCAATTTCAGGAACTAATACTAATGCTTGCTTACCAGTAGCTAAAATATTAGTAAGTATATTTAAATAAACTTCTGTTTTTCCTGAACCAGTCACACCCTCCAGTAAAAATACTCCAAATTGATCATTTTGTTTATTAATTTTTTCTATAGAATAGAGTTGTTCGCTATTTAATTGAATTGAACTAGTGTTAGTTGAAAAGTTTGTTTGCCATTTAATATTATCTGGTTGACTTGTTACTTGCTCAATAAGTTGTTTTTTCTGTAATTGACGATATATAGTATTGCTAAAATCATTGTCAGAAATTGTATTATTTCTAAATGATGATAATAATAGTTTTTGTTTTGAAGATCGTGATAGTGATTTCAAATCAATATTTTTACCCAATTGAGTTAATTGCCATCGTTTGGTGTCTTCCTTGATTGCTTTTCGCCCTTGTCGTAATAAAACAGGTATAGAATGAAAAAGAACTTCGCCAATAGGATAATGGTAATAACTAGCAGCCCAGTTTAACAACCGCCAAATAGAAGGTGTAAAAACAGGTTCAGTATCAATAACAGTTGTAATCGTTTTTAAGCTTTCAATATCAAATTCGGTTTTTTCGTCAATACTAACAATAATTCCTATTGCGTCACGTTTACCAAAAGGAACTTTAACCCGCATTCCAACTTGAGCTGGTTTGGTTAATTGATAATCAAATATTTGGTAAAGTGGTACCGGTAAGGCTATATGAGCGATAAGCATTAAAAAATCACAGGTATTATAATTTATATAAAGCTATATTGTACGCAGTTTTTACATAACCCGCAAAAGTTATAAAAACAATCTAGTTTTTATTCATCTAGATTTATTACATCAATAGCTTAAAAAGGATTAGTAGTAACTATTAATAAAATTTGCTATCTTGGTAAAAATTGATGATTAATAAAATGTTAAGGATTAAAGGATGAGTGAATCATTTTCGCACATTAATCAGCGAGGTGAAGCTTATATGGTTGATGTGTCTGAAAAACTAATAACAACACGCGAAGCAAGAGCTGAGTCATTAGTCTTAATGAATTCTGAAACACTGAAGATGATTATTGAGGGTAAACATCATAAAGGCGATGTTTTTGCAACAGCAAGAATTGCAGGGATTCAAGCTGCTAAAAAGGCTTGGGAGCTTATTCCGCTTTGTCATCCACTTTTTTTGAGTAAAATTGAAATTAACATAGAAGTAGATCAAATAAAAAATTGTGTCCGAGTTCAATCGTTTTGTCGATTGAATGGGCAAACAGGTGTTGAAATGGAAGCAATGGTTGCCGCATCCGTTGCTGCTTTAACCATTTACGATATGTGCAAAGCGGTTCAAAAAGATATGGTGATTTCTCAAGTAAGATTGTTGACGAAGAGTGGTGGTAGGTCAGGGGACTTTATTGCCCAAAAGGTTTAATAGATAGAAGATGAATAAAGTTATTTTTTTCGCTCAAATTAGAGAATTAGTTGGGACTGAGAGTGTTATGTTAGATGCTAATCAACTTTCAGTTTCCTATCTTATCGATCAGTTAAGTGAACGTGGTGAACAATGGTTTTTGGCATTTAAGGAAAACCCTGTTTTATGCGCTGTAAATCAAACTTTGGTTGATTTTGATTATATTGTGAAAGAAGGTGATGAAATTGCTTTCTTTCCTCCTGTAACAGGTGGATAACATTATGGATCTTATCAAGGTTAGTGAGCAGCCGATTGATGTTAATAAGCTAAACGACTGGCTTTCACAATTACCACAAGATGGTGCTGTTGTCTCTTTTATGGGCAAAGTTCGTAGTAATGAAAAACAAATAATAAGCTTATTTTTAGAACATTATGCAGGAATGACAGAGAAAATCTTGGGTAATCTTATAGCCCAAGCCAGAAAGCGGTGGCAATTAAGTCGAGTTGCGGTAATTCATCGAGTAGGTGAAATTAGCGCAAATGAAAAGATTGTCTTTGTGGGAGCAAGTAGCGCACATCGTTCAGATGCGTTTGCAGCAGTAGAGTTCATTATGGATGTATTAAAGAACGAAGCGCCTTTTTGGAAAAAAGAACGAACTATGCAAGGAGAAAGATGGGTTGAAGCAAAAAAAACAGATAAAGAAGCATTGAAAAAATGGCATTAGTATTTATTTAGGATATAATGATATGGATTTATATCATTCATTTTAATGAGAGGTAATTAATGAAAAATTATTCACCTAATGGTTCAGTCATTGAACAATCAGGTAGTCGTATTCAAACATACATGAGTCATGTTTATGGTTGGATGACTGTTGGTTTATTCTTAACAGGAATTGTTGCGTGGTTTGCATCATCTAATCCTGCGATGGAAGGCTTATTGTTTTCTGTTACCCCTAGAGGACTGTACACTCTTAGTGTATTTTCGTGGGTTTTGATAGTGGCTGAACTAGGGTTAGTATTTGTTTTATCTGGCATGATTAATAAATTATCAGGCAGTACAGCAACGACATTGTTTATGCTTTATTCTGTTATTAGTGGGTTAACTTTAACACCCGTTTTTGAAGTGTACACTGGTTCATCTATTGTTAGTGTCTTTTTTATTTGTGCTGGTATGTTTGCGGCATTAGCTTTATATGGTTATACCACTAAACGTGATTTGTCAGCTTTTGGACGCTTTTTATTTATGGGATTAGTGGGTATTGTTATAGCTTCAGTGGTTAATTTCTTTATGCAAAGTCAATCATTAATGAACGCAATTACTTATATTGGTATATTTGTTTTTGCTGGTTTGACTGCATATGATACACAGAAATTGAAGCAATTTGGAGACCAATTACAACAAGATGATCCTAATATGTTTAGACGCTTTGTTATTTTAGGTGCATTAACACTGTATCTTGATTTTATTAATTTATTCTTAATGTTATTGAGAGCTCTTGCAGATCGTCGATAATTGTGTTTAATTCTAATAAAAGGGCTCTAAATTGAGCCCTCAGATTGATGACAAACCTCGATATAATTCGGGGTTTATTTTTTATTTAAACCATAAACAGGATTTTTAATTTGGATTTTATTAAATAAATTAAAAAATGGCCTAAAAAAACGTAACAAAACTAGCTGTAACTATTCCCTAAAATAGTACAGCAAAAAAGTAGAAAATTCTCTATGATAAAAGAAAAGGGGATTTAATTATGAAAAAAATGACTGAACATCAAATCGTCGCTATTTTAAAAGAAGCTGAAGCGGGTATTCCGGTTAAAGAACTGTGCCGTAAATATGGCATGGGTAATTCAACTTTCTATAAATGGCGAGAAAAATACGGCGGAATGGAAACTTCGGATATCAAACGCTTAAAGGAGCTGGAGGCTGAAAATCGCAAGCTTAAGCAGATGTTTGCTGAGTTAAGTTTAAAATCCCAGCTTCAGGAAGAAATCATAAAAAAGCTTTAGTGCCCACAAAGGCACGTAAAACGTGGGCACAGCAACTACAACAAAATCATTCAGTTACTATTACTATGAGTTGTGCCATTGTTGGCTTAAGCCGTTGTGCTTACTATTATAAACCTAAGTTACCGGATGATTCGGTGATTATTTCGGTGTTGAATGCTATCACGGAAAGGCATTTACGCTGGGGTTTTCCTAAATGTTTTAATCGTATCAGAAAGCTCGGCTATAAATGGAATCATAAACGGGTATATCGGGTGTATTGCCAATTAAAGCTTAATCTCAGGATAAAGCGTAAACAGCGCATTCCTCCACGAAGCCCAGAAAGGCTAT
>NZ_LZHH01000094.1 GCF_001690595.1 Gilliamella sp. Choc5-1
AGTCCCGACAATGACACCTATGGCTATATTGACACTCAAGGACGCTACCGCGTTAAATTTAACTTTGACCTAAAAACATGGAAAAATGGCGAAGAAAGCCTTTGGATACGTTTAGCCAAACCGTATGCAGGCAGCACCTATGGCTTTCACTTTCCCTTAATTGACGGCACCGAAGTGGCCATCGCCTTTATGAACGGCAATCCCGACCGGCCCTATATTGCCCATGCCATGCACGACAGTGCCCACCCTGACCCTATCACCACCATCAACAAACACCGCAACATCATTCGCACCCCGGCTAATAACAAACTGTGCATGGATGACAAACGCGGACAAGAGCACATCAAACTGGCTACTGAATACGGCAAAACGCAACTTAATATTGGTCACCTAGTTAACGAAAAAAAACAACCCCGCGGTGAAGGTTTTGAACTACGCACCGATGACTGGGGGGCGATTGCTGCCAATAGAGGCTTATACTTAACCACCCAGCCCAAAGCGCAAGGCAAACAGCTTGGCAATTACCCAACTTGAAAATGCCCTCTCCATTGCCAAAGCGCTACAAAATGCCGCTACCCAGTCCGAAGCGCACCGCGCTGACACCGACAGCCAAGAACAGCTCAAGGCCAACTTAACGCAGCTAACCCAAAGTGGCTTACTGGCCTATGCGCAAGAAGGCATCGCCCTAACTAGCCCTGAAAATATCCAACTATCGACAGCTAACAGCCTCACCTTAACCAGTGAAAACCAAACCGACATCAACGGCTTAAAAAACGTCACCCTCTCATCGGGTGAGGCGGTGGGGGTATTCGCGCAAAAATCGGGGATGAAACTCTTTGCCAACCAAGGCGATATCGAGCTGCAAGCCCAAAACGCCAATCTGAATATGGCTGCTAAGCAAGATGTTAAAGTTGATAGCGTGGATGGCAAGGTGACCATTACCGCCAAAGACAACCTCACCCTTATTTGCGGTGGCTCTTATATCAAAATCAGCAGTGAAGGCATTGAACTGGGCACACAGGATAATGTTTATTTTAAGTGTAATGTGATGCAGAAGATGGGGCCAGCGAGTATAGATGATAATAAACTTAAATTCTCAAAAAGTGATGTTGATGTCGCGCTTAGGCGATTAATAGGGAGTGACCATATTAATTTTTCAGGTTAAGGAACTAAAAAATGACATTATCAGCGGTAAAAAAATGGAAATATCCTGTTATTATCAATGAAAAAAGAAAATTAAGCGCAAGTGTTTATTATGAAGCATTAATGTCAGCATCAACAGGGTTTTATCCTGTCAGTGTAAACAAGCTTATACACAGTGGTGTTCATTTTGATTCAAATGTGCTTAAAAAGTTGGGGAATGAAAAAGAGCGTAGAGTGCATTGTATTGCTGATGGCGAGGTTATCGCCTATCGCGTTAATGACCGTTATCAAAAAATAGATAAAGGTGATGAAGTTGTTTTTTTCTCAACTGGTTTTGTTCTGGTTAGGCACTTACTTGAAATGGAGCGTGTAGAAGAAGAAACGCCTGCCTCAGAAAGTGATACAACCGCGGGTAACACCAACACAGAAGGGACAACGGCAGATACTAATCAGGCGCAATCACCGAGTACAAGTAATAGTACCGATACGACAACACCTACCCCCCCTACAACCCCTCAGACAAATACAGAGACAGCGACCGACACATCTACTTCATCTGGAGCGGCAACAACGTCAGAGACTACGCCCAACACGACTGAGCCAGCCAAAGAAAAACAGCCAGGACACCGTCTTTATTTTTATAGTTTGTATATGCATTTAGCGGATACAAACTATTACGATAAAAATCCTAACGAGCCAACACCCGCATTTTGGGAGCAGGATATTTATCGTGTGATTAAACGCGATAAATTAGACAACGTAATAGGATTACGTATTCGAACAGGTGCTAATGAAAAGATACTTGCGGTATTACAAGAGGGTACAAAAGTTAATTTAAATCTTGATTTGCATGATAAAGAATGTAAATGGTACGCGGTTTCGAGTTTTGTCGAAGGATATTCCTCAATTCCTAAATTAGACCTTCGCAAATCTAATAAAACAGAAGCAGGCGTCGATATTTTAGGTTGGGTGTATACAGGAAAAGCAGTAACAGAATCCGTATTTGAAATCAAAGGTAGTGATAGCAATCTAGTGCTTTCTAAAGGTTTAAAAATATGGAATGACTTTAAGGATAAAAACGATAAAAAACTTTACTCAATGCTACCAGAGGGAACGCAAATTAAAGTATCGAATGTCGGTAAGGACGGTTATGCTGAGTTAATTGAAGTGGTTAGAGATGGCAAACCCACACTACCGTTACCGACAGAAAAGAAAAAAGTTTTGTATAAGCACCTTGAAAAGATTGTCAGAGGAAAAAAATACAACGAAGTGGTGGTATTAGATAAGCCCTATCCGATTAAAGCGGGTGATTTAGTGGGGCATATAGGTCATAACCAAAATAAAGGTATTACTAAAAAAACCGATAAAGATGGTAAGTATATTGATATAGACACTTTGCCAGAAGGGTCAAAAGATAAAGAATTCTGCCCTCATTTACATGTTGAATGTTTCACCTGTGAAGACTTGGCAAGTTATATTACTCAAACACAAGCGGAAGCGAGTAAAACCCCAGAGGAAGATAAAGCCTTTTTGGGTATAGCTAAACAGGTCAAACTACTGGAAAAAGAAACTGCAGCAGATACAACAGTGGGAAAACCTTATGCAAAGACCAAAATAAAGATACTAAGTCAAGATGTCAAGGTTGCTTGGTTGCAGATTGAAATTTATTCATCAGAAACAGAAAAAAAGACATTATGGATAAAAAATGAAGCGGCTATTGCCAAAGTAGCCAAACCGGATGGTGAGTTATCTTTAGCACAGAGCACAGCGGCGTGGACTAAGCACCCTTTACAAGCAAGCAATATAGCAAGTAGCACACTGATTGTGGGCATAGCGTTATTGGTCGAGATGAATGATGCAAAGTTATCGCTAAGAGACAATCGAGCAATAGATGCACAAGGTAACTTGTGGTTAAAAATTGATGTACTTGATGATAAAAACCGACCGAATAAAGGTTGGGTGTTAGTGAATGGCGAAGGCGCTAAAAGGGTATGTTGTTGGGATTGGTTTGATTTTACACAAATAAAAGAGACGGGCACATTAAAAGACATCTACCTTGATGCAGACAAATCCTTAAAACGCAATAAAGACAATCACTCATTATCAGGATATAAACCAACAATAAAAGAAACATTATCCATTCTTGATAAACAATACCTTGTTGAAACAAATACCTATGCAAGTATAAAAGAAGCGTGTTTTCAAGGTATTGTAAATAAACCGATATTGTACTCGGCATTAAGCCGCTTACTAGTCAATTACAAAAGTGAATGGTACAGTAAAGTTGATGCTGAAGGCAAACTGCCGAAATGGGAAGCGTTAAACAGCGAGATGACAGAAAATGCTAAAAATATATTAGCGTATTTACAAACGGGTGATGAAGCAAAATTCGAGGCATATTTAAGTAGTGTAGGTAAAGCAAAGGACTCGCCTGAAGCGAAAGGGTTTGAAACACTAAGACGAGAAATAAGCCGTTTTCCTGCAGATTATAAAGAATCACCCTCGAAAAAGCTGACTAAAGAACAGTTTGAATCTTATGCCAAAATGGAAGCATTAGAAAAACAAGTAACAGCTTGGGAAAAGACCAAAGAGAAGATAAAAAAGATGTTATGGTGGGATGATGTGGCTAAAGGCTTATCGAAGTTAAACCAACAAAACGACACGCCCCCAAAAAATGGCGAGGCAACGGATACCACAACTACCACCCCAGCAGAAACCACCCCACCAGCCACGCTTAGTGCTGATGGCAAGGCGTGGTTTATTCATCCGGTGGCGATGATGGATTATTTCACTAGAGTAGGAATTGTTACTTATCATATTTATCATGACGGAAAAATTGAAAGGCATATACCAGTAGAGACATTAAAAGGTTATGAAAAAAATATAAATATGTCTATCATGATAAAAATAGTCATGTACATCAATTAGGAATATATGATTATGTTGAAGTAACAAATATTTTTTACCCTCACCAAAGATATGGTCTTACAAAATTCATTCATCTTATTGATTTAAGAGAAGTTCGTCAAAAATATTCACAACATGGTCTGAAGTACTGTTTTAATGTAGATAGTAGTCAAAAACGATTTTTCATGAATCGTGATACTTTAGCAAGTTTTTTTGGCGCAATGCTAGAAGTTAATTTTGTTGATATTAGTTGCAATGGGTTTAGTACTATCACTGGTGGTTCAGGGATCAGTAAGAGCCATTATAATGGTTATCATGGTGATTTTAAATATTTAAGAATTGATGAAGTTTTGGCAAAAGGAGATGGGACAAGCCTTCATATTGATCTACATCCTGAATTATTTGATGTTGAACGTCAAAATCAGTAGAATGATGCTTTGTATAAATTTGGTTGGACAGATATGCTTGGTTGGAGTTATACCTTAAACAAAATTAAAAAATTTCCTAACCATATAACAAAAGAGACTGCACACCATAATCATCATTTGCATGTACAGTTTTATGATATGGATAAAATTAAGGAGCGTAAAAAATGAAGAACCTAATCTATCCTGTAGTTATATATTTTATCATACTGTGTCATATTAATCTTGCAATGGGTAATAATGTACAAAATGATCTACATTATTATCAAAAAATAAGTTTGCCTTATTCATCGAATGACGTAACAAAATATTATTATTGGGAGGATAAAACTGAAGAATTGCGTATATCTCCAAATCAAAAAGTATCAGTTAGGTTTTCTGATAAAGAATGCCGCATTTTGCGAAAATTAGCAAAATTTGGTAGAAGTGATTCCTATTATCCTGCTATTTATTTTAGTTACAAAAATATTTTATATAAAGGTATATTTTTTATAAATTATACTGATAATGATATGCCAGTATTTGTTTTTCAACTAAATAGTTATGATCATCATGGAAACATTATTGACGTAATCGTTCTAGATGAACGAGTAAATGTAGAAGGTGAAGTGTTATACTTTAATGATTTTACAATTCAACAAAATGGGACGATTTTAATTAGTAAAAATGAGCAATATTTACTTGATTATGATTTAATTGATAATAACGGTAAAGGTTTTAGAAAGGGTGAAGCAAAATCTAAAAGATTTACATATCAAATGAGTACTTCAGGCATTTTTAAAAAGATAAACGAAACAAATTATAAACAATATAAGTGGAATTGATTGATAAACAATAATCTGCTTATAAAATTTAACTCCCTCCTAATATACAGCCAAAAAGAAGAAAGTTCTCTATGATAAAAGTAAAAGAGTATTTGGATACTAAAAAATGATAGAACTGGACTATTTCTAATATTTTGGCGAAGATCCGTGCGTGGAATGATGAAAAAATAACGAAGGAATGGGATGGCTCAACATCGCAACAATTGAAATCAATTAGAAATTTAGTTATTTTTTTACAAAAGGAGTTTAATTTAAATGATAAAGACTTGTATCAACATCAATGCATTGCTTATAAAACAAGTGGAGAAGGTAAAAATCTTTATCCTCCTGCTGACAATTGGAACATTGATCCCAGCTGTTACTAATGCCAATAATCGTGATGTAATTAAAGTATTGTCGATAAAAAAGGTATTAGAAGTAGATAATAGTGACTATCTTAAAGATTTATGTAATAAATGGAAATTAGATAAAAAAGAGATAATACATTTTTTCGCTACTGCTGAAAAAGATATCAATTCAGCTCAAATAAATTCGTTTGATATCTATCTGTGTGAAATAAAAGGTGAATTATTAATTAATGGAATAAATAAAAAATATAGTATTAATTTGGGTGGTCTAGGATTTTTTTATGGAAAAAACATCAAACAAATAGTATTTGGTTGTTCTAAAGGTGAGTGTCTGAGATATGTTCATTATGAACCAGATATGTAATAGTAATGAGTAGACATATTAATATTGTATGGTTAAGGATTGGAATTTATTTATCATAAACCGATATTGTACTCGGCATTAAGCCGCTTATTAGTCAATTACGAAAGCGAATGGTATAGTGAAATTGATGCTGAAGGCAAACTGCCGAAATGGGAAGCGTTAAACAGCGAAATGACGGAAAATGCTAAAAATCTATTAGCGTATTTACAAACGGGTGACGAAGCAAAATTCGATGCATATTTAAGCCGTGTAGGTAAAGCAAAGGACTCGCCTGAAGCGAAAGGGTTTGAAACACTAAGACGAGAAATAAGCCGTTTTCCTGCTGATTATAAAGAATCACCATCGGAAAAGTTGACTAAAGCGCAGTTTGAATCTTATGCCAAAATGGAAGCATTAGAAAAACAAGTAACAGCTTGGGAAAAGACCAAAGAGAAGATAAAAAAGATGTTATGGTGGGAAGATGTTGCTAAAGGCTTATCGAAGTTAAACCAACAAAATGACACGCCCCCCAAAAATGGCGAGGCAACCAGTGCCACAACCGCTCCAACCACCGAAGCAGACACCACCCCCACCGGCCACATTTAGCGCTGATGGCAAGGCGTGGCTTATTCATCCGGTGGCATTATTTAATTTCAAACCGAAATTTTGTATAACAGTTGATATGTTAAAGCAGATTTTCACTTCTGTATCAAATAATCGGCGAGATTTATTACAATTCATAGTAAATGATATTAACGTTCATATGAACAAATATAAACTTGATACACCTCTTAGATTAAGTCATTTTTTTGCTCAAATTAGACAAGAAGTTGGTTTATCACTACAAACTGAAGAAAATTTTACTTATAGTGTTAGTGGATTAAAAACAACATATAAATATTTTAAAAATAATCCTGAAGAAGCAATAAAGCATGGTTATCCAGATGGATCTCCAAAAAATTTAAGAACTGTATCTGAGGAGAGCCAAAAATTTGTTGCAAATAAAGCCATGGGAGATAGATTAGGAAATCTTGGCTCAGATACTGATGATGGTTGGAATTTTAGAGGAAGAGGATTAAAACAGTTAACGGGTAGGGATAATTATGTAGATTTTGCAAATGGATATCAGGAAATTTGGGGTGGGGAGTACATTAATTTTGTTTATAATCCAGATTTATTACAT
This sequence comes from Gilliamella sp. Choc5-1, assembly GCF_001690595.1. Classification (GTDB taxonomy): domain Bacteria; phylum Pseudomonadota; class Gammaproteobacteria; order Enterobacterales; family Orbaceae; genus Gilliamella; species Gilliamella apicola_M. The sequence continues at coordinate 7,173 of NZ_LZHH01000094.1, forward strand.
ACAAATTATAAATATATAGTTCATTCTGGTGTCTATTTTTGGCTTAAATATAAATTATACAATGTTGCAGATCAAGGTTCTGATGAGTCAACAGTAAATCTGATAACTGGAAAAATCAATCAGCATACTAAAAGTTATAAAGATAGGTATAATCATTTCAAGGAAATCTATGATGATAAAAAAATCTTTCAAAATATTTAAAACTTTTAATTTTATAATATTTATTGTGCTAAGCAGCTTTCCTCTTGTTTGCTATGCAAAAAAAGAACCGTTATCATTAAAAATATTACCAACTTTCTCTCCTTTTACCCAGCAATACGAAGAAGATGATGAAGATGATAACGGAGAATATTCTCATGCCTATTCGATTGATTTTTATAATGCAATTAGTACTGTCCATCCTCCAGTATTAGTAAATTACGATGGATTGAAATCAATATTGTTATTTGTTCCTGCAAATCCCAAAGATCCTAATAAGGAAAACCATCATCTTGTTTATAATTTTAATTTAGGTAATTTTAAACTAAATGAAGTTGGAACTATTTTCACCCACGAGATATTATCAATTTTTAGTTATAATCCTAATGAAGAAATGCCCATGATTTTTGTTCTTCAAAAAAATAAATCGGGGAAGGAAACTTTATATTCGAATGTTCGATTTTCAGTTTTAAAAGAAGAAGGAGGATTGTATATCCAATCATTCAAGACAGATAGAATAAGTATTGCTGGTTTAGATAACTGTATTGATGGTGGTATTGATTATTTGGGTAACACACAAATATGTAAGTATAAAGATGCTTCATCGATAAGGGAGTTTTTTGATAATATGATAAAAAAATAAAAGATTTTAATTCTATTTCTTTTGAATGAGGAGTTACAATGAAGTTCAAAACAATGTTGTTTATATTATTAAGCTCAATTTTTACAGGGCAAAATGCCTATGCCAATTCTGATGAGGATTTAGATACTATTCCAGAAGAATATCGATTTCCCAAATATAATAACATCGCTCATCCACCAATTGATGTTGAATATAAAGGTAAGAAAGGTACTGCTCTATTTCTTAGCAATACTTTTGATGATGGAAGACGTAATTTAGAGGTTTATTTTTTAACTAATAATAACAAAGAATTATATAAGGCATTTGAAATTTACCCATATCAATATGATGAATTATTAAGTATCTTTGAATATGAATATATAGAGAATAAAACCAAAAGCAAATCAATCCTAATTCTAACAAAAGAAGTTTTTAAATCGAGCATACACTATCGTTATTTTGAATTACCAGTATTAATTGATAATGATGGTGTGTTAAGAGCATTATATTTTATAGGAGATGATGCTCTTGTAGCAAAAATTGGATGTATAGATAATTTTAAAACAAAAAAACGCTGCGAATTTTCAACGAAAGAGGGATTAATAAAATATCTTAATAAAGAAAGAAAACAATAATGAAATCGAATTAGCCACAGACACCGAGGCATGGAGTGAACACCCATTACAAGACAGCCAGTTAACTAGTAGCAAACTGATTATTGACACACCGCTCTTACTTAATATGAATGATAATCATTTTAAAGCAAGAGCCAATCGAGCGGTGGATGAGCAAGATACCTTATGGGTATACATAGAAAAAGCCCTTGACGATAAAAATAACACTATCTCGCCTGGTTGGCTATCAACCGAAAGCGAAGGTGTGAAAAAAGTGAGTTGCTGGGATTGGTTTGATTTTAAGCAAGTTAAAGAAAATGCCAGCCTGAAAGACATTTATCTGAGTGCTAAAAAAACCTTAAGCAGAAATAAGGATAATGCATCACTTGAACAATACACGCCAACAATAAAAGAAACATTAACAATATTAGACAAACAATACAGTGCTAACTCACCAAAATATGCGATGATAACAACGGACAGTTTTAAAGGGCTTATTGCTAAGCCGGTATTAGCCACGGCACTTAGTCGCATGTTAATCCATTATGAAAGTGAATGGTATGGCAAGCTTGATTCAGAAGGCAAATTGCCAAAATGGGAAGCGTTAAATAGTGAAATGACAGAAAATGCCAACAATGTACTGAATTATTTAACTAAAGGAAATGAAGCAAAACTTGATGCTTATATCAACAAGGTAGAAACAAGCAAACAACAGTCAGAAAAAAAGGCTTTGAAGCCCTAAGAAGAAAAATTGAAAAGTTCCCAGAAGACTATAAAAGCAACCCACAGCAAAAGCTGAACCAAGAACAACTTGAAATTTATACACAAATACAAAAGCTAGAACAAAAAGTCATGGCTTGGGAAAAGAACAAAGAGAAGATAAAAAAGATGTTGTGGTGGGATGATGTTGCTAAAGGCTTAGCTAAGTTGAATCAACCCAAAGACACCCCCCAGAAAATGGCGAGACAACCAATACCACAACACCCCCCCCAACAGACTCAGCCCCACTAGCCACGCTTAGTGCTGATGGTAGGGCGTGGTTTATTCATCCTGTTCAAATTATGAGTATTGTTAATAAAAAATATCAAATAACTACAGACTTTCTTGAAAAAGTGATGAATAAAACTGGGAAGTGGTTTAATGGAAAAGGTGGAGGAAAAACCTTTGAAGAAAACTTTATTCTAAATTATCCAAATATTTATCAGATTGATAAAACTCTTTTTGTATCGCTATTAAATAGCTCATTGAAAAAATTTAATATTACAACTCCATATCAAAAAGCTCATTTTTTAGCACAATGTTTTCATGAATCAGCAGGATTTGAATCAACATTGGAATTTTCCTCAGGAATTAACTATGAGCCAGATGTCCATAAAGATGCTATTAAGAATGGAAATACAAAAAAAGGGGATGGATCTAAATACAAGGGTAGAGGTTTGATACAACTTACTTGGAAGAATAATTATATTAAATTTTCCAAGTACGAAGGTGTTGATTTTGTAGCAAATTCAGATTTAATAGCACAAAATATGAAATACTCAATTGATGTATCTTGTTGGTTCTGGAGTTTTAATGGAGGTATATATAAAAAATATAATGCTAATGGAGATATTAATATACTTATTGATAATGAAAAAGATAATGTGACATTGGTAACGAAGGCTGTAAATGGAGGTAGAAGCGGTTTGGAGCATAGAATTAGTATTTTTAATAAAATAAAAGAAGAATGGGAATTAGAGTAATGATTAAAAACATGAAATTATTAAAAATATCAATGTTATTTTTTTATTTCCTAACGACACATTCATATCGAAGTATAGAATTTAATAAAATAAAACAATCAATTTATCATTGTTTTGATAATAGTTCTGATTGTCAACATATTAAAGTACCCATTGAGTTGAATGATGAAATTGATGAGTCAATCTTATCAATTGACAAATTTTTTGGTCAAAATTATTTATTGATGACATTAAAATATAATTCTACACCAAATAAGTGTTATTCGCTTTATGAAATAAAAAATCATATTATTCAAGCTAAAGGGAAACAAATTTTAAGCGATGGTTCTCAGTTATGTGATTATAAGAAAACCAATGATCAATTAATTAATCGTTTTCTTGATGGAGGAAAGTGGTATGAAAAACTTTATAAAGAAAAGGAGAAATATTGGATCGGCTACACTAATTCATACAACTTTTTTAAGGGGTAAGGTAAACTTATCACAACTAAAAAAGGAATAAATATGAATAAGATTAAACGCTGGAATGGCAACACATTTATATGACATATTTTTAGGTGCATTTTAAAAAATTTGAAGGAAGTATGACGTGCCAACTCAAGATTGTTTAAGTGATATTAAAATTTCCAAACAAGCGCTTATTTTTATCCTTGGATTACTTTCTATGTTGATGCCTTTATCCATAGATATGTATTTACCCAGTATGCCAACAATTGCACACGATTTTAATGTAACCGATGGCACGGTACAGCTAACAATTAGTTGCTATTTGTTAGGATTTTCTGTTGGACAACTTTTATTTGGACCACTCACAGATAGTTATGGGCGTCGTAATGTTCTCATTTTTGGGCTAATTATTTTTATAGTTGCAGCGTTAAGCTGTGGTATTGCCAACAATATTAATCAATTAATTATAGCTCGTTTTTTCCATGGCATTGCGGCAGCGGCTACAGCAATAGTCATTAATGCGTTAATGAAAGATATTTATCGTGATCGTGACGAATTTTCTAAAATGATGTCGTTTGTCATGCTGATATCCAACGTAGCACCATTACTCGCACCAATTATTGGTGGATTTATTTTATATTGGTTTAATTGGCAAGCCAATTTCTACACTATCAGCCTAATTGCTTTGACTTGCTTTGGTCTAGTGATCGCATTTATTCCTGAAACACTTACAAAAACAAAACGCGATAAATTTAGTTTAATTCGTATTTTAAGTAATTTTATTACACTGTTCAGGCATCGCCAAGTATTAATTTATATGATGTTAGGTGCATTTTCTGGAGCTGGATTATTTTCATTTTTAAGCTTAGGACCTTTTGTATATATGAATCTACACGGTGTTGCATCAACTAATTTGGGTTACTACTTTGCATTCAATATAATAGTTATGGTGTTTATGAATACATTAAATAGCCGTCTTGTTAAACATGTAGGCTCGATTAAAATGATGCAGCTCGGTCTTTTGATCCAATTTGTTATGGCAATAGGTCTTACTATCGTAACATTATTTAATCTCGGATTTGCCTATCTTGTTATTTGCGTTGCAGGATATATTGGTTGTATGTCAACCATTGGTGGAAATAGTGTGGCAATCGTTTTAGACTTTTATCCCTATATTGCAGGTACAGCCTCATCTCTTGCCGGTACAATTCGTTTTGCAATCGCTGGAGCAATAGGCATATTATTATCATTATTGGTATCAACGCCAACTGCGCAATCCATAACGGTCAATAATACAACAGAGTCGCTAATGGTTGGCTCTATGGTGTTATGTAATTTTATTTCTGTGAGCTTATTTTTGAGCATCAAAAATAATAAAAGGTAACAATTATGATCTATCAACTAGGTGATTTACATCCACAAATTCATCAAAATTGTTTTATCGCAAAATCTGCTGATATCATTGGTGATGTCGTTTTACAAGAGGGTGTTTACAACTCCAAGATAACCATGCTTCTTCTAATGAATTATAAGCATAAGATCCTTTCGGATTATTTATCATTTTTACTACAGTTGAATTCTTAAATCCTCCAATGCCAATAGTAGTTCCTTTAGTATAAAATTTTGGTGTTGGTTGGTGCCTTTTTTTGAAGCTTGTGAGTGTTTTCTTGCAAGATTTATTGTTGTTTTTTTGCAATCATTTCAGATGCTAGTTGACAACCATCAGTTAGATTATTTTTACATGCACGTTCAAACCATAATAGTGCGGTTTTATAATTTGATTGCGCTTTTTCAATGATCCCTAAATTAAGTTGCGCAAAAGGGTTATTTGCTTCGGCAGCTTTTTTATACCAATCAATTCCTTTTTTATAATCTGGATCAATTTCACTACTTGTTAAATATAAATTACCCAACTCAACTTGAGCAGCTGTATAACCTTGTTTAGCCGCTTTTGTTAACCAATATAATGCCTTTGAATTATCCAGTTTAACTCCCAAAAATCCAAATCTGTAATTAACCCCTAAAGAGTATTGAGATTGTACATGATTTTGTTTGGCTGCTTTTTCTAACCAGATAATGGCTTGTTCATTATTATCCTTTTCTTCATAAAGAATAGCTAAAGCAAACTGAGCTTGTGCATATCCTTGTTGCGCGGATTGTTGATACCAATAAAAAACTTTGTCATCATATTTTTCATCAACACTCTGAGATAAAAGTAGATTAGCTAAAGAATATTGGGCAATTTTATCGCCATTTTCCGCTTGTATAATTAAATTATTTTTGTTAGCATTAGCGGTTAAAATATTTGAGTTGCACAGTATAAAAGATAACATTATTATGAGTGCGAGTTTCTTACTTAGGTATTTCATCAATTTCCACTTCCTCTGTTTCATATAAATCGCTATAATTAAAAGTTTTTTTTGTTAAAACCTTACCATTTTTATCATAGGTTATAATAATTTTATAATCTTTACCAAACTCATCAGGATGATAATACCTAGTACGAACAAGCATACCCAATAAATCATATTCATACCAATTACCCACAAAAATACCAGTCGCATTATAATGTCCTTGACAACCTTTTTCTTTTACTTGACCATTTGGATAATAATCAATAAGAAATGAATAACAAAAGGGAGTATTTGAAGTGCTCGATATTATTGATGATATAGCGTAAGGATCAAAATTTTCTTTTACAGAGTTAGCAAAAGAATGAAAAGCAATAAACAAAGAAATGAGCGGTAAAATAATTATTTTTTTCATTATGCAACCTTTTAATAAAATTTTTTAATATTTTTTAGTAACCCTTCATATAATTGTCGAGCAATTAGATCAATATTTGAAAATAAGGCTTTTGCATCTTTCGGTGATGTAATAAATCCTAACTCAACGAGAACTTTACGTTTAGTTTTATTTGAAGCTCTTAAAACCTGAAGGTTTCTTACAATATTTGTAATCATCACCCTTCACCGTAACTCCAAGGATTAAAAGCATACCCTCTAATCCATTTTATTATTTCTCCGTGCTTTTTACTACTATAGCTTACCTTAAACCAGACATTAGAATATTGGTCTTTATCCCAAATGACATCCAGAATTTTGACAAAATCGTTTTGTACTAAATACATACTTGTTGGCTCATTTTCATTGGGGTTACTATAAAGATTGATTCTTTCTTGTTGAATATAAGACGTGATATTGGGTTTTAGAGTAGATTTATTTAGTAGTTCTAATAAGCGCTGTTTATCATAAAAAGTAGTATTCCCTTTTGCATCAATAATATCTAAACCAATAAAACCCTCTGAACTGGTTTTACCCACCATTCGCTGGTAAATTTCTGATTCTTTAAAATGGTATTCTTTTTCCTTATTCACCATAACAACTGTAAATTTATTTGAAGAATAATCATCAAGTGATGAATAACGTCGATAAAAACTGATATCATCTATTTTACCAATAAAAGCATCAAATTTTTTATGAGATAAATATTCGTTACTTTCTGGAAAGTATATATTATTGTAGATACTGTATAAGTAAAACTCAGGAAATAAATCTTCAAACCCTTCTTTACCAAATCCATCTTCGATAATTTTTTTATCGCCACAATAAGAATATTTGGCTTCCATAAAATTTTTTAATCTTTGGTTGATATATACACATTGAACCATTAACTCATTATTTTTAATCATAATAGGTATATTGGCTTCAGTAGTTTCGGCAGCCGGCATAATGTAATTAAATGCAGACTTATTATTCCATGAATCCAATCTAATATTCAGCATGCCCCATATTCCAATTACATTTTTATATGATTTATTGAAATTTTTTGCATGTACTTCTAGTATTCCTGACTCCGAAAAAAAATCATCTTCATCACTATTTTTATTTTCACAAAAGTAAGATATAAACTTATAAGACTTAGAGTTAATATTAAATTTTTGATTTGTGATGCTTTTTTTAGTTAAGCAAGATTCTTCTGCTGAACAAACTGCACTGATTATCATCACTAATATCAATAATATTATTTTTCTCATTCTAAAATTCCTCAGTTAAATTTGACGTCTCTCGAAGGATTGATTCAAATAGCCTCGCAAAAAAGGCTATATTATCAGCACTATCACTTTCATTTATTACTGCTCTTGCTGCTTTGTAATCAATATGACTTTTATAGATATACCCTGGCAATTTACCACCAGTAAAAATCCCTTTCATCATTCCCCAAATCATGATTGGTACAGCATAATCAAGTTCAGCTGCTTTATCGGGTTGATCAACAAAATCAATACCAAAATAGTCACTCGCTTTTTTATAATTATTTTTCCACGTTAAATGAACTAAGCCTCTTCCTCAATATTTATAACCATCCCCCTCTTCTATATTTCCATTATCTGTGGAATGGCAACACATTTTCAAACAAAAAAATTAAGGGGTAAGTGTTTTTTAAATTCAACGGGAGGCAAGTAGCCTAACGAAGAATGTAATCATTTATGATTATACCAATAAGCATAAGCCGAAAAAGCGCGTTGTAACTCAGCCGTTGAGTTAAAACGTTGGCCTTTTACAAATTCCGTTTTAATTGTTTTAAATGTCGCTTCCGCTACCGCATTATCATAAGGACATCCTTTCTTGCTTAATGAATGCGTGATATTAAATGTCTTAAAACAATCCGCTAATAACCGATTATCAAACTCTTTACCTCGGTCTGAATGAAATAAATCTAATTTCGATAATGGCAGTTTAATTTGGCTTAATGCCGACATAACAAGCTCTGCTGTTTTATGTTGACCAACATGGTAACCGACAATCTGCCTATCG
>NZ_LZHH01000095.1 GCF_001690595.1 Gilliamella sp. Choc5-1
CGTATTGGCGGTTCGATAGTTATAATCATTTACCTCAACTGATGAGGCCACCACGGCACTGTGTAAGCGAATATCCCAAACGCTTTCAGTGCCACCATCTAAGGTGCCACTCGGTGGTTTGTTATCAATATCAGCAACCTGAGCATAACCTTGCTCATAATCACTTAGCACCATGACATCACAGTTGTGCTCAGCATGGGTTTCAAAGCGAAACCAAATCCCCACATCCGCCAATAAGCGTTGTATGAACTCAAGGTCACTTTCTTGCCATTGGGTAATAAATTCTCGAGACGGGTAGGTGTCTTTTAATTCCAAGCGGTAATCAATGCCGGTAAAACCATGGCTGCGCAGTATCGATTCCACTACACTTACCACGCTTTAGTTTTGAAAAATGGCACACTGTTTTTTCATGGCTAACAACGCTAAGCGGGATGATAAAACAACTTGATAATGCGCTTGCTCTTTACTGACCGATAGCTGACTAAATGCGGTAACCACCCCATGAAGTATGCGCCCGTCACTGATAGCAGGTAAGCCACCTAGTGAGCGTATTGCTTCTGTTAATGGCTGGTTTAAAAAGGGATTAAATGAGAAAGTGGCGTTTTGGTTAAGCAGTGAATCAATGGCAAGGGCTTTATCGGGACTGGTAAATTCAAGGGTATAATGCCACGGCTGGTTAAGCCGCTCATCGCCTTTAACCTGTAACACCGACACCGGCGAACTTAGCCCCTCAACAGCTAAGGTATAGCGATTATGGCTCAGTTTTTTTAAATGACCCAATATCCCGTCATCAAGCTGCTCTAAAAGACGCTCTAACGCACTTGCCATGTTTTTTCCTTTCCTTATTTATTGATTTAATTAGAACAAAAGGGAATACCTTTGGTTTGTTGTTATGATTTAAATGGTTAATATTATTGCTTTTAGTTATTAAATATAGCTATCGAATGTAGTTATCTAATATAGTTATCTAATATAGTTATCTAATATAGTTATCTAATATCGCTTAGCTACCAAATATCGTTATTTGATTGATAATCTAAATAAGTTAAACAGCACCAATCATAGCGCATTTTAGGGCAAAATTTAACTCATTTTTAACGATGTGTTGTTTAATATTAATAATTCAAGTTAGTTTAGTCGCGTTGTTTTGGCGGTGAAATGGTGGTTAAAAAAGCAATAATAATAACGTTACCCTTGTTTATTTATGCATGATTTTTTAGGATTTTTTACATAAACGTAGTACACTTCTGAAAGTTTTTGACAAAAATGGCGGATTTGTTTGTTTTCTTGATAGCGTAAAAAAACTGAAACATTGACCTTACGGTGTTGTTGGCACTTTTTACTTTTTTAGTTAAATCAATTTGTTATGAATTTAAAACGGTATAGACTCCTGAATATTTTTTACAAAATAACTGGCAAAATAAACCAATAAATCGCCCCCACTTAATGTGAGGCTGCCGCTTTTTATTGCTTGGCTAGCTTTTTATAACTTAAGTCTGATTTTTTTAGGATTTTTTACATAAACGTAGTACACTCCTGAAAGTTTTTGACAAAAATGGGGGATTTGTCTGTTTTCTTGATAGCGTAAAAAAACTGAAATATTGACCTTACGGTGTTGTTGGCACTTTTTACTTTTTTATTTAAATCAATTTGTTATGAATTTAAAACGGTATAGACTCCTGAATATTTTTTACAAAATAACTGGCAAAATAAACCAATAAATCGCCCCCACTTAATGTGAGGCTGCCGCTTTTTATTGCTTGGCTAGCTTTTTATAACTTAA
>NZ_LZHH01000096.1 GCF_001690595.1 Gilliamella sp. Choc5-1
TTTTGTTTTTTGCACGGTTTTATGCAAGGAGAAGATCGTGAATGGAAAGATATCGGATTTACCTATAGACACAATACAATAGAGGATTTCTATTTTAGTATCGATTATAACGATTTTAAAGAAGGTAATGCATTACTTGATAAGCCAGAAGGTTATGTTACGCAAGGCCGAGGACATACTCTCTATAAAGGGACGCGTGAGAGTAATGGGTTACTGCTAGAAGAGTGGATAGCAAAAGGGCAATTTTTCCTTAATGAAGAAGGCTTCGATTCCGATGATTTGGGATATGTATTTTCGCTAGGGATCCATATGACCGACCCAACCTATAAAACGCCACAATTACGTTTAGAAATGTACTACAAAATCCCCGATGATGAAACACAAGAATACAGTGAAAAGCAACTTATGGTCATTTGGCGAGAAATCACTAATAGCATTAGAATAAGGGAAAGTTCTTTTGAAAACGAATAAATATTACTGTTTTATTGTTGGTCTATTCGCGCTAACCGTATCAACCAGTTGTCAGGTATTTAGCAAGAATATTCAAACAATTACATTACCACCCAAAGCGCAGCAGCCAGTGGCTGCGTTACTATCAAATACATCAACACGCTGTATTGGCACCTATTTAATCGACTTACCGATTGAATTTAAAGTCAATGAAGAGGGATATTTTGATTACCAAAGTAATCCTATTATAACCATTGCCACAAAGCAACAATACTTACCCCCTTTTAAACAGATGATAGCTCGGCGTGAGCAAGAGTTGCGAAATACTAAACCGGTTGATCCGCTTGATGGCAATTATCTAAAACACGTGTATCCAGTGCACACCCATAACCCCGATAAAATGCAAGGCATTATTTTTGAACGTATGGAAAGTATTGGTACACCGGATGTCGCCAGAATATTGGAAGGATATCGCTGGCAGGATGAAGTCACTTTAAAAATTCAAATGAAAGCGCGTAATGGCTTATCTAAAAAGTACGATGCAGATCGTCAAAGTTCTCCCCACTTGTATGGTAATAACGTGCCACAAAAATTAGCTGAATTACATAAACTGTTTGAACGAATTCAAACTCGTGATGATTTAACTATCCCAACCACCCCTGGTTTTTGTTTTTTGCACGGTTTTATGCAAGGAGAAGATCGTGAATGGAAAGATATGGGGTTTATCTATTGGCATAATACAATCAATAATTTTTATTTTAGTATCGATTATAACGATTTTAAAGAAGGTAATGCATTACTTGATAAGCCAGAAGGTTATGTTACACAGGGACGAGGACATACTATCTATAAAGGGACGCGTGAGAGTAATGGGTTACTGCTAGAAGAGTGGATAGCAAAAGGGCAATTTCTCCTTAATGAAGAAGGCTTCTATTCCGATGATTGGGGATATGTATTTTCGCTAGGGATCCATATGACCGACCCAACCTATAAAACGCCACAATTACGTTTAGAAATGTACTACAAAATCCCCGATGATGAAACACAAGAATACAGTGAAAAGCAACTTATGGTCATTTGGCGAGAAATCACTAATAGCATTAGAATAAGGGAAAGTTCTTTTGAAAACGAATAAATATGGAATGGCAACACATTTTCAAACAAAAAAATTAAGGAGTAAGTGTTTTTTAAATTCAACGGGAGGCAAGTAGTCTAACGAAGAATGTAATCGTTTATGCTTATATCAATAAGCATAAGCTGTAAACAGGGCGAATGAACCGTACACGGCATTTTTTGCTGGGCATTTTTCCGCAATGGCGATCAGGTCGAAGTGGTGGTCGAACCGTTAGAAGATGGGAGTTATTACGCCTATGCCTTACGCCGACCCATCGATCACCTCCTATGGTTATACCTTGGGCTATGAAAGGAACCAAAGCTAATAATGATAAAAATTATTCAAAAAACCAATTGATTTTATTAGTGTTTTTGGGTTGTTTTTTTATGTTAATTATATAATTACATTGATTGCTTATCTAGCATGCTATAGAATTACTTATTGAGCATTTCTGCAAAAAAGGAGGCGTTAAGCCTCCTATAGGGGATGAATTATTTTAGGGGGGTAAGATCACGTTGCACAAATCAGCATGCAATGCTTATTTCATTTGAAACAGTGACATACTTTGCATTGTCATAAAGGTGTATTGTGCAGCTTGTAAATTTGCTTGTAGTATGGCGTATTCTGAAATGGCATCATACCAATCTACATCTTCAAACTGACTAATTTGTGTTTGGAATTCAATATCTAATGTTTTGCCTAGTGTGATTAGTCTGTTTACTTCAGATAATACCGAGCCACCTTCTGCCCTAAGCGTTGAAATATTGCTAAATGAATTATCGACACCATTGCGAGCTTTTGATAACCCTTCTCTAAATGCTTCAACACTTTTTTCATCATCATAATTTAAGTCTGCTTTTAATGCATCGAGTGCATAATCAATACTGGCAAAAATATTGCTTTCTGCTGGTGAACCATCGGCATTTTTGACATTGGCATCAGTCATAAATACTTGAATACCTGTAAAACTTGCCGATACCTCTCTCGAATCATCAATTAAAACATTAATAGAGGTACTTCCGCCAATATAAGTGACTTCGCCTGATTCATTTTTTATAAAAGGAGGTGTGTCATTCTTTTTGCCAGCGAAAATGTAGTTACCATTTGTGTCTTTTGAGTTAGCTAACGAAAATAGTTGATCTTTTAAACCTTGTAATTTATTGGCAATATCTAGCCTATTTTCTTCATTTAATGTTTCATTAGCGGCATAAACTAAGGTTTCTTGAATTGATTGAATGACGGTGTTGATTTCCGACAAAAGCGTATCTTGGCGACTTAGTGTTTTTTCAGTACTTTCGCGCGTAGCTTGAAATTGTTCATTTTGAGCTTGCGCTTGTTTTAATATTAATGACTGTGCTGCCCCCATAGGATCATCTGAAGGCGTTAAAATTTTTTTTCCTGTTGCTAGATGTAAACCGGATTTTTGCCATTTGCTGTTAGTATTTAAAATACTTTGTGTATTTTTTTGATAAAGTGAGTTTGTACTAAGGCGCATTTTTTATCCTTTTATCATTTAGTTAAACTTAAAATGGTATCAAATAGTGTTGTTGCCGCATCAATCACTTTTGCATTCGCTTGGTAGTACTGCATATAAACTTGCATTGAGATATATTCTTCTTCAAGATTGACCCCAGATATTGATTGATTTTGCTCATAAATTTGTTGAGTTATATTTTGCGTTGATTGGGATGAAACTTTAGCTGTTTGAGTTTCGCTACCAATGTAACTCACTAAGGTTGTATAAGCGCTTTTTAAGGTTGTTGTACCATTGACAAGTTTTTCATGTTGGATTTCTAATAATTTAGCGACATTACGATTATCGCCTGCGCCATTTTCTTCGTCATCAAATCCTGTTGCTAGTTTATTGACATCTTTAACCAACAGTTCTAATGACGAAGCAATATCTGCCACGGGTTTAATCATAAAAGAGTCACCACTTACAGCGTTACCGCTTATTTCAATAGACAGACCATCAAAGAGCAATTTATCCCCTTCAATTTTTGGGGTTATTTGTTGATGATCGGATAATCTTGTAACAACCCAATCTTTGCCATTAAATTCTATTTTGTAATCAGATGCTTTTACATCTGTAAACGATGTAAACTCGATTTTAGCCGTGGCATTACCTTGATTTTTAGTATTGGTGATACAACTAGGGTGGTTGTAATTAAATAATTTTTCGCCTTGATTACCATTAATATCAATACCCGACATATGCACTTCGTTAAAGCGTTCAGCTAAATTGAGAGCAATTAAACCTAATTGATTACGTGCATCGGTTAAAGGACCTTCACGAAAGGTTAACAGACCATTTAATGAGCCTGATGTGATGTTCTGACTCGTTAATTCTTGTGTTGCGCCTGAATGATGCGTATAAATAATTGTATTTAACGTGGGATCGTCTGCTGAAGGTTGAACTGATAATAAATTTATAGAAGAACCTTGAACTAAATTTAGACCATTGGCTAAGGATAAGTTATATTGTCCATTTTGCTCAGTAACGGTAATACCAATGATTTCACTCAGTTCATTAACAAGTTGATCACGTTGATCAAGTAATGCGTTGGGTTCAAGTCCGTTACCCACTGATTGTAGTTGTGATATTTTTTGATTGAGATCAGCAATTTGCTGAGTATAGGTGTTGATTTTATCTACATTACTGCTTAATTCAGTATTAATATTAGCGATTTGATTTTTTAAGTTTTTTTCTGTCTTATTAAATTGGCTAGTTAACGATGCCAAATCACTTATCACTGTTTGTTTTGTCGATGCATCACCTGCATTTGAAGCCAGTTTATTTAAACTTGCAAAAAGGTTGTTGAGTTGTGATGAAATACTATTGTCATTTTCTGCCAATAGATTATCGACTTTTGATAATTCATTATAATAAGCTTTAATTGAACCGCTTTGCGATTGTGATTGACGCAGTTGTCCAACCACAAAGTTGTTAAAGGCACGGTTCACCGATGAAACCGAAACACCATTACCCACAAAACCAAAACTATGTTGAGTTCCATTTGCTTGACGTAAAATTTGCTGTTGACGATTGTAACCTGTGGTATGGGCATTACTAATATTATTGCTTATTACATTAAGCATATTTTGTGCAGCATTTAATCCACTAATACCAGTATTCATCAATGAATTTGTCATAAAAACTCCTAAATTTATGGTTTCAGTTAATAATATTATTATTAAACGAACAGGTTACCTTTTATATCGGCGCAAGTTACCAAAACTTTAATTATTTTTTAGATAATGCCATGGATGGTTTATCTTTTGATTATTGCTCGCTAATGGATTGGGTTTGTTTTAAAAAATCAATACCTGTCATGTTGTTTTCGGCCTCAATATATTCTTGCGCGGTTTTATTTAAAATTAAGATGCTAATACGACGGTTGGCATCTTTACTGTA
Organism: Gilliamella sp. Choc5-1; assembly: GCF_001690595.1. Classification (GTDB taxonomy): domain Bacteria; phylum Pseudomonadota; class Gammaproteobacteria; order Enterobacterales; family Orbaceae; genus Gilliamella; species Gilliamella apicola_M. The sequence goes on from NZ_LZHH01000096.1 coordinate 4,980, forward strand.
GTTTGGATTGTTTAAACTTACTGTATCGGCTAGGGCAATAATACGAGTAATTTTGCTTGAATCTAAACCGCCAGCAATAAGCTCTCTTCTTGATGAATTGGCTCTATCGGCTGATAATTCCCAGTTGCTATACCCTCGATCGCCTGTTGAATATTGCCGTTCATCAGTATGACCTGATAAAGTGATTTTATTGGGTAATGAATTGATAATCGGTGCTAAAGTTCTCAGAATTTCTTGCATATTAGGATCAATTGTAGCACTACCTACATCAAACATTGGTTTATCGTCAGAGGCTAAGATTTGAATTCGTAACCCCATTTCAGTTAATTCAATAATAAGATTAGGCGCTAATTTTTTTAATTTTTCATCAAGATCGAAAATATCATAAATTTTTCGTGCCGCTTCAATCATCTGTATTTTTTCAAGTTGTTTTTTTTCAAATTCATTCTGTGACAAAGCATCATTTTTTTCTTCACCAAGCTGTTGAGTCACATCATCACCACCGCCAGGAATAGGGCTTTCGCTGTCGCTAATGTTTTTTCCACCATTGTAGCCAAGAATTAAGGGTGTTCTAAAGTATTCCGCAATGCCTTTTAACTCTTGTGGTGTTGATGTTGAAATTAACCACATGACTAAAAACAGTGCCATCATTGCGGTCATAAAATCGGCATAGGCAATTTTCCATGAACCACCATGATGCCCACCACCATGTCCTGATTTTTTTTTAACAATTATTCTTATAGATTTATCTTTCATTACTCGTTATTTTTATTGATATTTTTATCTTTAATTTCTTGAATATATTTTTCTAATTCAAAAAATGACGGTCTTTCATGAGAAAAGATTGTTTTTCGCCCAAATTCGATACAAATTTGTGGTGAATAATCATGCATGCCGGCAATTAGTATGGTTTTTGTACATTCTAATATTTTGACTACGTCGGCGTTTCTTTGTTTCAATAAAGCGGCTAATGGAGAAACAAATCCATAAGCAAGTAAGATCCCTAAAAAAGTACCGACCATCGCATGTGCAATAAGCTCGCCAAGCTCACTTGCTGGCCTGTCTGCTTGTGCAAGTGTATTAATAACCCCCATTACTGCTGCAACAATCCCAAATGCGGGTAATCCATCACCAATACTTGAAATAGCATCAACTGGTTTTTCTAGTTCATGAACAAATGTTTCGATCTCTTCACTCATTAGTGTTTCGATTTCAAAAACGTCCATATTGCCACTGATCATAAGTCGTAAATAATCGGTGATAAAATCGCATATTCTAGGGTTAGATAAAATAAGTGGGTATTGTTTAAACAATTCGCTTTCATGCGGATTATCAATATCTGCTTCAATTGATAACCCCCCATTTTGGCGGATTTTAGTTAAAATGGTGTACATAAAATTGATCAGTGTTAGATACAGGTTTTTATTATATTTAGATGTTTTAAATAATGACCCTAGCGATTTGAGTGTTGCTTTTATCGTTTTTTGTTCATTACTGACAATAAAAGCACCAATTGCAGCACCACCAATAATTAATAATTCCAGTGGTTGAAACAGCACAGCTAAATAGCCACCACTAAGCACGTAACCAACGAGTGCCGAGGCAATGACGACAATATACCCTATAATTATTAGCATTGACTTTCTTTTTTCTCCATAAAATAACAGTTGAGTTGCTTTGATATTTATTTAAGCAGGTATCTGTTTGGCAATTGATGAATTGAAATAACTTGGTTTTGATAATACTTTCAGACACTTTTCGTTATTCTCTTTTTGTGTCTTTTTGTTTTTATCTGCTCTTGATGGCGGTTGACATAAACTGCAGGTAAACGTGTTTTCAGGGTGGTAGGCATGTGTAATAAAAAGGCCTTGGCATGCAGTGCAACATGATTGTTGCATGATATTTTTTTCAACAAATTTGACCAGAATCCAAGCTCGAGTTAACCCTAAAACAGGTTCATCTTTATTTAAAAATTGGCATTGTTCTAAATAAAGCTGATAAGCTTTTAAAATAGTTTGAATGCCTGATTTTAGGCCATGTTTAACTAAAAAAGCATAAGCGTTATAAAAAATACTAGCATGGATATTCGGTTCCCATGTCATAAACCACGAGGTTGAAAAAGGTAATAAGCCTTTAGGAGGAGGACAACCTTGAATCTCTTTATAAAGCTTGATAAGTTTATTTCGGCTTAAATTAGTTTCACTTTCTAACATTTGAATCCTACCGCCAAGGGAAATTAATTTGATGGCGAGTTCGGTTTCCTGATATTTTTGAATAATACTTGTACCTGTCATTTTTATTCCTTAGCTACTTATTCATTGAATCTAATAACAAACTTGATAAAAGAATCCCTGTATGCATCTGCTTTATATCTCTAACGCGGGATTCTTCTGTAAGTTTTTTGATCATTTCTGCGTTTTCAAACCGTAGCTGAAATGTTAATTGATTGGTTTCTGATAAAACCAGCATTTGAGAGGTACTTAAATTACTCAGTATGTCTGCTGTTTCTTCATCAATACCTAATCGATACATTGCCATTACTTTATCTTTTTCAAGCATTCGCTGGCTTAACAGTAGAGTTGATAAATTTAAATGATGTATACATTTAAGAATATCCTCATCTAGTATATTTCCCAATTTAGTCACCAATTTGTATTAAATTTGTTCGCGTAAAAAAACGAATAATTAGTAAAAATAAAACATAACAATTTTTTTTCACGCATAAAGTTACATTTTTAAATGTAAAAGGTCAATAAAAAAATAATTTCAATTTGTTTTCGATTAATTACGTTTTATTTAATTTATTTTTTTATTTTTACTAAAAACTGACTTTACTTTGTATTCTTTTTATTGCTTGACTATGTAATTGGCTTACTCTTGATTCACTAATATTCAAGACTTTACCAATCTCTTTTAAATTGAGATCTTCTTGGTAATAAAGCGATAAAACGAGCTTTTCTTTCTGGGGCAAGTTTTCTATTTGCTGAATAACGGTGTTACGAATTTCTTCATCTATTATGGCTAAAAAAGGGTTATTATCTTCTTCATTTTCAATAATGGCATCAATGTTATCGCCAAGTTTTTTATGGATTTCATCATATGAGCATATTTGACTACAGTTTGAATCTAATAATATTTTTCGATATTCACTAATTGATAATTTTAAATATTGGGCAATTTGCTCATCGTTAGGGGGTGTACCTAGCTTTTGTTCTAACTCATTTATTGCGGTTGTGACATCTTTAATCTGTTTTCGAGTTTTCCTTGGTAACCAATCACGATTACGTAACTCATCAAGCATTGCACCTTTGATTCTTGGTATAGCAAAAGTCGCAAAGGTGTTTCCTTGCGATTTGTCATAACGCTTTATTGTGTCTAATAAACCGATATAGCCAACTTGTAATAAATCATCAAGTTCAACCGTTGTAGGTAAACGAACAGCTAGTTTTAAAGCTTCATTACGAACTAAATGAATATACTGTTTCCAATCGATTTGGTTTATTACGCCATGCGAGTTATATAAGCTATTATCCATTTTTGAACCAATGTTAAAAAAATGCTTAATAGTATTATGACGATAGTTGATAAATTTAATGGGCAGAATAAAGGGATAAAAAATAGCTAATTATAAATATTAGTCATAACGGTATGATAAAAACACCGTTATGACTATATGATAAAGTTAGAATGACCAAAAATGAATGATCAGAATTACTGTAATAAAGACAGTACAGATTGTGGTACTTGGTTAGCTTGTGCTAATACTGATGTACCTGCTTGTTGTAAAATTTGACCACGAGTCATGTTTGATACTTCAGTTGCATAATCTGCATCTTCAATTCGGCTACGAGCAGAACTTAAGTTATTTACAGTATTGTTGATGTTTGTTACTGTTGATTCGAAACGGTTTTGTACCGCACCAAGTTGTCCTCGTAATGCATCGATTTTTGATAATGCTTCATCAATAGTTTTTAATGGATCTACTGTTGGTGTATTAGAAACCTTGAATCCGTCTAAGCCAAGCTCTGTGCTATCAATTTTTTTCAAATTGATTTCAATGGTTTCACCGTCGTTTGCACCTACTTGGATTTTTAGTGTTTTATCTTCAGATAATACTTTAGAACCATTGAAATCAGTTTGTTTTGAAACACGATCAATTTCATCTAAACGTTGATCAATTTCATTTTGAATTGAAACTAAATCACTTTCAGAGTTGGTGCCATTTGCCGCTTGAACAGTTAATTCACGAATACGTTGTACGTTGTTGTTGATTTCGTTTAATGCACCTTCAGTAGTTTGTGCAAGTGAAATGCCATCATTTGCATTACGAGCAGCTTGTGTTAATCCTTTGATGTTTGATGAAAAACGGTTAGCAATTGCTTGACCTGCCGCATCATCTTTTGCGCTATTAATACGCATACCAGAAGAAAGACGCTCAATTGCTGTACCAAGAACGCTTTGAGAGTTATTAAGGTTGTTTCTTGCCATTAAAGACATTGTATTAGTATTAATTACTTGTGCCATTTTTATCTCCATTAATATAAATAATTAAATCAACGATATATTGAGGTTTTATTCAATATCTTTGCTGATATATAACTTATCGGTAATAAAATAAGGAACTTTAGTTTTTTTAACATTTATCTTTTTTTAAAATAGGCAAATTATTTCTAACATCTTTAATATTAACAAAAAAATCATAATGTTATTTTTTTATAAATAAATTTTTAATGGTGGTTTTTTATCCATAAAAATAAGTGGTTTGTTCTTTATTAAATAAATATTGATTTGATGCTAAATTTTTAGAAAAAACAGCCGATATAACAGTTATTAAATAATTGTTATAGGCGGATTAAATCATGGCAATGAGTGCATTAGGGATTGGTTCAGGAATTGATCTTGGCGAAATTTTAAATCAATTAGAAGCAGCAGAAAAAACACGGCTAGTGCCAATCACTACGCAACAAAAGGCGATTAATGCCAAAATTAGTGGTTTTGGTAAATTAAAAAGTGCATTAACTACATTTAATTCAGCAACAGCAAAACTGCAAAAAAAAGAATTGTTTCAAAGCCGAACAACAACGGGTAATAATGATTACTTTTCAGTAAAAGTAAATAGTAAAGCGGCATTAGGTAATTATGCTGTTACTGTTGATCAATTAGCGACTTCTCACGGTGTTGCAACATCAGCGATCAATGATAAAGCAACACAATTAGGTAATGATAATGAAACACGAACGATTACTATTGAACAAGCAAATGGCGATAAACTTAATGTAACGTTATCTAAAGATGAAACCTCATTAGAAGCAATCGCCAACGCCATTAATAATGCTCAATTTGTTGATGAAAATGGAAAAACAAGCTCGTCAACAATGAATGCTGCGGTTGTTCGCTCTGGAGATGGTAGTTATCAATTATCTATTACTTCGAAAGAAACAGGTGAATCACAAAGCATTACTGCTATTTCATCTGATGATGAAAAACTAAATGAAGTTATTGGGTTTGATATTAATCAGCCAAACAATAGCCATATGACTGAAGTTTCAAAAGCGCAAGATGCTAAATTTTCGTTTAATGGTATTGCGATAACAAGTGGCTCTAATACTGTCAAAGACGTGGTTGCGGGTGTTGATATTACATTAAAAGCGACCACAACAACAAGCCAAAATTTGGCAATAACCGCAGACGATGAAAAAGCCGAAGAGGCAATTAAAGAGTGGGTAGAGGCATTTAATCAGTTACAGTCCACGATATCAACATTAACCCAGTTTACCGCTGAAGAAAAAAATTCCAAGGAATTAAATAGCAGTAATGGTCCGCTTGTTGGGGATGCAACATTGCGTAATATAGATCAAAGCATTCGTTCGATATTTTCTAAAGGACAATCCGGCGAGTTTTCGGTATTAGCCCAAATAGGTATTAATATGGACAAGAATGGTACGTTAACTATTAATGAAAATGCTTTAAAAAAAGCATTAAGTGAAAACAGTGATGCAGTCGCAACACTGTTTACTGGTGACGGTAAAAACACAGGAATTGCAAATGAAGTTTTTGCTAAAGTCAGTGGGTTTATTGATAGTGATGGTATGATTGATTCAGCAACTAATGGTTTGAATGCAACATTAAAGTCATTAGATAAACGCCATGAACAAGTGAGCAATTCTATTGAACAAACTATTGAGCGTTATCGGGTGCAATTTACCAAATTAGATATTTTAATTAACGAGTTAGATAGCATGAGTAATTATTTAACAACTCAATTTGATATGATGGCAAATTTAAAAAAATAGAGAATAGTAATGTATAAAATGGGCTCTCATGCTTACGAGCAAGTGAATTTAGAAACGCGTATTAGCCAAGCATCCCCCCATCAATTGATTGTTTTATTATTTGATGGAGCACTTAATGCAATTAAATTGGCTAGCTTATATATTCAAAAAGGTAATATTGTTGGTAAAGGTAACGCAATTTCTAAAGCGATTAATATTGTTGATAATGGTCTTAAAAGCTGTCTAGATTTAGAAAAAGGCGGTGAAATTGCTGAAAATTTAGAACGTTTATATCACTATATTAGCCAACAATTGTTATTGGCTAATTTGCATAATGATCAAGAAAAATTACAGACTTGTTTCGATTTACTTAACAATATTGCTGAGTCGTGGCGTGAGATTGCTAAGTAAAAAAGGATGATTATGCAAGGAAATAATTTATTAGAACAATACGAACAATTCAACTATGTTGTTGAACAAATGTTAATTAATGCACAGAATGAAAACTGGGATTTATTGTTGAGTTGGCAGGCGAAATACCTTCAATTATCGAAAGGTATTATGTTGGTTGATGATTTTTCGAAAATTGAAAACATGCCATTGCAACATCAAGACCTGATTCGAATGTATATCAAAAATATACTTAGCTATCAGCAGCAGTTAACCCAATTAATGATTACCCGTCATTCTCAGCTTAGAGAGTTGATCGGTAAGCATGCCGATTATCAAACTAAAATCGGTAGCTATCAAAAAATTGCCTGTTTAATGTAAGTTTGTGGATGCTTTGTTTGAATCTTATTCATCGATAGGAACCAACCAAGCATTCCGTTAAACAGCCTTAATCAATATTGCGATTTAAAATAATTAATTCTTTGTTATTTGTATGTCTTTCTTCTTCTCCATAAAAAACAACAGTATAATTATGATCTTTAATTTTGACTATATCACTGATAATTAATTTTTTTGTAGATAATTTAAAAACTTCTTTTGTGTGCAAGTTTATATAGCAACCTACGGTTTCTTGAGAAAAGGCTTCGATCACCTGATTATTTTGAATTGTAATCCAACCATTACCGATTTCATTAGTGAATCGGATAACAAACGTTTCTGCAGCAATTTTTATTGGTTCCCAAATAAAATAAATTTGCCTTTCTATATCAAACAATAGAGCCTGTTCTATTTTTCCTTCAGGTGAAACATTAATCAAATAAAATTTACCTTTTTCATCAATACCTAAAATATTTGATGTGTAAGTAAAACTTAAATTCAATACGCAAATTAGAGAGAAACGTTTTCCTATGTTTATATTTCTTGACTGTAACTCCCTACCCATTTCATCAATTTGACGATGTAACCAAACATTGTCAACATAAGCAATTAGATGGATTTGATTATTCAAAGAATCAATAAATAATGTGTTATCTTTGGGAAACGGAATTTTATTGGTATAGGTTTTTTTTATATCATCATTTTTAAATTCAACAGCAATCAATTTATCTGGTTTTGTATCTGAAAAAATATCAACATTATGGAAAATAGAAAAATTATGACATATTCCCATAAAATTACCCACAATAGGTCTCTTGGGTTTTGGATAGGTAAGATTCTCTCTATCAAATAATGGTAATATAATATCTAAGTCTTTATCTGGATGGTACACAGTAATAGATACATAATTCTTACCTGTAGGGCTTACAAAGAACTGAGGTAGGATTCCATCTAACTCATGATAATAATGAATACTTTTTTTATCCAGATCTATAACGATATATATGACATTATAACTCATTTCGTTTTTATGATAAAAATAAGCAGAAATAACAAGCTTTTCCTGACAATATATTGCATCTTTTATATCAAATCCGTCAAGCGTAGTAAGAACAGTAAGTAGCCCTAATGTTGGGAAATCGATATGTTTTTCATTCAAGGACATATTAGCTTTTTTTAATGTTATCACTTTAAATCCTTCATGTATTGTTTATTATTTTATTGAATAATGGCAGTATGTTGTTATTTTTTTTAAAAGTAAAGCAAAAATCGTGAGGTCTTTTGACCAATCAGTTGATAAAGAAAATAACATATTTAGTAATACAACAAGCATCAAAAACATGAGCGGAGCTTGTTGTAAATTTGAAACGAGCGATAAGTTGATTATCGTATTTAGATTAGAATTAACAGTTATTATCTGTAGAAAGAAAATACAAAAACTAAGGGATGAGTATTATATTCGCTGTTATTAATTAAACATTCATATTCATAATTTCTTGATAAGCAGCAACCAGCTTATTGCGCACTTGAATGCCAAACTGCAATGATACTGATGATTTTTGCATGCTAACCATTACCTCGTTCAGCGAAATATTAGTATCCCCCATCTCAAAAGCTTTAGCTTGTTGATTTGCTTGTATTTGCAGTTGGCTGATTTTATCTAAAGCTGTTTTTAGCTCGGAACCAAAGCTTTTTTTGTCAGCAACGTGTTCTTTTGCAGTAATATAGACTGATTCATTTAAATTTGTCAGCTCAATTGAATTTAACATATTGATTGTATTCATTTTGATGGTTATTTGTTTTGTTTATTCTGTCAAAGTGATGTTAAATTTAACATAAAAATAAAAAATCAAATGGTTTAAGTAAGGGGAAAACTGTGCGCTTTTCTTGCCATTGAATTTTTTAAATACATGGATAATAACACCGAGTTAATCTAAATAGTTTAGAATTAGGGTGTCTATGACTAGTCAAACAGTCAATAATAAAGGTGAGTCAATATTAAATAAGTTGCCTTTTTTAAATCAGTTAAAACAAAACACAAAAATGGCATTGTTAATTGTTGGTGTCATTATAATAGCTATTATTAGTTTGATCTATTTATGGGTTAAAGATGAATCGTATAGTGTTTTATTCAGTAATTTAAGTGATAAAGATGGTGGCGAAATTATTAGCCAACTTGATAAGATGAATATCTCTTATCGATTTTCTGCCTCTGGTTCGACAATCTTAATTCCACAAGACAAAGTTTACGACACGCGTTTACGAATTGCACAGCAAGGATTGCCTAAAGGCGGATCGATTGGTTTTGAACTGCTCGACAAAGAAAATTTTGGTATGAGTCAATTCAATGAACAAATAAATTACCAACGCGCATTAGAAGGCGAATTATCCAGAACAATATCGATTATCAGTAGCATAGATGATGCTAGAGTGCATTTAGCAATGCCCAAACCGTCGTTATTTGTTCGTGAGCGAAAATCCCCATCAGCTTCTGTCGCATTAACGTTACTACCAGGTCGAACCTTATCACAAGGTCAAATCGATGCCATTATTCATTTAATTTCAAGTAGTATTCCTGAATTACAGGCAGATAAAGTCACTATTATCGATCAACATGGTCATTTGCTAACTGGTGAAGGTTACCGAGATAGAAACACAAATGTAGCTCAGCTTGAATTTAGTGAGCGGATTGAAGAAAGTATTCGCCAACGAGTAGAAAAAATTATTACGCCTATTTTAGGTAAAAATAATGTTAAAGTACAAGTTAATGCTGATGTAGATTTTAGCCGACAAGAATCAACATCAGAAACTTATGATCCTAATAGTGATATTGCGAATCAAACAATTCGTAGTAAGCAACAAATGGAAAACCAACAGTCAGCTAATAGTTATGGTATAGGCGGAGTGCCAGGTGCTCTATCTAACCAACCTGTGCCAACTTCTAGTGCGCCGATTGATGCAGATGAAACAAAAACCGCATCGACTGAAAAAACAGATAAACAGCAATCTTACAATCTGCAATCAAATAATACTGTCAACTTTGAAGTAAATCGACAAGTTATACATAGTCAAATACCTGAAGGAAGAATTAAACGCTTATCTGTTGCCGTTTTAGTTAATTATAAATTTGTCACACCCGAACCCAGTGACAGCAAATCGGAATCAGATGATAGTCAGGAGCCAGAAAGTACTCAGCAATGGGTAAAGCTAGATAATGATGAACTTAAAAATATTGAATTGTTAGCTCGCCAAGCGATGGGGTTTTCAGATTTGCGAGGTGATTCGCTCACTGTAGCCAACTTAAAATTCACAGATCAACAATTAGATGAAGATAACGGTCTTACATTTTGGAAAACTAATGAGTTTTATCAAACTGTTAAAAATATTGGTAAGTATCTGATTTATATTTTAATCATTTGGTTAATTTGGCGAAAAGTATTGCGTTCACTATGGATAAAAGTACAGCGACAATATCTAATTCTTAGCGATAAAGCGGCTGAAGCATCAACTGTTACTGAGGAAAAATTAGATTATAAAGCGCACAGTAAACAGCAGCAGAAAATATTTGAAGATAACATGCAACAACAGCAATACATCCGTAAAGTTGTCGAAAAAGACCCTCGTGTTATGGCATTGATAATTCGAGGCTGGATGAATAAGGAGGACACAGAATAATGAGTTTAAGTGAATCTCAAAAAGCTGCCACCGTATTAATGATATTAGGCGAAGAGCTGGCTGCAAAAGTGATGCAGTATTTAAGTTCGAAAGAAGTACAACAAATTAGTAGTGCAATGATGTCATTGCCTCAACTTTCTCAAGAACAGTTGAAAAGTATACTTAATGAAAGCCAAGCAACGCTTGATGATTGTGCTGTGTTAAATACAGATACTGATGGATACTTGCGTACAATACTTGAAAAATCTATAGGTACTGAAAAAACCGAACGTTTACTTGATGATCTATTAAATACCGATCGTGAAGAAGAAACCGATGGCCTTGAAATGCTGAACTTTGTTGATGCCGCAAGAGCGGTTGATCTTGTTAAAAAAGAGCACCCACAAATTATTGCGACAATATTAGTGCATTTAAATCGTGATTTAGCGGCCGAAATTTTAAATCTATTTGATGATGAGTTGCGTAATGATGTTATGTTGCGAATAGCCACGTTTGGTGGTGTTGAGCCATCAGCACTTAAAGTGTTATCAGCATCGTTATCAACGTTATTACATGGTCAAAATATTAAACTGAATAATATGGGCGGAATCCGTACAGCGGCTGAAATTATTAACTTAATGAAATCGCAGCAAGAAGAGCAAGTTATCAACTCATTACGTGATTATGATGGTGAGCTTGCACAGAAAATTATTGATGAAATGTTCTTATTTGAAAATCTTGTTGAAGTGGATGATAGAAGTATCCAACGTCTACTCAAAGAGGTCGATAATGAAGTACTCATCATAGCCTTAAAAGGTGCGTCAATAGCATTGCGTGACAAACTACTAAGCAACATGTCACAACGTGCAGCATCAATTTTACGCGAAGATCTTGAAAACAGACCTCCAGTACGCTTATCACAAGTTGAAACCGAACAGAAGAAAATTTTGGTTATTGCGCGTCGATTAGCTGAAAGTGGCGAAATGATCTTAACTAGTGGTGATGATGAATACGTATAATCAATCCGATAAATTAGACTGGCAACCACTAGACTTTCAGGACTTAGTTACCTGCTCGCTATCAAATGTAATTGAAAACGAAGAGATAGAACAAACCGAAGTTAATGTGTTACAGCCTGATCTTGAGGTTGAACCAGAGCCAGAATCAGAACTTAATACCGAAAGTTCAGATTCCATGGTTATCCAACAAACATTGGAACAATTAAAGCAGGAAGTAGAAATACAAGCCTATCAAGAGGGATTTAATTTAGGCCGAGAGGCGGGTTTTGACGAAGGAAAAAAAGCAGGTTATGAACAAGGATTTCTTCTTGGACAACAAGAAGGACGAGAGCAGATTCAGCAGCAACTGAATGATGAAAAGCAAAAAACAGTTCATGCTATAACTAATTTAGCACATAATTTTCAGCAATCAATTAACGATATTGATGAATTAATTGTACCTAAATTATTTGATTTGGCATTAATTGCTGCACAAAAAACAGTTGGTAGTATTGGTAAGGTAAAACAAAAACAGTTAACTCATACCATACAAACATTAGTTGAGCAGTGTCCAATTTTATCAGAACCTATATCGTTACATCTTAACCCTACTGATTTGCAGTGGTTAGAACCTATGCTTAATGAAGAAAACCAGCAACATCAGTGGCAGCTTATTGCCGATCCCAATATTGAAATAGGGGAATGCAAAATTTTTACTGACACCAATGAAATTGATACAAGTATCAATAATCATTGGCAAATCATGTCTGACTGTGTAAAAAGGGATAATCATTAACGTGAAACATTCGTCTTTATGGTCAGATAAAATTATCCAAGCGACACAGCGACTTGAGTCTCTATCTTTAATTCGTCAATATGGACGCTTAGTTAAAGCGTCGGGATTAGTCCTTGAAGCGGTTGGATTAAAATTACCTTTAGGATCTAATTGCTTAGTTGAACGACAAACAGAAGGACGGATTGAGCCTGTTGAGTGCGAAGTAGTTGGCTTTAAAGATCAAACACTTTATTTAATGCCCTTTGAATCAACGGATGGCATTTTATTAGGTGCACGAGTTTATACTAAACAATATGATCTAACACACTTTAGCCATAAAGTATTGCCTGTCGGTATGGGGTTATTAGGTAGAGTGGTGGATGCCATGGGTAAGCCGTTAGATGGCAAACCCTTACCTGAACATATTGAGCATGCAGGGTTAGCAAGTAAATCACTTAATCCATTACAACGAACGCCAATCCATCAAGTATTAGACGTTGGCGTAAGAGCCATAAATGCGTTACTGACCGTAGGACAAGGGCAACGAATGGGATTATTTGCAGGTTCAGGTGTGGGTAAAAGTGTTTTGCTTGGTATGATGGCACGTTACACTCAAGCCGATATCATTGTTGTTGGTTTGATTGGTGAACGTGGACGAGAAGTAAAAGATTTTATCGAAAACATATTGGGTGAAGAAGGGTTAGCACGAGCGGTTGTGGTTGCTGCCCCCGCTGATGTTTCGCCCTTATTGCGCTTACAAGGTGCGGCCTATGCCACTAAAATTGCTGAAAGTTTTCGTGATCAAGGATTTAACGTTTTATTGATTATGGACTCATTAACACGTTATGCCATGGCACAACGTGAAATTGCCTTAGCCATTGGCGAGCCTCCTGCGACTAAAGGATATCCACCTTCAGTATTTGCAAAATTACCCGCACTAGTTGAAAGAGCTGGTAATGACGAAAGCGGTAAAGGCGCAATTACTGCCTTTTATACAGTATTAACTGAAGGTGATGATCAACAAGATCCCATTGCTGATTCTGCGCGAGCAATTTTAGATGGGCATATTGTCTTATCTCGAGCACTTGCCGAATCAGGGCACTATCCAGCTATTGATATTGAAGCCTCAATTAGCCGAGTTATGACCGACCTAACTGCACCGGAAGACGAAAAAAAATCACGATTATTTAAGCAACTTTTTTCAAGCTTTCAACGAAACCGTGATTTAATTAATGTTGGTGCTTATGTAGCAGGTACCGATCCCTTATTAGACAAAGCAATAACGCTATATCCTGCAATGCAAAAATTTTTACAACAAGGTATTTACGAACACTGTAGTTATCAAGATGCCTATCAACAATTGGCGGACATTGTGGCACCGCAATTAACTGGTTAGGAGTAGTGTGCTGTGAATAAACATTCATCAAAAATAGCTTTTACTACATTAAAAAAACTGGCACAAAAGTCGGTCGACGATAATTTAATGAAGCTAAAAAAAGCGAATGAAAATCAACAAAATGCACAATCACAACTTAATGTTTTAACGGATTATTATGTTGAATATCAACAAAAATTAAATAATGCCTTATCTGAGGGGATAAAAGGCAATGAGTTAAACAACTTTACATTATTTATTGCCTCTATTGAGCAAGGAATTGAGCAACAAAAAAAATTGTTGTTATCGTTAAATATCAAACAAAAGCAAATTATAAAAAACCTTAATCAATCACAAAAAAATGTAAATACTTATACCACATTACTAAGCAAACAGCATAACCAATATTTACGACAGCAAAATCGTTTACAACAAAAACTGACAGATGAATTTGCACAATTACAATTAGCAAGGAGAATATTAAATGAATATTAATCTGATTAATGATTTAAACCTTACCGCTTCTCGTCAATCAGAACTTGTTGAAACCGATGGTATGGCTAACGATAATGATAGTTTTCAGCAATTATTGCAACTTAGCGAAAACCAAATAGAGCAAGATAAGCAACTATTTAATACTAAACTAAATGGCAAAGATGAAACACATGAAGATAATGACAACGATGCCAACATGTCTTTTATTGCCATTTATCCTTTTAATAACGCACCACAAGAGCAAATGCATTGTGCATTGCTTGATGTAGCACAACATAGTGATATTGAGATTGATCAAAGTTTATCAATGACGGCTAACGTAAATACTAATTTATTAGGTGATTTATCGACCGATACAACAAATGAGCAGGCAACGAAGTTGCTTTCTTCTATTTATGGTAGTGAAAACTTAATTAATAAGACAAACTCACAAATCGATGTCATGTCATTAGCGGATGATAAAAAAGAGGTAAAGTTAGGACATACTCGTAAGCAAGCTACAAACATTAAAGGTGAGATTAAAGTTAATATAAATCAAACAAAAAACAAGAAA
>NZ_LZHH01000097.1 GCF_001690595.1 Gilliamella sp. Choc5-1
AATGTAACGGCGTGACACCCAAATATTCTCTTTTTGTAAATCAAAACGAATTCGTCTTGTACCATAAGACTGATAGCTCTGATTAAATAGCGTCACGATTTTATCGGCATAAAGCCCTACTGATTTTTGTCTATTCAATTTACACTGATAATAAGCATAATATCTTGATAATCCTAAATATTGACATAGCTTTGTTATGCTATAACGATGTCGATTTGCTTTTAGGATAGCGATTTTCGCCCTATTATCAGTGCTGCTTGCTTTAAAATATCGTTTTCCATGCGGAGTTGTTTAAGCTCTTTACGCAACGCGATTAGCTCTTGTTCTTGTGGACTGCGATTATCTTTTGTTTTAAATGAGCCACTTTGGCTTGATTGCGTTATCCAACGGTCCAAAGCTGATGGTGTCAAATCATATTCGGCAACGATTTCACTACGTGATTTACCATGTTGATAAAGACTGACCATTTGGTGTTTAAAATCATCTGTGAATGTTCGTCTTTTGCGTTTAATCTTATTCATATTTGTTCCTTTTTTAGTTGTGATAAGTTTACCTTACCCCTTAAAAAAGTTGTATGAATTAGTGTAGCCGATCCACTAATTTGGCTAAACGCTTTATGGTCTGTAGCCAAACCTCTTATCACGTGCTAAATAAAGCTCAATTAAAGTTTTTATCCCTTTTTTACCCCTTAAAGTAGTAAAAATGAATGTTATAAAATCATCAATTATTTTTTTAACTATATGATATAAAATATAAAAATCAATTAAAGATAAATTGAAAAAGCAAGCTAAAGGCGATAACAAAACCTATCTGAGCGAAATACGACAGGTTAATAGCAAAGGTTTACCGTTACTTAAAAATCAAACGAAACAGCAAACTAGAGAATATTTGCTTTATAATATCTATTTGATTTTTAAGGTCTTTATACATAAACGTAGTACGCTCCTGAAACTTTTTGACAAAATGATCCTGTCTTTATTTATTTAAATAAATTATTAGGTTAGATAAACTGAGTAATAACTAGCATCTCAAACAAAAATCGATAAAAATTACTAGCCGACAAACCAATAGAAAAACCAAAAGCGTAATACGAACTTTGAGTTGAGGCGTGAGATGATCAGCAAATATTTAGCGACTTAAAAGCGTGAAAACAAAAGTTTAAACGCTTTATTCATTTTTATAATACCGTTAAACGCTTATAAAGCGATTTCAGGGAAAACGCCTTATGAGTTTTTAGCGAATTATTTTAATCATCAAGTGTAAACAGCTTGGCGTTTTCCTACACTCTAATTAAAAATTCTACTTACCGTCTATATCTTTTCCATAAATATGCTCAATAATGGCGTGATTATTGGCGATCTTCCATTTTATATTGAAATGATAAAGTGTGATTCCATAGGTTTGTTCACTATTATTATTTTGTTTGTACGCAGGTCTTGGATCTTGAGATATCACTTGTGTAATTAGTTCAGTAAGTTGAGGATAGTTCTGTTTTTGTAAATCTAATACTAATTGTGCTTTTTGTGAAAATTCAACAGTTAATTTTTCATCGGGAGTAGATTGCGCATATCCTGCAAAGGCGTTAGGATGACTGTCACAATAAGGTAGATAAGGTTTTATATCAATAATTGGTGTACCATCGATTAAATCAAGGCTACCTAATTTCAAAATGATTTGTTTGTTTTCAATGATGATATCTTTTAATTCAACAGCTGAAAGACCAATATGATTAGGTCTAAATGGTGATCGGCTAGCAAATACGCCCATTGTTTTATTGCCACCTAAACGCGGTGGGCGGACAGTTAGTCTCCATTTTTCTGGATCGATATGGTGAAATAAAAATAATAACCACAAGTGTGAAAACTGTTCTAATCCTTTAATACTAGTAGGATCGTTATAAGGAGCTAGCAAATGAAGTTCCCCTTTCCCTGCGCTAACTAAATTTGGCTGTCTTGGAACAGCAAATTTTTCACTATAGGGGGAGCGGATAATGCCGATGGGGTCAATTTGATATGTCATAATCCATATTTGATTGAATTTATTCTACAACTTGTTATTTCTATGTGAGAAAAAGCTAATATCGCCGACCTAAGCCGACGATATTAAGGTAAATAAATCGTTGTTATTTATTATTACCAACCACGAATCGCACCGCCATTAAAGATTTGGTTTGCTTTTTCAGCTACAGCTTCAGTTTGGTAAGATTTAACAAAGTTTTTGACGTTTTCATCATCTTTGTTATTTTCGTGCGCAACGATGATATTGACATATGGTGAGTCTTTATCTTCAACAAAAATTCCATCTTTACTTGGTGTTAAGTTTACTTGTCCTGCAAATGCATTATTGATGATTGCAAGATCAACTTGAGCATCATCTAGCGAACGTGGCAACATTGGTGCTTCAAGTTCAATAATCTTATAGTTGTAAGGATTGCTAGTAATATCAAGAACTGTTGGTAATAGACCTTTTGCTTTATCAACCGTAATCATTCCTTCGTGCTGTAATAATAGTAATGCTCGACCTAAATTTGTCGGATCATTAGGAATAGCAATCGTTGAATTGGCCGCAATAAAAAATGTTTCACCACGCGGTGAAGTTACTTTTACGCCTTCACCTGTTTCTTCTGATTGAGTAATAGGTTTAAGTTTTTTGGAATAACTAGCAATAGGATAAACAAATGAGTTACCAACTATAGATAATTTATAACCGCGTTCTTTGATTTGTTCATCTAAATACGGCTTGTGTTGGAAAGCATTTATATCAATTAAACCATCATTCAATGCTTGGTTTGGTGTAACATAATCATTAAAAATAACGAGTTCAATATCTAAATTATAAAGATCTTTTGCTTGTTGTTTCGCAACTTCAGCTACTTCTTGTTCTGGCCCTGAAATAACACCAACTTTAAGTGTGCTAGATTGGGTTTTATCTGCTGGTTTGTTATCTGTTGCAACTGATTGTTTATTATTGTCACAACCCGTTAAAAAAAATGCACTCACTAATGTGGTGATAAGTGCGAACTTTTTGATTGACATAAGATTCTCCAAAATTAATGATGAGTAGTGCGTTTAACAATACTATTGCCAATAAATTGAATAATAAAGACAATAATAATTAGTATAATTAAAACTGTATTCATTATAGCAGGCTTATAGCCATTATAGCCATATTGAATGGCGAGCTGGCCAAGACCTCCTGCACCGACAGCGCCGGCCATGGCAATATACCCTGTTAAGGTGATTAAAGTAATTGTCATACTATTTACAATCACAGGTAATGACTCTGGTAACAAAACTTTGTAAATAATTTGTAGCGGTGTTGCCCCCATGGAGCGAGCCGCTTCAATTAATCCCTTTGGTACTTCTAATAAAGCATTTTCAATCATGCGGGCAATTAATGGCGATACTCCAATACTTAATGGTACGATAGCTGCCTGTTTGCCAATAAAAGTTCCTATAAAGAAAGTAGTAAAAGGAATAATCCAGACAATTAATATAATAAACGGTATTGAACGAAATATATTAGTAATAAGTGAAAGTACACTATTTGCTACGTAACAATCTAGAATTTGTCCTTTTCTTGTTGTATAAAGTAATATGCCTATTGGTAAGCCAATAATAGAGCCCCAAAATCCAGACATAATGACCATATAAATGGTTTCATCTGTTGCTTGAGCCATTTTAAATAACATAGCTTCATTAAAACCATTAAAAGATGAACAAAAAACAACAAAATCGTTCCAAAAATTATATTGAGCTAAGTATCGAAATAATGCTTCGAAAGGTTTAAATGAAGGAATAAAATCAAACATAGCCGAGCACCTCTACTTTAGTATTATTTTTTTCTAAGAATTGAATTGCTGATGCCATACTTTTTTGTTTCCCTTTCATTTCCGCTAACATTAAGCCAAATTTTACTCCTCCGGCATAATCCATTTGTGCACTGATAATGTTACTATCAATTTCGAATTCTTTAGCGATTTGTGATAACAAAGGTAAATCAACCGAAACTCCCGTAAATTCTAAACGAACTAAAGGATTAAGGCCTTCTTTTGGTTCTTGTGATAATCTTGCTAAATAATCGTCAGGGATATTTAGGTGTAAAGTTGATTGTATAAATTGTCTTGCTATATCGGTTTTAGCATGAGAAAACATTTCGCCAACTGATGACTGTTCAACTAGTTTGCCGTCACTTATAACAGCTATTTGGTCACAAATCTGTTTTACTACATCCATTTCATGAGTAATTAATAAAATTGTTAGTCCTAATTTTTGGTTAATATCTTTTAGTAATGACAAAATTGAACGTGTTGTTTCAGGATCAAGCGCACTGGTAGCTTCATCACATAACAATACTTTGGGGTCACTAGCCAAAGCTCTCGCAATAGCAACGCGCTGTTTTTGCCCACCTGATAAATTAGCAGGGTACACATTTGCCTTTTCAGTCAATCCAACTAATTCAATAAGCTCGTTGACCTTTTGCTTGATTTTGGCTTTAGGGGTTTTATTAAGTTCTAGTGGAAAAGCGATATTATCAAAAACAGTGCGCGAGGAAAGTAGATTAAAATGTTGAAAAATCATACTAATCTTTCGGCGTATTTCAATTAATTTTCTATTAGATAGATTAGTGATCTCTTGATTATCAAAGAAGATCTTCCCACTAGTCGGCTTTTCTAGTAGGTTAATGCATCGAATAAGTGTGCTTTTCCCAGCCCCTGATTTGCCAATAACACCGTAAATTTTCCCTTGGGGAACATGGATATTGATGTCTTTTAAAGCATAAATTGGGGTTTTATTATGCTCAAATGTTTTCGAAATATGTTGTAGTTGTATCATAATATATAAAAACAAAAGATGAATAAATGAATATTAAGACGTCTAGACATCTAAGTCAATCAATAATATGCTATATGAATTAGAATCATATCTAAAATTAAAAGGAAAAAAAGTAAATATGAAGCCAGCTATTTTTTTAGATCGAGATGGTACTATTAATATAGATTATAATTATGTACATACAATTGATAAATTCCATTTTATTGATGGTGTTATTGAGGCGATGCAACAGCTCAAGAAAATGGGCTTTTTATTAGTTATTACAACCAATCAATCGGGGATTGCCAGAAATATATTTATTGAAGAACAATTTCATACATTGACTGAATGGATGGATTGGTCATTACAAGATCGTGGTGTTGATTTAGATGGTGTCTATTATTGTCCTCATGATCCGCTAATTGATAACTGTGAATGCCGCAAACCAAGTCCAGGTATGATTCAAACAGCAGCTAAAGAACTAAAAATTGATATTGCTAATTCTTATATGGTCGGGGATAGAGTGTCTGACTTATTGTCGGGTAAAAAAGCTGGCGTTAAAAAAACTGTGTTAGTAAAAACGGGCGATACCATAACAGAAGAAGCATTAGCACAAGCTGATTGGGTTATTGATAGTTTGGCTGATTTACCCAATAAAATAAAAGAAGAATCATAACTTTCTAAAACAATACTATCCTAATACGGCGTTTAAAATAAACGCCGTATAATTCTCATGATAGGTGGTGCTAATATTAATCCCAAAAATAGTGCATTAATAAAGTTCACTACATTTTGGCCAAAAGTATGAATGGTCTTGGTGAAAAAAAGAGAAAAACAACTTATAACGATCATCATCACTAATCCCCAATATAGAAAACTAATCGTATTTTTCTTATCAATTATGATTGGTAATCTAAGAATAAAGATGCATATTAAACTCATTCCTACCAAAGTGCTTCCATGTTGTAGTAATTGGTAGATAGGAATATCTGTATTTTTTAGTGAAATTGGTTGTTGTAAAAAAGGAAGGTGTTTTACAAAAAAGCCAGTTAAGTGAGTAAAACTGTCCCAACCAATATGTGACAATATGCCTATTAGTGCAGATGTTAAGATAATAAACCAATGATGCAAGCAATATTGATTCCAATTCAAAGCTAGATAATGAGCAAATCGTTTATAAAGGAAATGAGGCAAATTTTTGATTAATTCATTACGAATAATGGAGTGAAAGATAAAAGCAACAATTAATGTTATTGGCAGATCAAAATAAAAAATACCAAGTAAAGTATGGCTCATATCACTTTTTATTTTCATTCTAAGAAAATATTCAAAGTCAGGGGACATGCTACCTATAATTAAGGTTGTCATGGAAAAAAATTTAGGTCTTTTATGAAAAGGCAAAACAATTGCAGGATGTGCGAAAGTAAAAGGCATATGAAAAATCCATCTTAAACTAAAAAGTTAGACTGAAACAAACATGACATAATAAATAATAAAAAGAAAATTTGTATAGAATTAGTTTATTTTCAATACAGCATGTGCAAAAAAAGCACAAACAGAAATAAAATTGCAATAATCGCTTGCATGATTTTTTTAAGGTCCTATAATGCGCACCCACTGACGCGCAGTCAGCGACAAGCAGGCGGTGAATAAGGTCGGTAGGCAAGGTAAAAAATTTTCAAAAAAGATCTTGACGAATAAAAAAGGTTAGCGTAGTATATGCAACCCTTGAGACAGCGAAGTAAAACAACGAAATGTTGGGTTAAATAGAAGCTGTCAGCTCTTTAAAAAGAAGAAACAGACAATCTGTGTGGGCACTTGCGAGACAAAAGATTAAAGTCTACGGACTAAAAAAATTAAGTCTTGATAAGTGACACTGAAGATTCATTTGAATATGTCAGAGACAGTTATCGAGCATCAAACTTTAAATTGAAGAGTTTGATCATGGCTCAGATTGAACGCTGGCGGCAGGCTTAACACATGCAAGTCGAACGGTAACATGAGTGCTTGCACTTGATGACGAGTGGCGGA
>NZ_LZHH01000098.1 GCF_001690595.1 Gilliamella sp. Choc5-1
AGTGAATAGAAAGATAAAGCTCTTTAACAATTAGGAACAAGCTGAAAGAAACGAGTTCTCGTTTTTACGGAAGGAAGCGATATATAGATATAGGCGACTGGAAGTAAGAAAGAGAAGAAAGCGTAATTAAAACCAAGACAACTGTGAGTTGTAAGGTTAAGAAATTAAGCGTACACGGTGGATGCCTAGGCAATCAGAGGCGAAGAAGGACGTGTTAATCTGCGAAAAGCGACGGTAAGCTGATAAAAAGCGTAATAGCCGTCGATGTCCGAATGGGGAAACCCAGTGTAGGAAACTACACTATCATCTAATGAATTCATAGTTAGATGAGGCGAACCGGGAGAACTGAAACATCTAAGTACCCCGAGGAAAAGAAATCAACCGAGATTCCCTGAGTAGCGGCGAGCGAAAGGGGAGGAGCCCAAGCGGGTAGCATATCGTATTAGTGGAAGCGTCTGGAAAGTCGCACGATAGAGGGTGAAAGTCCCGTACACGAAGGTGTGATATGTGGAAGCTTATAGAGTAGGGCGGGACACGTGATATCCTGTCTGAAGAAGGGGGGACCATCCTCCAAGGCTAAATACTCCTGATTGACCGATAGTGAACTAGTACCGTGAGGGAAAGGCGAAAAGAACCCCGGGAGGGGAGTGAAATAGACCCTGAAACCGTGTACGTACAATCAGTGGGAGCTGTTACCGTTGGGTGATAGTGACTGCGTACCTTTTGTATAATGGGTCAGCGACTTATATTCTGTAGCGAGGTTAACCGAATAGGGGAGCCGAAGGGAAACCGAGTATTAACTGTGCGTTAAGTTGCAGGGTATAGACCCGAAACCCGGTGATCTAGCCATGGGCAGGTTGAAGGTTGGTTAACACTAACTGGAGGACCGAACCGACTAATGTTGAAAAATTAGCGGATGACCTGTGGCTGGGGGTGAAAGGCCAATCAAACCGGGAGATAGCTGGTTCTCCCCGAAAGCTATTTAGGTAGCGCCTCATGAATGACTGTTGGGGGTAGAGCACTGTTTCGGCTAGGGGGCCATCCCGGCTTACCAACCCGATGCAAACTCCGAATACTGACAAGTTGAATCATGGGAGACACACGGCGGGTGCTAACGTTCGTCGTGAAGAGGGAAACAACCCAGACCGCCAGCTAAGGTCCCAAAGTCATAGTTAAGTGGGAAACGAAGTGGGAAGGCTTAGACAGCTAGGATGTTGGCTTAGAAGCAGCCATCATTTAAAGAAAGCGTAATAGCTCACTAGTTGAGTCGGCCTGCACGGAAGATGTAACGGGGCTAAAACTATGCACCGAAGCTGCGGCAGTGCACGCAAGTGTATTGGGTAGGGGAGCGTTCTGTAAGCCGTAGAAGGTGTGTTGTGAGGCATGCTGGAGGTATCAGAAGTGCGAATGCTGACATAAGTAACGATAAAGCGGGTGAAAAGCCCGCTCGCCGGAAGACCAAGGGTTCCTGTCCAACGTTAATCGGGGCAGGGTGAGTCGACCCCTAAGGAGAGGCCGAAGGGCGTATCTGATGGGAAACGGGTTAATATTCCCGTACTGGCTATAACTGCGATGGGGGGACGAAGAAGGCTAGGTTTACCACCTATTGGATGGTGGGTTAAGCGTGTAGGGGTGTGATTAGGCAAATCCGGTCACTAAGACTCTGAGGCGTGATGACGAGCTGCTAAGGCAGTGAAGTAATTGATGCCCTGCTTCCAGGAAAATCCTCTAAGCTTCAGGTTATAGTTAATCGTACCCGAAACCGACACAGGTGGTCAGGTAGAGAATACTAAGGCGCTTGAGAGAACTCGGGTGAAGGAACTAGGCAAAATGGTGCCGTAACTTCGGGAGAAGGCACGCTGATGTGTAATTGAAATCCCATGCGGACGTAGGTGAAATCAGTCGAAGATACCAGCTGGCTGCAACTGTTTAATAAAAACACAGCACTGTGCAAACACGAAAGTGGACGTATACGGTGTGACGCCTGCCCGGTGCTGGAAGGTTAATTGATGGGGTTATGCTTATGCAGAAGCTCCTGATCGAAGCCCCAGTAAACGGCGGCCGTAACTATAACGGTCCTAAGGTAGCGAAATTCCTTGTCGGGTAAGTTCCGACCTGCACGAATGGCGTAATGATGGCCAGGCTGTCTCCACCCGAGACTCAGTGAAATTGAATTTGCCGTGAAGATGCGGTGTACCCGTGGCAAGACGGAAAGACCCCGTGAACCTTTACTATAGCTTGACAGTGAACATTGAGCCTTAATGTGTAGGATAGGTGGGAGGCAAAGAAGCATGCACGCCAGTGTGTGTGGAGTCGACCTTGAAATACCACCCTTTAATGTTTGATGTTCTAACCTATACTTCTGAATCGAGGTAAGGGACACTGTCTGGTGGGTAGTTTGACTGGGGCGGTCTCCTCCCAAAGAGTAACGGAGGAGCACGAAGGTTAGCTAATCCTGGTCGGACATCAGGAGGTTAGTGCAATGGCAAAAGCTAGCTTGACTGCGAGAGTGACGGCTCGAGCAGGTACGAAAGTAGGTCATAGTGATCCGGTGGTTCTGAATGGAAGGGCCATCGCTCAACGGATAAAAGGTACTCCGGGGATAACAGGCTGATACCGCCCAAGAGTTCATATCGACGGCGGTGTTTGGCACCTCGATGTCGGCTCATCACATCCTGGGGCTGAAGTAGGTCCCAAGGGTACGGCTGTTCGCCGTTTAAAGTGGTACGCGAGCTGGGTTTAGAACGTCGTGAGACAGTTCGGTCCCTATCTGCCATGGGCGTAGGAAAATTGAGAGGGTTTGCTTCTAGTACGAGAGGACCGAAGTGAACGCACCGCTGGTGTACGGGTTGTGATGCCAATTGCATTGCCCGGTAGCTACGTGCGGAATAGATAAGTGCTGAAAGCATCTAAGCACGAAACTAGCCTTGAGATGAGTTTTCCCTGAAGAGATTCAGTAAGGTCCGTTTGAGACTAAGACGTAGATAGGTCAGGTGTGTAAGTGTAGTGATACATTGAGCTAACTGATACTAATGAACCGAGAGTCTTAACCTTACAACTCGGAGTTGTTTTGGGTTACGCAGGAGTTATTGATAGCGTAGAAAAGCATCGATAAACGAAGAAGGATTGATAAAACAGTTTGTTCCGAATTGAGCGATTGATGTCGATATGAGATAATGGACATCAGTTGAGAAAGAGAAGACAGAATATGTCTGGCGGTAATAGCGCGGTGGTCCCACCTGACCCCATGCCGAACTCAGAAGTGAAACGCCGTAGTGCCGATGGTAGTGTGGGTATTACCCATGTGAGAGTAGGGTGCCGCCAGACTTTTAAATACACGAGCCCAGCAGCAATGCTGGGCTTTTTTGCTTTCAGGGTTTTAATTGATTAATATAGATTGGTAAATGAATACTTTAATAGCTTTCAATAAACCATTTAATGTCATAACTCAATTTTCACCGCATGAAAAATATCAGACATTAAAAGATTTTATACAATTACCTAATTTTTATCCTGCAGGACGTTTGGATACCGATAGTGAAGGGTTATTATTATTAACAAATAATGGAAAATTGCAATCCAAAATCAGCTCACCGAAATTTAAATTACCTAAAACTTATTGGGTACAAGTTGAAGGTATTATCAATCAACAAGCTATAAATAAACTAAGAAAAGGCGTACAATTAAAAGAATTTCACACAGCGCCAGCTATAGTAAATTTTCTTGATGATCCAAAAGAACTATGGGAAAGAATCCCTCCTATTAGAGAACGCAAAACCGTACCTACTTCATGGGTAAGTATTACAATCTCGGAAGGAAAAAACCGACAAGTTAGACGAATGTGTGCTGCAGTTGGTTTTCCTTGTTTAAGATTGGTGAGAGTTCAAATTGGAAAATATAATTTATTTACTCATCAGTTGCCATTAAATGATTGGCGATATATCACAACTCAAGATATTTATTTTTAACAAAAGATTTGAAAAAATAATATTAGTCTCTTTTATTGAATGCATTGGGCTTTATTCTAAAATAAGATAGAATGATCATTAGAAATGATCTTTGGGTAAATTATTTATGTTTGAACAAAAAAAAGAAGGATTTTTCTCTCGGTTAAAAAAAGGTCTTTTTAAGACCAAACAAAATATTGGATCTGGTTTTCTTAGTTTATTTAAAGGCAAAAAGATTGATCAAGCGCTATTTGAAGAGCTAGAAGAACAATTGCTTATTGCTGATGTAGGCTTTGATACAACACAAAAAATTATAGATAGTTTAACAAAACAAGCTTCAAGAAAAGAACTGAAAGATGCTGATGCATTACATGAGCTTTTAAAGCAAGAAATGAACTCAATTTTAAGTGGTGTCGATAAGCCTCTTGATATTAATAGCCACAAACCTTTTGTTATTTTGATGGTTGGTGTTAATGGTGTAGGCAAAACAACGACAATTGGCAAATTAGCCCGTCAATTTCAACAACAAGGCAAATCTGTTATGCTTGCCGCTGGTGATACCTTTCGTGCAGCGGCTGTTGAGCAGTTACAAGTCTGGGGAGAGCGTAATAACATTCCTGTAATTGCACAACATACTAACGCTGATTCAGCATCTGTCATCTTTGACGCAATACAGGCAGCAAAAGCCAAGAAAATAGACGTATTAATTGCTGATACTGCTGGTCGTTTA
This sequence comes from Gilliamella sp. Choc5-1, assembly GCF_001690595.1. Classification (GTDB taxonomy): domain Bacteria; phylum Pseudomonadota; class Gammaproteobacteria; order Enterobacterales; family Orbaceae; genus Gilliamella; species Gilliamella apicola_M. The sequence goes on from NZ_LZHH01000098.1 coordinate 4,678, forward strand.
CAAAACAAATCTCATTTAATGGACGAGCTCAAGAAGATAGTACGAGTCATTAAAAAGCAAGACGAAACGGCACCGCATGAAATTATGTTAACAATTGATGCAGGCACAGGTCAAAATGCAATTAGTCAAACCAAGCTTTTTAATGAAGCTATTGGTGTTACAGGCATGACATTAACGAAACTAGATGGTACTGCAAAAGGCGGAATTATTTTTAGTATTGCAGATCAGTTTAGTATTCCTATACGTTATATTGGAGTAGGTGAAAAAATTGATGATTTAAGACCTTTTGTTGCCGATGATTTTATTAATGCTTTGTTTGATCAAGCAGATGAATAGAGATAAATCATGATTCAATTTGAACGCGTAAGTAAAGTTTATTCTGGCGGGAAATCGGCATTACAAAATATAAACTTTACCTTATTACCGGGAGAAATGGCATTTTTAACAGGGCATTCTGGTGCTGGTAAAAGTACTTTAATGCGGTTGATTTGTGGTTTAGAAAAAGCTAATGATGGAAAAGTTTTATTAAATGGTATTGATGTTTCAGGATTAAGTAAGCACGAAATGCCTTTTTTACGTCGCACGATTGGGATGATTTTTCAAGATCATCAGTTATTAATGGATCATACTGTTTATGATAATGTTGCAATTCCATTAATCATTTTAGGTAAATCAGCAGAAGAAATTCGCAGGCGCGTTTCGGCATCATTGGATAAAGTTGGATTATTAAATAAAATGAAATTTTATCCAATACAGTTATCAGGAGGAGAACAGCAACGAGTTGGTATAGCACGAGCAATTGTTAATCGTCCTAGTGTTTTACTTGCTGATGAACCTACGGGTAATTTAGATGATAAGCTATCTAAAGATATCTTAAAGCTTTTTGAAGAATTTAACCAAGCAGGTGTAACGGTTTTGATGGCGACTCATAATATGGGGCTTATTCGCCGCAGACACCATCGAATACTGCATTTAAATCAAGGGCTTTTAGAGGTTAGAAGTTAATGAATTACGCTAATAATAAACCGACAAAATTAAAGAAAAAAGACAATAATAGTTTTTTTTCTCGTTGGAAAAGACAAATTGGTTATGCTTGGCGTAATACTTTTAATGATTTTTCTCAACATATTTTTGCCTCTTTATTAACCATTTTTGTTATTGCTATTTCAATTACTTTGCCAACTATTAGTTACCTTCTTTGGAAAAATGCTAATCAAACAGCAAAACAATGGTATCCAACGCCTAATTTAACTATTTATATTAATAAAGATTTAACCCACGAACAAACAGCTGAATTGATTGTTAAACTTAAATCTTATCCTGAAGTCGATCAAATTGATTATCTTTCTCGAGAAAGAACAATAGAAGAATTTAAAACATGGTCTGGATTTAGTAATGCATTGGATTTATTAGACGAAAACCCACTACCAGCCGTAGCTATTGTTATGCCTAAAGAAGAAGCAAAAAAAACAGTTATATTGCATCAATTACAAACGGAATTACTTAAACTTGATGGTATAGATGATATAAAGTTAGATGATAGTTGGTTTACTCGATTAACCGCGTTAACCAACATGATTAAATCTGTTGTATGGATCATTTCGGTATTTATGATTATTGCTGTATCACTTGTAATTGGTAATAGTATTCGTCTAAATATTTTTGCTAGAAAGCAAACTATTGTTGTAATGCAATTAATTGGTGCAACGGAAGGATTTATTTTACGCCCTTTTTTATATAGTGGTATTTTTATTGGTTTAGTTAGCTCAGTTGTTTCGTTGTTATTATCGGAAATATTTATTTTTCAAATAGAATCAATTATATTGAATGTTTCTGATATTTTTGGAACAATGATTCATCTTGAAGGCTTATTGTGGGATGAAAGTATATTAATTATACTTATTACTATGATTATAGGATGGTTTTCATCACTTATTGCGACAAAAAAATATTTAAAAATAACACGAATTACCTAGTTATTTTTCCGTAATTAACTAAAATATAAATCAAATTTAATAGTTACAGAGCTTAAGTGAATACTTATTAATTTAAAATAAAAAGTATGAACTAATTTATAGTTTACTAGTCTAATTAATAAATGAACGTTAGTTTAACGTTTTTAATTGTTACATTTAATTAATGATGTGACAAAATTACTTAATTTAAGGGGGAGTTAAATGAGTACTGATTTAAAAATGCAAGTAGGTGCTTTAATCCCACAAGGAAATATAGAATCATACCTTCGCATTATTAACACCTATCCAATGTTAACAGCAGAAGAAGAAAAATCATTGGGTGAAAAACTTTATTATCATGATGATGTTGATGCTGCTCGCCAGTTAATTTTATCTCATTTACGATTTGTGGCACATATTGCTCGCGGTTACTCAGGTTATGGTTTGCCACAAGCAGACTTAATTCAAGAAGGCAACATTGGGTTAATGAAAGCAGTACGACGTTTTAACCCTGAAATGGGTGTTCGTTTAGTCTCATTTGCTGTACATTGGATAAAAGCTGAAATTCACGAATATGTATTAAAAAACTGGCGTATTGTTAAAGTTGCAACAACTAAAGCACAAAGAAAGTTATTTTTTAATCTAAGAAAGACTAAACAATGTTTAGGATGGTTTAGTAGTGCTGAAGTGGATATGGTTGCTGATGAATTAGGTGTAAGCCGTAAAGACGTACTTGAAATGGAATCACGCATGTCTGCACAAGATATGTCGTTTGATATTGACAGCGACGACGATGACAATTCAATTGTTGCACCGGCCCTATACTTAGAAGATGACAACTCTAATTTTTCCAAATCAATTGAAAATGACAATTGGGAAAATGATGCGACAGATAAACTACATGACGCACTATCACAACTAGACGAACGTAGCCAAGATATAATTAAAGCGCGTTGGTTGGATCCTGATGAAAGCAAATCAACATTACAGGTTTTAGCTGACAAATATAGCGTTTCGGCTGAACGTATTCGCCAACTTGAAAAAAACGCAATGAAAAAGTTAAGAGTTGCTATCGAAGCATAATTTTTTATTAATATTAACTTCCTAAGCCTTACTTTAAAAAGTAAGGCTTTTTTATCATTTAAATAAATTCAACAGCCGAATTTGTGTGTTAGTTTTATAGGGGGATTTAAAATGTTAAAAAAATTTACAGCGTGTATATTATTTATTTTGGTCTCTTTTTGTCTTTTTGCTTGTAATAAAAACGACAAAAAGAGTACCGTAAGCATATCTACAGGTTCAGTCGAATGTGATAAATATCTAACTCTAATAAATGAATTACAAGCACAATCCAAAATTCCATCTGATTCTGAAAAAAATTTAGAAGCCAGTATTGAGATCTTCAAAGAACAACTACGAAAGCATCCAGAATCGACCAAAAGAGAATGCAACTCAGCTTATACAGCTTTACGAGCTGCAGCTCGTTAACTCATCAACAATAAACATTAATAAGTAAATTCACTACAGGATTATTGATATTGATAATCAACAATTTTAACTGTTTTTTTGCTAAATAACTGAATATATATGTTATAAAGTCTATATAAAAATAATATAGTTATAAATATGACAGTTAAGGTAACAATCTCAAATGAAGAAAAGAAAAATACAGTTATGGCTTGTAGCGATTATTTATTTCATACTTTCCTTGCCCTGCTTTGCCGATCTCAAAGTGATTCATGTTTTGGTGGCACTATGTGATAACAAATATCAAAAGATAGCACCAGTTCCAAAGGCGATAGGTAACGGTCAAGATCCCAAAAACAACCTTTACTGGGGAGCAGCTTATGGCTTTAAAACCTATTTTGCTAAACAAAAAGAGTGGCAAGTTGTGCAAATTAATCGTCCCAAATCAGGAATAATATTAGAAGAAATAATTTACAAACACCAAGACAAAGATGTTTATCTAATTGCACAGGCGTATAATGGCAAATATATTAACGATACTGTTGATGATTTTATTGATTATTCAGCAGGCAAAAAGGCAAAAGCGTTTAAATTAAATAATAAAATGGTAATGGCTGGGGGAAGTGCAGATCTAGTTGTCTATATAGGCCATGATTCACTAATGGAATGGTCATGGAAAAAATACTTACCCGATAGCTGGCGTTGGGAAACATTATCAAAAGAGCAACAAGAAAAACAAAAATCACGTTATGCGGCAGCATTTGCTTGCAAAAGCCAACAATACTTTACGCCACCACTATCGCGCCTAGGTATTACTCCACTTATTTTAACTTTGCACCGTATGGCGCCCGAAGCATATAGTGTGCACGCAATGATTAACGGTTGGTTAAATGGCGAATCAAAAGCAGATATTCGGTTAAAAGTGGCAAGCGCCTACAGTCAATACCAAAAACTTAGCAAACCTGCTTTGCATATTTTTACTACCGAATACAGCCAATAACTGGTTAGTATTTTACTTTCAATAACCTTAGTTAAATTGTAAAGGTGCAATGAATTATGACAATACCTAAAATAGTTATTCTAACCGGCGCGGGTATTTCGGCCGAATCGGGCTTATCAACCTTTCGAGCCCAAAATGGATTATGGGAAGGTTATGATGTTAATGACGTAGCAACTTACGAAGGCTATATGCGCAACCCAACAGCGGTACATGATTTTTATAATATGTTACGCCGTAAATTACAAAATCCAGACGTAAAACCGAACGCAGCCCACTTTGCGCTAGCTGAATTAGAACAGAAATTAGGCACTGATAATATCTTAATTGTGACACAAAATGTGGATAACTTGCACGAACAAGCCGGATCTAAAAATATTATTCACATGCATGGTGAATTATTAAAAGTCCGTAATGAAAAAACGGGACAGATAATTAATTGTTTTGACGATGTGAATTATCAACAAAACAAACTCATTCGCCCACATATAGTCTGGTTTGGTGAAATCCCCCTACAAATGGAACAAATTTATGATGCCCTTTCACAAGCGGATTATTTTATATCCATTGGCACATCAGGCAATGTCTATCCTGCCGCTGGGTTTGTACAAATTGCTAACCAAACAAGTGCAAAAACGATTGAACTGAACTTAGAGCCGAGCTTAGGTGAAAGTCTGTTTCAAACCAAAATTTACGGACTAGCAAGTAAAGTGGTGCCTGAATTTATAAAAACAATCATCTAACTATTATTTAAGTTTATCTAAATAATACTTACCGCCCAAATTATTCATTTGGGTACGAATCCATTCTGCTTTTTTTTGAATATGACTATTGGGATTAACAGGACTCCATTTTCTTGGATTAGGCAAAATCGCCGCTAGCAAACTTGCTTGAGTTGGCGTTAATTGGTTAGCACTAACCTTAAAATAGTGACGAGAAGCCGCTTCAATACCAAAAACACCCTCATCCCATTCAACGCTATTTAAGTAAATTTCCAATATACGCTGTTTAGACCAAGTAAGCTCGATCCAAAGCGTAAACCACGACTCAAACCCTTTACGAATCCAGCTACGCGATGACCATAAAAAAATATTTTTGGCAACTTGCTGAGTAATTGTACTGGCACCACGAATTTTTTTATTATTTTGGTTGTGTTTTAAAGCCCGATTCATCGCCTTAAAATCAAATCCCCAATGATTCGAAAAGTTTTGATCTTCGGCAGCAATAACGGCTATTTTAATGTTATCAGAAATCTGATCCCAATCTTTCCATATGCGTTGTTGAGTCATGTTCCAATGAGCGATTTTTCTTTCTATCATCAGCATTGAACCCAAAGGATTAACCCAACGCATTAACACAACAAGCAAAACGGACAATAGCATAAATCCCATTATCGCTTTTTTAGTTGTATTCAAGATTTTTTTGAATAAAGACTTCATGCTGATTTAGATAAAATAACGTAAAAAAATTAGCAAATAAGATACGATATATTAACGTTTTAATAAATAATTTTTTATAAACGCGGCGATTGTTTGTAACTATCCTACTTTACGCAATTTTTAGCTATCTTTTCTTGCAATATCAAATTCAACATCGAGCTGTGCATGTTGTAAAGTCGCCACCTTAAAGCCTTTCTCAACAAATAGCGGAATAACAGCAGCCCCACATCAAGTGGGGCTGTTTATTTGTCTATTTTACTGGTTATTTTTGTAAAAAATATTCAGGAGTGTATACCGTTTGGGGATTTAAAAATCAAAAAGAGTAATAGGCACTTTAATTGAAATAGCGTGTCATTAATCAATATTTAACTATTTAACAATTTAAATTATATAAATAATTTCAAAAAACACGGGTGCGTTTATGGCGGATTATTTTAATCATAACAAAGAACAATTCGCTGTTTTTTACAACTCAATTAGTAAAACCCTTAATAAAACTAAAAAAATTTTCAAAAAGGCTAGTCAAATAGTTTTCAAACGATTACGCGAAAAAAGCGAAACAGATCATTTAATGATCGATCGGGTATAAAAAATTAAATAAAACAAAACTTTACTTGACAAGGGAAATATGATGCAGTACCATGTTAAACACCGAACACTGGCAAACCTATGCCTTAAGCTTATCAAATAACGCCATTAGGCACGTTTTTACACTTTTCTTTCTTATATCCTCGACATTTTGGTTTAAATCATCACTAAAATCATTGGCAAAAATTGCATTACTGGCACTGCCGCTATTGTCATATTCGTGGCAATTGCAGGCAGCAAATGGTAGCAATAATCGAACTAAGCGTAGTGATGCAATAATAATGCCGTCGCAAGCTATCAGCTATGCTAGACCAAATCTTTTTTATTCGTATTCTTTGATTGGATCGGCTACACTAATTCATACAACTTTTTTAAGGGGTAAGGTAAACTTATCACAACTAAAAAAGGAACAAATATGAATAAGATTAAACGCAAAAGACGAACATTCACAGATGATTTTAAACACCAAATGGTCAGTCTTTATCAACATGGTAAATCACGTAGTGAAATCGTTGCAGAATATGATTTGACGCCATCAGCATTGGACCGTTGGATAACGCAATCAAGCCAAAGTGGCTCATTTAAAACAAAAGATAATCGCAGTCCACAAGAACAAGAGCTAATCGCGTTGCGTAAAGAGCTTAAACAGCTGCGTATG
>NZ_LZHH01000099.1 GCF_001690595.1 Gilliamella sp. Choc5-1
GCATTCATAGACAGTGTCGCCAAGGCTGTCTGTAAGGCGATGAGGAGTGCCTAAGTAGTTATTTTGATACCAGTAGGTTTTTAACTTTTCTGACTGTCCTGCTTTTCCAAGGATTTGGGCAAGGGGTCGATGGCTATCGGGTTCATAAATATAACTTCGCCAGAATTTATCGTTATCGGCACATTCTGCAATTAATTTATGGTCTTGCCACAAATTTGTCTGGAACAAATTTGAACAACGCTTTAGCGTTGGCCTTGCAAGGGTGAGTCTCATGGATGAGACGAATACAAAAATTCGGTGGTTTTACCATCCACGGTTTTACTGGTACGTCGATTAAAGGCATCATAAGTATAGGTGATAATTAGCCCTGTCGGCTTAATCACTTTGATTAACCGATGCCGGCAGTCGTACTCATAGTGGGTGACTAGACGGTGGTCTTTGCCGCGCTTTTCGACAATCAGATTACCAAAGCGGTCATACTCAAAGTGTTTGTCAATCAAAAAGGTCAGGCGGTTGCCTGTAATGCCATAATACTGTATTTTTAAGTTTGCATAAAAAAGCAGAAAAGTAGATGACTCTTTTCTGCTTATCATCCTAGCGAACATCCTAACCATTCTTCTTGTAGTAGCGATATAAGCTGATGGATAAAATGATTAAAGATCGATAAATGGGAATGTTTCCCTGAACAATTTTTCGATTTCTGGGTGTTTTTTTAAGGCTTCTAATGCTTGTTCTTCATTAAAAGATACATCGTCTTGAGACAATTTTTCCCCTCTTTTTACTGCTAGGCCATAAACAGCCCTATCTTGCTCTTTTGTGCACTTCCAACAAGGAAAAAATCCGAGCAAGCGTTCTAACTCAGTAACTATTCCTTTAAAATCAATCAAATCAAAAATATAATCGGGTAAATCACTTACTTCATTTTCGCCAATGACCTTTTCTGCCCAACGATTGACCTCATCCATATTGATAACACCAGATAATAAACAATCATATACAAAACCAATAGTTTGATCATTGCCTTTTACTAATCCTAACATATTTATTTCCCCTTAGATAATGCTTCGCCACCTATATGGCCTGTTTTTAAATGTTGTTTTGATGGAACCAGTTGCATTCTATTTTCCGCGCTTTTCGACAATCAGATTACCAAAGCGGTTATAGTCAAAGTGTTTGTCACTAAAAAAGGTCAGGCGGTTGCCTGTAATGCCATAATACTGTATTTTTAAGTTTGCATAAAAAAGCAGAAAAGTAGATAACTCTTTTCTGCTTATCATCCTAGCGAACATCCTAACCATTCTTCTTATAGTAGCGATATAAGCTGATGGATAAAATGATTAAAGATCGATAAATGGGAATGTTTCCCTGAACAATTTTTCGATTTCTGGGTGTTTTTTTAAGGCTTCTAATGCTTGTTCTTCATTAAAAGATA
>NZ_LZHH01000100.1 GCF_001690595.1 Gilliamella sp. Choc5-1
ATCGCTCAACGGATAAAAGGTACTCCGGGGATAACAGGCTGATACCGCCCAAGAGTTCATATCGACGGCGGTGTTTGGCACCTCGATGTCGGCTCATCACATCCTGGGGCTGAAGTAGGTCCCAAGGGTACGGCTGTTCGCCGTTTAAAGTGGTACGCGAGCTGGGTTTAGAACGTCGTGAGACAGTTCGGTCCCTATCTGCCATGGGCGTAGGAAAATTGAGAGGGTTTGCTTCTAGTACGAGAGGACCGAAGTGAACGCACCGCTGGTGTACGGGTTGTGATGCCAATTGCATTGCCCGGTAGCTACGTGCGGAATAGATAAGTGCTGAAAGCATCTAAGCACGAAACTAGCCTTGAGATGAGTTTTCCCTGAAGAGATTCAGTAAGGTCCGTTTGAGACTAAGACGTAGATAGGTCAGGTGTGTAAGTGTAGTGATACATTGAGCTAACTGATACTAATGAACCGAGAGTCTTAACCTTACAACTCGGAGTTGTTTTGGGTTACGCAGGAGTTATTGATAGCGTAGAAAAGCATCGATAAACGAAGAAGGATTGATAAAACAGTTTGTTCCGAATTGAGCGATTGATGTCGATATGAGATAATGGACATCAGTTGAGAAAGAGAAGACAGAATATGTCTGGCGGTAATAGCGCGGTGGTCCCACCTGACCCCATGCCGAACTCAGAAGTGAAACGCCGTAGTGCCGATGGTAGTGTGGGTATTACCCATGTGAGAGTAGGGTGCCGCCAGACTTTTAAATACACGAGCCCAGCAGCAATGCTGGGCTTTTTTGCTTTTTAGCTAAAATCAGCTGGTAAGTTGTCACAATATTAATGCTTAACTCTTCTTTAGTAGCTCAAATTTAATCTGTGGATCGGCTACACTAATTCATACAACCTTTTTAAGGGGTAAGGTAAACTTATCACAACTAAAAAAGGAACAAATATGAATAAGATTAAACGCAAAAGACGAACATTCACAGATGATTTTAAACAGCAAATGGTCAGTCTTTATCAACATGGTAAATCACGTAGTGAAATCGTTGCAGAATATGATTTGACGCCATCCGCATTGGACCGTTGGATAACGCAATCAAGCCAAAGTGGCTCATTTAAAACAAAAGATAATCGCAGTCCACAAGAACAAGAGTTAATCGCGTTGCGTAAA
>NZ_LZHH01000101.1 GCF_001690595.1 Gilliamella sp. Choc5-1
CGATTGATTATGCGCAGTTAATGGCGGAGCATAGCTCGATTATTGGTATATTACGGGTTACTGAAGCCTATTTATATGGATTAGGCCGTGAGCATGATATTGTTAAAGCCTATGCGTGGTCACTATTAAGTGATTATGCAAAACAAAAAATCGAGGAACAAGGTAACAATTTAGCGTGGGATTCTGAGCAACTTCCCCCAGTTTGGGAATATAACAAGGAAATTCAAACTCGTTTAGAAAAAATTCTTAATCCAGCACAACAACAAGCCGCCCAAGATTATCTGTCTGAGTTAAAAAACAAGATTATTGATTGGAATTATAATCGTTGGCGAGATCAAATTGATGACTTTCATCCTAAGCCTTAATTTATTAAAAGTAAATTAATCTTGTTATTAAATAATTTATCAGTAACAACCAAGTCTCATACCGTTGAATACTCACGAACGGTATCGCTTAACAGTGAAAGTTTTACAGCAGTTGATGATGCCGCCCCTGATTCGGTGTGGCGATATATACAGGCGGGGAATAAACAAGGGAGCCAATACAAGGTTGGGTAAACACTAAAAGTGGCGCACAGCAACACATAAAACGAGTTAGCCCATGGCACTGGTCAGGTTTTAAAACGATAGAAGAGAAGGCAACGGTAGGCGAATTATCTGATAAAATCAGCAAAAATAAAGTTACAACCTTAGATTTAGCCGATTACACGCCGGCGATGCGAGAATTACAGCAAATCTTAACCGGCACACTAATATATTCAACCCAACGAAAATAATACCCCTAAACAGTCCAATCTATCCGCGACGGTAAGGCATGGTTTATTCATCCCGTGGCGATGGTGGATTATTTTAATGTTGAAACAACAAAACTTTGGCATGAGCCTTTAGAATACCCACAACGAACGGTTATAGTTCAAACCACAATCCTAATAAGTGGAATGGTGCTTTTGGTTATATGAGAGATGATGGAGCTAAAGCTCATACTGGTTTAGGTATTATTGTTTTTATGCACTATTGTAGAAAATAAAGCCTACTTGTTGCATTGCGCATTGTGTCATATCTTATTAATTCCATTTAAAAAAATAAAAAACACGCTATTTACTTACTATTTAAGTTTTTTTGGCGTTTTTTTAGTATTTCTTGTTTCAAGACGAAAACGTCAATATCGACGCAATAGTGGCGTCTCAGTGTGGCATAACCTCAGCATTATTGCGACAGGCAATGGTGAAAAAGAGAGTGGCGATATCAATATGCGGTCATGATGCAATGCTCAAAGCAAACCATGATGTTAACATCATTGGACAAGAAAATACGATAAAAACAAAGATGAAATAAAAAACAGCAGTGGCTCGATGGGCGTGGGCTATAACTTTGGTAGAGAAAAACGGATTTACCATTTCTGCCTGTGCCAGCCAAAGCAAATCCCGAGAAAAAGGTAACGGTACCGATTGGATAGAAAGTGTAGTAGAGGCGGG
>NZ_LZHH01000102.1 GCF_001690595.1 Gilliamella sp. Choc5-1
TGCTGCTTGCTTTAGAATATCGTTTTCCATACGCAGCTGTTTAAGCTCTTTACGCAACGCGATTAACTCTTGTTCTTGTGGACTGCGATTATCTTTTGTTTTAAATGAGCCACTTTGGCTTGATTGAGTTATCCAACGGTCCAATGCTGATGGTGTCAAATCATATTCTGCAACGATTTCACTACGTGATTTACCATGTTGATAAAGACTGACCATTTGGTGTTTAAAATCATCTGTGAATGTTCGTCTTTTGCGTTTAATCTTATTCATATTTGTTCCTTTTTTAGTTGTGATAAGTTTACCTTACCCCTTAAAAAAGTTGTATGAATTAGTGTAGCCGATCCATATAAACCATCTAAGCCCGTAGTTGGAAAATTAAGTTCATAATCGGGTAAATTAGTTGCCTGAACAAGAAAACCTTTATCAGGATCCCATATGTTAGGTGGGCCTGCGTGATTATTCCCCCAAAAACCATCATGGCTATTACCAAATCTTAGATTCGGCCTTACATAGTTGATAAACATAGATGAAGGCAAAATTATTGCATCGCTACGATTATTATGCATTCGACTAGTTTTGCTAGTTAATGCCTGCAAATTCAATGAATGCAGTATTAATAACAGTACCAACAAGATTTTTTGGGTTAATTTTGATAATGATTTGGAAGATATAAATGAGCTTCGTATAAAAACTCATCGAATAGGATTATTTGATAAATTTAAGACATAGGTTTGCCAGTGCTTGTGCCTAAAATGATAATGCATTACGTTCCTCGTGTCAAGTAATATTTTGTTTTATTTGAATTTTATAATTATTCGCTTATTTAATAAGCTTGTTTTCCTACAACGATAAAAGTATAACCATTTATAAAATAGTTGGCTAGTTTTTTGGCGGACTTTTTTATAAAGAAATGTAAAGATGCAAACAATTCGACTTTATAGATAGGAGAATTTTATAATTAAAATAGGGTGTTAGCTTTAGGACATATTGGCTTTTGCGGAATGATTAATATTGCTAATAACATCTAAAACACAAACACACCCAACAACCTAGTTTAGCGTACTAACTTTACTTTGTTATCGGCATGCTTTGATGCTGTGATAAGGCAAGCATATTAGCATTGTGGTGCTATAAGTGTGTTTTTTTACTTTAAAATCGTTCAGGTAGATTATTGATTTTATTTAATTTTTTGTTTTAATAGAATTAATTCGCTATAAAGTATCTTTGGGAATTTTATATTTTGTTTAAAGCCTATTTGAATGCATTTAAATATTACATGCCAGCTTTAGTTTGTTCATAATAAAAAATTCTTACTTGAGATGCTGATTTTCTTAGTTGTCAGCACATTTTGATATTGGAATGTACCAACAACTAGGCAATGTTCTGCTTTATAGATTTTATTTAGTGTAGAATTAAAGTTTGACCTATTTACCAATACAAAACGAACTGAATATACGGCCTAATAAATCATCAGAAGTAAATTCTCCTGTGATTTCGCTTAAGGATTCTTGCGCTAATCTTAGCTCTTCAGCGAGCAATTCACCAGCATGGAAGGTGACTAGTTGGTGTTTACCATTATTTAAGTGCTCGGCTGCCTTTTCAAGTGCTTGAAGGTGGCGGCGTCGGGCTAAGAATCCACCTTCAGTGCTGCTAGTAAAGCCCATGGTTTGTTTTAGGTGATCGCGTAATAGTGAAATGCCTTCCCCCGTTCTGGCTGAAAGCTGAATCAGTGAGTAGCCGTTTACTTCGCTATATCCTAGCTTTTCACCTGTTAAATCGGCTTTATTACGAATTACAGTTACTGGCATATTTTTAGGTAAGCGTTCAATAAATTCTGGCCATAGCTTTTCTGGGTTGGTTTCTGTTGTGGTTGTGCTGTCAACCATAAATAATACACGATCAGCTTGCTCAATTTCTTGCCAAGCACGTTCTATACCAATTCGTTCCACTTCGTCACTAGCTTCTCGTAAACCTGCGGTATCAATAATGTGTAGTGGCATGCCATCAATATGGATATGTTCACGCAGTACATCACGCGTGGTGCCTGCGATATCGGTCACAATGGCAGCTTCACGCCCAGCTAATGCATTAAGTAAGCTTGATTTTCCTGCATTAGGACGCCCTGCTATGACTACTTTCATGCCTTCTCGTAACAGTGCTCCTTGTTTAGCTTCTTGGCGAACTTCGCTTAAACGAGTTATGACTTGGTTAAGCTGTGCTTCTATTTTGCCGTCAGATAAAAAGTCAATTTCTTCTTCAGGAAAGTCGATTGCTGCCTCGGTGAATATGCGTAAATGAATTAAGGATTCAACCAAGGCATTCACTTTTTTAGAAAATACTCCTTGCAAAGATGATATTGCCGATTTTGCCGCTTGTTCTGAGCTAGCATCAATCAAATCAGCAATAGCTTCGGCTTGAGCCAGATCTAGCTTGTCATTTAAAAATGCACGCTCTGAAAACTCTCCCGGCTTTGCAATACGGATGTTAGGAAGTTCTAATATACGCTTTAAAAGTAGATCCAAAATAACTGGACCACCGTGCCCTTGTAATTCAAGTACATCTTCACCTGTAAAAGAGTGTGGATTTGGGAAAAACAGCGCAATACCTTCATCTAAAATTGAACCATCAGTAGCTAAAAAAGGAAGATAATGTGCATACCTTGGTTTGGGTATTTGCCCTAATACTGCCTGAGCCACGGCTTGGGCTTGGGGTCCAGAAATGCGCAATATACCTACGCCACCACGACCTGGTGGTGTTGCTTGTGCAACAATTGTGTCTGATTTCATATTTATCTGTAACTGATTTAAATTTTAATAGTTAATGATATCATGGACGCACGGCAAAAACAGTAGTTACCCGTGCTTTTGCCGTGATGCGCCGATGATTTTAGTTAGATGGTTGACTGGGTAATTGGTTTTCAGAGGTTTTATTATCGCTTGGATGGTCAAATAACCAAGAATTTGCTAGTGCTAGGGGTTCTCTTATTAATGCGATATATTTATCGCCATTAGTTAAATCTAATGGCGCCGCTAAGCCTGATACTTCGTTAATTCCTGAACGTTTAGCAAGCATTAGCGATCGCAATAAATGAAAATCATTGGTTACCACAACCGTTTTTCCTAAGGGTAATATACGATTTGCATAGATAAATTGTTGGGCTGTTCGGGTTGATTTGTCTTCTTGATAAATTCGATTAGCATCGATCCCTTTTTCAATTAAATATTGAGCCATTACACTAGCTTCAGTTGCAGATTCGTCTTTGCCTTGTCCACCACAAACAACAACTTTGGTTTGTGGGTTATTTTGTAAATAATTTATGGCAATATTTAAACGCTCGGCTAAAGTAGGTGGAGCTATGGCAGGTGTATTAATAACTTGTGATCCCAATACAACTACGGTATCGGCATTTTTTATTGGTTTTTGTAACGAAGAAATATAAATCGCAATGTTAGCAATAATGAAATAGGCTAATATTAACGCTATACCATACTTTATTGATTTTGCTATCATCCATTTTTTCCTTTATTTTTTATAACAATTTTCAAAATGATCGTTAACTAATCCCATGGACTGCATAAAAGCATAACAGATGGTAGAACCAACAAATGTAAATCCTTTGTTTTTTAGCGCTTTTGACATTTTTTCTGATATATCAGTACTTACGGGAACTTCGCTTTTATCATTAAAATGGTTAATAATTGGTTTATTATTAACAAAAGACCAGATAAATTGCGAGAAATCCTCGCCACTTTTTTGCATGTTTAAATAAGCATGAGCATTTTTTACAATGCTATTTAGCTTTAAACGATTACGAATTAGTCCTTTATTTTTTAAAAGATGTTCAATATCTTCAGGCGTTAGCTGAATAATTTTTTGTGGGTCGAAATTAAAAAAGCAACGTCGATATTCATCTCGTTTTTTCAGAACAGTGATCCACGATAATCCCGCTTGTTGCCCTTCAAGGCAAATTTTTTCAAATAGTTTAAGGCTATCATATTGGGGGTTGCCCCATTCGTTATCGTGGTAATGAATGTATATTGGGTCATCCAAAACCCAACTACAGCGTACTTTGTTGTTATTTGTCATCAAATTTTATCTAATTTATCCATTATTGATTATGCTTTATCGTGATTTATATTTTTTAAGCTTCGATTAGTTGAATTATAAATCAAATAAGTAGTTTTGTTACATACATTAAATTTTTTTATGATGAAAAAAAAGCCTTTTTTTTGTGGCAGAATGAATCTCACGTTTTTAACTTAAATCAATAAAAGATAGATTTTTTATTTTCTAACTTAATTTAATAATAAGGTTTTTCCATGAGTCAGTCTGTAATCAACGCGGAATGGCAGCCTAGTGCTCGACCATTAAATCGGCAGGATTTTAAAACGTTAGTTTTGTCCTCTTTGGGTGGTACATTAGAATTTTATGATTTTGTTATTTATGCGCTTTACATCGATACCATTGTAAAACCACTATTTTTACCGCATTTTTTATCGCCATTAACGTTAGATTTATTTGCATGGGGTATTTTTGCTGCTGGTTATTTGGTTCGTCCTGTTGGTGGCATAATTATGGCGCACTTTGGTGATAAAGTGGGACGTAAGCGAATGTTTACCTTAAGCGTGGCTATGATGGCATTACCTACATTTATCATTGGTGTTTTACCAACTTATGAAGTGATTGGTATTTTTGCACCTCTGTTATTATTAGTGATGCGTATGCTTCAAGGTGCTGCTATTGGTGGTGAAATGCCAGGAGCTTGGGTGTTCATTGCTGAACATGTGCCAAAGCAACGTTATGGTTTAGGTATCGGTACGTTAACTTCAGGTATTACTGGCGGTATTTTACTTGGCTTTATTGTGACTATCATTATTGATCTTTGTTTTACCACCGTAAATATTTTAGATTATGCTTGGCGTATTCCGTTTATTATTGGTGGTATTTTTGGCGTTATTTCGGTTTATTTACGTCGATTTTTATCTGAAACACCTATCTTTAAAGAGTTAGCGGCACGCAAAGCAATTGAAAAGAATATTCCTGTCGTTACCGTGCTTCAAAAACATAAAACAGCTTGCCTAATTGTGGCTCTTTTGACTTGGTCATTGTCGACGGCAATTATGGTGGGTATTTTGATTACACCGGGTCGTATTGTTGGTGGTATGTACCATTTTGCTAATCTTGATTGGCGTATTGGTGGTTGTATTGCTGCACTAACTTTGACTATCGGTTGCGTTATTTTTGGTTGGTTAGAAGATAAAATAGGTACAACCAAAACAATGCTAATTAACTGGGGCGGACTTGCTATTATGAGCATTGTATTTTATAGCTCTTTGTCGCCAGATATGTCCTTAACTAAACTTTATTCGCTTTGGGCTGTATTTGGGCTATTTATTGGTTCTGTTGCAATGACAGCAATAGTTGGTACAAGAGCTTTCCCTCCTGCGATTCGTTATTCGGGTTTGTCATTTTCGTATAATTTAGCCTATGCGCTATTTAGTGCATTTACACCAACATTAACCATTTATCTATTAAGCCCTGAACATTTATTAGGTCAATATAGTTATCTTGGTGCTGGTATTTACATCTCTTTTGTAGCGTTAATTGCGGTTGGGGTCGGTTTCTTTCCTTTAGCTAAAAATGGCTGGCAAAGTGATGCAAATCATTAATCGATAAAAGCCTAAATAATAAAAACATTAATTATAAAAATATTAGGGCGTGTTGATCTTTCGTGATTATTTTTTAGACGGCATGATGTGAGTTATAATAATTCTGCAAAAAACAACCATAACTCGATTCATCATGCCAAGAACAATGCTAACAGATAAACGGTGGGAAAAGCTACTACAAATAATGAAAAATACCGGTCGAGTTTATAATAAATCCGAGCATCGGATGACGTTTGAAGGGAGCCTTTTCCGAATGAGAACAGGTATTCCTTGGCGAGATTTGCCAGAAGAGTTTGGTGAATGGAGCACCGTCTATAGACGATTTAATTTGTGGTCTAAAAAAGGAATATTAGTTGATATTTTCAAACATTTATCACAACTAGCGGATTTTGAATGGATACCCATGATATTCGGCCAGTTTATCTAAGTAACGGGTAATCCTTCCTGCTGGTAAGCTTACTGCAATATCAATCCCTAACGCCTCACGATTAAAGTCATCGATGACATTGAATGTCCTAAAGCGACGCTGATTACGACTACTGTCACTCATAAAATCCATTGACCAACATTCACCTTGTTTATTGGGTGCTGATAGCCTTTCTGGGCTTCGTGGAGGAATGCGCTGTTTACGCTTTATCCTGAGATTAAGCTTTAATTGGCAATACACCCGATACACCCGTTTATGATTCCATTTATAGCCGAGCTTTCTGATACGATTAAAACATTTAGGAAAGCCCTAGCGTAAATGCCGGTCTGTGATAGCATTCAACACCGAAATAATCACCGAATCATCCGGTAACTTAGGTTGATAATAGTAAGCACAACGGCTTAAGCCAACAATGGCACAACTCATAGCAATAGTAACTGAATGATTTTGTTGTAATTACTGTGCCCACGTTTTACGTGCCTTTGTGGGCACTAAAGCTTTTTTATGATTTCTTCCTGAAGCTGGGATTTTAAACTCAGTTCGGCAAACATCTGCTTAAGCTTGCGGTTTGATCCTCGCCAAAATATTAGACAGTGCCCACCTCTATCATTTTTTCGTTTTGGTAATATTGTTGTTCATATTGTTCAAGTGATACCCAGCCATTGGCTGAATGACGGCGTATCCGATTATAATAGGTTTCAATATATTCAAATAGTGCTTTATTAGCCTGCTTCCTCGTTTTGTAGTAACAGTCATGAATAATATGTGTTTTGAGTGTATGAAAAAAACTCTCAACAACCGCATTATCAAAGCAGTTGCCTCTTCGACTCATGCTTTGCCTTAGCCCATATTGTAACAATAATTGCTTGAAATCAGCACTGCAATATTGGCTTCCTTGGTCACTATGAATGAGTACATTTTTAGGAAAGTGACGCCGAAATAAAGCTTGTTTTAATGTATTACACACTAAATGGCGGTCTATGTAGCGACTCGTTTGCCTAGCAATCACTTTTCGTCCATATAAATCGATAATCACCGACGACAAATATAACCAACCTTCCCCCGTTTTAATATAAGTAATATCGGTTACCCCTGTTTTATTAGGCTTATCAGGGTTAAATTGCCTATCTAACGTGTTGGGCACAATATTGTGATGAGCCTTGTCTGTTTTATACTTGAATTTACGTGTGGCTTTACTATGCAATCTTAAACTAAGTAATCCCCATTGCTGCAAAACACGGCAAGCTGTCCTTTCTGAAACTTAATAGCCCGCTTCCCTTGCATCATGAAGCAGGCTTGGCGCACCCAAACGGGCTTATGTTGCCAATACTGTTTTTGGATATACGCTGAGTTTAGCTGATTTGTTTGCTCTTTTTAACCAAGCATAATAACCCGATGAACTGACACCAAGTAATGAGCATATCCTAGTAACGGGATAGCAGGTTAAATGATTTTTCATATAAGCGTACTTCATCGACTTGGATTGTTGATGATATGCACATGCGCCTTTTTTAGTATATCATTGGCCATTTTCAGTTCTTTAATCTCTTTTTCTAACGCCATAATCCGCTGTTGCTCAGCCGTTAACTCTCGACGGCTAGTTTTATTCGGGGAAAGTTGCCTAATCCATTTAATCTAGGGTTGATTTACCCACACCTAGATGGTTGGCAAGTTCGCTGATAGAAAGGTGTGCATTAGATAACGCATAATCCACTGATTGTTGTTTGAATTAGATACTAAATTTTTTGACCATGATATTTGTCTCCTATGATTTTTGTTTATATCATAGAGGTGACTTTTGTCCACTTTTTTGGCGAGGATCATCTTTTAAAATAGCCACGATTTGATGTTCAGCCATTTTTTTCATAATTAAATTCCCTTTTACTTTTATCATAGAGAATTTTCTACTTTTTTGCTGTACTATTTTAGGGGATAGTTACAAAAATATTTAAAATTATTTGAATCCTTTTCATACCTTCAAACCTCTTTTATATAGTAGAGGAAAAAATAATGAAAAAAATTGATGATAATCTCATTTTACAGGCCAGTTCAGGTAATGAAGTTGCTATGGCTAAATTACTCGAAAAATGCCAACCAGATCTAAATCGCTTTTCAAGAAAAGTTTGTTCCACTGCTGAAGACGCAGAAGATGCAGTACAAGTGGCACTCTGGGTTTTATATAAAAAAATAGGTGTTTTGCGAACTATTTCCGCACTGTCAGCGTGGTTGTTTCGCATTATTGAGCGAGAATGCTACAGAATATTTCGTTCAAATAACAAAACATTCGCAATGGATCCTGATGATATGGAAGAGCTATTTGGAACTAGTAACTCTATAGCTGATGAATCAATATTAAAAATTGACTTAACTAAAGCAATAATTTCTCTTCCCTATACTTATCGAAGTGTAATAATTCTTAGAGATATCAGAGAATTATCAACTTATGAAGTGTCTAATATGCTTGAAATTAGCCCAGAAGCAGTGAAAAGTAGACTTCACAGAGCTAGAAATATTATACGAAAAAAATTAGAGATTAGTGGTCATTCACACTGAAATAGTAATTATGAATACTTTATATATTAATATTCACAATTATAAAGGAACTATTTATGGTAATGAATACAAATGGCATTAAAGAAAATATGATTTAACTTGATTAGATACTCATCCCCTAGCAAGTAGGGGCAGTAACCATGCAACATAACAAATTCACACATTGAGCTATTTTCACTTTAAGTCTGTTGAAATTGATTCATCTTTTTTTGTACAGGGAATACATGTTTTACCTGGATTGGTTATAGTCATTATGAGACCAATTACCCAACAGGCAGGGCATCCTCTTAATACAACAAACCCTAAAACAGCCGATACAAGTCCCAATAAAACGCTCCAGACAGCACCTTGAATGAACAGATATATTGTTAAACCTAGCAAACCAAATCCAATACATCCTCGTAGTAAATGCCTTAATACAGAACTACTTCTAAACATGACATTACCTCTTAAAATTATTTAATTTAAATTTCATTTTATTTACATTTTTCTCTTAATGGTGATATCAATGAGAGATATCCTGTAATATGTACTTCCTCAAAGTAAACTGTTATTCATCATTACATCAAGGAAGTAGCGAGTGGATTTTTTAGCTAGTTTATTTTTCTTTTCATAATTGAACGCATAGGGCAAAATCCTATAGTTCCAGTACAAACCAGAATTATTCCTGTTGCGATAGCAATCCACATTACTAGGGCTGTTGGAGCAAAAAGAAAGCCTAAATAAGCAATACAGGCACCAATAATAATTCGACATAAACGCTCAAAACTTGGAATATTTTTTTTAAAACTCATATTTTTTTCCTCTTTAAAATTAGATTTAATAATGAACTACTCTAATAAAGAGTCGACAAAATCAAAAAAAGATTCAAAAAATTTTCATTTAAATGGATTTTAATTATCAAATTAGCGGAATACATTGAATTAATGTCTTTTATTTAAGTTTATAGGTATTTCAAATTAGGAGTGAATTTAGGTAAAGGATAGTTATAAATAATTAAAAAATTAATTGTAATTGATTAGGGGCTGTTGATCTTTGCTGTACATAAATTACTCAACAATACATTGGCAGCCACATTAACATAAATGCCAGTGATACCATACTGGCATAATTCCTTTCTAACTTATCGTATCTATTTGATATTGAACGATATTGATTGATTCTAGCAAAGGCATTCTCGACTAAATGACGATAGCGATAAAGGCACCTATCCATACTGCTTTTATCTATATCCTTACCATAATTACGTTTAGCAATCACCGTTCGTCCGCCTTTTTGACGAACAAAGCACCGAAAAGGCTCGCTGTCATAACCTTTATCGGCTATCACTGTATTCACTTCATCGAGCCTTTCAACTAGGTTTTCTGCATAAGTGATATCATATGTCGTTGTCCTTCAGAAAGCTCGAAACAAATAGGCAAACCACCACTATCAACCGCAAGATGAATTTTAGTTGAATTACCACCACAGCTCTGACCTATTTGCTCACAATGCTCCGTTGCAGCGCCTGTACTATGTTGATGAGCCCTGATAATCGAACCATCTAGGAACACCCATTCAAAATCCGCTAGTTGTGATAAATGTTTGAAAATATCAACTAATATTCCTTTTTTAGACCACAAATTAAATCGTCTATAGATGGTGCTCCATTCACCAAACTCTTCTGGCAAATCTCGCCAAGGAATACCAGTTCTCATTCGGAAAAGGCTCCCCCCTCAAACGTCATCCGATGCTCGGATTTATTATAAACTCGGCCGGTATTTTTCATTATTTGTAGTAGCTTTTCCCACCGTTTATCTGTCAGCATTGTTGTTCTTGGCATGATGAATCGAGTTATGGTTGTTTTTTGCAGAATTATTATAACTCACATCATGCCGTCTAAAAAATAATCACGAAAGATCAACACGCCCTAATATATCATTAATATAATTATCATCTTAAATGATAGTGTCATTAAAGTTTCTCCATGGGTGGTTATTTCTCATCGCTTTTTGATAATTACCTGGAGTTACCCCGAAATTTCGACGGAAAATAGCAATAAAGCCACTAATATTATCATAACCTAAATTTAAAGAAATTTCTGTGATAGGTCTGCCCGCAACAAGCAACTCTAAAGCTTTTAACATACGTAGTTTCTGTCGCCATTCTGTGAAATTAAATCCAGTTTCATTTGTAAATCGACGAGTTAATGAGCGTCGAGAAATCCCAGCCCAAACGCTCCATTCATTAATGTTTCTATCGTCACTAGGATTATTAGACAAAGCTAAAGCAATTTTTAACAAACGAATATCTTTTGGCATTGGGAGTGCTATCTCAACTTGAGGGATTATACTAATCTCGTCGACAATCACTGCCATTAATCGCTTATGCTCGGGTTGCAATTCTGAATTATTCCATGTCATGGTTCGGGTAATTGCTTCACGCAATAGACTAGATAATTCTAGCATGCAGGGTTTATTCGGCAGATTATTACATTCGCTTTTTTGTATATAGATACTCCATCCGTGGAATGGCCCATGTGATCCGAGAAGAGAATGCTGTGTATCTGGAGGTATCCATATACCATGAGTTGTGGGTATTACCCATTGACTACTTTCCACTTTAATTGAAATTAAACCTTGTAATGTACCAGCTAGTTGTCCTCTCGAGTGATGATGAAGTTCTGTTACTTTCACTGATGGGGATTTGAGTGATGCCGATATAATCATAGGTTCGTTATCAGAAGAAGCGACCTCTGGAGAAATGAGTGAAATATTCATTTATATGGCCTCTAAGTAATATTTTGTGGCTGGAATTAGTTAGTAATTTTTTGTTTTACTAACTATCCTAAATTAGCCCAACTTAATTCAAATAAAATAAATATAACTATATATATTAAAAATAAATTAGCAATAAATCATGAATGATTTAAAAAAAATATTATTTAATATAATTGATTGAAATAATTAATGTTATATATATTTTTAGTAGCTAGCTGTCTAGAAAGAGGTATAAAATGAAAGGAAAACATGTTTTATTTGGCATAAGCCCTTTTAATTCCAAATTTAATGAAAATTACATTAAAAATATGTTGGAGTGGGGGTTTGATAATTATGATCATGTAGATGTTTTACATCCACATGAAGAGGCTAAGTATCTTTTAATAGGAGCTGGAGATAATGAGGTAAAAGCACGTAAAAAATCACGAAAAGAATTTTATCGAATTGAAAGAGCTATTAATAATTATTTATCAATGTCTAGTCATGATTTTTTTGCAAAAAGAATATTAAAATTTTCCGATTTTTATGCTGACGAATTGTATAAAAAAATGTAGAGATAATAAAAGAAGATTTTAAAAATAATGAGAATTTTCACTCATTATGTATAACTCAGCCATATAAAGCTATTTTGAATAGAAAAAACGCCATCAGTAAAACATCTGAAATAAAAGAACAGGATATTATTATTGCTACAGAATATATAATAAGAGAAATTCCTTTTATTATTTCCCCTTCTTTATTGTCATCTTCACTAACTAGTCTGCATATATCTTATTACTGTTCATGGCCAATAGCTGATTATGTTTATGCTGGAAAGTTAAGTATCAGCCCTAGTTCAGATACAAAAATTATTGTTAAAGATCATTCAATTTAATTATTAAGTAATATGGAGGTAATATGTTGACTATGAACAATCATTTTCCAGGAGTGTTGTCTGATGAATATGGACAAGATCCATACAAATATATTGATTTATTGGATAAAACGGAGAACGTTATTTATGACAAAACTTTAAATGCGCATTTAGCTATTAGTTATGATGCTGTTCGTAGCATACTTGGAAATTCAGTATTATTTTCAACAAAACCTTTATCTAAAAGAGCTGAGCCAGTAATGAGGGGAAAAGTTCTGGCTCAGATGGAAGGTAATGAACATAAAATAAAAAAGAGCATGCTCTTACATCAGCTTACCGGTCGTGTGTTGAAAGATTATTATCACCCCAAACTGACAAATCTATGTGATTCATTGTTAACAGAAATTATAACTAAGAACAAATTTGATTTTATTTCTGATTTTGGTAATAAATATGCTTTATTAACAACATTCAATATCATTGGTATTGATTATAATAAATTAGACTGGTATCTAGAAAGATTAAAACTCATAGTTCAATTTGCGACTGGGTTTAATCTTTCAAAAGAGACTGAAGATATCGCACTATTTGCATCTGAAGAATTGGAAAAAGTGATATTGGATTTAATCGATGAACGTAAAAAGTGTGCTGGAGATGATATTATTTCTTTTATTATTCATAATAGTAATGAAAGTGAAATATTAAGTGATAGTGAGATAGTCGCACTTTCATTAAACATTTTACTTGCAGCTTCAGAACCAGTTGATAAAGTTTTAGCAAATTGTATCTATCACCTTTATAGAAATGAATCTTATATTGATCTAGTTATCTCCAATGATTGCAGCACTAATAGTATCTTGCAGGAAAGCTTACGAATTACACCACCTGTTCATTTAATTCCACGCCAAGTTGAGGATGATAGTTGTGTTGAAGGTGTTAACTTAAAAAAAGGAGATTTAATATTTTCCTTAATACCATCAGCAAATAGAGATGAAAAATATTTTGAACACCCAAACACATTCAATCCACGAAGAGAATTTAAGGGACATCTTTCATATGGAGTGGGAATTCATGCTTGTATTGGTGCTCAATTTGCAAATATGCAATTAAATATCGCCCTTCAAAAATTAGTTTTAATACTTAAAAATTATAAAGAAATTACACCGCCAACGTTCGGTGGAATATATACACGAGGCGCAACTCAATATAATCTGGAAAGAGTTTAATATGAAGCAATCGATTGACCTGACAACCTCAGAAAGAAAGTTAGTGTTTGCTATGACACTATCTAGTATATTGCCATTATTAGATAGCAGTATTGTTAATGTTATTTTACCCTCAATTTCGAATGACATTAATACCTCTTATGCTTATATGCAATGGGCTGTTACCATATATATGCTTGCTTGCGCAGCTGGCATATTACTATCACCTTATGTACATGAAAATTTTGGACTCAAGAAAGCATGGGTATGCTCAATTTTTGTCTTTCTTGTTGGTTCTATATTAGTTGGATTTTCATATAATCTGGTTTCTTTAATCTTGTATAGATGTCTACAAGGTTTTGGTGCAGGAATTTTAATTCCTATTACTCAATCTACAATAGCAACTTATTTTGGTAAGGAAAGACTAAAGCCGGTTATGGCATTGATTGCTATTCCGTCAGTCTTTGCCCCTGCACTAGGGCCAATTTTTGGAGCAATCATATCAGAACAGTTAAATTGGAGAATAGCTTTTTTTATCAACATACCTTTAGTACTTATGGCTTTTTTATTTGGTAGAACGACAATGCCTGATAATAAAACGTCTAAATACAATATGAATATTTATGTATTAATGACATTTTTAATTGCTTTAATAATATTTTTCATCTCTATTAAAAATATCACTTCTGGGCATTTTTTTGATATTTTTAATATTATTATGCTAGTTTTAGGTATTGGTTTGATGCTGGTTTCGCTTATTATTAATAACAAGTCAGACAGTAAACTGATCGATTTAAGTTCATTTAGTTGTATTCAATATTCGTTCGCAATAATTATGGGATTTCTGACGTCACTTATCTTTTTTGGTTTCATGATTTTTTTTCCTTTAATACAAGCAATAAATGATAATATATCTATTACATATATTGGTATGTTGCTAGCTCTACAAGGTGTAGGTGCCTGGTTGGCTAGAAAATTTATTTATAAATCTCTAAGTGAGATAAATTCATTTCTAATTATTGGTGTAGGATTAATAATATCAGCAATAAGTATATTAATAATTCAAGTAGGTGGCAACGCCTTTGAAATTATCGGTTTTACTGTTCGAGGTTCCGGATTAGGCGTCGCCACGATTGCTGTTCTCTCTTCTCCATTTGAGTTCTGTGATAAAAATCAAATTAAGGACACGAGCGCTATCACGCGTGTTACACAGCAAATTGGTGGTGCATTTGGAGGCGTACTATCAGGAATATTAATCAACCTCACTCAACATCAAATAATTTCAATAAACTGCGCTTATCAGGCAATGTTTTTTGTGTCTCTGGCTTTTGGTTTTCTAGCGGTTATTGTCTATATTTTCTTTGGCCGAGTGAATACAAGGATTTAGCATACAAAAAAACGGAACATGTGAGTTCCGTTTTTTTCGCTTATTCAACGATACTGCTAAGCCACTTATTCAGTATTGAACAATTGAATGAACTATAAAGAGTCTCAACCGCTGACGCAGGTTTCAACTTGAATAAGGTATTTTTTCTGTTTAAACTAATTTTCTAAACCACTTACACAGTGTAACGGTATACTTTTCTTGCAGATATTCTTAGCGGTATGAAAAAGCATCAACTAATAAGATTATCCCGTGACAAGACAACTAAGTAGTGAATTTAAAAGAGAATGTGCAGAATTAGTTCTGAATTCTATATTTTTGGCAGGAATACCTTGTAGATATCTGCTCAGAACATCATGCACTAACATTCGGGTTACCAAATATTGGTGTTTATACTTGTCAAAGTATAATTTTGCCACTGCTCCAATTCCTGATGATTCAAAAATTGGACATAGTTGGTCAAAGCAAAATCGGGATTTATTTCCTCATTATAGGTAAACCAGATGTGTATTTCATTTTCTGCTATCTTCATAAAGCTTTCTACTTATTCTTTGGTTTCGTAAATACGGTTTAATTTGAAACTCCATTGACTGAACTAATCCAAGCTCATCTTTCAGGCAGCTTATTGAACTTTGATATCAAACTAGAGTTATCTGTACAGCAGGAAAGGCGCCTAGAATAGGGAAATGGCGATAAATAGTCACTTATCTAGAGGTATTTAGGTCTAAATATAAGCCCAAATGCCTCAAAAAAGCACGGTTAAAAATTTAGTTTGAGTGAAGCTTTACCGTACAAAGGTCTCAATAAAAATCAAAGTGGTTTATACATATGGTAATTTATCAGTACCTTGATCCTCGCCAAAATATTAGACAGTGCCCACCTCTATCATTTTTTCGTTTTGGTAATATTGTTGTTCATATTGTTCAAGTGATACCCAGCCATTGGCTGAATGACGGCGTATCCGATTATAATAGATTTCAATATATTCAAATAGTGCTTTATTAGCCTGCTTCCTCGTTTTGTAGTAACAGTCATGAATAATATATGTTTTGAGTGTATGAAAAAAACTCTCAACAACCGCATTATCAAAGCAGTTGCCTCTTCGACTCATGCTTTGCCTTAGCCCATATTGTAACAATAATTGCTTGAAATCAGCACTGCAATATTGGCTTCCTTGGTCACTATGAATGAGTGCATTTTTAGGAAAGTGACGCCGAAATAAGGCTTGTTTTAATGTATTACACACTAAATGGCGGTCTATGTAGCGACTCGTTTGCCTAGCAATCACTTTTCGTCCATATAAATCGATAATCACCGACAAATATAACCAACCTTCACCCGTTTTAATATAAGTAATATCGGTTACCCATGTTTTATTAGGCTTATCAGGATTAAATTGCCTATCTAACGTGTTGGGCGCAATATTGTGATGAGCCTTGTCTGTTTTATGCTTGAATTTACGTGCTGCTTTACTCCGTAATCCCAATTGTTGCAAAACACGGCTAATTGTTCTTTCTGAAACTTGATAGCCCGCTTCCCTTGCATCATGAAGCAGGCTTGGCGCACCCAAACGGGCTTTATGTTACCAATACTGCTTTTGGATATACTCGCTGAGTTTAGCTGATTTGTTTGCTCTTTTTAGCTGGGCTAAATAACCCGATGAACTGACACCAAGTAATGAGCATATCCTAGTAATGGGATATCTGGTTAAATGATTTTTCATATAAGCGTACTTCATCGATTTGGATTGTTGATGAAGTACACATGCGCCTTTTTTAGTATATCATTAGCCATTTTTAGTTCTTTAATCTCTTTTTCTAACGCCATAATCCGCTGTTGCTCAGAGGTTAACTCTCGACGGCTAGTTTTATTCGGGGAAAGTTGCCTAATCCATTTATCTAGGGTTGATTTACCCACACCTAGATGATTGGCAAGTTCGCTGATAGAAAGGTGTGCATTAGATAACGCATAATCCACTGATTGTTGTTTGAATTCGATACTAAATTTTTTGACCATGATATTTGTCTCCTATGATTTTTGTTTATATCATAGAGGCAACTTTTGTCCACTTTTTTGGCGAGGATCATCCCTTTTACTTTTATCATAGAGAATTGGTGGATCGGCTACACTAATTCATACAACTTTTTTAAGGGGTAAGGTAAACTTATCACAACTAAAAAAGGAATAAATATGAATAAGATTAAACGCAAAAGACGAACATTCACAGATGATTTTAAACACCAAATGGTCAGTCTTTATCAACATGGTAAATCACGTAGTGAAATCGTTGCCGAATATGATTTGACGCCATCCGCATTGGACCGTTGGATAACGCAATCAAGCCAAAGTGGCTCATTTAAAACAAAAGATAATCGCAGTCCACAAGAACAAGAGTTAATCGCGTTGCGTAAAAAGCTTAAACAGCTGCGTATGGAAAACGATATTCTAAAGCAAGCAGCACTGATAATAGGGCGAAAATCGCTATCCTAAAAGCAAATCGACATCGTTATAGCATAACAAAGCTATGTCAATATTTAGGATTATCAAGATATTATGCTTATTATCAGTGTAAATTGAATAGACAAAAATCAGTAGGGCTTTATGCCGATAAAATCGTGACGCTATT
>NZ_LZHH01000103.1 GCF_001690595.1 Gilliamella sp. Choc5-1
AGCAATAAGGCTTTCATCACCCGAGCAATGTAACGGCGTGACACCCAAATATTCTCTTTTTGTAAATCAAAACGAATTCGTCTTGTACCATAAGACTGATAGCTCTGATTAAATAGCGTCACGATTTTATCGGCATAAAGCCCTACTGATTTTTGTCTATTCAATTTACACTGATAATAAGCATAATATCTTGATAATCCTAAATATTGACATAGCTTTGTTATGCTATAACGATGTCGATTTGCTTTTAGGATAGCGATTTTCGCCCTATTATCAGTGCTGCTTGCTTTAGAATATCGTTTTCCATGCGGAGTTGTTTAAGCTCTTTACGCAACGCGATTAGCTCTTGTTCTTGTGGACTGCGATTATCTTTTGTTTTAAATGAGCCACTTTGGCTTGATTGCGTTATCCAACGGTCCAAAGCTGATGGTGTCAAATCATATTCGGCAACGATTTCACTACGTGATTTACCATGTTGATAAAGACTGACCATTTGGTGTTTAAAATCATCTGTGAATGTTCGTCTTTTGCGTTTAATCTTATTCATATTTGTTCCTTTTTTAGTTGTGATAAGTTTACCTTACCCCTTAAAAAAGTTGTATGAATTAGTGTAGCCGATCCAATATTCATCTTTGTAATCACTAGCTGAGGCTAAAAACCTCATAAAATGTACATCTTTTAAAATATATCTATCTGCCAAATTTGCCTCATATAATAAATTAAATAGAAAAGTATGACAGTTATATTCTGTGTAACGCTCAAATGCATAAGACCATTTTTTTACTGCTTTATTTTCTTCTTCAGAAATATGACTTATTGCAAAGTTTCTTATCTCTTCAATGACGTCTTCTTCGGTTCGAGGATCATTGACAAAAAGATAAGGATGATTAACTTCACCTTTATCACTATTAGGGAGGGTATATCTTCCATTATGATGGGG
Source organism: Gilliamella sp. Choc5-1 (assembly GCF_001690595.1). Lineage (GTDB taxonomy): Bacteria > Pseudomonadota > Gammaproteobacteria > Enterobacterales > Orbaceae > Gilliamella > Gilliamella apicola_M. The sequence continues at coordinate 941 of NZ_LZHH01000103.1, forward strand.
ATCAAAAGGATATAAAGAATAAATTTTATCTTCTTCTTTAATGATTGCTCGGCCTGCTTCAACAGGCTTTCCTTCTCCTTCGCCTTTTCTATTATTATCCTTATCCCGAAAATATTTACAATCACTATTTAAACAGCCATCAGCGGTAAAATTTTTTAAGAAAGTTGCGGGTTCTTTTGGATACCACCCATAACTTTCAATAAATCCTTCGCTGCCATCCATTTTGCTTAAATCATTAATTATTTCAATCCAATAGTGACCAGGCGCTGTTTCTGTATCCCATTCTATACGTCCACCAAGTATTAGGGTTGGAAGGCGACAAATTCGGATCCGTGTTAACTCTTTAAGGCCAGCTATAACAATTTGTTTGCGTAGATTATCTTGTGAATTAGCAACCGTTCTTCCAACTACATCAACCCAACTAGGAGGTGGTGTCCAAGTCTCAAAACCCATTTTTACTCCTTATAAATATATTACATATATTTCTGAGCTTTATTATTTGTTTACCTTTGTTCTAAATAATGTCAAAAATAATACCTCACATTTTGCAAAAATAAATGGATGTTAATCTTTTATTGATACTCATTTATTATCTAAAAATTTGTTGAACATTAGCCCAATAAATTCATCAGAATAAACTGGTAACATATCGTAAAGTTGAGGATTATTTTTATTTTTAATATGGCTTGTTGTAAATTTGATATTGCCTTCTTCATCCAGATATTGATTTTCAACACCATCACTATAATAACCGTAATAGCGAATAATATGATTGGTTTTTACACCATCAGGGGTAAAACGTTCTATTACGCCATAAATCCTATCTTTCTGAACTTTACTAAAAACTGCGATTTTTCTATTTTCATTATCTTTGATTGTTTGCGACACTGTATATAAACCAATATCATCATAGATCGTTTCTATGGTTATTGATGGCATAACAGGGCTTTCTAATACTTTCAATATTTGTTTAATCATTTGATTGTTATCTTTATATTCATACTGCTGTAACGTCTTTTGTATCCTCGTTTTTTGTAGTATTGAATCAATTTTCCCCATTACTTTTTTTACTCGAACGTATCTAGGCAATGAAATAGCTTGTTCAATGCCATCTAATGGGATTAATTGACCTTTATCATCTAAGCTAAAAAAATAGGAACCATTTTCTAACGATTTGAATTGTTCTAAAGGCAGTGATAACGGAACTTGTTGCCATTTTTCCATTGAAATTGTTTGATATTGATAATTATCACCTACTGTTACTTTAACTAAATCTACATACTCTTCTTTAGGATACTGAAATTCAGCTTCAGATAAGCTCATTGCAAATTGATGTGGGTAATTTTTATAACGTTCTTCCACCCATTTTGGAAATGGAGTTGGGTGGTAATAACTACTGTTCGGTTTTATACCTAAAAATTTGGCTCGAGTGATGGCTTCTTGATCTGCTATTGTGGTATCTTTATTAAATGCCATTTGTTGAATGAAATTACTTATATGAAAATGATGTGCCCTTTTAAAATCCATAGGAATAGATTGATAAATAGCGGGTTGAGGTAAATCCTGATCATAGAAAATTTCTGGTTTAGAATTTGTGGTTTTTACAATATTCCCTGATTCATCTAAATATTGGCTTTCAACATTACCTTTTTGATCATAAATAATGGTATGGTTAACCTTAACCCCCTTTTCATTAAAAATATCCATGATTGAATAAACATCGTTTGTATATAAATACGTCATAACCGCTGTATAATTTGTCACTAGGTTATGTTCTAACATTTTAATTCGCTTGCCAGTTTGATCATTTTCAATTTCGTAGCGAACAAGTGCATTATTATTTAAATCAAGTTTTTCTCTAATTTTTTTCAGTATATTGCCATTTGGCCAGTATGAAAATATCGTTTTATTTATAAAAGCCAAAGGGCGTTTTTGCATTTTTACCACTTTACCTTGTTGGATGATTATCTTTAGATAACAGTCTTGTGCTAATGCATCTTCAACCGAGTTTAAGTGATGAAGTTGATACTTTTCGTCCAAGGTAAAGAAGTGTTCACCATCCGGATATCCATCAAACATGGCGGTGGGAAATAAAATATCAATTAAATTTCTACCTTTTACAAGAATACTTTTATATTGATAATTATCATCCAATTCAATAATTTGAATTATATTATCAGGAGAGTTGGGGTTTATTTTTTCTGCTTCAGCCAAAGTGATAAATGGCTGTGTTGGAAAATTTTTGTATTTACTATAATTATAATCAGAGTGAATGTATGTGATATGGGGCTGAATTCCTTGTGCTTTTAATTGGTTAATGATGATATCATCGGATAAATTTTCTTTTTGCATTGTTAGTCCTAAAGTCGAATAAAATACATTTGGCAATAAAATAAAAAAATAAATTAAGTTTCGGAAATTTTTTTTCATCTATAAAACCTACCTTTTTAGATAGTTAACAATTAACACCATATTCATAATTTTCTTTAAGTTTTTCTGAGTTTTCTTTTAGTTTTTTCAGTGATACATAATAATTTGGTTTAACATAATCCAAATTTGATTCCACATTCTTAAAATATTTTTTAAAATGTTCATCTTTATTTTCAGCAATAATTGGATCGGCTAAACCAACATGACCTAATAATAAAAATAGAAAGGTGTGACAATTGACTTCATTATAGCCATCATTATACCAACTCCATTCTTTTGAATATTCATCGTAAAATGAGTTTGCAAATTCTCTAATTTCTTTAATAATATCTTCTTTCGTTCTGTTATCATTGGGGAGTAAATAAGGGTGTGACATCATTTTTATTTCACCTTTATGAAATCGTGAACATTGATGAGGATCAAAAGCATAAATAGATAAGTTATTATTCATTGTTTTCCTTCCAGCTTCTCGTGGTGTTATATGAATAAGAAATTCAGATTCGTCTTTTTTTCGCCTTACCGTTGAATCACCATTTAAAGTCCCAGCTTCTTTAAATTCAATCAATTTGATAGGAACATTAGCGGTTGTCTTAGGGTCTTCATTAGGAGTTATTGTCACAGGAAAATCAACAGGATACCATCCATAACTTTCTCTAAAACCATTAGCAGATTTAACATTTCCTAAACTAATTATTTCTGCTTCGGTCTTATATTCTTCTCTAGCTACCTTTATATGTTTATCAATAATATCTTCATTATCATGGATAATTTCAATCCAATAATGACCAGGAAAAGCACCATTTTTCCCAAAAAAAGCTAATGGAATTCTACATATTCGAATCCAATCAAGTTCTCTATAACCTGCTTTTACATATTTATACGAAGTACAAGGATTATTAGGATCATAAGGAACAGTATTCCCCATAATAGCAGTACCTAAGTTGCCCCAATCACTCATAAATATTTTCTCCATTAATTATTTATATTTAAAAATAACGTTATCTTCTTCATATCCTGATGTTACAATTTGCGCTTTACCTTGTGCATCGGTTTTGCCTTCGGCAATTACTTGATTATCTTTATTTACGATTTGATATTCTCTATTCATAATCGGTTTGCCGGTTCCCTCTTCAACCAATACAAATTGTTTAACATAAGGTGCTTGTGGTTGCTGTTTTGGGAATGAATAAAGTGTTGGTAACATTTTTTGTGGGCCAGAGTATGGAAAGGCTTGTGCGCCATGTTTAATTATACCTGGTGCATAAAGTTCAATATTGCCATCGGCAATACGGATATAAGCACCACCACATGCAATGGTTATCTCTTTTTTAGCATTAATATTAATTTTATCGTCGTTGCTGACTATTTTGAGTGATTTGTCGGCTATTACCTCTATATCGCCATTATGGGCTTGCAGTTGGACTTTAGCTTCACCGCTAAATAATTTAATATTTTCTTTGGCAAAAACGGAATAATCTTTAGTTGCGCTAATATGCACTGAATTATTGGCGGCAATATTCGTATCATGTTTGCTAGTTAACAAAATATTTTGTTCAGCAAATTGATAAATACTATCAGGAGTGACTGCTGCTATACCTTTTGGACTAGATAACACCATACTTGGCTGAGTAAATGATAAATTATCATCAATTTTTGTTGCGGTATAACTCACAAACAGATTAAAGCTATCCGTGCCTTCCAATTTACCCGCTCGGTGACTATCTGAACGTTTAGATAGGCGATTAGATACACTCAAGCCTGTTTTTAATAATGTTGCTGTTTCATCACCATCTAAACTGGCCTTTTTAACACCTTGGTTGCCCTCTCGTTTATATGATGTCAAATAAACCCCTTTACCCGCTCGTATTACCCCCCACTCATCGGTACGTAGTTCAAAGCCTTCACCGCGCTTAATTTTTTTATTATCAACTAAATGCCCTAGATTGAGTTGTGTTTTACCGTATTCGGTGGCAAGTTTAATATGCTCTTGCCCGCGCTTATCATCCATTCTCAATTTGTTATTGGCGGGTGTTCGAATTACATTGCGGTGTTTGTTAATGAGCGAAACATGGTCTGGGTGAGCACTGTCATGCATAGCGTGGGCGATATATGGCCGGTCCGGATTGCCGTTCATAAAGGCAATGGCAACTTCGGTACCATCAATTAGTGGAAAATGAAAACCATAATTATTTCCTGCGTAGGGTTTGGCTAATCTTATCCATAAACTTTCTTCACCATTTTTCCATTTTTTTAAGTCAAAGTTAAATTTAACACGGTAACGCCCTTGAGTATCAAGATAACCATAAATGTCATAATCAGGGCTTGTTACTCTTGCAGGTAACGTTCCGATAGCCTGTGGCCAAGGTAATGGTTCTGGGCGATAAGGTTTGATGACATTAAATGGTATAGCTGTAAAATGGGTATGGTATGATTGTGTTCGATCTGCCTGACAATGTGTTGATATAATGATAATGCCGTCTTTAATATCTTTAATTGGGCATGCTTCAATAATAATATGTTGCCCTGGCATTAATTGGTAATCATTACATTCACCATAAATAATCAATTGTTCGCTAATATGTTGTTGATGGCGGATACGAGCATACCATTTACCGCTTTCAACTGTTCGTATATCTCCTTCTGTTTTGTAGTGTTCCTCATAGCGATATTCATTGCCTCGTGTTGTTATGTCCTTGGGCTGACTATTGTCTGTCATATGAAGACCGTTATTTGCAATGCGGTAATTGTAATCATTAACACTAACCTGATTCGGTTTAGTTTTACTGCTAAATTGTAAATCCCATACGCTATGGCGGTAACTATCATTTAAACCACTTGGCTGTTTAATTACAATATTATTTGCCTTTTTTAAGCCTTGTTCATAATCACTGATGACAATAACATCACGGTGATGTTTTGGATGCGTTTCAAAATAAAACCAGATACCAACATCAGCCAATAAACGTTGGATAAAAGCTAAATCACTTTCTTGCCATTGGGTAATAAACTCACGAGCAGGGTAGGTTTCATTTAACTCTATTCGAAAATCAATTCCAATAAAATCATGATTACGTAGGATTTCTTCTACAACTTCAATCACACTTTTATTTTGGAAAATTGCGCTTTGGTAATAGTTAGCAAGTAATGCCAGCCTAGGTTCAAGCACAACACGGTAGTGAGCTTGGTCTTCACTCATTGAGACAAAACTAAATTCAGTAATCACCCCATAGAGTGTGCGGGGTTTATCTTCAATATCCAGTGAGCTTATTTGGGTGAGTGTAATTGGTAAGGAATTGGGATGAAAAGTCAATGATGCTTTTTGGCTAAGTACCGAATCAATTAAAATCTGTTTATTTTGGCTCGTAAAATTGATGGTATATTTCCAAGGTTGATTTAATTGTTCTTTGCCTTCAAGTGATAAAACCGAAATTTCTGTTGTAACCTCAAGCCCATCTATAGAAAGTGAGTAACGATTAAGTGATTTAGTTTTGGCAAGCAAATCAACATGACTGGCTAATTGATCTATTATACTCATAGCTTAACCCTTGTTTTTTGTCAATAATTTTGGTTTTCTAAAATAAATCATAAGGTAATCTATATAATTAAAATACGTATTTTTTTTGAACAGTCAATATTTTTTATGCTTATCAAAACTTTTATAGGTTATAACGTTATTGATGCAAATTTTTTTGATGATTTTAGATAATAAGTAGTTGGTGCTTTTATTTAAGGAAAGGCTAGTATAAAAATAATTTTCTACGTGCATAGTCTGTAGGATTTCCTAGCGTTGCATGTAGAAATTCTTCGCGTTGTTTACAATAATATTGAGAAATACTGTAATAAATATCCATAAAAAAACAAAACTAACGCCTTATCACAGACAAGCGATAGAGCGCTGATATCAAAAAGAAAAATAACAGTCACCAATTTGGCTAAACGCTTTATGGTCAGTTGTCCTACAATTTATGACGTACTAAAAAAGCCCGATTGAAGATAAATTAAGACGGTAAGCTAAACGCGATAATAAAACCTCTCTGAGCGAAATACCAAAGGTTTACCTTTACTTAAAAATGAAACGATGCAGCAAACTAGAGAATATTTGCTTGATAGTATCTTTTTGATTTTTAAAACTTTTATACATAAACGTAGTGCACTCCTGAAACTTTTTAACAAAAAATATATTATCTTGATTTATTTAGATAAACTGTGTGATAACGGGTATATCAAGCAAAAATTACCTGCCCATAAACTAATGAAAAAGCCGAAAGGGTGATACGAATTTTGAGTTGAGGCGTGATATTTTCAGCAAATATTTAGCGATTAGAAAGATAAAAAACAAAAACTTAAATACTTGTAAAGTGATTTCAGAAAAAACGCCTTATGCGTTTTTAGAGGATTATTTTAGTCATGAAGTGTAAACAACTCGGCGTTTTCCTACATTTAAACTTTTAATTCTGTATAACTAATTTCTACAATAGAATAATAAACTTTTCCATTAGGCGTCATAACGACTATTTCATCATCAATTTTATGTCCAATTAAAGCTCTGGCTACAGGACTATTTATTGATATCCAATTTTTTTTAGGATCAAACTCGTCAGCTCCAACAATACGATAGATACGCAAATTGCCATTTTCATCCTCTAATTTTATCCAAGCACCAAAAAACACTTTTCCTTCTTGCCTTGGATCTGGATCGACAATGACCAGTGATTCTAATCGTTTGGTTAAAAAGCGTACTCGTCTATCGATTTCTCGTAATCGGCGTTTACCGTAGATATATTCCGCATTTTCACTACGATCCCCTAAAGCTGCAGCATCTGATACTGCTTGAGTAACTTTAGGTCTTTCCTCTTTCCATAAATATTTTAGTTCACGATCAAGCGCTAAGTAGCCTTCTCTTGTTATGTAATCTGCTTTTTTCATATCATGCTATATCTATTATATCGTTTTTCTTTGTTTATTAAGATTATTTGTATCAAACTTAAAACTATTTTTATTTGCAGGAATTTTAAAGTATAAATAGTGAGAATAATTCTTACATCTTATAATTATATCTCGACAAAAGATTTTTTGCAGGTCAAGAAAAATATCCGTTTTAATGCTTGCTTAGTTGATTAATATAAAAATAAACCCCGAATAATATCGAGGTTTGTCAGTAAGTTGCACCATTTTAAATGGAACATTTTCATAAGTAATATCAATTGAAAACCGACTTACTAGGCTTTGTATTTTTTCATGACAATTGAGGCATTAGTACCACCAAAACCGAAACTATTTGACATGACTGTTGTTAGTTCACGCTCGGTTGGTTCAGTAATAATATTCATGCCAATTGCAGCTTCATCTAATTCATCAATATTAATGCTTGGGGTAATAAAGCCATGCTCTAACATTAATAGTGAATAGATAAGTTCTTGTGCACCAGTTGCACTTAGTGAGTGACCCGTCATTGATTTAGTTGATGAAATAGCGGGAATATTATCACCAAATACTTGTTTAATTGCCCATAATTCTTTGACATCACCCACTGGGGTTGATGTGCCGTGAGTATTGATATAATCAACAGGAACATCTAAATCTTGGATAGCAAGTTGCATACAGCGCATTGCGCCTTCACCCGATGGGGCAACCATGTCATGACCGTCTGATGTTGCGCCATAGCCAACTAGTTCACCATAAATGTGAGCACCACGAGCAAGCGCGTGTTCTAATTCTTCAACCACAACCATCCCAGCACCGCCAGCAATAACAAAACCATCGCGGTTTTTGTCATAAGCGCGTGATGCCTTTTCTGGGTTGTCATTATATTTGGTTGATAAAGCCCCCATGGCGTCAAATTCGCATGACATTTCCCAACAAAGCTCTTCACCACCACCTGCAAATACAATGTCTTGTTTACCAAGTTGAATTAGCTCTGCTGCATGCCCAATACAGTGAACTGATGTTGCACAAGCTGATGTCATTGAGTAGCTAATACCTTTAATTTTAAATGGCGTTGCTAAACAGGCTGAAATCGCTGATGACATTGATTTGGTTACCGCATAAGGTCCCACACCACGTAATCCCTTTTCTTTCATTCCAGCAACAACATTATATTGCGTCTTGGTTGAACCACCATAACCAGCAATTAACCCAGTACGAGGGTTAGAAACTTGTTCTGGTGTTAATTTGGCATCCTCAATTGCTTGTTGTAAAGCTAAATAACCATAAATAGAAGCATCATTCATGAAGCGAACAATTTTACGATCAATCAGTCCGGTTGTGTCGAGTTTGACATTTCCGCATACATGGCTACGCATTCCGCTATCTTTCATTTCTTGGGAAAAAGTAATACCGCTACGACCTATTTTTAGTGATTCTAAAACTTCTTTAGTATTATTCCCAATACTTGAAAGAATTCCTAACCCTGTAATTACAACACGTTTCATTTACTATTTAGCTCCTAAGTTATTTGGCTTCATACTTAAAGTGTGTTGATTATAGCGTACGCTTGTAAGCTGAACAATACCTTAGCTCTTTTTTTATTTTAAATAAAATTTTAGCTTGTTGTTTTTTAGTAAAAATAGAATATTTGTTTTGTTATTGGGTAGAAAAGTGCATGGTTTTGGTTGCATCCAATAATAAGATTGCTATAATGCTGTATATATATACAGTTTGTTGATGGTTTTAATATGAATGAAAAAATGATAACGAAGCTTGAAATATTAGCTGAATCGGCGAAATATGATATCTCTTGTTCGTCAAGTGGTGCGTCAAGAAGTAACAAAAGTAAAGGTATTGGTAATGCGCATAAATCTGGAATATGCCATACATTTACTGCTGATGGAAGGTGTGTTTCGTTACTTAAAATTATGCTGACTAATTATTGTATGTTTGATTGCGCTTATTGTATTAATCGACAAAGTAACGACATACCAAGAGCAGGCTTTACACCAAGAGAGCTGGCCGATTTGACCATCGAATTTTATCGTCGCAATTATATTGAAGGTTTGTTTATTAGTTCAGGCATTGTAAGAAGCCCTGATCATACGATGGAAAAGATGATCAGAGTGGTAAAAATCTTGCGTAATGAGCATGGTTTCAATGGTTATATTCATATGAAAGCGATCCCTGGTGCAAGTAATGAACTTATTGATCAAGCAGGTTTATTGGTTGATAGGATGAGTGTTAATTTAGAAATTCCAACCGAAGAAAATCTTAAATTATTAGCGCCCGATAAAGATCATCAAAGCATTTATCAACCAATGCGCCAAATTCATCAAAATCTGCTGGAAAATATCGAAGATCGCAAAAAATTTCGATCTACCCCTAAATTTGTACCCGCTGGGCAAAGTACGCAAGTGATTATAGGTGCGACAGATGAGTCAGATAAGCAAATTTTGCAATTAACCTCTAAGCTCTATAAAAGACCAAGTATGAAACGAGTTTATTATTCGGGATTTATTCCTGTAAATGGCTACGATAAACGTTTGCCCGTTGTTCAAGATGTACCCAGAATGCGTGAAAACCGTTTATACCAAGCAGATTGGTTATTACGTTTTTATGATTTTAATGTCGATGAAATTGTGAACGATCAGCATCCTGATCTTGATTTAACAGTTGATCCTAAGCTGGCTTGGGCAATTCGCAATCCACAGTATTTTCCTGTTGATGTTAACCGTGATAGTTATCAAAAAATTTTGCGTGTGCCAGGTATAGGGGTTAAATCAGCAAAGTTAATTGTGATGGCAAGGCGTCACCGTAAACTCACTTTTGAGGCACTTAAGCGTATTGGGGTGGTTTTAAAGCGAGCGAAGTTTTTTGTTGTGTGTCATGAAATGAAAAAATTTAAATTGCTTGATTCTTCAGCCGAATATATTCGGCTTACTTTGCAAGAACCGCCTTTACAAAAACGATCTTTATTAGAAGATAAGCAAAATAATGCTCCTGAGCAATTGGTGATGGGGTGGTAAAGTATGTTAGCGTTTTATTACGATAAAAGCTTTGAAAGCCTGCTTTGTGCAGTTTTTGATGCGTTTAAACTAAAAAAAATGCCAGAATGTTTGTTAACGGCACAGCAAATTGAGCCGTTGTTAGTATCTGACAGGCATCATGTTGAATTTAGTGAGCTAAAATATGAGCGAGTACGTGTGGCATTAATTAAAAAGGTCAGCAAAATAGCACTTCGCCATTTAATGTATGTGTGGCTATCAGAATTACCCGAAAGCGATTTGACTGTTTTTCGTTATATTTGTAAGGTTTTTAAATCATCTCAATCAATCGAAACCGATTTTGCTGATCACGACGTGTTAACTGTGCATGATATTGCAAAAAAAGTAAGCCGAGAACGACATCGAGTGATGCAATTTGTACGTTTTAATGCTATTAGTCATCCACTTAACAGCGAGTTTGAGCATCATGATAACAATGATAATAATAATAATGATAAAGTGTATTTTTCGGTTATCGCTCCTATTTATAATGTATTACCATTAGTCCTCAGATTTTTTAAAGCGCGTTTTGCCGATCAAAAATGGGCGATATATGACGAAAAGCGTGAATATGGTTATTTTTATAATTTACACACTATTGAGCCTGTTTCGCTTGTTAATAAGGATGATTTGATTATTCACAGCCAAGTTAATCAGCAGTATCTAACTAAAGAAGAAGCATTATTTCAAACCATGTGGCAACGCTATTGCAATGCGTTAACTATCAAAGAACGTATCAATCCTAAATTACAACGGCAACAGATGCCAAGTCGATTTTGGCATTATCTGCCAGAAATGAGGCCAGTATTAAAATAAACCTTTAATTAAAATGACTTATATGTAAGGAAACGTCGTATTGTTTACACTTTATGATTAAAATAGCCTTCTAAAAAAGCATAAGGTTTTTTCCCTAAAATCGCTTTATGCGGTAACTGTATTATAAAAATGTATAAAGCGTTTAAGCTTTTGTTTTCTCGCTTTTGAGTTGCTAAATATCGGCTGCTTATGTCACACCCAAATTCAAATTTTGTATCACGCTTTGGCTTTTGCATTCGCTTATTGCAGGTGAGTTCGGTAAATTTTTGATTGATATGATAATTATTACACAATTTATCTAAATAAACAAAGCAGTACCATTTTTGTCAAAAAGTTTCAGGAGTGTATAGTGTTTAAGTAAAAAAACTAAAAAATCAAAAAAATATAGTCAACGCTATTCACAAGTAAGTGATATGCTTTCTATTTGATGAATAAAATAGCATCAACACAAATAAAAAAACCGCCAATTATTAGCGGTTTGTTTTTATTTGATTTAAAAAGTTATTGTGAATCGATATCATTAATAAAATCATTAATTGTTTCTTCACGTTGTTGCTGTTTACTTTCATCGACTTTACCGCCCGATGCAACAAAGTCATTACGTTGGAAGTAGGCATTACGCATAAAGTTGTAAGGATCATCGCTATTTTTAATTAAATCTTCATATTCGATCGCAACAGCACGCGCTTCAACACCGTCAAACACACCACGCACTAATGCCCATTGCCAGTCCAACCAAACAAGCGGTGGGTAAAGAGTGTCAACTACGTGACCACCTTCGTTTCTTAACGTTGCAGATCCATAAAACGGTAGTACAACATAAGGGCCATAAGGTACATCGTAATGACCTAAAACATCACCAAAACTTCGTTTACCACCCTTTTGTAATTGAGGATCAGACATACTAGCAACATCCATTAAACCAGCAAAACCAAAAACAGTATTTAAAAAGAACCGTGCTAAATGTGTGCCTGCTTTATGAACATCACCTTGTAATAAATTATTCACCATCGAAGCGGGTTCAGAAAGGTTAGATGAAAAGTTAACCACACCCGTACGAACAGGAGTTGGGACATAATCTTTCCAAGCGACTGCAGCAGGGCGCAAGACATAAGGATCAAGCGCATAGTAGTTAACATCAAACATGGTTTTGTTAAAGCCAGATAATGGATCAGTATAAGAGTTAGTTTCGGTCTGATAAGTGGCACAACTAGTTAGGGCCATCACAGAAAACATCATACCAACTATTCGTTTTTTCATAATATCTTCGCTTAAAACTGATAAAATTAAATATGGTGTAATTGTATCATGATTACTCAAAATAAAAAATTTTTCGTTATTTAAATAGCATTATCTTTATAAATTTATTAAAATGAGCGTCCCTATGACCTCATAGTTAAATGGATATAACAAGCCCCTCCTAAGGGCTAGTTGCAGGTTCGATTCCTGCTGGGGTCGAGATCGCAAACAAGATTAAAAACGATATTCTACGATTTAAGCCTTATTTTAACAGTGTTTTAAGGCATTTCGACACGACTAAACACGATTCTAAACGATTGACAACGCAAACATTTAAACGGTATATTTACGGTATATTTTAATACCGTGACCAAAAATACCGTAATTATGCTAACTGTAAAAACCATTGAATCAGCAAAACCAAAAGAAAAACCGTACAAGTTGCCAGACTTTGAAAGCCTATATCTATACATCACACCTACAGGAACTAAATCTTGGCGCTATGATTATCAGTTCAACGGCAAAAGAAAAACGCTAACGATCGGTAAGTATCCGTATATTAGTTTATCTGATGCACGCAACGAAAAAGAATTAGCTCGGCAGATGCTTGCTTACGGCAAAGATCCTGCTGTTGAGCGAAAAAGAAAAACTTTACTTGCTAATATCGCGCAAGGAAATACTTTTAAAAAAATAACCCTTGAATGGTTTGATACAAAAAAACGGAATTGGTCTATCAATACCAGAGAAATGATTATTCGGTATTTTGAAAGAGATATATTCCCGTTCGTTGGCGATATGGATATTGCGCAAATCAAGCCTCTAGAAATGCTAAACTGTTTAAAACAAATAGAAAATAGAGGCGCATTGGAAATTGCAAAAAAGATGCGTCAACGATGTACTGAGGTTTTTCAATATGCAATTATTACCGAAAGAGCTGAAAACAACCCCGCGCGTGAATTAGCTAAAGCTATGGTCACACATACACCAGAAAACTATGCGTTTTTAATGGAAGATGATATGCGTGAATTTATGAAAGCGTTACAATCGTATTCGGGTAATATTTTAGTTCGTTATGCTACAGAATTATTAATATTGACTGCTGTCAGGACCATGGAATTATTGAGCTGTAAATGGGAATATGTAGATCTGGATAAACGATACATAATTCTACCAAAAGAATCAATGAAAAAATCAAGGGTTCACGTGGTACCGCTATCTAATCAAGCTATTAATATTCTGAAATTTTTACAACCAATTACAGGGCGGGGAGAATATGTTTTTTCTGGTAGAAATAGCAGTTCAAAACACATGTCTAACGGTGCTATTTTAGGTTTAATAAAACGATTGGGATTTGCTAACCGCGCAACTGGGCACGGCTTTAGGCATCAGTTTTCAAGTGTGTTAAATGAGCATGGTTTTAATCGTGACTGGATAGAAAAACAATTAAATCACGAAGAAGGGAATGTGCGTGGTATTTACAATCACGCACAATATTTGGAAGGGCGTCGTGAGATGATGCAATGGTATGCGGACTATATAGATAGCCTAACCGCATGATTGATATTCTTGTTCTTTTTGGGCAAGATAAGCGTTGATGGTAGACAGCTTCCAACGCGGATGTCTACCTAAATATAAATCGGGCCTTGGAAATTCTCCTTTCGCCACCCATTTGTCTAACGTGGTTTGATCTAGCTCGCCCAAATATGAGCAAACTTGCGCTTTGCTGTATCTTGGGTCTTCAATTGTTAGATTATTTAACATTATTTACTCCTATAATCTTTTCTCATCTCTCATCAACAAATAAAACTTAGTAATTTGCTGTGTTTATTCAATTATTTGGAATCAACTTCATTTTTTCAATATTAAGTATTTCTGCGACTTGATTGTACGTTTCAATTAAATCATTAATTTCTTCGTTCCAGCGACCACAATAAATATGTTTACCTTTATTTATTTTATAATTAACAATAATTTTATTTTGAGCACATAGCAATTCATTTAATAAATCACATGAAACAGTTACTGTAGCTTTTTTAGTCATAATTATTCTCCTTATCCTTCTATACAAATCTAGATATTAGTTCGATACTCAACATCACATATCCATCTCTCAAATACTCTGCATCATCTAAAATGTGAGAGATGATAACGCTACATTTACGACCTGTACGATTACCGCTCTTGTCAATTTCATACAAATTCAGAATATCACCGACTTTGTAATTACGGTCGTTGAAACGTATTTCGGCTTTTTTCTGACATCGAGCAACGTCCATAAAATACTTTGATTTAATTTTTAGTTCGTGTGTAGTCATTATTTGGATCGGCTACACTAATTCATACAACTTTTTTAAGGGGTAAGGTAAACTTATCACAACTAAAAAAGGAACAAATATGAATAAGATTAAACGCAAAAGACGAACATTCACAGATGATTTTAAACAGCAAATGGTCAGTCTTTATCAACATGGTAAATCACGTAGTGAAATCGTTGCAGAATATGATTTGACATCATCAGAATTGGACCGTTGGATAACGCAATCAAGCCAAAGTGGCTCATTTAAAACAAAAGATAATCGCAGTCCACAAGAACAAGAGTTAATCGCGTTGCGTAAAAAGCTTAAACAGCTGCGTATGGAAAACGATATTCTAAAGCAAGCAGCACTGATAATAGGGCGAAAATCGCTATCCTAAAAGCAAATCGACATCGTTATAGCATAACAAAGCTATGTCAATATTTAGGATTATCAAGATATTATGCTTATTATCAGTGTAAATTGAATAGACAAAAATCAGTAGGGCTTTATGCCGATAAAATCGTGACGCTATTTAATCAGAGCTATCAGTCTTATGGTACAAGACGAATTCGTTTTGATTTACAAAAAGAGAATATTTGGGTGTCACGCCGTTACATTGCTCGGGTGATGAAAGCCTTATTGCTGGTATCAAAATACACCGTTAAACGTTATCAATCTCACAATACGGAAGTGAATGAAACCGCCACAGAAAATCAC
>NZ_LZHH01000104.1 GCF_001690595.1 Gilliamella sp. Choc5-1
AGCTATATTTAATAACTAAAAGCAATAATATTAACCATTTAAATCATAACAACAAACCAAAGGTATTCCCTTTTGTTCTAATTAAATTAATAAATAAGGAAAGGAAAAAACATGGCAAGTGCGTTAGAGCGTCTTTTAGAGCAGCTTGATGACGGGATATTGGGTCATTTAAAAAAACTGAGCCATAATCGCTATACCTTAGCCGTTGAGGGGCTAAGTTCGCCGGTGTCGGTGTTACAGGTTAAAGGCGATGAGCGGCTTAACCAGCCGTGGCATTATACCCTTGAATTTACCAGTCCCGATAAAGCCCCTGCCATTGATTCACTGCTTAACCAAAACGCCACTTTCTCATTTAATCCCTTTTTAAACTAGCCATTAACAGAAGCAATACGCTCACTAGGTGGCTTACCTGCTATCAGTGACGGGCGCATACTTCATGGGGTGGTTACCGCATTTAGTCAGCTATCGGTCAGTAAAGAGCAAGCGCATTATCAAGTTGTTTTATCATCCCGCTTAGCGTTGTTAGCCATGAAAAAACAGTGTGCCATTTTTCAAAACTAAAGCGTGGTAAGTGTAGTGGAATCGATACTGCGCAGCCATGGTTTTACCGGCATTGATTACCGCTTGGAATTAAAAGACACCTACCCGTCTCGAGAATTTATTACCCAATGGCAAGAAAGTGACCTTGAGTTCATACAACGCTTATTGGCGGATGTGGGGATTTGGTTTCGCTTTGAAACCCATGCTGAGCACAACTGTGATGTCATGGTGCTAAGTGATTATGAGCAAGGTTATGCTCAGGTTGCTGATATTGATAACAAACCACCGAGTGGCACCTTAGATGGTGGCACTGAAAGCGTTTGGGATATTCGCTTACACAGTGCCGTGGTGGCCTCATCAGTTGAGGTAAATGATTATAACTATCGAACCGCCAATACG
>NZ_LZHH01000105.1 GCF_001690595.1 Gilliamella sp. Choc5-1
GAATTTAAAACGGTATAGACTCCTGAATATTTTTTACAAAATAACTGGCAAAATAAACCAATAAATCGCCCCCACTTAATGTGAGGCTGCCGCTTTTTATTGCTTGGCTAGCTTTTTATAACTTAAGTCTGATTTTTTTAGGATTTTTTACATAAACGTAGTACACTCCTGAAAGTTTTTGACAAAAATGGGGGATTTGTCTGTTTTCTTGATAGCGTAAAAAAACTGAAATATTGACCTTACGGTGTTGTTGGCACTTTTTACTTTTTTATTTAAATCAATTTGTTATGAATTTAAAACGGTATAGACTCCTGAATATTTTTTACAAAATAACTGGCAAAATAAACCAATAAATCGCCCCCACTTAATGTGAGGCTGCCGCTTTTTATTGCTTGGCTAGCTTTTTATAACTTAAAGATTAAAAACTAAATTTTAGTGTCAATGCCAGAGCCAAGTCGTTCAGTTCAAAACGCCAAATTAAACGTGGTAACCTGTGTTATGGATTTAAAACGGTATAGACTCCTGAATATTTTTTACAAAATAACCGGTAAAATAAACCAATAATGGCCAAGCTTAATGTGGGGCAGCTGCTTTTTATTGCTTGGCTAGTTTTTTATAACTTAAGTCTGATTTTTTTAGATTTTTTACATAAACGCAGTGCGTTCCTGAAAGTTTTTGACAAAAATGGGGGATTTGTCTGTTTTTTAGATAAAATATTTGTTTAGACAAGCTGTGTGATAGCATCGTATTAATCAAAAATTCACCAAACCGGCCTGTCCACAAACGAATGGGAAAGCCGAAAGAGTGATACGAACTTTGAATTGCGATGTGGCATAATCAGCATATATTTATCGATTCAATAGATAGAAAACAAAAGCTTAAACGCTTTATTAATTTTTATAATATCGTTAAACCACATAAAATGATTTTTGGAAAAACGCCTTATGAGTTTTTAGAGGATTATTTTAATCATGAAGTGTAAACAACCCGACGTTTTCCTAAAAATAA
Source organism: Gilliamella sp. Choc5-1 (assembly GCF_001690595.1). Classification (GTDB taxonomy): domain Bacteria; phylum Pseudomonadota; class Gammaproteobacteria; order Enterobacterales; family Orbaceae; genus Gilliamella; species Gilliamella apicola_M. The sequence continues at coordinate 1,009 of NZ_LZHH01000105.1, forward strand.
TTATTATTTTTTTCATAAAATCCTTCACCATAAAACACCAAACTACTGTTACCTCTTGGTACAGAATAATGAAATTGTTGGCGTTCGGCTTTATGTTGTTGATGTGTATTTGCTTCGTATTGGGCAAGCTTATGGGCTAGTAATAATTTAGCTAACCGCTTATTGGCATGTTGGCTTCGTTCTGTTTGCACTTTAACACTAATACCTGTTGCTATATGGGTTGCTCTTACTGCCGATTCGGTTTTATTGACATGTTGACCACCTGCACCTGATGACTTCGTAGTCGTAAATTCAATGTTACTATCTATTATTTGCAAAGGATTTTCTAGACAAGTAACACCGATAAACCAATTCTTACGTTTATGCGTTTGTCGATACGGACTTTGGCAGATCCATTGTATGGTTCCAAGCCAACGTTGAATTAACGGTTCACTTTGTAAACCGTCAACCGAAATAAGCACAGATCGAAAAGTATTGGGCTTTTCGCCCAATACGCTTTCAACTATTTCGGTAGTTACCGATAATTTACTTGCTTCACTTAAAAATTGAGTTACCGCTTTGGCAACCGCTAAACTGCACTCAGCAGGTCCTCGGGCAGATGAAAAAAAGAGTAATGCCATTAATGACCTCCTTGTGTTTTATAATTTAATATTGGAGTAAGCTGTGCGATCACTTTAACAATATTGACCTGTTGCATCGACTCAATCACACTATCGATTGATTTATAAGCTTGTGGTGCTTCCTCAAAAATTAAGCTACTATCTTCACAAATTACGCGACTACCCAGTTTAGTTCGCTTCAATTCTTGCATAGAATACCGCTTATCTAATTTTCCCTTACAGTCAGCTCGCCGCCATTTACGCCCAGCACCATGAGCCAATGACATTAATAAATTTTCACACTTTATTGGTTGGACTAAATAGCTATAATCCCCGCGTGATCCTGGGACTATCACTAGTTCATCTGTCGCTGAAGAGGCTCCTTTACGGTGTAACCAATAATCTTTTTGGGCTAATGTTACTTTTTCTAGAAAATTATGGCAGACATTTAGCACTTCATTACCTTGAGTATTAAGGTTTGTCATTAATCTTTCAGCAACCACTTGGCGATTTAATTTTGCAAATGCTACGGCATTATCATGTTTAGCTAGATAGTTTAATGCCTCAGGGCTATTATCAGGTAAACCTTGATAGCCAAAACGTGATAACTGGTTTTGTAAAATTTGATGTCCTAATCCTCTTGATCCACTATGCACCAATAAAAATAATTTTTTAGCATTAAGTTGATAATGATTAAATAACTGTTCATCAAAAATTTTACTAACCTTTTGTAATTCAGCAAAATGGTTACCACCGCCGATTGTACCTAGATTATATTTGTGCCGTATATCTGGTTGATCAATATTACCGATCTGCCGTTCTAGTTTATCAATGCTTAATTTAGCTATATTGATTTCTGTTTGCCAAAAACCCATACCACAACCAATATCACTACCAATTAAGGCTGGGTAAATGGTTTCACAACTTAAATAAACAGCTCCAATAGGGTAGCCTTTTCCTGGATGAAGATCTGGCATACCGACGACTTTAATCATATTCGGTAAATTTGCAGTTGACAGTAATTGTTCAATAGCTAACCCTTCGATCCAAGTATTTTTTGATGCTATATATGACGCTTTGTCAGATAGCACTTGTATAGAATTGTCCATATATCAATCCATTTAATAAATATTATTGTTTTTGTTGTACCCTGAAGACGTATAAAGACTATTGTTTTGAAAAAATCACATGTAAGAAAGTGATGTTGAAAATTAAAGCTTACTTAACATCTAACTCTATTTAATAGTGATTAGAACACAATAAATTGATTGTTTGTCTAAAACAGTAGCTACTTTATTTAATATAAAGTTGTCTTTAAACATTGGGTATAATTTTAATTGGCAGGCTAGAATCGGCAGAATAAATTGAAGCAAAAATTTATGAAGAGTAATTACTTAATTATTTTGCGATAAGCCTGCAAAGGTTAGTTAAATAAATCATAATAATTCTCCTTTGCAGTTAATAATGGCGCATATCATAGTTATCTTCTTATAAGAAGTAAATAGCAGAATAAAAAATTTTAGTATTTTTTTGAAATAAAAATGAGTAAATAGCTTCTTCGGTAGGTGTTAATGCATAAAATCTATTTAAAATTATTTTATTCTTTTTAAAGGGGTTGTTTAACAATCTATTTTTAGTTTTTGAAAACAACTAAGATGTAAAATCTCTCTATTTGTTTAAACTTCATGCTCAAGTAAGAGGTTTTTTAGGTAAATTTGTTAAAAATGAACAAGGTGTAAGTGCACTCTAATATGCGATTGTAATGGCTTGTGTTTCAGCCACGGTGTTATTCATTTTTAGTAGTAGTGATCAGGGACCTATTATGTCGTTGCTCAAAACAACATTTAATCTATTAAAAGCTAAATCATTATCTATACTGCAATAGAAAATGGATTAAAGATGTTTGTTTTTTAATCAATAAGAGTTACGCCATAAAGCTATGGCATTAGGCGTTTGATTAAAGTGTAGTAAAACAGATGATTGTTTATAGTGGTAGCAAATCATAATATGGTATTTCACCAGCATTGGTAAAAATGATGCGTTGGTCCAATTCCTTTCCCTATATTTAAATCATCGGCATGGCTAATTGCGCCTTGTAGATAATTTTTTGCTTGGACGATTGCTTCTTCTAAATTATTTTTAGGTAATAATGCTGCAATAGCTGCTGATAATGTGCACCCCGTTCCATGAGTGTTTTTAGTTTGGATACGTGGAAAGGTCATTCTTATTATATTATTGTGTGTGATCAAATAATCAGGGCTTTCTTTGCTTGGTAAGTGTCCACCTTTCATTAATACTGCTTTGCAACCTAGTTTGAGTAATTTTTGCCCTTGGTTTTGCATTTCATCTTCGGTTTTTGCTTCATCACAATCAAGTAATGCAGCAGCTTCTAGTAGATTGGGAGTGATAATGGTGGCTAGTGGTAATAAAAGCTCACGAATGGCCGTTACAGCATCGGATTTTAAAAGAGGGTGTCCACCTTTGGCAACCATTACGGTATCTAATACGATAGCTGGAATTGGGTTTGTTTTAAAAAGATGGTGAACGGTTGTGACTATCTCTTTATTCATCAGCATTCCTATTTTTACGCTATCAATTTTGATATCTTGATAAAGCGTGTTAAATTGGGCTTCAATAAATTCGGGCGATATTGCAAGTACCGCATCAACGCCTTGTGTGCTTTGTGCCGTTAGCGCGGTGATAACTGACATGCCATAAGCACCAAGTGCCGAAAAGGTTTTTAAATCGGCTTGAATACCTGCACCACCGCTAGGGTCTGATCCAGCAATGGTGAGTGCAATTGTTGTCATGATAATCTTTCCTATTTAGCTTGTTTGATTTTGTTAATAAGTGATAATGTTGCTTGTTGAATATCTTTTTTACCACAAATTGCCGAAACGACGGCAACTCCTTCAATACCTGTGTGAATGACGTCAGTGATATTGCTTTCATCAATACCTCCAATAGCAACAGCTGGGCACTGTTTTAATTTTAATAATTCGGTTAATTGCTTAGTACCAAGCGCTTTGGCGGCATCTTTTTTGGTTGCAGTTGGATAGATTGGACCAATTCCTAAATAATCGACTTTTTGCCAAGGCACAGCATTAAGTTGCTGGTGGTTTGAGATTGAAAATCCTAACCATTTTTTATTGCCAATAAGTTGTCGTGTAACATCGGCAGGAAGATCACTTTGCCCTATGTGTACACCATCAGCATCAACAGCAAGTGCGATATCAACATGATCGTTTATAAATAGTGGTACAGGCGTGCCTTTTAGTGTTTCTTTTAATGCTAATGCGGCGTAATACCAATCTTTACCTGAAAATGTTTGTTCTGATCTTAATTGAATTGCCGTTACACCATTAGCAATGGCAATTTTGGTGGTGTTTACCATGCCATTAATTCCTTCGCATAATAAGGGATCAAGAACTAAATAAAGAGTAAGATCGAGTTGTTTTTTCATTTGTTTCCTTATTCGTGCGTTGAGTTAAATGTAGAGAGCTGATCTAATATTGAAACAGCAAAGGTGCCTAGTCCTTGCTGTTTATTGGCAAGCTCGCCTGCCTTTTTCATCATTAAACATGCTGATGCAGTGGCTTGTAATGGATCGGGTGAGTTTGCAATAAAAGCCGCTACCATGGCAGATAATGAACATCCCGTTCCTGTCACTTTTGTTAACGCTACATCACCACCTGTTATGCTATAGGTGGTGTTGCCATCGGTGATGTAATCGACATCACCAGTCATAGCAACAATAGTTTGGTATTGTTGTGCAAGTGCTTTGGCAGTATTTAAAGCCGATTGGGTTGAGTCTTGACTATCTGGTCCTTTGGATGAGGCGTTTTGTCCATTTAACGCGAGTATTTCTGAAGCATTACCGCGTATTACTGTTGGATTAAATGATAACAATTGATGAGCAATATCGGTTCGATAACTAAGCGATGGTCCAACTGCGACAGGGTCAAGTACCCATGGGGTTTGTGTTTGTTGGGCTTTTTTGGCTGCAAGTAGCATGCTGTTAGCTGTGCTGTTGTGGATGGTGCCAATATTAATTAGTAAGCTATCGGCAATGGTAACAAATGATTCAACTTCTTGTTCGGCAATAATCATCGCTGGCGATGCACCAATAGCAAGGAGTACATTAGCCGTAAAGTTTTGGACTACGTCGTTGGTGATACAATGTACTAGTGGGCACTGTTGTTTTATATGGTTGATAAATGTAATTGCTTGCGCAGTTTGGAATGGTTGGGCTATTGGCATATTCTTTCCTTCCTTTTTTATTTATTAATCGGTAAATGCGGGGAAGAATGTGCCAAACTTAAGCTAGGGTTTTTATGGCTGAGACTTCCCTACGCTGGTATTATCCAGATCAGGTACAACGGGTAAGATCTCAGTTTTTTGTTAGAACAAAAAACACCCCGAGTCAAAATTTATTGGTTATTATGAACTGACTATTTATTATTAACAAGCTATTGTAATAATTTTTCTATATCAGTAATTGTTTTTCTATCGGGTAAGAAGATGATCAGGTGATCGTTGTTTTCAATAGTTAGATCAGTATTGACAATAATGATATCTTCACCACGAACCACTGCGCCAATAGTTGCCCCTGAAGGAAGTTTTAGGCTATTAATATTTTTGCCGACAAGTTTTGATGTGTCATTATCGCCATTAGCAACGACTTCGATAATTTCAGACTCGCCCTGCCTTAACGAGACAACTTTAACTACGCCAGTTTGCCTTACATGACTTAATAGTTCTGAAATGGTGGCATGTTGTGGGGAAATGGCAATGTCAATCACACTGTCATTAATCAGTTCAAGATAGGCTTGGCGTTGAATTAATACAATGACTTTTTTAGTGCCCATTCTTTTGGCAAGCATGGATGACATAATATTGGATTCATCATCGCTAGTTACCGCAATAAATAGATCGGTAAGCTCGATTTGCTCTTGTGATAGTAATTCTTGGTCAGATGATTCTCCATGCAATATAGTGGTGTTAATAAGTTGCTCGGCAATTAATTCTGCACGCTCTGCATTTCGTTCAATTAGTTTGACTTGATAGTCATTTTCTAAACGTTTTGCTAAAGCAACAGCGACACCTCCGCCACCGCTGATAATAATTCGTTTATAGGGTTTTTCTAATCGTTGTAATTCGCTAGTAACGGCTTTAATATTGACTGGCGGTGTGATGAAGTAGACCATATCACCCGCTTCTATTAAGGTTGAGGCGAGTGGGCGAATAAAGCGATTTTTACGATAAATGGCAACGACACGAGCTTCAACATGTGGTAAATGTTCTTTGAGTTCGGATAGTTCGTTACCCACTAAAGCACCACCATAATAGGCAGTTACAGCTACTAAGCAGACACGATTATCACAAAAAGAGGCAAATTGCAGTGAACCGGGGTATTGTACTAACTGGCTAATATGGTTGGTGATAAGGTTTTCTGGAGCAATAATATGATCAATGTTAATGCAATCTTTGTTGAAGCAGGGGTAATCTTCGTTATTGTATTCGGGTTCTCTGATACGCGCGACTTTTTGGGGAATGTGAAACATCACATGTCCAATTTGGCAAGCTATCATGTTGATTTCGTCAGAGTTAGTAACCGCAACAAGCATGTCTGCTGATTCGGCACCGGCATCTTTTAAGACTTGCGGATAAGATGGTTTGCCACAAATTATTTGTAAATCAAAGCGTTCTTGCAAAGATTGCAATTTGTCGTGATCTTCATCAACCACTGTAACATCGTTTTGCTTTTCGGTAACGAGATATTCAGCAAGCGCACTACCTGTCTGTCCTGCACCAAGAATAATAATCTTCATAACTAACCTGTATCGTTAAATGGCTTTAATGGTTGCTTGTTTATCTAGTTTATTAAAGCCATTACATACTATTTTATTTTTGTAACAATAGAGTATTGTTTTAGTAATTAAACAAACCCAATTGCGTCATAGACCTTTTTCAATGTTGGTTCGGCTTTTGAGCGTGCTTTTTCGGCACCTTCTTGCATGATTGAAAATAAGTAGCTTTCATCATCACGATACTCATGATATTTAGCTTGCAAGTTGGTTAACATGTCAATAACTTGAGTTGCCACTTCGGTTTTTAAGTGACCATACATTTTGCCTTCAAATTCTTTTTCAAGCTCAGCAATAGGCTTTCCTGTGATACCCGTTAAAATATCAAGCAGGTTTGATACACCAGCTTTATTTTTTATGTCGTAACGAACGACTGGTGGTTCATCAGAATCAGTCATTGCGCGTTTTATTTTCTTTTCAATATCTTTTGGGTTCTCGAGTAACCCTATTACGTTATTGCGATTTTCGTCTGATTTTGACATTTTTTTTGTTGGTTCTTGTAATGACATAACGCGTGCACCAACTTTAGCAATAAACGGTTCAGGAACGGTGAAAACATCCCCATAAAGTGCATTAAAGCGCATAGCAATATCACGCGATAATTCAAGATGTTGCTTTTGATCATCGCCCACAGGTACTAAGTTTGCTTGATAAAGCAAAATGTCTGCTGCCATAAGTACTGGATAGTCAAATAGACCTGCGTTAATGTTTTCGGCATGGCGTGATGATTTATCTTTAAATTGTGTCATACGGCTGAGTTCACCAAAATAGGTGTAACAATTTAATGCCCAACCAAGTTCTGCATGTGCAGGGACGTGTGATTGTACAAAAATAGTGCTCTGTTTGGGGTCAATTCCACAAGCTAAATAAAGGGCAAGTGTATCTAATGTGGCTTTGCGTAATTTGTTGGGATCTTGACGTACTGTGATCGCATGTTGATTGACAATACAATAAACGCAATCATATTCACCTTGCAAAGCCACCCAATTTTTTAATGCACCTAAGTAGTTGCCAAGTGTTAGTTCTCCTGATGGCTGAGCGCCACTAAATACAATCGGTTTACTCATAATTTATTCCTAATCTATGCTAATTATTTTTTTGCATCAGCTTTGGGCTGAGGTAATAATGTTAGTATGTCTTTAAAATCATCCAATAAAAAATCAGGATTGCTCGTAGCGATCGAGATGCCATAATTATAGCCATAGCTTAATGCTACCGTCGGGCAGTTGGCATTTTGCGCTGCTGTGATATCATTTTTAGAATCACCCACAAACAAGAGCTGATCACTAAACAATCCAAATGTTGCCATAACTTGATATAAGGGCGCTGGGTGTGGTTTTAATTTAATCACATCTCCACCACCAAGCACTAATGAAAAGTACTCTTTTATACCTAAAGAAGTCAGTAAAGCTGGTAAAAATTGTGCAGGTTTATTAGTTACTAATGCGAGTGGATAATTATTATCATAGAGTGCTTTTAAGGTCTCTTTAACGTTGGGAAATAATTTAGTTTCTGCATCAATGACTTTATCATAGTGCTGATTAAATAGATCTTTAGCTTTGGCAAAGAGTTCTGTTGATGGATCGACTTCAATTGCTTTAAATACTCTTTCTAGCATGATATCAATACCATTACCTACGAAGTTTTTGATTTGTTCATTGCTAATTGTTGGTAGGTTTAAATCTGCTAGCATTTTTTGTGAGGCCAGTGCAAGCCCTGGGACACTATCGACAAGTGTGCCATCTAAATCAAAAGCTACGGCCTGAATGTCATTTAATTTAGTCATGTTGAACTCCTGCTAATTCTTTACGCATGGCATCAATAACGGTTTTATAATCAGGTTGGTTAAATATAGCTGAACCAGCAACAAACATATCGGCACCAGCTTTAGCTATTTCAGCAATATTTTCTACTTTTACGCCGCCATCAATTTCTAATCGAATATCGCGTCCAGATTCAATAATACGTTTTTTTACTTGTCGTAGTTTTTTTAAGGTTGATGGAATAAATGATTGTCCACCAAAGCCAGGGTTAACGCCCATTAATAAAATAATATCAATTTTATCTATGACATAATCTAAATAGTTTAACGGGGTTGCGGGATTAAATACAATACCAACTGTACAACCATGATCTTTTATTAATTGCAATGAACGATCTAAATGAACAGTGGCTTCAGGGTGGATTGATATATTGCTTGCCCCAGTATTGGCAAAACTAGTTATTAAATCTTCAACTGGTGATACCATTAAATGCACATCAATAGGGGCGCTAACACCATAGTCGCGTAAAGCTTTACAAAACATTGAACCCATGGTTAGGTTGGGAACAAAGTGATTGTCCATTACGTCAAAATGGATAACATCGGCTCCTGCATCAAGCACTTTTTGAGTATCTTCGCCAAGACGCGCAAAATCGGCTGATAATATTGATGGCGCAATAATGTATTTTTTCATAACCTACCTCTAATAACTTTACTTTAACCAAACCTGCTTATGACTTTTTATATAACGCTAAAATCTCGTCAATTTTTTTACGTCCTTCACCAGCACAGCTAATTGAGCGCCTCATTTCTGCCCGATAAAGCTCACTTGCTTTACTGTAAAGGGTCATTGTGTAATCAGTATAATGATTAGACACTAGTACAGGTATATTTTTTTTATATGCTATGGTTTCAGCTAATTTTGATAGTTTTTTGTGTTCTTCAAATCCAAATATATTTGAATAGTAGGCTGTAAAGCCCGCTGATTCATTCGGTGATATATAGGGCGGATCACAATAAATTACTGAATTTTTTTTTGCTTGTTTCATTACTTTATGATAAGGCGCACAAATAAACTGAGCTTTTTGCGCTTTTTCTGCAAAAAAATAGAGTTCTTTTTCAGGGAAATAAATTGTCTTATAACGCCCAAATGGGACATTAAATAGGCCGCTGTTGTTATAACGACATAAACCGTTATAGCAATGACGATTTAAGTAGACAAATAAAAGTGATCTAAAATATTGGTCTTTACTACCATTAAATAAATCGCGCAGTTGGTAAAACGCATCGGGATTATTATTTTGAGTGGAAAATAACAATCGAAGGTCACTAATAAATTGATCAGGGCTTGATTGTAACAATTTAAATAATGAAATTAAATCGTTGTTGATATCCGCTAAAATATAACTTTTGTAGTTAGTATTCAAAAATACAGAACCAGCCCCGACAAAAGGTTCAATTAGTTGTTCGCCTTCTGGTAGATACCGTTTAATTGTGTCCACGAGCTCATATTTCCCTCCAGCCCATTTTAAAAAGGCTCGTTGCTTCTTCAACGGATACTCCTAATTTGTCGTTGATCGGATAAATAAACGATATTTCTTGTTATTTCGTTACTTTTTCTTTGTTAATTGTTGCACCAGATTTAACCCATGGTTTGTCTTTTTTCAGTGCAGTTGGTAAAGACTTAATCGCTTTGTTCGCTTCATCTATTGATGAATAATTACCTTTTATTAAAACAAACCACGAACCAGATTGATGTTTAGACTCATAAATATGGTAATCGGTTATATTATTTTGTTTGATAAATTTTTTTAATCCTTCCAATGATTTAGATGCACTAAGCTGAATGACATAGTGATCATTTTTTATCTTAATGTTTTTTTCTAAACCAACATTTTCATTTTTGCTATTAACCGAGTTATGGTTATTTTTTTTCGTATTGGTCTTACTAGCGACAGCATTATCATTAGATGTTGTAACAGTCTGATGGTTTGCTTTATAACCCTTATTTTGATTATTAGTTAATGAACTTAAGTTACTATTTGTATTACCAAAAGATTCAAGTTGCGTATTAGATTGATTCAAAGTATTGTCTGATGATGTTTCTATTATTGAATTAGTACCTCTAATTTGATTTCCATTAACCTCACTAATGTTTTGTTCATCAGTGATTGTATCATTGATTTCTTCTGCTGACGTTACTCCATTTACCTCTGAAGGGGTTAATGATGTTTCTGTTTTTTTGTGAAAAGAATAAAAGATAATCAAAAAAAGTAATAAAAAAATAATAATTGTTAAACCGAAAATAATTAACTTTTTCCTTGGAAAATCTTGAAGAAAACCGAGCAATTTTAATGAGGGCGTAGAGTCCTTATTAGGTTGTTCTGATATATAACGGTCATCTTTATCTACACGCATACTTACTCCTTAACCTATTAAAAGATTTATTGCTTCATGATTAGTTATTATTTCTAAAATAAGCTATTTAAATTTGTTCTATTTTATCGATAATATAACTTGCAACACCTTTGGCACTTTGTTCATCGGTTTTAATGGTAATATCAGCAATTTCTTCGTAAAGAGGTTCACGTTCACTGGCAAGATCTTCGTAAAGTTCACGGGGTGTGTTACCGCCTTGTAATAAAGGGCGACGTTTATCTTTTTGCGTTCTTGCCATTTGTTTTTCGATAGTTGTTTCAAGGTAGACAACGATTCCCCTAGCGGATAATCGATTGCGTGTCTCTTTAGATAAGACTGAACCCCCACCTGTTGCAAGAACAACACCTTGTTTTTCAGTCAATTCGTTAATGACTTTTTCTTCTCTGGCACGGAACCCTTCTTCCCCTTCTAGGTCAAAAATCCATGCGATATCTGCACCAGTACGTTTTTCAATCTCTTGATCTGAGTCAAAAAAATCCATGCCTAACTGTTGTGCAATTTGTCGGCCTATTGTGCTTTTTCCCGCCCCCATTGGGCCAATTAGAAAGATATTTCGCTTTTCTGCCATTGTAATTTCATCATCTATTAATTTGGGTTAAAAATATACAACACACTAATAACTCATTATAATTTATAAAATTATTTTAGTTATTACTGTGTAACTTTTCTTGGATCTCCGTCTAACGACAAAAATTTAGGTTGGTAATTATCTCAATAGATAGTACCTTTTGGCAATAGGTATTTACCAATAGTTTTAGCTAATACCAGCTTGATGCAAATCATGGATGTTTAAAACACCTACTAATTCATCGTTGTTATTAACAACCGGAGCGGCAGTAATATTATGATCAGTAAATAATTTTAGAGCTTCGACAGCCTTCCAACTTTCAGGAATTCGATGCCCTAGGCTGGTCATAACGTCCATAATGTTATCTTGTAATGTACCATTTTTTAATAATAAGCGACGTAGATCACCATCGGTAAATACACCTGCTATTTTATTATTATCTTGACAGATTGCAACTAAGCCTACACCTGTACGGCTTAATTCTAACATTGTATCAAGAACTGTTGCTGTTTGTGGCACTTTAGGTATTCGATCCCCTGTTCGCATTATATCCCGTACATGGTTGAGTAATTTAGCTCCTAAGCTACCAGCAGGATGGGATCGTGCAAAGTCTTCTTCCTTAAACCCTCGTGCGCGCATTACAGCAATTGCTAGCGCATCGCCCATTAATAATGTGTTGGTTGAACTTGATGTCGGTGCAAGTCCCATTGGGCAGGCTTCTTTTTCAATTGAAATATCAAGAATGGCTTGGGCTGATTTAGCAAGTGGTGAATCCAACCCTCCAGTAATAGCAATAACAGGAACCTGCATTTCGGTAAGAATAGGTAAAATTAAATTAAATTCCTTAGCTCGACCTGAGTATGAAATTAATATGGCTACGTCGTTTTGAGTTATCATTCCTAAGTCGCCATGCAGGGCTTCCGATGGGTGCATAAAAAAAGCTGGGCTACCTGTACTTGCTAACGAAGCGGCAATTTTTTTTCCTATGTGTCCAGATTTTCCAATACCTGAAACAACAACTTTACCTTTGGTACTTAAAATTAGTTGACAAGCATTAATAAAATCTTTGCCAAGCCGATTAGGCAATTTTTTTGCTTCTTGTAACTCTAATTCTAGAAGCTCTCGACCATATTGTAATATTTTATCCATTTTAATTAACCTATCGAATAAAAATAAATAAACGGCAAATATAATCGGTGAATAGGGGGGGATAACGATTATAAAAGCTAAATTGGTATTAGTTTAACAATTAACGGTTGAATATTCAAAAAAGTATCATATCAATATCTACTTGTTAACTTTTAATAATCTAAAAACCTAAAGCAACTTTGATCCCTAGTGTAATTAAAATAATACCCAGTAATTTATCAATGATAAATTGAAGTTTAAAGTAACGACGTTGTACGCTTTGTGTTTGAAAAATAAATACCACAAAAGGCCACCAAAAAATAGCTTCAATCCAAATGATAGATGCGACAATGAGCTTATCAAAGATTGATGACTCTGCATTGAGTACTTGAGTAAAGGTAGCTAAAAAGAATAATGTTGCTTTTGGATTAAGTAAATTACATAAAAAGCCTTGCATAAAGGCTGATTTACCTGAAATTGACTGCAAAATTTGTTGTTCACCAATATAGGTTATATTTGTCTTTTTAGCCATTAGTGCCTTTATGCCAAGCCATATTAAGTAAGTAGCGCCGGCATAGCGTAAAGCGTTATAAAGTAATGGTGTGGTAGCGATAAGCACTGCAACGCCCGCAACACAATAGCTCATATGAACTAAGATGGCTGTAATTACACCTAAACCAGTGAGTAATGCTACTTTTCGGTTATAACTCAAGCTATTTTTTAATACCAAAAAGAAATCAGGCCCTGGTGAAATCATTCCTAAAAAGTTAATTGTAGTGACTAAAATTAATGTATCAAACGTCATTTTGTTGACCTATTTGTATACTTGTGCTGAATTGTTGATTGTTGCAATATTGGCTTTATTTTGCTCAATAAACTGTTTTTTATCAAAATTAGGTTTGGTTAAATAGTCTGTCAAAAATTTGGCATTACTTTCAACTTTTGCACCATTTAGAATTAAACGAGGCAAATCAATTTGATAAATAGTTTGATCAGTTGTTTTTTGTAGATCTTGAGTGTTAGCATTCGTTAATAAGTAAAGTTTGCGCTCTTTTTGTGACAGGCGATTGATCATTGGTGTGCCTGCTCCCATCATTAAATGATCTGGAAAAATATAAAATATAGTATTTTCTAATATCCCTTCATCTTTTAAATGATTGATAAAAATTCCTAAATTATGATCTAAAGATGCGGCAACGAACGACATGTTATCAGATTTAGGCGAAATGATGGGTTTCATTCTTTCATCATCAAAACCATTTGGTGCATGGGTTGAAATCGTTGACACAAATAAGGCAAACGGTTGATTGTTTTGACGCATTTGCGTAATTTGTTTTTTCGCTATATCAAAAATATCTTTATCATATAACCCAAATGGTGCTGATGGATATTGTCCAACGTAGTTTTTTTCAGAAATAACTTGTATACCTAACATATCCACTGTATGCCCAATACCTGCAAACTCAGGTCCGGCTATTACATAACGGGTTTGGTAGCCAGCTTTTTTAAGTACATCTCCCAAGCTAACGAGATTTGTTTCGTTTGCACGCATTAATGGTGATGTTGTGTAACCTCCAATTAAAAAAGGCATGCCAGTCATATAGGTGTACATTGATGCGGTAGTCCAGCTACTACCTGAACTCATTGGCATATTAGCGAAAAAAGTATAGCCTTGACTAAGTTTTTGTAAATTTGGGGTTATTTCTTGAAAATCTAAAAAGCCTTGTTCAAATGATTCTAATGATAGCACAATAATATTTTTCCCCTGATGACTAACAAGCTGATCTTTATTTGTGTAGTTAGTCATGTTGAGTGATTGTAATGCTTGCTCAAACGGCTCACGTGGGGCACTTGTGACTTGATAAATTTCGTACAAACGGCTTAATGGTCCATTGTGATAACTAATTGAGATGATTGCTACAACGGCTAATAACAAACGAACAATTAAATGGCATTTGCGTTTACACCAATTTGCGAGTTTTGATAGCAAAAAAATAAGGGCAAAAAAGACCACAATAACTAAGAGCGCTTGCAATTTAAAAATAAATAACCCTTCTATAATGTCATTGATATTTAAATTGACATAAAACTGATAATCAATAAATCCACCACTAAAGTAGATGGAAGTAAGCTCCATTACGATAAAGATCGTGAATAACGTTATACTTAAAAGTTGCCACTTTTTTTGTTTAAAAAGCGAAGCAAAAACAATAGTGATAATAAAAAGTGGTAAAACAATCAGTGTTGATAAAGGCATAAAATATGTTGCTCAATCTATTCAATAATCAATTTTGCCTAAGTATATACTTAATGCATAAAAAAATAAAAATACTGGCTAATTTGCTTTATAAATTACAGCATAAAATATGTGGTATTAATATTTAAAATGATAACTGTTATTATTTAATATTGATAATTAATGTCATTCGCAATAATATATCTCCATCCCATTTTTATAATGTTAGGAATTGTTATGCCGTGTTTTATACGGAAAATCATTATTATTTTATCTTTATTTTGCTTTTCTTTTTGTTATGCCGATATCACATTACCAACACCGCAAACTAAAGATGGTATGAGTTTATTTGAAAGTTTAAAAAAACGATCTTCAACATCAGGAGGGGGTTTCCCTGCTGGTCAAGTTTCTGATAACGAACTTTCAACCGTACTTTGGGCCGCAAGTGGCTTAAACCGAGGTAAAAATGGTTGGACAGTGCCCATGGCTAATGGCAATTCTCCTTATGTAAGAATTTATGTCGCTAGCGAAAAGGGAACTTTTTTATATGAATGGGAAGGTCATTATCTAAAAGAAATTAATAATAAAGATATTCGTGCTGATATTGGTTTGCAAAATTTTACTAGGCGAGCTGCTTATTCGTTGATTTTTGTGTCAGACGCTAGTGCATTTACTGATATCAATCCAGAACAGATCACTAATTTTAGTTACACAGCTGTTGGTGGAATGAGTCAAAATGCTTATTTAGCAGCAGCAGCCTTAAAATTAAGTGCTCGTTATATTCACTCCATCAAACCCGAAGTCATAAGCCAAGAACTACAATTGCCCGAAGGCAGTAAGCCACTTGGTATGCTCTTATTAGGAAAATAACAGGTAACAACACAATATGAAACGATTTTTGACACTTGTTTTACTTCTTATTGTGAGCTTAATGACTTTTGCTCAATCATCTTATGCTGCGGAAAAAAAATATGAAAGTTGGAATGCCATTGTTGATGAAATGGATGTGATTTTAAATGACGCTTATGATATCTATTTTATGAAAGATGCTGAGCGTGCTAAAGCGCAAGTCAATAATGCCTATTTCGGCTTCTATGAAAAGCATGGAGTAGAGCGAGCGGTAATGTCTTATATTTCAGGGAAACGAGGAACCGATACCGAATATCAATTTAATAAAATCAAACGATTGATGAGCAGTGGAGCGCCTAATAAAGCTGTTCGTGTTGAGATCGATACAATTTTAAAAATGTTGCACGAAGATGCCAATGAATTGGATGGTAAAAAAGAGAGTGGTTGGAGCGTTTTCTTTGCTTCATTTATTATTCTATTTCGGGAAGGATTAGAAGCGATTTTAGTCATTGCGGCAATTTCGGCTTACCTTGTTCGTTCAGGCAATATAGCAATGGTAAAAGTGGTTTATATGAGCTCGCTTGCCGCTGTTTTTGTCAGTGTACTTGCCGCAATAGCGCTACGTTCTGCAATTAAAATCAGCGGCGCTAATCAAGAAATTATTGAAGGCTCGGCAATGTTGCTTGCGACAGTGGTGTTATTTTTTATTAGTAATTGGATGTTTTCCAAAGCCGAAGCTGAAACATGGAAAAATTATGTTCAAGGCAAAGTGCAAACAGCAATTTCGTCAGGAAGCCGCTTTGCATTAGGATTTGCTGCCTTTTTAGCTGTTTTTCGAGAAGGAGCTGAAACAATTTTGTTTTACCAAGCTATGTTAGCTGATACACAAGATCATATGGATAAGGTTTGGTATGGGCTTGCTGTTGGAACAATAGTTTTGGCGGTAATTTTTATGGTGATCCGTTTTGGTTCGCTCAAATTACCTCTTAAGCCATTTTTTATTGGTACTAGTGTATTGATGTACGTTATGGCCATTGCTTTTGCAGGCGGAGGAATGAAAGAGTTACAAGAAGCGGATATTATTTCAGTTACTCCAGTTGATTTTGTTCATTCTGTTGAAATTTTAGGTATTTATCCAACGCTCGAAACATTAATTCCACAAATAATTATGGTGTTAATTGTGGTATTTTCGGTTATGTATTACACATTTGAACGTAGTCATAAAAATTACAAATTATAAAAAATTCATAATATTAAATAATTAGAAATAATTATTAAAAGTCTTTAAAAACAAAGTGAAGGAGTTTTCAATGAAAAAATTAGTCTTATCAGCAGGTATTGCTTCAATACTAGCACTATCTTCATTTGCTCATGCCGCTGCACCAGCGCCAGGTGAACAAAAAGGTTTTGAAGAATTCCCTATTGGTGATGAAGTTACTGTTGGCCCATTACATATTGGGGCTGTTTATTTCCAACCTGTTGATATGGAACCTGCTGGTATGGGTGGTTTACCAGCTTCAAAATCAGACATGCATATTGAAGCAGATATTTCGGCAGCCGAAGGTAATAACTTAGGCTATGGCGTAGGTGATTTTGTTCCTTATTTAACAGTTAAATACAAAATCAAAAAAGAAGGCAGTGATAAAGTTCTTGAAGGTAACTTTATGCCAATGAACGCATCAGATGGTCCTCACTATGGTAATAACATTAAACTTGAAGGTGCTGGTAAATATAAAGTAACTTTTATTATTGAAAACCCTGAAAAACAAGGTTATTTATTACACGTTGATAAAGAAACAGGGGTAGAAGGTCGCTTCTGGACTAAACCGATTGAAGTTTCTTGGGACTTTGATTATATTCCGCGTGCATGGTAACTTTTTTTAGATACTAAATATAATTAATATCATAATTAATAGTCAGTTATGGTGAGCATTATGCTCACCTATAATATTTGCAACAGCTAGGCAATGAATATGCTTCAATACCTTATCAACATTACCGATAATACATTCGTTCCCGCCATGATAATGGCACTACTTAGTGCGACGATTGCCAAATCAATACCTAATTACAGTAAAAAAATTATTTTATTCGGTTTTATTGTGGGATTTATTGCTGCATTGGCCTATGCCGTTTTAAAACGTAATACAGGTTTTGCCGTTCGTGAATATTATGATCTTGGGGTGGTCATACCTTGGGTTATTATTGCTATACCATTGATTATTGCTATTTGCTTACAAAAATCCACTTATAACCGAACAGCTAAATTCTTTTTTACACTACTATTTGCACTCAGTATTGGTTTGATAAGCGCCCAGTGTTTACCTAATTTAATGCTCTATCCATTTGAATTTTCTGTCGGGATGGACTCTATTTTTAATCATGATTACTTGTTTAAATGGGTGGGCTATGGGGTTGCGCTACTAGTAATTTTGTTGACAGGGTTATTTGTTTATCATACTTGTGGCCAATTATCAACGCGATTTGTGTTTGCCATTACTTCACTGTCGATCGTTATTTTTACTCTGCAAAATAGTATTAACATTTTACAAATTTTAATTGTTAGACGCTTTATTTCATCACAACCATGGATGATGAAATTGGTTATTTTCATTCTTGGGCACGTTAACTTTTTTACTTTTATATTTATCGCTATTGTGCTTTGTTTAGCTATTGTTTTATATATCAAATCAAAAACAACCTCGTTAGTCGGTAGTAACCCTGCTCAAATTCGTAAACTTAAAGCCCAATTACGTAGTGATAGACGATGCGCTTTAATGATTATGGCAGGTACAGCGATCACTGCTTATACCGTAACTCGCGCTCGCTATATTTTTTAAAAAAGGGGAGAACTGACACCTGCTGAGCCAGTAACACCGAATACCGATAATTTAATTGTTATTCCCCTTGATAAAGTAAATGATGGCAATTTACACCGTTATGGCTATCAAGCCACGGATGGTACTTTGGTTCGTTTTATTGTTATTAAAAAAAGTGAAAATGCTTATGGCGTTGGGTTTGATGCTTGTGATATTTGTGGTGCAAGTGGTTACTACCAACGTGGAAATCAGGTAGTCTGTATTTTGTGTGATGTAGTAATGAATATTGCAACGATTGGGTTTTCTGGTGGGTGTAATCCTGTGCCACTTAAGTATGAAATTATTGACGGTAATATGGTAATTCGCCCTGCAAATCTTGAAGCAGAAAAAAACCGTTTTAAATAAAGGCGAATTAAAAGGAATAGATTATGTTTTGCAGAATGTTACTGAGTGTATTAGTTCGCCAAAAAAAGAAACTCTTTCTTATTGCTTTAACGGTTGCTTTAGGTGTTTCGCTTGCTACTGCTATGCTAAATGTAATGTTTGACGTAGGTGATAAGGTGAATCAAGAGCTAAAAGCCTATGGTGCTAATCTCAATATCGTTCCTCGTGGTAGTGCTGTCATTAATGAAATGTACCAGCTTGATAACAATGATAGTGGGCAAGCTGTGCAGTATATTAAAGAAGAAGAACTTGTCAAAATTAAGATGATCTTTTGGGCTTATAATATTGTTGATTTTGCCGCTTTCCTAACAACTCAAGCGACATTTCATGATAAGCCAATTACGGTGGTAGGTACTTGGTTTAATAAACACCTTAATATTCCAACAGGTGATCAGGTTGATACGGGCATGTTAGCTATGAAATCATGGTGGACAATTGAAGGAAACACCATGACCGATGATAATTTGCAAGGAGCTATGGTGGGTGAATCTGTAGCCAAACAGTGGAATTTAAAGCTAGGCGATACCATAGATATTATCTCAATGCAAACCCACAAAAAGCTTACACTCACAGTGCACAATATTTTTCATAGCGGAGGTGTAGAAGATACGCAAATTTATGTATCATTGCCAGTTGCTCAAAATATTGCAGATAAATCAGGACTGGTTGAACGTGTTGAGGTGAGTGCATTAACCACCCCAGAAAATGAATTAGCGCGCAAAGCGGCGCAAGATCCTAATAGTTTATCTAGAACTGAGTGGGATACATGGTATTGCACAGCTTATATCAGCTCAATCGCTTATCAACTTGAAGAATTAATGCCTGATGTTAGAGTTAAAGCCATTATGCAAGTGGCTGAATCTGAAGGTTCGATTTTACAAAAAACACAATTACTAATGTTATTACTCACCATTTTGTCATTGATTTGTTCGGCGCTAGCGATTTCCAATTTAGTGACAGCTAACGTTATCGAGCGTAGTACCGAAATTGGTTTATTAAAAGCATTAGGTGCAACAAATATGGCAGTATCTTTGCTCATTTTTACTGAATTATTCCTTATTGCTTTTTTAGGTGGGGTTTTGGGATATTTTATCGGCATTGGTTTTGCTCAAATTATTGGTTATACAGTATTTGGGGCATTTGTTGAACCCAAAATATTGATTATTCCATTAACCATAATAATGGTCTTTTTAATTACGCTCTTGGGTAGTTTACCTGCACTTCGGATGATGATGTTTTTACGCCCAACTGATGTATTACATGGTCGATAAGGTGAAAGGAAGTTTCATGATCAATAAAAATAGGCGCTTTATAATTAAAACCGTGTTAAGTTCACTTATCCGTCGTCGGTCTCGTATTACCATTGCTTTGCTTGGCGTTGCTATTGGTGCAACAGTGCTTCTTGGTATGATCACACTTTGTTATGATATCCCAAGGCAAATGGGACAAGAGTTCCGTTCCTATGGTGCTAATCTTCTATTGTTACCTGCTAATAACCAGCCAACGGTAGCAATGACGGATGTTAATAACGCAGTGAGTTTTTTACCGAAAGATAAATTACTCGGCGTAACCCCGTTTCGTTATGCGTCAATTCGCAGTAATCAGCATCCTTATACTATTGTGGGCACTGACTTTAAACAAGTAACAAAAACTAGCCCTTATTGGCACATTGAAGGCGCATTGCCACAAAACCCACATGAAATAATGATTGGTATTGATATTGCTAATTTTGCTAACTTAAGCGTTGGTGGTACTATGCCAATTTCAGGTAAATCTAAGCAAAATTCACGTTTTGATGAGGATCTAAAAATAACTGGCATTGTTAAAACAGGACGAGCCGAAGATGGTTTTATTTTTATTGATTTACATGATTTACAACAACTATTAGAAGAAAATGAACAAGCCGAAGTGGTTGAAGTAAGCATTACGGCGACTGAAGCTGAGTTAAAGCAGTATATTGAAAATATCAAGCAACAATCCACTACAATAACACCGCATTTGATCAAATGGGTGACAAAATCTGAAACATCGGTACTTGGCAAATTGTCCTCATTACTTTATTTGGTCACTTTTGTGGTATTAGTACTAACGATGATTTGCGTGGCCACAACAATGATGACAGTGGTAATGGAGCGTCGTAAAGAAATTGGGCTTAAAAAGGCAATTGGAGCTAATAACCAAAGTATCGCCAAAGAATTTTTAGCTGAAGGGATCGTTTTAGGTATCCTTGGTGGCATTATTGGTGCAATTTGCGGGCTTATTTTTGCACAAATCATTAGTACCAATGTGTTTGGCCGTTCAATTATTATTGAGTTTTATCTGATTCCAACCACAGTTATTATCTCAGTGATAGTTACGGTAATTGCGTGTTTAATTCCAGTAAAACGAGCACTACAAGTCGAACCTGCGTTAGTTTTACGTGGCGAATAGGATATAAAGTATGAATATACTCGAAGTAAATAATGTGTCTAAAATTTATGGTTCACTACATGCACTGTCTGAAGTAAATTTAACAGTTGAAGAAGGTAAATGGTTATCAATTATGGGGCCATCTGGTAGCGGTAAAACAACTTTGATGAATATCATTGGTTGTATGGATAAACCTTCTCTTGGTTCGGTTATTTTAGACGGGCAAGATATTACTCAGCTTTCTTTGTCAGAATTAACTGAAATACGTCGAGACAAAATAGGTCTAATCTTTCAACAATTTCATTTAGTATCGTATTTAACCGCACTCGAAAATGTCATGCTTGCTCAGTATTATCATAGTATGGTCGACGAAAAAGAAGCCATGCAAGCGCTTGAACGTGTTGGGCTTGCAGCTCGTGCTAAACACTTACCAAGGCAGTTATCAGGTGGCGAGCAACAACGTGTTTGTATTGCTAGAGCATTGATTAATTATCCAAAATTAATTTTAGCCGATGAACCAACGGGTAATTTAGATGAAAGCAATGAAGCGATGGTCATGGACTTACTACATCAACTGCACGAAGAAGGCAGTACAATCATTGTGGTTACTCACTCACTAGAAGTGTCAAAACATGCACAAACCACCGTAGTACTAGAGCACGGCAAAGTCGCTCGTGTAATTAACAACTAACCAACAAAAGGTTGTCGTATATGAAAAACCGTCTTATTTCATCAAGTACCCTTATTATTATTGGCGTATTAATTATCTTATTTCCATTATATATATTGCCAGTTTGTCCACCGCCAGAGTCTGTTGTAACACCTGTTGACACTATGAGCCATAGTATGAGTAATGCAATGAACGGTGTTAGTGGTGAGCTTGCACATAGTGGACATATGCACGCTAGTACAGGAAAAATTATGAAATGTTTTTGGACAGCAAGGGCTGAAATTGGCATTGGTTGTTTAGTAATAGCCGTCGGAGCATTACTGCTGATTAGTCGTACGGCTTTTGTGAGAATAGGGTTAAGTATGGCGACAGCTTGCATATCGTTGTTAGCCGCTGCAATTCCAACGATCCTAATTGGCGTTTGTTCTAACGAAATGATGCGGTGCAATATGGGCTCTAAGCCTGCCTTAGTATTATTATCGGGTTTATTATTTATTGCCTCAGCAGTTAATATTTATTATTTAAATAAAAAAACAAAAAATCGATAGCCTTTGTTAGCAAACAAATACCATATTTATCTTTACCTGATATAGGTAAAGATAATATTCAAATCCAACAAGCAGGAAAGTCAATATGCACGAAAAACCGATTACCATGGCAAATTTAGCATGGCGAAATATTCAGCGGCGACCGTTTAGAAGTTGCTGTTTGATTGTCATCATTACGCTTTTTTCGGCGACGTTGTTTGGTGGAAGCATACTGATGAAAAATCTCAGCCTTGGTATTTCAGGCATGGCTAACAGGTTAGGTGCAGATATTCTTATTGTGCCTAATGGTTACGAAAAAAATATGGAGGTTGCCTTATTGCGTGGTGAACCGAGTACTTTTTATTTAAAAGTAGATTTGATTGATAAAATAAAAGGTATCAAAGGTATTGAGGCCATTTCACCTCAGCTATTTATTGCTTCATTAAATGCAGGATGTTGTTCGTCTAAAGTCCAATTAATTGGTTTTGAACAGCATACTGATTTTATAATTAAGCCTTGGTTACAATCACAACTTTCAGAGCCATTGACTGATAATCAAGTCGTTGTTGGTTCTAAAATTAGTTCTAATGTGGGGGATGAAATCTTATTTTTTAATCATCCTTTTAAAATTATTGCTAAAATGGATAGCACAGGGATGGGATTTGATACCTCTGTCTTTATGACTATGTCGGCAGCCCAATCATTAATGAAAAATGCAAAATTAATTGAAGGGGATGTTGACCATTTTGTTGATTATGCCTCGTCGATTTTCATTAAGGTCAATTCAGATTATCAACCTAAAGATATTGTTAATCAAATTATGCCCAGATACGCCATTGACTATAATATTGATTTTATTATGACCAAAGGTATGTTAAGTAATATATCAAAATGGTTAACTAGCTTTTCAACTATTGTATATAGCCTATCGGCTATTTTTTGGGTTTTAGCTATTATTGTGATTTTTGTGATATTTTCTTCAAGCTTAAATGAACGCAAGCGTGAAATTAGCTTATTACGAATATTAGGCGCTTCACGGCGTGATTTAGTCAAAATGTTGCTTCGTGAATCTTTAATTATTAGTGCATTAGGTGGAATTAGTGGCATTGTTATCGCCTCGGTATTACTTTATGCATTTAGCTTATTGATCTGCCAATCTATTGGTTTGCCGTGTGTAAATATCTCACTATTTGATGCATTATTATATGCAATTGTTGTTTTTATTCTTACGCTAATTATAGGACCTTTATCAAGTTCCTATAGTGCCTTATCAATGACTAAATTTGATACTTATAGCACCCTTAGAGAGGGCGAATAATGTTACTGAATGTTAAAAATCTACGCAAAGATTACACCAGAGGACAGCAAACCTTTTCTGCTGTGAATAATGTTAGTTTTTCAATGACAAAAGATGACTTTATTTGCATTATGGGAAAATCAGGCAGTGGTAAAACCACTTTACTAAATATGATTGCTGGTTTACTTACGCCAACACAAGGAAAAATCACTATTAATAATACAAATTTGTTTGAGCTTAATGATCAGCAAGTATCCGCCTTTCGCAATCAGCATATTGGTTATATTCCTCAAGGTAGCAGTTTACTGCCTAATTTAACCGCAATTGATAATATTCGACTGCCTTTTTATTTAACCAAGCGAGCAAATCAAAATTCCCTAAATGAAGCCAAAAGTCTGCTTGAAAAAGCTAAAATAAGCCATTTACAAGATGCATATCCAGCCCATATGTCAGGTGGTGAAATGCGCCGTATTGCGATATTGCGAGCACTGATTTGTAAACCACAAATCATTATTGCTGATGAGCCAACCAGTGATCTTGATGAAGAAAGCGCAACCGAAATTATGCAACTACTGTCTGAAATTCATCAACAAGGTACAGCATTATTAATTGTCACTCATGATCATGATGTTGCTTGTTATAGCCAAAAAATCATGAAAATGTCAGCAGGGCGATTTATTGATTAATGAGTTTATTTATTAACTGAATTGTTATATTAAAAGTGGATTACAACCCATTTCGATCATAATTTTATTGAGTTTTAATAATGGCAACCCAACTAATGAATTAATATCATCACCTTCAAGTTTATCAAACAGGGTGATGCCCAGTTCATCACATTTAAAACTACCAGCACATTGTAGTGGCTTCTCTTTGCTAATGTAGGCATCAATTTCTGAATCAGTTAAATGCCGAAAAGTCACCTTAAATGGTTCGCAAATAGTGGTTTGTTGTTGTGTTTTGGTATTAATTACTGTCATACCAGTATAAAAATAGAAAGCTTTACCGCTGCTTTGTCGAAGCTGTTTACGGGCATTATCAATTGTATGCGGTTTGCAAACAATATTACCGTCTAACACACCAACTTGATCAGAGCCAATAATTAAACTATCAGCAAACTGCGTCGCTAATGATTGGGCTTTAAGTTTAGCTAGCCGAACCACCAATTGCTGAGCTGATTCGCCGACTAGTGGTGTTTCATCGCATACAGGCGGTACACACTCAAAAGGGATAGCTAATTTTTCAAGCACTTTTTTACGGGATACAGATGTTGATGCTAATATGATTCTCATTTTAATTATCTCTTAAAATCCAAGCTGAAGGATGCGCATTAAAACCGATATGACCATAATAATCAACTGCTTGTGGCGCTGCTAGCAGAGTAATTGAACATGATTTGTCAGTATTGTTTTTCACTTCTTTAAATTAATTGCTTTCCGATGCCTTGTCGTTGATAATTTTCATCCACCGCGAGATCTGCCAAATAGGTGATATAAACAAAATCCGTTAAACAACGCGCGATGCCAATCAATTTATCATCATGCCAAGCAGTTACCACCAAATTCGCATTATCTAACATAGCTTGAAAGCGTACGGTATCGGTAAGTGGACGACGTTTGCCTAATGAACAATGACGATAAAGGGTGGTGGCTTGTTCTAGTGTCGGTTTGACATCAGAACGATAAATAATGCAATTCATGTTGATCTCCATCATAAAACGAATAAAAATAATTAAGGATTACATTTAAAATTAGTATCATACTAGCTAGGTAAAACCTGTTTTAGTTTCGCTGAATATATAATCTAATCTATAACAAAGCAAGGAGGGAGTTATGTACAAAAAAATTTTAGTTCCTATCGATGTGCTTGAAGATGAATTAACTAAAAAAGTCATTCCACATGTAGAGTGCTTAGCCAGATTGTCTAATGCTGAAGTCATCTTTTTTCATGCCTTGCCTGTTTCATCGGCTATTATCAATGCTTACTCTTTTGGATTTGATGAATTTAAAGATCATGCAACAGTACAAACAGAACAATATCTTCATCAATTAATGGATTCGATTAATTTACCGCATGAACATTTATCGTTTTCTATCGCATTTGGTCATCCAAGAGATGAGATCCTTGCATTAGCTGACGAAATCAAACCAGACTTAATAATTTTAGGCTCACGTCGTCCTAATATTTCAACGCATCTTTTAGGCTCTAATGCTTCAGGGGTTGTGCGTGGAGCTAAAACGGCGGTGCTTGTGGTTCGGTAAATTTAGTATTATCTATTGGTACATAGCTAAAAAAGTAAATATAAAACAAGCAACTTTTAGAGAAGTTGTTCAAATTCATTTAAAAAGCTGTTTGTGGATCATAATGATAAAATTACCAATATTTAAGATGACTAAAATATATCAAAATTGTTCATAAAAGGTATTGATTTTATTTTATTTTTATTTAAAAGGTAGAAGGTAAAACTTATGGAAAGTAATCTAGTTTTTGTTTATTACTGATGCGTAACGTTAGATCTGTAATAGCAATAATTAATGCTGAACGGATCATTTGTTGATAACGGTTTTGGTACATTGATGATTTTAAACCATCTACAATTCCTGCTTTTTTTTCACATTCTTGTTGTGGATTCCAATTGGGTGGTAGAACCATATCATGCAATAGACTAATTGGGCCTAAAATTTCATCATCAAGGAAAGTATATTTTTTTTCATCATTATCTAATTCATCTAAAACAGCCATAAGCAGTTCTATATCTTCAAATTCTTCACGAGTAATGATACCTAGAGCATATAATAGTTTTAGGCACACTGAGATATCATTGAGAGGTCCATTTTTACCCACCAATGAGGGAATAACAAATTTTATGGCGTGAGGCTCTTTTCGGAAGACTTTAAGAATCAATTTGTTGACATTATCATTAATCAATTTAATGGCAACTTTTAGCAAGCTGTGAATATCAGCTTGCTGGTTAAGTTTTTCTAATATTATATCTTCTTGTAATATCGATTCTGGCATTGAGAATTAGACAAATTGATGATCTTGCATTGCAGTATAAATTTCTTCAACCTTCATAACAATAGAATTATTAACGTCAATACCAGAGATTTCACAAAAAGCTTGTTTAACGCCTTTTTCAGTAATGAGTTTTTCTAGTTTAACTGCTTGCTCATCATCATTATTACGATAGTTAAGCGCAGCAGCAACTCCAATTAGTAAGTTAGTATTTTTAACTTGATATTCAAAGGTGCCAAGTAATGGTTTTATTAAACGATCGTCTGGGCCTAATTTACGAATTGGCTGACGACCAACACGTGCAGTATCATCCTGTAAATAAGGATTTTCAAAGCGGGATAATATTTTTTCAATATATGCCATGTGTTTTTGCTCATCAAAATTGTAACGTTTGATAAGTACTAACCCGCTCTCTTCCATGGCTCCGCGTACAATTAAACGAATACGTTCGTCTAAAATTGCATTACGTATTGTGCCAATACCATTATAAAATCCTAAATAAGCAGTTATTGCGTGACCAGTATTAAGTGTAAATAACTTACGTTCCACAAAAGCCATTAAATTATCAACGGGTTGCATGCCTTTAATAATTGGAATAATACCTACAAATTGTGTTTCATCAACAATCCATTCCGAGAAAGTCTCAACAGTCACTTCTAGTATATCGCCTGTTTTTGATGTTGCAGGTGGTACAATACGATCCACCGCAGAATCGACAAAACCGATATGGGTGTTTGTCCATTGCTGAAGTTCTTCTGGTAGCGCTTTAAAGATTTCTTGTTTAAATTGGCTGGTACCTCGTACCATGTTTTCACAAGCAATAATATTAAGTGGCTTACTGTTACCTCGATTATGTCTTGCAATAATTCCTTGGGCAATCGTTGGAGCAATACGCGCTAAAATTTGTGGACCAACGGCAGTGGTGAGTAAATCAACGCTGGCAATATAATCGATCACTTCATTAGAGGTGCTATTAATTCCATCAACATTTTTAACTATCTCAGTGGTAGATTGCTCGCCAACAACATTTACCTGATATTCATGACGAGTGGCGATGGCATCAATAATTTCCTGATTGACATCAGCAAATGTAACTTGTACACCAGCATCGGATAGTAATTTGCCGATAAAACCTCGTCCAATGTTACCTGCGCCAAAGTGTAGTGCTTGCATAATAATAATCCTTAACTTTATAATTTAATTTGAAATATTTTACTCTATTTCCCGTGTAAAGCGGGAAATAGAAATAGGTTAACTTAGTATTGCTAAAACTTCTTCAATATTATTTGTCGTTGCTAATTTTGCAATAATAGTTTCATCATCTAATGCATTAGTCAGTTTTGCTATGACATCAAGATGTTCATTATTGTGAGCAGCAATACCAATCACAATTTTTGCTTTATCATCTTCTTCATCACCAAATTGAACCCCAGCAGGGTATTGGCAAAATACGATACCAGTTTTAATAACATCGTCTTTTGATTCAATAGTGCCATGTGGAACGGCTATTGATTCTCCTAAATAAGTTGATGTTAATTTTTCACGCTCTAGCATTGCTTCAATGTAAGTTGGTGTGACATAACCATTATCAACCAATTTTTGCCCTGCAAAACGAATTGCTTCTTCTTTATTTTTAGCGGTTAACCCTAAAAAGATATTTTGTTGTGATAATTTAAATAGAGGAATATTATCAGTCGATTGATTGCTTATAGGCACTGTTTCACTTGCTTCATTATTTGCTTGAGAGCTTAAAAGATCCGCCACGAGTTGGCTATATAATTGACTATCTAAAAAGTTAGTTAATGAAATATGATGTGCATTTGGTGCGTGTTGTTTTGCTCGATCGGTTAAGTCTTTATGTGTAATAACAATGTCAACATCATCAGGCAGATTATTAATTGCTACATTAGTGACAAAAATATCCAAATCTGCATCTTGAACTTTTTTGCGTAATACTCCTGCGCCCATAGCACTTGATCCCATTCCTGCATCACAAGCTACTATGATTTTTTTCACTTTAGCAAGATCAAGTGTACCATTTGCAATTCCTTTTGATTCATTTTTCATTGCAGAAATATTCGATTTTGCATCTTCAAGGCTTTTATCTGCTTCTTTGGTGGTTTTTAATAAAATAGCGGAAACGATAAAAGTAACCATTGTTGCTGCAATGACAGAAATAATTACGCCAAACATTGATGATTTTGGAGTGACCGCAAGAACGGCGATGATTGATCCTGGCGATGCTGGTGAACTTAATCCAGCACCAAATAGTGTTAAAGTAAATACGCCAGTCATTCCACCTAAAATTACTGCAATAATAAGGCGAGGGTTCATTAATACATACGGGAAATAAATTTCATGAATTCCCCCAAAGAAATGAATGATTGCTGCGCCACTGGCTGAACTTTTTGCGGAACCTTTACCAAGCAACATATAAGCAAGTAATAAACCTAATCCAGGACCAGGATTTGCTTCGATTAAAAAGAAAATAGATTGAGAATGCTCTGCTGCTTGTTGAATACCTAATGGTGAAAATATACCGTGGTTAATTGCATTATTTAAGAAAAGAATCTTGGCAGGTTCAATAATAATTGAAGTTAAAGGTAGTAAGTTATGCTCAACTAGGAAATTAACAGCAAGAGTTAATTTACTTGATGCAACAACGACAGAAGGTCCAATTGCAAAAAAAGAAAGCAACGCAAGTAGCATGCCAATAATACCAGCTGAAAAATTATTGACTAACATTTCAAAGCCACTTTTGACTTTTCCGTCTATGGTTTTATCAAATTGTTTTATTACCCAGCCACCAAGAGGTCCGACTATCATAGCACCTAAGAACATCGGAATATCTGCACCAACAATGACCCCCATTGTCGTAATTGCACCGACAACGGCGCCTCGTTCACCGTGAACTAATTTACCGCCAGTATAACCAATCAACAGTGGTAATAAGTAAGTGATCATCGGGCTAACTAACTTGGCAATGGTTTCGTTTGGGTACCAGCCCGTTGGAATAAAAATAGCGGTAATAAATCCCCAAGCAATAAATGCGCCGATATTTGGCATGACCATATTACTTAAAAATCGTCCAAAATTTTGAACTTTTAATTTGATGTTTGAACTTGTCATAATATAAAACTTTCCTTATTGATTGATATAATCATGCTGTTATTGTAGAAGGATTTAGTTATTCAATTCATTAAAAAAAATTGATAATTGTGATGAGTATCACATTGTTAAAGTGGGTCTATTTTTTATTTTTGTGATTAAGATCACTCTTCTGGAAGGTGGTAAGAGAAAAATATACTAAAACGTATAGTTTCCTGAAACTTTTTTACAAGATTGAATTTTATTATTAGTGATTACTGCTTATATATTATTTAGCAAATTGTAACTATCTCCTAAAACAGTACAACAAACTTTCTGATTATTAATAAACTAACCCAATATTCATCTAACTAATATCAGCCTTTATTTCCCACTATTGCAATTAGTCGGTATAATGCCAGCAATTTTATTGTTAAGTGAGTTATGCATGAAAACGCTATTTGCCAGCACGTCTCGTGGGCTTGAAGAGTTATTAAAAAAAGAGTTAGAACAAATTGGTGCAATTAATTGTAAAATTGCGCAAGGTGGTGTTTATTTTGATGCCGATGAAAGAACGCTATATCAATCATTATTATGGTCGCGTTTGGCATCTCGCATTTTACTACCTATTGCCGAGTTCGATATCTATAGCGATTTGGATATGTACTCTTGTGTGTTTAATATTAAATGGCCAGATATTTTTGCTGTTGATAACTCTTTCGTGATTAATTTTGTTGGCGTAAACGAATTTATCCGTAATAGTCAATATGGTGCGCTAAAGATCAAAGATGCGATTGTTGATCACTTTTTGCGTCATACTAATGAACGTCCTAATGTAGCAAAACAAGATCCCGATATTCGACTTCATGCTTATTTAAATAAAAACCGTGTCACACTATCTTTAGATCTAAGTGGTAATAGTTTACATGAGCGTGGTTATCGAGAGCAAACAGGAAAAGCCCCACTAAAAGAAAGCGTAGCAGCAGCTATTATTATGCGTTCTGGTTGGAAAATAACTGAGCCATTGCTCGATCCGATGTGTGGTTCAGGTACATTACTAATTGAAGCGGCAATGATCGCATCACAAATCCCTCCTGGTTTACATCGTAAACAGTGGGGATTTTTTGCTTGGAAAGGCTTTAACCCGACATTGTGGAACGAATTGCTTTTCACCGCAAAACATAACGTATCTAAAACAAACACTGCATTTATCGGTTATGATAATAATGCGACGGTACTTGAACGAGCTAAACAAAATGCTCTTCAAGCAGGTGTGGGGGATTTAATTACATTTTCGATGCAAGATGTGACACAACTGACCAATCCATTGCCAACTGAAACGGTAGGCATGATCATCAGTAATCCACCTTATGGAGAACGCTTAGAAAGTGAACCTGCGCTTATTGCTTTGCATACGGCACTTGGTCGACAAATCAAACAAAATTTTGGTGGATGGCGTTTATCATTATTTAGCGGTGCGCCGCAATTGTTAGATTGCTTACAAATGAGAGCAGAAAGACAATTCAAAGCAAAAAATGGCCCTCTCGACTGTATACAAAAAAATTATGTCATTGCTAAGCGTAATGCTGAAGAAGCAATCACAAATTCTACTATGCCTGCGGCTGATTTTGCTAACCGATTACGCAAAAATAAACAAAAGTTAGAAAAATGGGCTGCTCAAGAACAACTGGAATGTTATCGGCTTTATGATGCAGATTTGCCTGAATACAATGTCGCTATCGATCGTTATAAAGATAAAATAGTGATGCAAGAATACGCAGCGCCGAAAAACATCGATCCACAAAAAACTCGCCAACGGCTTTTTGATACTATAAATGCCACCATGTCAGTGCTTGAGCTTACCGCCGATCAGTTAGTATTAAAAACAAGAGAAAAGCAAAAAGGCAAACAGCAATACCAAAAACTAGGACAAAAACAGGACTATTTTTTAGTCCATGAATACCCGATTAATCAGCGCAAAACCGCATTTTGGGTTAATGTGACCGATTATTTAGATACAGGATTGTTTTTAGATCATCGCTTAGCACGAAAAATGATTGGTGAAATGAGTGCAGGAAAAAACTTTCTAAACCTATTTGCCTATACAGGTAGTGCAACGGTTTATGCTGGACTTGGCGGAGCAAAATCAACCACCACGGTTGATATGTCTCGCACCTATTTAGAATGGGCAGATCGTAATTTAAAACAAAATGGTTTAACAGGTAAAAAACATCGATTAATTCAGGCGGATTGTTTACTCTATTTATCTCAAGCTGATGAGCAATTCGATTTAATTTTTATCGATCCGCCAACATTTTCAAACTCAAAACGCATGAACGATACCTTTGATGTTCAGCGTGATCATCTAAAATTGATGTCCGATTTAAAACGCTTGTTACGCCCTAATGGAACAATTATCTTTTCGAATAATAAGCGTGGTTTTAAAATGGATAGTATCGGTATGCAAAACCTAGGGCTAACCTATCAAGAAATTACCAATAAAACGCTATCGCTTGATTTTAAGCGCAATAAACAAATTCACTGCTGTTTTATTGTAAAACATCAATAAACATAAAACCGCCATAAGGCGGTTAATTTATTAAAATTATGACAAAATAAAACATTCAACAAAATTAAAAACTTTACTGAGCATTTTTAATCAAAATTAAACCATTTCAGCTAGGTTTGATTTTGCAAATACCCCATTTTTAGCACAAAACTCACATAGAAAATTAAGCTGCCTGTTTTAATGTTTTATACTCGATCGGCGTCATATTATTTAGTGCTTCATGAGGCCATTCGGTGTTATAAATCGTTAACCATTCTTCGGTTATTCTCCTTGCTTGCGCTAGGTTGTTAAAAAGATATAAATCTAACACTTCAGTTCGATAAGTCCGATTAAATCGTTCAATGTAACCATTTTGATAAGGGCTACCGGGTTTGATGTAATCTATAGTTATACCATGTGTTTTTGCCCAATTAGTAAACGTGTTTCCGGTGAATTCTGGTCCATTATCGACTCGTATTTTTAATGGATACCAATTATATTCGGCCAGTTTATCTAAGTAACGGGTAATCCTTCCTGCTGGTAAGCTTATTGCAATATCAATCCCTAACGCCTCACGATTAAAGTCATCGATGACATTGAATGTCCTAAAGCGACGTTAATTACGGCTACTGTCACTCATAAAATCCATTGACCAACATTCACCTTGTTTATTAGGAGCCAATAGCTTTTCTGGAGTTCGTGGGGGGATACGTTTTTTACGTTTTACTCTGAGATTAAGCTTCAATTCACAATACACCCGATACACCCGTTTATGATTCCATTTATAGCCGAGCTTTCTGATACGATTAAAGCATTTAGGAAAGCCCCAGCGCAAATGCCGGTCAGTGATAGCATTCAACACCGAAACAATCACCGAATCATCCGGTAACTTAGGTTGATAATAGTAAGCACAACGGCTTAAGCCAACAATGGCACAACTCATAGCAATAGTAACCGAATGATTTTGTTGTCGTTGCTGTGCCCACGTTTTACGTGCTTTTGTGGGCACTACAGCTTTTTTATGATTTCTTCCTGAAGCTGGGATTTTAAGCTCAGTTCGGCAAACATCTGTTTAAGCTTACGGTTTTCAGCCTCAAACTCCTTTAAGCGTTTGATATCCGAAGTTTCCATTCCGCCGTATTTTTCCCGCCATTTATAGAAAGTTGAATTACCCATGCCATATTTACGGCAGATTTCCTTGACAGGAATACCTGCTTCAGCTTCTTTTAAAATAGCGACGATTTGATGTTCAGTCATTTTTTTCATAATTAAATCCCCTTTTACTTTTATCATAGAGAATCTTCTACTTTTTTGCTGTACTATTTTAGGGGATAGTTACATTATCAATGCAGAATCTACAACTGAGTAATTTGTATTTTTAAAATCTAGTAACACTTTTTTTTAAGTTTTTCATCATAAGCAAAAAATTTTTTGCTGAATGGCTACTGAAAATCTCGTTAGAAAATTCAGTTTCATCTGCTGGTCGTAGTGAATAGTTTCTTAAACATAACTCTATATTTGCATTTGGATAATGATCTGATAAATGATTAGTTATCTCTGCTGCACTTTGTCCAGATCCTATAACTAAGAATTTATAATCTGAATTTTTATCATTAAATTCATGTTCCAAATTATTTAAAAAATCATTGGAATGCATTATTTTTTTATTTTTTTATTTTTTTCATCTAAGAAAATTCCCACGGGTATATTTTTAGTTATGCCTGTTGCTAATGAAATATTTTTTGCATACAATTTGCTGATTGTTTTATTATTATCTTCAATGCAAATTTCTAAATGATCAATTAAATGACCATCATAAATGGGATTAATACTTACAACTTTATGACCATATAAAACATAATCATTAAAGTGATTTGCTGCCCATTTTAAATAGTCGTTATACTCCAGTCTACTAGGGAAAAAGTTTCTTAAATTTGCAAAGCCTTCTAAACGATCTGATGAAAATAGATAATTCAAGAATGTATACTTGCTAGTAGGATTCCTTAATGTTGCTAAATATTTAAAAAAAGATATTTACATATCCGCTTCCGGAAGTAACATTTCAGGATGCCAGCCAAACTCGCTTTTACTTTCAATAAATTTAATTTGTAAGCCATCTTTGTTTAACATACCAGCGTCATCCATAGCAACCGCCACTGAAAGATTTGCCGGTCCAAATCCAACTCCAACAGAATCATAAATTTTCATATATCATTCCTTATGTAGTTTTAAAAAATAGTATATAAATTGATCATCAATTTTATAATTTAATTTTTCATACAGAGCTCTAGCTTTGTGGTTTTCGATTGATGTGCATAATGAAATTCCATTATATGTAGAATTATTAGCAAAGCTTCTTACTTTTTCCATTAATTGGGTTGCAATACCGTACCTTCTGTAGCTTTTTATAATATATAAGTCATTCAAAATTATAGTTGGTGATATGGATAAAGAAGAATATGAAAAATATAGCTGTACGAAACCACATGCTATTTTATTGTCGTAGGCAAGAAAAATTATTGAATCATTGTTGATCAATCTTTCTTTAATGAATTTTTTTGATTCAGAATTACAATCCTCAATACCATAAAACTCTCGATATTCAGAAAAAAGTAATGATATATCATCAAGCTCGTTTAATGTTCCTTGTATTATATTAAATGGAATATTCATATGTTTATAATCCCTCATAATGCCATTTAGATAACAATCATCATAATATTAAACGGGTTATATATTTTATTCAATGTTTTATTTTTAATAACATAGATTAATATTTTAAGGTTGTACTCTTCATATTTCTTCAGAATGGATCTTAATTCTAACAAAAAATTAAACAGGACGGTGAAATTACGGGCTCTTTTGATTTGGCACTTGCTCTTGATATTACTGATTTAAATACCCAAAAAGTGAAACCTGAGCTTATGAAAATACATATGTAACTATCCCCTGGATCGGCTACACTAATTCATACAACTTTTTTAAGGGGTAAGGTAAACTTATCACAACTAAAAAAGGAACAAATATGAATAAGATTAAACGCAAAAGACGAACATTCACAGATGATTTTAAACACCAAATGGTCAGTCTTTATCAACATGGTAAATCACGTAGTGAAATCGTTGCAGAATATGATTTGACGCCATCAGCATTGGACCGTTGGATAACGCAATCAAGCCAAAGTGGCTCATTTAAAACAAAAGATAATCGCAGTCCACAAGAACAAGAGCTAATCGCGTTGCGTAAAGAGCTTAAACAGCTGCGTATGGAAAACGATATTCTAAAGCAAGCAGCACTGATAATAGGGCGAAAATCGCTATCCTAAAAGCAAATCGACATCGTTATAGCATAACAAAGCTATGTCAATATTTATGATTATCAAGACATTATGCTTATTATCAGTGTAAATTGAATAGACAAAAATCAGTAGGGCTTTATGCCAATAAAATCGTGACGCTATTTAATCAGAGCTATCAGTCTTATGGTACAAGACGAATTCGTTTTGATTTACAAAAAGAGAATATTTGGGTGTCACGCCGTTACATTGCTCGGGTGATGAAAGCCTTATTGCTGGTATCAAAATACACCGTTAAACGCTATCAATCTCACAATACGGAAGTGAATGAAACCGCCACAGAAAATCACCTGCAACGACAATTTGATGTAGGTGATAAAAAACAAATTGTTGTTGCGGATTTAACCTATATTCAAGTTAAGCAACGTTGGAACTATTTATGTGTTTTAGTGAACTTATCCGATAGGCAAATTGTCGGTTACCATGTTGGTCAACATAAAACAGCAGAGCTTGTTATGTCGGCATTAAGCCAAATTAAACTACCATTATCGAAATTAGATTTATTTCATTCAGACCGAGGTAAAGAGTTTGATAATCGGTTATTAGCGGATTGTTTTAAGACATTTAATATCACGCATTCATTAAGCAAGAAAGGATGTCCTTATGATAATGCGGTAGCGGAAGCGGAAGCGACATTTAAAACAATTAAAACGGAATTTGTAAAAGGCCAACGTTTTAACTCAACGGCTGAGTTACAACGCGCTTTTTCGGCTTATGCTTATTGGTATAATCATAAACGATTACATTCTTCGTTAGGCTACTTGCCTCCCGTTGAATTTAAAAAACACTTACCCCTTAATTTTTTTGTTTGAAAATGTGTTGCCATTCCAGATTGGATGCCCGCTGATTTCGATGGTCCTCTTGACATATGGAGTCACGATAAGGGGTATTTAGTCCAGTCAATCGATCCTAAATCATATAACCTTAACTTTCCAACCACGGGGATGAATGGTTTGTATTTTGATTTATTGATAGAGGGGGTTGATGCGAGTAAATTGATTTGGGAGCCGGTCACGCATGAGGGCATAACCGCCACAATGAAGTATGTACGAGCAGACGATTCTTGGCTACATCTTCAACCTGAATATAGGAAGAAGGTAACACGTGTTAAGTTAACAGGTCCTCAGGCAATAAATCAATTTGACAGTGCCAATCCTAGTCGAATTCGTATACCGAAATTACCACAGACTTTTGAATTAGTAGGTAGAGATAATCGAGGTAATGAAGTTGTAAAATATGGATTTGTTCTGCAAAAATGGTTTGTTGTTCGCGATTCAAATTATAGGATACGTCGTATTAACCAACAAATTTGGTGTGATAAATTAGGCTATCAACTTCCTCAGGGAAAAGATTTGACTAATGCAATTTGTTTTAATGCACATGGTTTTGATATAACATGGTGTCGTGATTTTGTCGGAGCAACACCACCATCAAGTGCTAATAATTACCAACGTCGAATAGGAGGAGGTTTGTTTTCAGAGTGGGTTACCTTATCTAATTACGCTATTGTAGAGAGATATATTGATTACGACTGTCACCCAACAAGAGATTTTAATCATCAAGGTTATCCCTACCAAGGTGCTCGCTACCATGTTTGTCAGCGGTGGGGTAACATAGGAGGTGCCAATGACGAATACGACGAGCAGGTTTTCGGAGCAACTGTTTTTTCAGGAGTTGTTAGCGGAATATATGGGAGAATCAATCATGGATTTTGCGTCACCCCTTAGTTTTTAGTTATTAATCTTTAAGTTATATAAGACAGCCAAGTAATAAAAAACAGCAGCCCCACATCAAGTGGGGCTGTTTATTTGTCTATTTTACTGGTTATTTTTGTAAAAAATATTCAGGAGTGTATACCGTTTGGGCATTTAAAAACCGGAAAGCGTGATAGGTACTTTAATTGAAATAGCGTGTCATCAATCGATATTAAATCATTTAACTATTTAAATTATATAAATAATTCAAAAAACACAGGTGCATTTATGATGGATTATTTTAATCATAACGAGGACAATTCGCTGTTTTTTACAACTTAAAAAGTGGGCTGTTTATTGGTTTATTTTGCTAGTTATTTTGTAAAAAATATTCAGGAGTCTATACCGTTTGGGGATTTAAAAATCAAAAAGTGTGATAGGTACTGAGCAAAGCGAATTCCCTTTGCAATCCCACGCTTTGGCTAATAGAATGTGGCCTATGGCACTACTCGTATCATCCTGATACTCGCCTCTACGAGGCCATCTTCGCTGTGCTCAGGTGTTCAAATTTGTTCCAGACAAATTTGTCAGACGCGCCACAAACTCGCCAAACTTCCGTAAAATACGTAAATATCTTTAAAAAACAAATCATTATTCATCTTCTTTGTGGTTAAACATATTAAGCTCCTGTTGTGTGTTGATATTGCTAAAACAAACTGCTTTATCACTAAAATCAACTGATTTAGCGCTGATTTGTTCTAAAAACAGCATTAGTTTGCGTCCGCCTTGCTCTAAATAAGCTTGTAGTTGTGGCATATTTTTTTTATGAATAAGTAAGATAGTTGGATGATGGTGTTGTCCATCATATGGATAAATAGCGCTGTTATTTGCTGTATAAACAGCTAAACGGTCAATTAAATCATCCGGCAAAAAGGGCGTGTCACAACTGACAAATAAGTTCCAATCAGTTTTGCTGCGTAATAAACCACTATAAATACCGGATAATGGTCCACAAAACCCTGCTATGTCATCACTAAATACAAGATAACCTGTTTTTTGATATTGTTGGATATGACGATTGCAATTAATCATAATTGCGTCAACGTGCGGTTTGATGCGCTCAATGACATGTTGATAAAGTGGCTTTTGATGTAATAATAACAGTCCTTTGTCGTTGCCATGCATGCGGGTGCTTTTACCGCCGGCTAGAATAATTGCTGTAATAGAGGAGTTTTCCATAAATTATTTCTCTTTTACGTTGCGAAAAAACAAAATAACATTACTATATAGCAAAGTTATTGCAAGTCGTAGCGTATCATTTTTTAATGATTGCTTATTTGTCATTATCTTCAAAGGGTTTGAAGATCTATTAAAGGTAACAATTATGAAATGTCATCGTATTGATGAAGTAATGGAATTATTACAATCAGCTTGGGAAGGTGATTCTGACCTGAATTTATTACAATTTTTAGCTAAATTGTCTCAAGAAGCAGGGTTTGACGGCGAGCTAAAAGACTTGAGTGATGATATTTTAATTTATCATTTAAAAATGCGAGGCGCTGATAAGAATGAAGCTATTCCAGGGCTAAAAAAAGATTATGAAGAAGATTTTAAATCTGCATTATTAAAAGCGCGTGGAATTATAAAAGAATAAGGAGAACCATTAATATGAAAAAAACACTTATTGCAATGAGTGTCTTACTTTCTTCTGTAAGTTGTTTTGCAGATGAAGGAAAAACAACAACCAAAGCTGAAGCATCACAAGCAGCTACTGCAAATACACAAGCTCCGATTGAATTAGATAAACAATATATCGTGTTGCCAACTAATCCCTCACCTGATAAAGAAGTTATTGAGTTCTTTTCGTTTAATTGTCCTAGCTGTTTTAGATTTGAAGTTCAAAATCAAGGACCACAAGCTATTGGTAAGGCTCTACCAAAAGGTGTCAAATTTAAGCGCTACCATTTAGAGAGCTTTGGGCCATTAGCGAAAGAGCTTGCGCAAGCATGGGCAGTGGCGAATGTGCTTGGTATTGAAGATAAAGCTTCTGGTGCACTTTATAATGCCATTCAGAAAGATAAAATAATAAAAAAGGCTGATGATATCAAAGCTGTTTTTGAAAAATTAGGTGTTAGCGGTGAAGATTTTGATAAAACAAAAGAGGGTTTTTTAGTTAAAGCCTTTATGGTACAGCAAGCTGAAGCAATTAAAGAGATGAAACCAGAATCTATTCCTACTGTTATTGTTAATCGTAAATTTTATATTGTGCCAAATGGGCTTGATATGGCTAGTGAAGAGGCGTTTATTAATGATTATGCACGAGTGACTGCATTTGTAGCAGGTTTAGATCCTAACGCAAAAATCGTTAAAAAAACGGATTCTGATAAAAAATAGTGCGATTAGCGATAATCAGAATAAGTTAATTGTTTCGTTTTGATATTTAAATCCCTTTGTTCAATATAATGATGCAAAGGGATTTTTTTATTATCGTTAGGATTTTGTTGGTTATTCTCGTTCTAACGCATAAATGGGATCAAGTCTAGCTGCGCGTCTGGCAGGGAAATAGCCAAAAATAATACCGATTATGCTTGAGAAGCTAAATGCTGCAATAATTGATATTGCTGAAAAACTCATCGCAAATGATGTAACAACGGTATTAAAAATAAACCCGATGGCAAACGAAAGTAAAATACCTATTGTGCCACCGATTAAACACACTAATACCGCTTCAATCAAGAATTGTTGTAATATGTCGCTTGAGCGTGCGCCAACAGCCATGCGTACGCCAATTTCGCGCGTTCTTTCGGTGACTGATACTAGCATAATGTTCATTACACCAATCCCCCCAACAATAAGTGAAATTAGCGCAATAGCCGAAACCAATAATGTCATGACCCAAGCTGATGAGTTAATTGTTTCTCGTATATTGTCTGAGTTAAAGATGAAGAAATCTTTTGTACCATGGCGTTTAAGCATAATTTGATTAATTGCTTGTTCGGCAATGGTTAAATCGATATTATCTTTTACTCGTACTGTGATGCTTTTTAACGAGGTTTGCCCCACCATGCGATTAATTACGGTGGTATAAGGTAACCAAATATTTAGGCTTTCATTGCTGCCAAACCCTTGTTGTTGCTTTGTTGCAACACCAATAATCCTTACAGGCAGTTGTCCAACCATTAAAATTTTTCCAATAGGGTTTTGATTTGCAAATAGTCGTTTAACGGTATTTTCATCAATTACCGCATCTTGTGCTGAAGTAATAATGCCTGTTTCATCAAAAGATTTTCCTTGCGAAATGGTATAACCACGTACCGCAAAAAATTGCTCGCCAACCCCATTGACTGTGCCTGTTACCGCTAGGTTGCCAATGCGAAAATAAACACTGGTTGCAAGATTCGGTGTAGTGCTGTGTACAAAACTTTGTTGCGCTAGAAAGTCGGCATCTGATGAGCGTAATGTGGTAATTTTGTCAGCATTACGATCGCCAAAGCCCGAACCTGCATAGATTTC
Source organism: Gilliamella sp. Choc5-1 (assembly GCF_001690595.1). Classification (GTDB taxonomy): domain Bacteria; phylum Pseudomonadota; class Gammaproteobacteria; order Enterobacterales; family Orbaceae; genus Gilliamella; species Gilliamella apicola_M. The sequence goes on from NZ_LZHH01000105.1 coordinate 41,835, forward strand.
TAGCGTGCTAGTTCCTAATGAATTGATGTTAGATAGGATTTTTTGTTTGGTGCCTTGTCCTAATGCAACAACTGACACGACCGATGCAATACCAATAATAATTCCTAACATTGTTAAGATCGTTCGTAATCGCTGTGAAAGCATCGATAACATCGCCATTTTAAACGCATCACGAAAACGGTAGTATTTTGCTAACAAGTTATCTTGAGTTTTTGTTGTTTTGATTTGTTTTGCTTGGCGATTAGCATCTTGCTCAGTTTGGTAATTAGGATTAATTGAATCAGAAATAATTTTTCCATCACTAATTTCAACAATTCGCTCAGCACTTTTAGCAATATTTGAATCATGCGTGACAATAATAATTGTGTGACCTTGCTGATGTAATTCTCGTAATATTGCCATGACTTCTAAACCACTTTTGTGATCGAGCGCGCCTGTTGGCTCATCAGCTAAGATGATTTGTCCGCCATTAATTAAAGCACGGCCAATGCTAACTCGTTGCTGTTGTCCTCCTGATAATTGGTTCGGTTTATTATGAATTTTATCAGCAAGTCCTAAACGACCTAGTATTTCGCTTGCTCTTTTTTGTCGTTGTTCATTAGTGACACCCGCATAAATGGCAGGGATTTCAACGTTTCCTTGTGCAGTTAGTGCGTTTAATAAATGATAACGTTGAAAGATAAAGCCAAAGTGTTCACGTCGTAATTCGGCCTGTTCATCGGGCGACAGTTCACTGGTTGTGCGTCCGTTAATTGCGTAAGTTCCCGATGTTGGTTTATCTAAGCAACCTAGGATGTTCATCAAAGTGGATTTTCCTGATCCTGATGTCCCAATAATTGCCACCATTTCGCCGGCATTAATTGTCAGGTTGATGTTTTTAAGAACTTGTATGGTTGAGTCACCAGCTGGAAACTCTCGAACAATATTCTCAAGTTTGATAAGAGGTATATTATTTGTCATATTAGAATCGAATCCTTGGTGCTCTTATGTTATTACCGATTAAAGCACCATTAGCGCTACTAACGACAATAGTATCACCTTCTTTTACTCCTGATTTTATTTCAACATTGACATTATTATCGATACCTAGAGTGACTTCGTGCTCTTCAATTTCTTTAGATTGATTTAATAGATAAATAATCGCTTTATTATTGCCTAATTTTTTTTGAATAGCTTGAGAGGGAATAGTTAGTACATTTTTTGCTTCAGATAAAACGATATAAACTTGTGCTGTCATTGAAATTCTTAACACATGATCTGGATTGTCTACATCAAATAGTCCATTGTAATAAATCGCACTTTTGGTTGTTGATGAGCTTGATATAGAGTTTGTCTCTGTGTTGATTGACTCAGGAGCGGGTTCTATTGCTCGTAGCGTTAACCCCTCAAAACGCCTATTAGGTTGGCCTAAAATAGTAAAATAAACCGGCATGCCTTTTTTAACGTCAACAACATCTGCTTCAGAAATCTGTGCTTCAATGGTCATTTTGTCGAGCTGTGCGACTTTGACAATCGTTGGGGCACTTTGAACAGAGTTAACCGTTTGTCCTTGATTTACGGGTATAGCAACAATGACACCATCAATCGGTGAACGAATTTTGGTATACCCTAAGTTAACTTTTGCCGTATCTACAGCAACTTGTGCTTTCACAATGTCGGCATCAAGTGCTGCTATATCGGCTTTGATTGCATCAAGTTCTGCTTTTGCTGCATCTAGGTCGGATTGAGCACCAGCCCCTTTATTGACTAGTTTTCGTTGACGGTCGTAAGTTAATTGATAATTAATCAATCTGGCTTTTTTGGCTTCACGTTGTGCTTCTAAACTATTGAGAGAAGCTTCTGATTGTTTTAAATCATTGCTTTGTTTTAGATCATCAATTTCGGCAATCATATCACCTTGTTTTACTTCGTCGCCCAACTCAACATACAGTTTTTTGATTTGACCAGAAACCTGAGCACCAACACTCACTTGTTTAAAAGCGTTAATTGTACCATCAGCAAGTACCGTTTTTTCAATATTACTTTTAGTTACAGGCGCTGTAATATAATTTACTGCAGGCGTTGAACTAGATGTGATTAAGTATGCAATATAAATAATTGCCAAAATAATGGTAGCTATAACTAGATATTTAATTTTTATCAATTTTAACAATGTTTTCACCTTTTTATGTTCTTATTGTTATTTTAACATTCTATCGTAATAAACTAAATGTTATTGATAATTATTATTAACAAACTGTAATGGTTATGAAAATCTAACTCACATAAGTTATCACTTTTATGCCAAAAAGCCAGTTTACTCAAAATTTTTACGAATAATTGTGTTGCTTAACAAGCAATAATAGGATCCTAGTTCGGATTTATTGTCGATTGCGCTATAATGTCATAAATTTTTTGTAGTTGATAAAGATAATAAGATAATGGCGTTAAAAATAACCAATAAATGTATTAATTGTGATATGTGTGAACCAGAGTGCCCAAATCAGGCTATTTCAATGGGGTTTGACACTTATGAGATCGATCCCAATAAATGTACCGAATGTGTGGGTTATTATGATCATTCGACTTGTCAGCGTGTTTGCCCAATTCAAAATGCAATTATAGCTGATCCCGAGCATATTGAAACACCAGATCAGCTACTGGCAAAATTTGAATTACTTAAAAGTTCTTCTTAGCTTAGTTTGCTTTAACTTCAATTCGTAATTCTTTTGGAATTTCAAAGGTAATGTTTTCTAAAATACCGTCTGTTTCGATTAACGAGGTGCAACCCAAATTTTTTAAATGTTCGATCACTTCTTGTACTAAAATATCCGGAGCAGAAGCACCTGCTGTAACGCCTATTGTTCTGGCGTTAGTTAACCAATTATGATCAATGTCTGAAGCAAAATCAATCAAGTATGCTTGTTTGCTGTTGCGCCTTGCTAGTTCAGCTAATCGATTAGAATTTGATGAGTTTTTAGATCCTACCACTAATACCACATCGGCTTGTGCTGATAATTGTTTTACCGCTTGCTGACGATTAGTTGTGGCGTAACAGATGTCATTTTTGCGAGGGCTACGAATATGGGGAAATCGTGCTTTTAAAGCGTCAATAATTTCGGCTGTATCATCTACTGATAACGTGGTTTGAGTAGTAAAACAGAGGTGATTTTCGTTTTTTATTTGTAGTTTTTGTACATCATCAATCGATTCAACTAAATAGATACCTCCTTCAGGGTTGTTATATTGTCCCATAGTGCCATCAACTTCGATATGCCCTGCATGGCCAATTAAAATGACTTCTTCACCACGATAACTTGAGCGAGCGACTTCCATATGTACCTTGGTAACTAACGGGCAAGTTGCATCAAAAACACGCAACTGACGTTGCTTTGCTTCTTCTCGAACTGCTTTTGATACACCGTGAGCAGAAAAGATTAAAATAGTATTGTCAGGGACTTCACTTATATCTTCAATAAAAATTGCCCCTAATTCTTTTAATCGATTGACAACGTAGCGATTATGAACAACTTCATGACGTACATAAACGGGCGCACCAAAAAGTTCTAATGCGCGTTCAACAATGGTAATAGCACGATCAACACCCGCACAAAAACCACGAGGATTGGCCAAAAAAATCTGCATACTATGCCGCTACCTTCTTCGGTTTTTTATAACTACATAAAATAAATAATCCAATACCTACACAAATGGCACAGTCAGCGATATTAAAGGTTGGATAATGCCAATCACCAAAATTAACATCAAGGAAATCAATAACAAATCCATGGTAAAGACGGTCAAATAAATTTCCTAATGCACCACCAAGAATTAGTGATAAAGAAAAGTTCTCTAATTTTTGTTGGCGAGTACTGCGGTATAACATATGCACAATTACTGCACAGATAACCAAGGCAAGAATGGCAAGCATTGTACGTTGACCTTCAAAAATACTAAAAGCTGCGCCAATATTACGCACATAAGTAATTGAGAAGAAAGGTAAAAGGTTTACTGATTCAAATAGAAAGAAGTTATTTATAATCCAAAACTTACTTGCAATATCTATAATAAATACAACCATTGCTAATAGTAACCAGTAAAGTCCATGATCTTTTTTCATATAAGTTCGTGCTCATTATTATATTTCCGCCGACAAATTGCCGGCGGAAAATGGGGATATTTTTTATAGCGCTAAATCTTAGCGCTATTATCTGTTTTGATTTTTATTATGCAAAATGTCTAACTTCACCATTACCGTGAATGTTTTGTTCACAACGTTTACATAAATGCGTTGTTGGTTCATTGTCTGTTGTATAATGCCAACAACGAGGACATTTATCACCTTGCGCTTTAGCTAATTCAATTTTAAGACCCTGAATATCACTTTGCACGGCATTTGCAGGTGCTGTTTGTAATGGTTTTACACTCGCTTGCGAGGTGAGTAAAACAAAACGTAATTCGTTTTCTAACTTAGTTAAGGCGTTAGCAATCGCTTCATCAGCATAAAGCGTAACTGCTGCTTCAAGCGCTCCACCAATTACTTTATCGTTACGACCTTGTTCTAGGACTTTATTTACTTCACTACGAATCGCCAAAATTTGCGCCCAATATTCACTATTTAATGCTTCGCTATCTGATAATGTAAATAGTGAGTTATACCACTCGTCTTCAAACACAAATTCTGATTTTTGTAAGCTAGGTAGATATTGCCAAATTTCATCGGCAGTAAATGATAAAATAGGTGCAATCCAACGAACTAATGCCTGTGCAATATGGTATAACGCAGTTTGGCAACTGTGGCGTGCGATACTATCGCTTTTTGCTGTGTATTGACGATCTTTAATGATATCTAAATAGAATGATCCCATTTCGATTGAGCAAAATTGCATAATACGTTGTACGACTTTATGGAAATCATAATTTTCATAAGCTTGAACAATTTGCTCTTGTGCTTCTTTTGCCATACTAACCGCCCAGCGATCAAGGACAACCATATCTTCTGGTTTTACCATATCTTTAGCTGGATCAAAGCCATTTAAATTCGCTAATAAAAAGCGTGCAGTATTACGAATACGGCGATAACTATCGGCAGCTCGTTTGATGATTTCATCAGAATAGTTCATTTCGCCAGAATAATCTGTTGAAGCAATCCATAAACGTAAAATATCGGCACCAAGTTTATTCATTACATCTTGTGGAGTAACGATATTACCAAGCGATTTTGACATTTTACGGCCTTGTCCATCGACAACAAAACCGTGAGTTAACACTTGTTTGTAAGGTGCTTTGTTATCTATTGCTGTTGATAACATTAATGAAGACATAAACCAACCACGATGTTGATCTGATCCTTCTAAGTACATGTCAGCTTCGTGTCCTTCAAATTCAGGTCGAGCACGAACCACTGACGAAAATGTCGATCCTGAATCAAACCAAACGTCTAGCGTGTCAGGCACTTTGCGATAATTTTCTGCATCCGAACCAAGTAGCTCTTTGATATCGGCATCCCACCATGCTTGAATTCCTTTTTGTTCGACTAATTTGGCAACTTTTTCAACCAGTTCTAGCGTATTTGGGTGCAGTTCTTCGGTCTCTTTGTGGACAAATAATGTCATTGGAACGCCCCATGTACGTTGTCGAGAAATACACCAATCAGGGCGATTTGCTACCATGGTTTCAATACGCGCTTGTCCCCAATCAGGAATCCAACGAACTTGCTTAATCTCTTTTAATGATTGCGCCCTTAAACCTTGTTTATCCATGCTGATAAACCATTGTGGTGTTGCACGGTAAATCACCGGTGTTTTATGTCGCCAACAGCATGGGTAACTGTGTTCAATATTTTCAAAATGTAATAATGCATTGTGTTCTTTTAATATTTCAACTACCACTTTATTGGCTTTGAATACAAATAGACCATCTAACCCTGCGCCAGTTCCCGGTAAGTAGCAACCATTACCACCAACAGGATTTGCCACTTCTAGATCATATTTTTGACCTACCATAAAGTCTTCTGTACCATGGCCTGGTGCGGTGTGCACTGCGCCAGTACCCGCATCAATTGTGACGTGATCGCCAAGTACAATAGGTTCATCAAAATCAAGGAATGGGTGTTTGAAGCGTAATAATTCAAGTGCATCACCTTGGCAACTACCTAAGATTTTCCAATCACTGATATTTGCGCGTTTCATCACAGCTTCAACTAAATCAGCAGCTAAAATTAAGCACTCTTTATCATTGATTTGAACTAATTGATATTCAAATTCAGCATTTAAAGCAATCCCTCGGCTAGCAGGTAATGTCCAAGGGGTTGTTGTCCAAATAACGGCATAAATAGTTAAGTTTGTTGTGATGCCAAATTTGTTTGCTACGGCTTGATTATCAACCGCTTTAAATTTTACATCAATGGCTGGCGATGATTTGTCATAATATTCTACTTCGGCTTCGGCTAATGATGACATACAATCGGTACACCAATAGACAGGTTTAGCTCCTTTAACTAAGTGACCATTTTTAATTACTTTACCTAAAGCACGAATAATATTGGCTTCGGTATCGTAATTCATTGTAAGGTAAGGGTTTTGCCAATCACCAAGCACACCCATGCGAATAAAATCAGCTTTTTGTAGTTCAACTTGTGAAGCTGCGTAATCGCGGCAAATTTGACGAAATTCAGCAGATGTTACTTTTACACCTGGTTTACCAACTTGCTCTTCCACTTTTTGCTCAATAGGTAGGCCATGACAATCCCATCCTGGAATATACGGGGAATCATAGCCACTTAAGCTTTTTGATTTGATAATAATATCTTTGATTATTTTATTAACTGCATGACCTATATGAAGTTTTCCGTTTGCATAAGGAGGACCATCATGCAAAATAAAAGCTTTTTTGCCTTTTTTTACTTGTCGGATCTTTTGATAAAGTTCTTTATCGTACCAGTTTTGCAACATAGCTGGTTCACGTTTAGCAAGATCACCTCGCATCGGGAATCCAGTTTCCGGTAAATTCAATGTGTTTTTATAGTCTGTCATGCTGATTTATTCCAGTTAATTTTGTTGATACTACTTTTTAATTAGTTAATTGTGCACTGATCTTTTTCGCAGTGCAAACGTCTCGTGCAATTTGTTGTTTCAAATCGGCTAATGAATCAAATTTTTTCTCGTCACGCAATTTTTGTACAAAATTCACGTCTAAATATTGTCCATAAATATCGCCTGAAAAGTCAAATAGATTCACTTCTAAAATTGCTGTTTTTCCATGAATCGTTGGTCTTATACCTATGTTGGCAATACCATGATAATGCTGATTATTACAGATATTTTTAACTTTAACAAAATAGACACCTTGTAATGCCGGTTTTTTGCGATGTAAATGGATGTTAGCAGTTGGAAATCCCAACTGTCTTGCTAAAGCATTACCATGTATTACTCGTCCCTGAATTGTATAATTTCGTCCTAAAAGGCAATGCGCTAATTTAAAGTCGTTATTTAATAGAGCTTGACGTACAGCGGTGCTGCTAATTCGTAAGTTATTCCAAACATATGTCGGCATACTTTCAACGGAAAAGCGGTTATTGTGCGCGTATTGCTGTAGTAAATTAATATCTCCTTGCCGTTTAAATCCAAATCGAAAATCGTCGCCAATAACAATATATTTAGCTTGCAATTTGTTAATTAACCAATCTTGGATAAAACTATCAGCAGGCATATTGGCAAAAGTTTGGGTAAACGGAATTACAATAATGTAGTCGATACCTAACTTTTCAATAAAAATGACTTTTTCTTGAAATGACGTTAGTCGTGATGGTGCATTATTAGGGGTAAAAAACTCTAATGGTTGCGGTTCAAATAGCATTACCACCGTTGGTAAATTTAAGTTTTTACCTTGCTTAATTAGATGGTTAATCAGTTGTTGATGCCCTAAATGCACACCATCAAAATTCCCTAATGTTAAAACACATTGAGAAAACTGATTTTTAAAATTTGCTATACCGCGGATAATCTTCATGAAAACAATGTTATTTATACTAAATAGCCAAGAATTATACCAATCTTTCTTGAAGATGCACGTAATATAAAACAGCTTTTTTCGTTGAATATTTTGTTTTTGTGATAGCTAATATCAAATAATTAATAATGGTTTAAAGCGCGTAAAAACTCTTGCCTTGTGCTTGGGTTCGTTTTAAATCCACCGCCCAAGGCTGTTGTTGTTGTCATACTGCTTGAGTCTTTAATGCCTCTTGCTTTTACGCAATAATGAGTTGCATCAATTGAAACGGCAACATTAACGGTTCCAAGTAAAGTTTGTAGAGCAACTAAAATTTGCTGAGTTAACCTTTCTTGTACTTGCGGTCGTTGTGAAAAGAATTCTACAATACGATTGATTTTAGATAACCCAATCACTTTATCTTTGGGAATATAAGAAACCGTTGCTTTGCCATCGATAGTGATAAAATGATGCTCACAAACACTGGTTAAAGTAATGTCGCGAACGGTTATCATTTCGTCTACTTGCATTTTATTTTCGATTAATGTGATTTTTGGAAAATTTTCATAATAAAGACCAGAAAATATTTCATCAACATACATTTTTGATACTCGATGAGGAGTTTCAGCTAAGCTGTCATCAGTTAAGTCAAGTTCCATGAGTTTCATAATTTCACGAAAATGCGCTTCAATTTTGCTTTTACGCTCACAATTATCCATGGCTAAACGGCAGGATGGCGTTTCAAGGTTTTTAGCAGCGAGTGCTTCTTTAACTTTTTGCGCAGCAAGACTTAATTCTGTCATTATCAAATACTCGGACGAAAATTGATGAAATATTATATAACAGTTATAAGGCAATATACAGTTTTTTGCTTGTGGTTTTATATTGAAACAGATAGTAGCTAGTAACCTGAAACTTCTTTACACTATAATTATTAGTGATGATAAGAATATTATGGCTAATTAAGGTATACTGTTCACTATCGTGTTGAATAATGATTGAGTAACTATGATGTCAAACAAAACGCCGATTATCTTAATTGATGGATCTTCTTATCTTTACCGTGCTTTTTTTGCATGCCCGCCGTTAACTAATGCCAAAGGCGAACCCACAGGGGCTATTTTTGGTGTGATTAATATGATTCGTAGCCTGCTTAACCAATACAATCCTACGCATATTGCTGTGGTTTTTGATGCTAAAGGTGGTTCTTTCCGTAACGAGATTTATCCTGAGTATAAAGCAACTCGTGAAGCGATGCCTGAAAATCTTCGCCCTCAAATTGAACCCATTCATACTATTTTAAAAGCTATGGGGTTACCTCTACTTTGCATTGAAGGCGTTGAGGCTGATGATGTAATTGGTACATTAGCAAGACAAGCAGAAAAAGAGAATTTAGAAGTATTAATTAGCACTGGTGATAAAGATATGGCGCAGCTGGTGAGTAATAAAATTACACTTATTAATACCATGAATAATACGATACTTGATTCAAAAGGGGTCATAGATAAATTTGGTGTTCCACCAGAAAAGATTATTGATTATTTAGCTTTAAGAGGCGATTCATCCGATAACATACCCGGTGTACCTGGTGTTGGTGAAAAAACTGCTCAGAGTTTATTAGCTGAGTTTGATAGCATAAAAGATATTTATAATCGATTGGATGATATTGAAAAATTATCGATCCGAGGCGCGAAATCATTAAAACAAAAATTAATTGACAATCAAAAAGAAGCCGAACTTTCTTATTTACTGGCAACGATAAAAACTGATGTTAAATTAGATTTTACTAATGAACAACTGATGGTGAGTAATATTGATATTAATGCACTTGCTCAATTATTTGATAATTATGGATTTCATCGTTGGCAAAAAGAGTTAATAGCTGGCAATTTTTTAAAACAGTTATCTCCTGTTGAAATTAAAGATGATATGCCTTTTGATACCCAAAGTGATAGATCATCACTAGAAAATAAAAAAACCGATTATCAATGTATTTTAACTCATGAACAACTAGATAATTGGGTTGATAAATTAAAAAATAGTCAACAATTTGCTTTTGATACTGAAACAAACAGCGTTGATCATGTTCATGCAAAATTAGTGGGAATTTCATTTTGTATTAAATCTTATCAAGCTGCTTATATACCGCTTTCTCATCACTATTTAGGGGTTCCTAAACAATTATCGATTTATGAAGTTTTAACAAAACTAAAACCGGTGCTTGAAGATCCTGCAATAAAAAAAATAGCCCAAAATGCTAAATTTGATTACAGTGTGCTAGCCAATTATGGCATAACCGTGCAAGGTATTGCGTTTGATACAATGCTAGAATCTTATGTATTAAACAGTACAGAACGCCACGATATGGATAGCATGGCTAAACGCTATTTAAATCATAAAACGATTACTTATGATGAGTTGACTAAAATTGATAAAAAGCAGTTTTCTATTGATGAAATCGAGGTAGAAAAAACCACACAATATGCAGCTGAAGATGCCGATATTACTTTTCAATTGCATAATAAATTATGGTCAACACTTGAAAAAAATGAAAAATTAACCAAACTATTTTCTGATATAGAAATGCCATTAGCACTTGTGCTTGCTGAAATGGAAAGGACTGGCGTACTTGTTGATGCTAAATTGCTTAATGAATACTCTCAAGAAATTAGCCAACAATTACAAGAAACCGAAGTGCAATTGCAATTATTTGCTGGCGAAAAATTTAACCCCGCATCACCTAAACAGATTCAAACGATTTTGTTTGATAAGCATCAATTGCCCGTATTAAAAAAGACACCAAAAGGCGATCCTTCAACTAGCGAAGAAGTATTAAGTGAGCTTTCTCGCGAATATGAATTGCCAAGAATGATTTTGTTTCATCGTGGTCTGGCTAAACTTAAAAATACTTATACTGATAAATTGCCCTTAATGATTAGCCCTAAAGATCAAAGGATTCATACCAATTATAACCAGATTGGAACTATAACGGGTCGATTGTCATCAAATGACCCTAATTTACAAAATATTCCAGTGCGAAATGAAGAAGGGCGACGAATTCGCCAAGCTTTTATTGCACCAAAGGGATATAAAATTATTTCGGCAGACTACTCGCAAATTGAATTACGTATCATGGCGCATCTATCACAAGATAAAAGTTTACTTGATGCTTTTTCTCATGACAAAGACATTCACCGTGTTACGGCTAGTGAAATTTTAGGTAAAACTGAATCTGAAGTGACTTCTGAAGAGCGAAGACGTGCAAAAGCGGTTAACTTCGGATTAATTTATGGTATGAGCGCCTTTGGTTTATCCAAACAAATTAATATTGCGCGTAAAGAAGCCCAGTTTTATATCGATCGTTATTTTGAGCGCTACCCAGGTGTTCAAGCGTATATGGACCAAATTCGCCAACAAGCTGCTGAACAAGGTTATGTTGAAACCCTATCTGGTCGACGTTTATATCTTCCTAAAATAAAATCAGGAAGTGGTATTGAACGACGCGGTGCTGAGCGTGCTGCTATTAATGCCCCAATGCAAGGTACAGCGGCTGATATTATTAAAACAGCAATGATTAAGGTAAGCGAATGGATAAAAAGCTTACCTGTAGGTAATGTTAGAATGGTTATGCAAGTACACGATGAGTTAGTATTTGAAGTAAAAGAAGAATTAGTTGAGCAATATAAAGCTCAGATAAAATCGATCATGGAAAATTGTTACCAACTATCTATACCATTAAAAGTGGATGTAGGTTTCGGTAATAATTGGGATGAAGCACATTAATCATACTAAATTCGTACTAAATAATTCAGCCTTATCTGTCTAGTTAAGGCTGATATTATACTTAAACGTATACTTTCCTGAAACTTTTTAACAAGTTAAATTAACCTGTTAACTATAATGGAACTATTGCCGAAACCTTTCGGCGTGTTAGAATAAGCAACTAAATTGAATTGATACAAACATATTATTCTGCTTGTTAATATATGGCAGAATCAAAGGAAATGGTGCTGGTATTCGTTTTGTTGTTAAAGCTCTATTTTCGTTATTATTAGGATTATTTCATGAAAATCAAAACCCGTTTTGCACCTAGCCCAACAGGCTATTTACATGTAGGTGGTGCTCGTACAGCACTTTATTCTTGGCTCTATACTCGCCATGCAAAAGGTGCATTTGTATTACGCATTGAAGATACCGATCTTGAGCGCTCAACGCCTGAAGCGATTGAAGCAATAATGGAAGGTATGAATTGGTTAAAATTATCATGGGACGAAGGTCCTTATTATCAAACTAAACGCTTTGATCGTTATAATCAAGTCATCGATGAAATGTTAGCCAAAGGAACAGCTTATCGTTGCTACTGTTCTAAAGAACGTCTTGAAAAATTGCGTGAAGAGCAGATGGCAAAAGGTGAAAAAGCGCGTTACGATGGGCATTGCCGTTGTGCTTCAGTACAACAAGAGCATACTCATGATGAGCCACATGTTGTTCGTTTTGCTAACCCTACTGATGGTACTGTTATTTTTAATGATTTAATCCGTGGTCCAATTGAGATTGCTAATAAAGAGCTTGATGATCTTATTATTCGCCGCACTGATGGTTCACCAACTTATAATTTCTGTGTCGTTGTTGATGATTGGGATATGGAAATTACCCATGTTATTCGTGGTGAAGATCACATCAACAACACACCACGCCAGATCAATATCCTAGAAGCATTAGGAGCGCCAATTCCTAAATATGGTCATGTATCAATGATTTTAGGGGATGATGGACAAAAATTATCTAAACGTCACGGAGCGGTTAGTGTCATGCAATATCGTGATGATGGTTATTTGCCCGAAGCATTACTTAACTATTTAGTGCGTCTTGGTTGGTCACACGGTGATCAAGAGATATTCTCTGTTCCGGAAATGATTAGTTATTTTTCATTAGATGCGGTTAGTAAATCAGCCAGTGCCTTTAATACTGAAAAATTACTTTGGTTAAATCACCATTATATCAACCATCTTGATGCGGATTATGTTGCTCAACATTTAATTTGGCATATGAACCAACAAGGATATGATTTATCAAAAGGCTCTGATCTTATCACTATTATTAAGTTATTTGGTGAACGTTGTAAAACGCTTAAAGAGATGGCTGAATCATGTGCTTATTGCTATCGAGATTTTGAAGATTATGATGCCGATGCAGCTAAAAAACATTTGCGCCCAGTCGCCAAACAGCCATTAGAAACAATTAAAGCAAAAATTGAAGCTATTGCTGACTTTGATTGGCAAATTGATAAAATTCATCATGCGATTGAAGCAACTGCAACCGAGCTTAATGTTGGTATGGGTAAAGTTGGCATGCCATTACGCGTTGCTGTAACAGGTATCGGGCAATCGCCATCGGTTGATGCAACTGTTTTTGCGGTAGGCAAAAAACGAGCGCTTGCTAGAATTGATAAGGCTTTGGCATATATTAATCAACGTGAGCAATCTCAAAATTAATATATTTATTGCAGGGAAATCCCTGCAACCTTTTTTGTCAAAGTGAGAACTTCTATGGTTCGCTTAAAAAAACGCTATTGGATCTTACTCAGTATCTTATTTTTCCTCATACTGTTTTGCTTGTTTGGGTGGCATTATTGGCAGACTTTCAAGCAGAAAAATGGGATTATTGTCGATTGGCATGGTGCTAGCGTTGGCTTTAAAGGTCTTACTTTTGACGAACTTACTGTCAGTAAACCATCCCAAGTTTCTATAACTGCTAAAAATTTATCAATTTCATTATCGCAGTTAACTGCAAATAATTTAGATATTTATTGGCAACCCAATGAATCTGAAATAGCTTTAGAAACTATTGAAAACACGGTTGATACAACGACTGAAACGCTTAATCAATCTGATCCCGATCTCTCTTTGATTTCAACTATTATTTATTGGTTACCTAAAACGATTCATATAGATACACTGCGACTTTATGAACAAAATAAAGCGAGATTAGATTTAAAAGTTGATATAAGTAAACAGCAAGAAGCAATACAACTTAATTTATCAACCCATACCCAAGAAATAACACAATTGTCTGCCACTTTGTTGTTTAATCAACAGGCTTTGCGGATTGACATACAAAACGGCCTTTTTAAAACATCCCTAAATCAATTTGGTTTACAAAATAGTAATTTAGTCTTACCGTTTACTGGTTGGCTATCTAGTCATCAATTGGAATTAATAACTTCGGATAAAGCATCAATTAGTTTAGAAAAAGCAAATCTTTCTGATGATTTAATCCTTGGTTCTTCCAACGGGGATTTCAATATTCAACTTAAATCAAACATTCCATTTGATAGTAACCAACTATCTGCTATAGCAACATTAACCATTAATAAACTCAATGGTATTTATAAAACTAGTGAAATCAAATCGGTTACAGGCGATATCAATATTATTATTAAAGATAACCAATTTACTATTTCAACACCAGTATTAAATATTCAAGAAGTAAATATGGGGATCGCTTTTGAAAAGATTAAATTAGTTGGAAGCTATTTAGCCTCGTTTAAAGCACCAAACAAAGGAACGGTTACATGGAAAAAAGCTCAAGCTAATATCTTCTCTGGTTTGGTTTTTATTGAAGAAAATAAATTGAATTTAGCTAAATTACCCCAACAATTTAATTTAAGGTTAAAACAGATACAACTAAAAGATATTTTTAAGCAATATCCTTCTGAAGGGCTTGCTGGTGATGGTGTAATTGATGGTGTTTTACCTATTACGTTATCAGAGATAAAGAAAAAGGGTGAAACAGCTTTAAAATTTGTCATTAAAAATGGCAAGTTAGTTACGATCAACGAGGGTTATTTACAATTTGAAAATTCTGCCCTCAAAAGCTATGGGCAAAATAACCCCAATATGAAAATACTCACTGATATTATTAAAAATTTTCATTATACTAAGTTACAAGGCGCAGTTGATTACGCTAATGACATTGCCAAATTAAAATTGAATATTCAAGGCAGTAATTTGGATGTCGAAAATGGCAAAGCGGTTAATTTAAATATCAACCTAGAAGAAAATATGACTAAGTTGCTTATGAGTTTACAGTTATCCGATCAAATTAGTGAGCCAATCCGTAAACGTATTGAAGCTTATTTAAAAAATAAATCTTCAAAATAAGAGGTTATTTTATGGTACGAAATGTTATTGCAATTATAATATTAGCAGGTGTATTAACGGGATGTTCACCGACTGTCAAAGTTCAAGCACCGAGTGAACCAATTAATATCAATTTAAATGTTAAGATAGACCATGAAATTAATATTAAGGTTGATAAAGCTTTAGATAATATAATCAATAAATCTGGATTATATTAATTAATAAGTTTTATTTTTATCTGTCTTTTTGATTATAAGTATTAATAAAAATCTATACTCACATTCAAATAAATAAAATACGATGTATTTATTAAGGAGTTTGTTATGAATATCTGTAAGAAAGCAACCTTGGCATTATTTTCAGTTGTGTTATCTTTTTCTGCGTTTGCATTAAATTTAGATCAAGCAATAGATTCATTAAGCCAAGCCAAAGCTCAAGGGATAGTTGGTGAACAGGCTGATGGTTATTTAGGTGTAGTGAAAAACGAAGGTAACGCTTCTGAAATTGCGCAATTAATTAATCAGGCTCGTAAAGAACAATACCAAAAAGTATCAGCTGAAAGTAATGTCCCTTTAAGTGAAGTAGAAAAAAAGGCCGGTAGTAAAGCGCAAGAAAAGACCCCAGCAGGTCAATATATAAAGCGACAAGGCCAATGGTTAAAAAAATAATTGCTACTTTTTTCAGTAGTAAGAAAAGTATAATCACATTATGCTTTAATTGTGTATAAATAATGTGTATTCTGTTTGTTTAAATATTTGTTTTATGTTTAACAAAATAAAAAAATTTATCTAGTTAGTTTTTACTTGTAACAGTATCGCTTATGCGATTTGAAATGGAGAAAATCAATGTGTTCGATTTTAGGTATTCTTGATATTAAATCAGATCCAGAACAACTACGAACAAAAGCATTAGAACTATCATGCCTACAACGTCATCGTGGTCCTGATTGGTCTGGTATTTTTGCTTCTGATAAAGCAATTCTTGCTCATGAACGTTTATCAATTGTAGATGTTAATACAGGATCTCAGCCGCTTTATAATAAAGATAAAACATTAGTTTTAGCAGTAAATGGCGAAATTTATAATCATCAAGAACTCCGAAATCAGTACAAAGATCGTTATGAGTTTCAAACAGGCTCTGACTGTGAAGTGATTCTTGCTTTATATCAAGAAAAAGGTATTGATTGCCTTGATGAATTACAAGGTATGTTTGCTTTTATCCTTTATGATATCAATAAAGGGAGCTATTTTATTGGCCGTGACCATATTGGTATTATTCCAATGTATACAGGTCATGATGAAAATGGCACATTTTATGTTGCCTCTGAAATGAAAGCATTAGTTCCTGTTTGTAAAACAATTGAGGCTTTCCCTCCGGGATGCTATCTATCTAGTACCGAAGGTGAAATCAAAACGTATTACAAACGTGACTGGATGGATTACGAAAATGTGAAAGACAATAAGACGGATATTAATGCACTGCGTGTTGCATTAGAAGAGTCTGTAAAAAGTCATTTAATGTCTGACGTGCCATATGGTGTTTTATTGTCAGGTGGACTTGATTCTTCCGTCATTTCAGCGATCACTAAAAAATTCTCAGCACGTCGTGTTGAAGATCACGAAAAATCAGAAGCATGGTGGCCACAGTTGCACTCATTTGCTGTAGGTTTAAAAGGTGCTCCAGATCTTAAAGCTGCACAAGCGGTTGCTGATCATCTAGGTACAGTTCACCACGAAATTAACTTTACCATTCAAGAAGGTATTGATGCGATTCGTGACGTAATTTATTTCATTGAAACTTATGATGTAACCACAATCCGTGCATCAACACCAATGTATTTAATGGCACGTAAAATCAAAGCAATGGGAATAAAAATGGTACTTTCTGGTGAAGGTGCTGATGAAGTGTTCGGCGGTTACCTCTATTTCCACAAAGCGCCAAATGCTAAAGAGTTCCATGAAGAAACTGTACGCAAATTAGCAGCACTACATATGTATGATTGTGCGCGTGCAAATAAAGCGATGGCGGCTTGGGGCGTTGAAGCTCGAGTCCCATTCCTTGATAAAAAATTCTTAGATGTCGCAATGCGCATTAATCCAAAAGATAAAATGTGTGGTAGCAATGGCAAAATGGAAAAACATATTGTCCGTGAAGCATTTGAATCTTACTTACCTGCATCTGTTGTTTGGCGTCAAAAAGAACAATTCTCTGATGGTGTTGGTTATAGTTGGATTGATACATTAAAAGAAATTGCAGAAAGTAAAATTACTGATCAGCAATTAGAAAATGCAAAATTCCGCTTTCCATATAATACGCCAACTTCGAAAGAAGCTTATATGTATCGTGAAATTTTCAATGAACTATTTCCAGTTGAAAGTGCGGCTCATTGTGTACCTGGTGGTCCAACTGTTGCATGTTCAACTGCTAAAGCAATTGAATGGGATGAATCATTTAAGAACTTAAACGATCCATCTGGGCGTGCAGCGGTTGGTGTTCATAACGACGCTTATAAAAAATAATTGGTTGCATTTAGCAAATGATAAAAAAGGGCATTATTGCCCTTTTTTATTGATTGAATTAACGTAAATGATAACTTTTTTGATAGTTAACATATATTTCTAATTTCCTCAATATTTATCTAACGCCTTCTATACTAAAAAGATTTGTCACTTGTTGAGAGTAGTATGTTTTTTAGTAAATATTTGTTCAATATGTGATCTAAATTCACTTTTTTCTAAATTTAATAAACTATACTAAATGTTACCAGTCACATAATAGCTGAATGGAAAATAAACGGTATTTATTTACTAATAAATATAATTGTAATGGTTTATTAACTAGGAGCATTGAGTGGAAAATTATAAAATTGCAGTAATCAACTCCAGTAGTTTTGGGAAATACTTTCCTGATCATTTACAGCGATTAGAAAAAATAGGTGAAGTAAAACATTTTACTTTTGATAATAATATTTCAGGAAAGGAACTAGCTGATGCATTGCAAGGATACAATATATTTATTGCAAGCGTTAGGCCATTTTTTAATAAAGAGTTTTTTGATAATAAAAAAGATCCTTTATTTTTACTTTCTCGCCATGGAATCGGGTTTAATAACGTTGACGTTATTGCTGCCAAAGAACACGGTACGATTGTTACTATAGTTCCCCCTTTAGTTGAACGAGATGCTGTCGCTGAAAATGCAGTAACCAATTTACTAGCATTAATCAGACAAACAGTTCAATCTCAAGCTGCAGTGAAGTCAAATGAATGGAAGAGAAGAGCCTCTTTTTTAGGTATTAATGTTACGGGTAAAGTCGTTGGTGTTATTGGATGCGGTAATATTGGCAGTCGAGTAGCAGAAATATTTAAGCATGGTTTTAATGCTCGGCTACTCGTTGTTGATCCTAAAGTTAATAAACAATGGGCGATTAAAAATAATATTGAAATTGTTGATTTAGATTATTTACTCCAAAATTCAGATATTATCTCTTTAAACGCATCATTAAATGAAACCAGTTACCATATTTTAAAAGAGCGCCAATTTTCTTTAATGAAGAAAGGCGTTTATATCACAAATACTGCTCGAGCTGAATTGATTGATGAAAGTGCATTATTAAAAGCACTTGATAGTGAAATTGTAGCTGGGCATGCAACAGACGTAATGTATGTCGAACCGTCATACAACGATAATCCTTTAGTTAAACATCCAAAAGTACTTGTTACACCACATACCTCAGCTTATGCAATTGAATGCTTACAAGGAATGGGAGAAAAATGTATACAAGATGTAGAAAATTTTGTTAACAAATTAGAACTACAATCAATTGTTTCTTAATTATTTTTTTAATTTTTAAGTAATAATAAAAACATTAAGGAGTTTATATATGCAAGAAATGCATGTAACGTTTCTTCAAGCAGCCATCATTTCTGTATGGGTTGCGATGGTAATGTCTAGGGGGTTAGGAGGTGCAACATTAACATTAAGATTTACCCCAATGATGACAGGTTTAATTGTTGGGATAGTTTTTAATGATATCACAAATGCCATGATAACAACTGCGGCAATACAGTTGATTTATATGGGAGTATTTTCTCCTGGTGGTCAAATGCCATCAGAACCTTCTATTGCTACGGCAGTTGCTGTTCCAGTAGCATTACTCGGAAAAATGGAGCCCACAGCTGCTGTTGCGGTCGCTGTACCTGTTGGCTTATTAGGATCTTACTTGTATCAACTAAGATTTTTCTTTAACACTATGATTATGAAATTAACAGAAAAATATGCGCAAGAAGCAAATAGTTCAAAATTAACATTTTCTATAATCATACTACCAATCATTTGTAGTTGTGCTCTATTTATACCATTCATGTTTGTCGCATTATATTTTGGCGCACCGATTATTGCCGATGTGATTAAATCAAATGCGGGCGGACTTGTTTTCCATATCCTTAACGTCATTGGTGGTGGGCTGGCAGCTGTTGGTATTGCATTAACCATTTATGTGATTGGTAAAAAGAGTTACATCATATTCTTCTTATTGGCTTATTTTTTAGCGGTAATTACAAAACCACTCAACATAACAATGGTAACTTACGCAATTGTTGGTGCTATTGTTGCATTTATTTTTGTCTTGGCAAAAAGTGAAGCGGTAAACTCTGCGGCAGACCAACCTAGAAATAATGCCAATAATAATGAAGATGATGATGATTATTAATCTATAGATATTCGATTAATAAATTAGATAGAGGAATTTTATAATGACAGAAATCGTACAAGAAAGTATTGATCTAAAGCCAGAAACAATCACTAAAAAGGATATCACTATTGCGTGGTTACGATGGTATTATGCAAATGAAATCCCACACTCATTTGATCGTTATCTTGCGGCATCTTTAATGTGGGGATTAATGCCAATCCTAAAAAAACTATATAAATCAAAAAGTGAACTGGCTGCGGCTTACCAAAGACATTTATTGTTCTTTAACACTCAAATAACTTGGGGTGGGGGAACGATTTCGGGGATAATGGCCTCACTTGAGTCTGTAAGAGCTGACGAAGTTTATAACAAGAAACCAATTAGTATCGATAATGATGTACTTTATA
Organism: Gilliamella sp. Choc5-1; assembly: GCF_001690595.1. Classification (GTDB taxonomy): domain Bacteria; phylum Pseudomonadota; class Gammaproteobacteria; order Enterobacterales; family Orbaceae; genus Gilliamella; species Gilliamella apicola_M. Next base: position 62,042 of record NZ_LZHH01000105.1, read on the forward strand.
ATACCAAAGCGGGGTTAATGGGCGCTTTAGCTGGTATTGGCGATGCTATTGACTCAGGCACAGTACAATATATTTTTATCGCAATTGCACTACCTTGGGCACAAGAAGGTTTAGCAATTGGAGCATTATTTCCTTTCTTTGCCTTTGTAGTTTATCAACTTTTTGTTGGATATTATTTTGCTCAATTAGGATTTAAGTTAGGGAAAAACGCTGCAACAGAAGTTGTTGGTAATAAAATGCAGATGCTTATCGAAGGCTTATCTATTTTGGGTTTGTTTATGATGGGTATCTTAGCTGCCAGTTATATCAAAGTCTCATCAAGTTTAAAATTTACCTTATCAGGAAAAGATTTCGTTATACAAGACACATTGGATAAAATCTTACCAGGTGCGTTACCACTTATTGTTGTAATGGGATTATATTTTTATTTCTCTAAAAAAGGTTTAAAAGTAACCAGAGCATTAATTGGATTAACAATCATACTTGGTGTTTTAGCTGCAATTGGCATTTTATAAAATAATTATATAAAAAATAGAGGTTTTAAATTATGGGAAAAGTTGTTTTAGCTCGAGTAGATAGTCGTCTTATTCATGGTCAAGTTGCAACTAATGTTTCAAAAGCTGCTGGGGCTAATGCTTTATTTGTGGCAGATGACTATTCAGCAAATGACGAATTCACAAAAAATATCATTCTAGGCGCCGGAGCTAGCACTGGGCATAAAATCAGAGTACTAAAAGAAGATGGTGCTGTAAGATATTGGAATGATCGCAAGTACGATGACTTTAATGTTATCTTACTTACTAAAAATATTGAAGTAATGTATAAAATCATTAAAGCAGGCGTACCAATAACAAACCTAAATATTGGAGGTTTACCGCTAGTACCTGGGGCAACATCAATAATTAAAGAAGTATCGATAAACAAAGAGCAACTTGATCTATTGATCGATTTACAAAATAGTTACCCGGATATGGATATCTACTTTCAAGCAACGCCTTCATTGAAAAAAATAACATTAAATGAAGCAATCAAAATGTTTGAATAATATAGGAAGGTAAAAATGATAGGTGTCTTATTAATTAGCCATGGCAACATGGCTGCGGGAATGAAAGATAGTGTAACAATGATAGTTGGAGAACAAGACAAATTTGAAACACTATCACTTAATCCAGGGCAAGATATTAATCAATTAAAAACGGATCTATTTAATTGTTCAAAATCTTTAGATTCAGGCAAAGGAGTCTTAATTTTTGTCGATCTATATGGAGCCTCTCCTTACAATGCTTCAATGAAATGCGTGCCTCAATGGCGAGAATTGGGTATGGATGTTAGAGTTATTACCGGCATGAGCTTACCAATGGTGATTAATGCGGTATGCAATAGAGACTCATTGTCAGTACAAGAATTAGCCAAAGAGAGTCTTGAGGCGGGTCATGATAATATTCAAGACGCTATTGCTAATCTTACTCATTCCAACCAATCTCAGAATGAGGATGATTATTAATTAGTTTAATATTGCTAATTGATAATATTATCAAGTGTATAGTGAATATGATTAACAAAGTCATATTCACTATATTGTTTAATTTTTATATCTAAATAGTTTATTAATAATGGAAATACTTAAAGATCTTGTGCTCCGATACTGTGTCATATTTGGTAAACGATTTTCTACTAAACAAAAGATTGCTTTTTTAAGAGTGATATCTAAAGAACTAATTCAATTAGGCTATATGGTTGATGCTAAACTAGCCAAGTTGAAATTAGCAACAAGACGATATGAAAACTATTACAATGCTTATATTGGTGATTTAAATAAAGCTGAATTAATTATTTGCACTTATTACGATACTGGCGTTAATAACTTTAATTTTCAAAAAAAATACGCATTTTCTCCACAATTTAGTAAATTAAGTTACTTTATCAGTATTGCGCCAATCATTATTTTATTCATTGCTTCATTGATACTAAATTATTTTGTTTTTATTCCTGATATCCGTACTCAAGGTTTTTTTAGTATTTCAGGCGTTGGCTCAATTATTTCAACGGTTTTGTTATTTTTTTTCGTCTTTAAATTTAAAAGTGGCATTCCTAACCAAAAGAACTTTGTTTGTAATTCATCAAGCATTATTACCATCATAAATTTAATTAATAAACTTAATAAAAAAGAGAAGAAAAAAATAGCTTTTGTTTTATGTGATGGTGGCAATAGTAACCAATATGGTTTAAAAATGTTAGAAAGCTATTCTAACAAAATGAAAAACAAAAAATTTATTTTTATCGATAGTATTGGCAATGGTAACGAGTTAATATTTCTAAAACCGCAACAATCAAATCTACAACTAGAAAATATTACTTTTTACAGTGGCAAAATGGAAACACAACTACCTAATTACATCATGATCACATCGGGTGATATAGATGAAAATGGTAAAATTGTTATAAAAAATGCCCATAGCGCAAAAGATAACTACTTGTCCGATAAAGTGATAAACAAACATACTCAATCACTGCTTGAAATAAGTCGAGCATTGATAAGTAGCAATAATGATAAATAGTAGAGGTAACGTTATTGTGAAGATAAGAAATCACCCCCAACCAAAATAATTAGGTAGGGGTGATACATCAATTAATGCGCAGCGCCTTTAGGTGCACCAATCGGTAAAACCGTACGACCAAATTGCTCATTAATCACTTCTGCCATTGCTAAATAAACAGCACTTGCTCCACAAATAATACCTTCAAAACCTGCAATATGAATAATGCCATGGTTACCTGAAATATTACCAATAGCTAATAAAGCAAATAAAACGGTTAAACTAGCAAAAACAAATTGTAATGCGCGGTTGCCTTTTAATGTACCAATAAACATAAAGCCAGTAAAAATTCCCCATAATGCAAGGAAAATACCAACAAAAGTGGCATCAGATGGCGCTGTCGCTGGTGAAGTTGGTAAATACCAAATACCCACTAACGCAATCCAAAAGAAACCATAAGAAGTAAATGCTGTTGTACCAAACGTATTACCTTTTCGAAATTCTAAAATACCAGCAATGACTTGCGCAAGGCCGCCATAAAAAATACCCATTGAGACAATTACTGTCATAGCAGGAAAAAATCCAGCATTATGAATATTCAATAAAATTGTTGTCATACCAAATCCCATTAAGCCAAGAGGGCCAGGATTTGCAAGTTTTGTTTGTTCCATAAGGATCCTATAAATTAAGTAAGATGATTAAAGAGCGGCAATAATAAGTGTAGAAAACGCCATAATCAAGGTTTTAGAAAAATAATTTTTTTGTACCCCCTTGATATTAATAATAACGTTCCCATTTATGTGAAAACAAAAAACATTTCTTTGTGAAGTAAAGGCTTGAAAATTAAAATTTAAGACTTATATACAAGAAATAAAATACAGGTTTTGAGGAGAATAGATTATGGGTAAAATTATTGGTATTGATTTAGGTACAACAAATTCATGTGTTGCTGTAATGGACAACGGTCAAGCAAAAGTTTTAGAAAACGCAGAGGGCGATCGCACAACTCCTTCCATTATTGCTTACACACAAGATGGGGAAATCTTAGTTGGCCAACCAGCAAAACGTCAAGCAGTAACTAATCCACAAAATACATTATTTGCGATTAAACGTTTAATTGGACGTCGTTATGAAGACGCCGAAGTACAACGTGATGTTGGTATTATGCCGTATAAAATTGTAAAAGCAGACAACGGCGATGCATGGGTTGATATTAAAGGTCAAAAAATTGCACCACCACAAATTTCTGCTGAAGTATTGAAAAAAATGAAGAAAACAGCAGAAGATTATCTTGGTGAAGCGGTGACTGAAGCGGTTATTACTGTACCTGCTTATTTTAACGATGCACAACGTCAAGCAACTAAAGATGCTGGTCGTATTGCAGGACTTGATGTAAAACGTATCATCAACGAACCAACAGCTGCGGCGCTTGCTTATGGTTTAGATAAAGATGTAGGTAACCGAACTATAGCGGTTTATGACCTTGGTGGTGGTACATTTGATATTTCTATTATCGAAATCGACGACGTTGATGGTGAAAAAACCTTTGAAGTATTAGCAACAAATGGTGATACTCACTTAGGTGGTGAAGACTTTGACTCACGCTTAATCAATTATTTAGTTGACGAATTTAAACGTGAACAAAACTTCGATCTAAAAAATGATCCGCTAGCAATGCAACGCTTAAAAGAAGCGGCAGAAAAAGCGAAAATTGAATTATCATCAGCGCAACAAACTGATATTAATTTACCTTATATCACTGCTGATGCAAGTGGTCCAAAACATTTAAATATTAAAGTGACTCGCGCTAAACTAGAAGCTTTAGTTGAAGACTTAGTAAAACGTTCAATGGATCCAGTTAAAACTGCATTACAAGATGCAGGGCTTTCGGTATCTGATATCAAAGATGTTATCTTAGTTGGTGGCCAAACTCGTATGCCAATGGTACAAAAAGCCGTTGCTGACTTCTTTGGTAAAGAGCCGCGTAAAGATGTAAACCCAGACGAAGCGGTTGCTGTTGGTGCTGCGGTTCAAGGTGGTGTACTTGGTGGTGATGTAAAAGATGTTTTATTACTTGATGTAACGCCATTATCATTAGGTATTGAAACCATGGGTGGTGTTATGACTGCCTTGATTGAGAAAAACACAACTATCCCAACAAAACATAGTCAAGTGTTCTCAACGGCGGAAGACAACCAATCAGCGGTAACGATCCATGTATTACAAGGTGAACGTAAACGTGCAAGTGATAACAAATCGCTAGGTCAATTTAACCTAGATGGCATTCAAGCGGCACCTCGTGGTATGCCACAAATTGAAGTAACTTTTGATATTGACGCCGATGGTATTTTACATGTATCAGCGAAAGACAAAAATACTGGCCGTGAACAAAATATCACTATTAAAGCTTCATCAGGTTTAAGTGAAGAAGAAATTCAAAAAATGGTTAATGATGCGGAAGCTAATGCCGATGCAGACCGTAAGTTTGAAGAGTTAGCTCAAACTCGTAACCAAGCAGACCACCTTGTTCACTCAACTCGTAAACAAGTGACTGAAGCGGGTGATCAGTTATCAGCTGATGATAAAAAAGCAATTGAAGATGCAGTAAGTGCTTTAGAAGTTGCCGCTCGTGGTGAAGATAAAGACGAAATTGAAGCAAAAATTAATGCCTTAATGGAAGCGTCTAAAAAATTGCTTGAATTAGCACAACAACAAGCTCAAGCAAGCCAAAGTGCGGGTCAATCTGCAGGTGGAAACACTAAAGCAGAAGATGACGTTGTTGATGCTGACTTCAAAGAAGTTGATGAAGATAAAAAATAATCATTAATTAGTATGTTTTTTAATGCGTTATTTCAACAAATTTTAAACATATAACACATTAAACGGGCACGAGGTCTCCTCAAGCCCGTTTAGTTGTTTATGAAAAGAGATAAAAATAAAGGTTAATTATGGCGAAGAAAGATTATTATGAAACATTAGGCGTCAGTAAAAGTGCCAGTGAAAGTGAGATAAAAAAAGCCTATAAGCGCCTAGCAATGAAATATCACCCTGACAAAAATCAGGACAATAAAGCCGAAGCTGAAGCAAAATTTAAAGAAGTCAAAGAAGCTTATGAAATCTTAACTGATCCACAAAAGAAAGCCGCTTATGATCAATATGGCCATGCTGCTTTTGAACAAGGTCAAGGCGGCGGTGCAGGAGGATTCGGAGGTTTTGGTGGATTTGGCGGCGGAGCTTTTGACGATATATTCAGTGATTTCTTTGGTGGTGGTCGAGGTCGTGGACAAACTGCATCTCGCGGCAATGACTTACAATACAATATCACACTAACATTAGAAGAAGCTGCTGCAGGTGTTAGTAAAGAAATTAAAGTCCCAACATGGGTAAGCTGTGATACTTGCCATGGACAAGGAACCGAAAAGCCTTCTGATGTGGTAACGTGTAACACATGTCATGGTGCAGGTGTTGTACAAATGCGCCAAGGCTTTTTTGCTGTGCAGCAAGAGTGCCCAACTTGTCATGGTCGTGGTAAAGTAGTTAAAAATCCATGCAAAAAATGTCACGGTGAAGGCCGAGTACAAAAAACAAAAACATTGTCTGTCACTATTCCTGCTGGTGTTGATACAGGAAACCGAATTCGACTTTCTGGTGAAGGTGAAGCAGGCTTAAATGGTGCGCCATCTGGTGATTTATATGTACAAGTACAAGTCAAACCACATACTATTTTTGAGCGAGATGGTGCAAACTTACATTGCGAAATTCCAATCAATATTGTATTAGCATCACTTGGTGGCGAAGTTGAAGTGCCAACACTTAATGGCAAGGTCAGCTTAACAATTCCTGCTGAAACTCAAACAGGAAAAATGTTCCGACTACGAGGCAAAGGCATAAAATCATTGCGTGGTAATGCTGTCGGTGATCTTTACTGCCATGTTGTAGTTGAAACACCAGTTAATTTAACCAGTAAACAAAAAGAGTTACTAAAGGAGTTAGGTGAAAGCTTTAAAGCTGATAAAAACTCTAAACACAGTCCCAAAGAAAAAAGCTTCTTTGACAAAGTGAAAAAGTTTTTTGGTTAATTGGATATAGTAAAAGCACGATTGAACAGTAAAATCACTTGTTCAATCGTGTGTTAGCCAACATTAACACCTCTACACCCATCCCTATTTATTCACAAAAACAAAAAACTTTTAGCCAAAAATTAGTTAATGTAGCTATTAACTTTATTAAAGTTTTTGGTGTTTTTTAGTCAAATTAACCGTTTATGCAACTATTTCTTTTTTTTACTACGATTCTGTTTGGATCGGCTACACTAATTCATACAACTTTTTTAAGGGGTAAGGTAAACTTATCACAACTAAAAAAGGAACAAATATGAATAAGATTAAACGCAAAAGACGAACATTCACAGATGATTTTAAACACCAAATGGTCAGTCTTTATCAACATGGTAAATCACGTAGTGAAATCGTTGCAGAATATGATTTGACATCATCAGCATTGGACCGTTGGATAACGCAATCAAGCCAAAGTGGCTCATTTAAAACAAAAGATAATCGCAGTCCACAAGAACAAGCGTTAATCGCGTTGCGTAAAGAGCTTAAACAGCTGCGTATGGAAAATGATATTCTAAAGCAAGCAGCACTGATAATAGGGCGAAAATCGCTATCCTAAAAGCAAATCGACATCGTTATAGCATAACAAAGCTATGTCAATATTTAGGATTATCAAGATATTATGCTTATTATCAGTGTAAATTGAATAGACAAAAATCAGTAGGGCTTTATGCCGATAAAATCGTGACGCTATTTAATCAGAGCTATCAGTCTTATGGTACAAGACGAATTCGTTTTGATTTACAAAAAGAGAATATTTGGGTGTCATGCCGTTACATTGCTCGGGTGATGAAAGCCTTATTGCTGGTATCAAAATACACCGTTAAACGTTATCAATCTCACAATACGGAAGTGAATGAAACCGCCACAGAAAATCACCTGCAACGACAATTTG
>NZ_LZHH01000106.1 GCF_001690595.1 Gilliamella sp. Choc5-1
AAAAAAAAATAATACTCGTTTGGGAAAGATTTTCGGGATATATGATAACTCACCGGAAAACGACTCTATTACTATATGTGAAAATGGTATTAGTTGGACAACCAATCATAACAATATTTATGTTTTATTTAATGATATAAAAAAAACCTCTATTGAGGGAGATAAATCATCGGAAAATATATTAATTTATCTCAAGAATAATCAAATAATAAAACTTCCAGTTAGAGGTAAAAATGGTCGCTTTTCTGATATATTTGAGTTTTTGAGATTTTTAGATCGAGTCTTATCAGAACTGAAATAATCAACATCCTAGTATGTTACTGGAGGATATTATCCTCTTTTAAACTTGCAAAGCAAGTTCAATAATTAATTTGCTTTGCTAAATTTTAATCATTATTGTGTCGATTAACAATAAAACTAAATTCATCTAACTATCTACTATTACGTTGTTAATATTATGATAAAGTTGAACGATTTAGCTACACCTATGATGCCTTTAATCGGCGTACTAGCAAAACCGTGGATGGTAAAACCACCGAATTTTTTTATTCGTCTCATCCATGAGACTCACCCTTGCAGGGCCAACGCTAAAGCGTTGTTCAAATTTGTTCCAGACAAATTTGTGGCAAGGTAGCCGGCTTATTGCCGAAACGGATAATGATAAACACTGGCAAACCTACCTTTACGAGCCGGATTCCTACCGCCCATTAGCCCTTGTCCACGGCAATGCACAGCAAGATAATATCAAACTCTACTGGTACCAAAACGACCACCTCGGCACCCCCATTGCCCTAACCAGCAACATGGGTGACACCCTCTATGAATGCCAGTATAATGCTTATGGGCAGATAATAAACGAAATCTACCATCAAGACGATTTCCACGCCCTGCCGGATAACCCGTTAAGGTTCCAAGGGCAATATTATGATGAGGAGACGGGATTACACTACAACCTAAACCGTTATTACGACCCATTTACAGGCAGGTATATCACTCAAGATCCGCTCGGTATACTCGGCGGACTAAATAGTTATCAATATGCTGGTAGCGATCCGATAAATTGGATTGATCCGTTAGGGTTGATTAAGGTTGAAAATAATGGGTTTGAGGGGGTTGCTGGAACAGGGATTGATATTGTTAAAACTGAAAAATTAGCAATACAAGCACAACAAGAATTAATAAACGAAATTAATAAATTTGGTTCAAAAAATCAAGCAGCAAAAAATGCAACAATGGTAGGAGCATATGATCCTGTAACAGGCCAAATAGCAATTGGTAGCAGTAACGCTAATATAACTGCAGGAGCATTACACCCAAGGACAGTAGAGTATATTGAAACACAATTAGGTGTCAAGATAGGCGAATTTACAAGCTTTTGTAAAAATAAAGCCGGTGCATGTGCCGAAGTCTCGGGAGCTGATAAATTAATTCGAATGGGTTCTAATCCAGAAAATATAAAATTTACAGACGCTTTAAGACCTCGGGATGTTTGGGGAAAAAATTACATACCTCCTGCAGCTGTAATTCTACCATGCCAAAACTGCCGAATTACTTGGCCAAAAGGGAAAAAATAGAAATGAGCATATTAAATATAAATTGGAAACCAGAGTTTGGAACGATTTTTACATGGTTTGCAATGGACAAAAATGGGAAAATAGCTGTAATGGTTAATAATTGTTTTGGTGATTTGCCAAAATGTTTATTATCTATTGAAAATGCTGAGTTATTACTTGATCAATTAAATGAATATATGTGGGAGGAATCTTCAGTTTATTTAACTTATCCCCAAAATAAAAGAGGTGATTTTAAATTAGATTTATATTCTTATTGGCGTCATAAAAATAATCTTGGTAAGGAAGCAATTATAGCTGAATTAATAAATGATTTCATTCATTCAGGTCATTACAGTGATGCTAATTTAGCAATAAATAAAGGTTTTTTTGAATACCAAGCAATTGAAGGAAGTTTTGAAGGAGAAGATTATCCTGTTGGCTATAATGATAAAACTAAAATGGGGGATTATTTCAGATATTTAATGCCAACAATATATGCTTCAATAGAAGATTTCCCTGAAGAATTACGTCATGGAATAGTTGTATCAGACATAATTGATTTTACCAATGATAGATTGCTTGATAATGACAAAATTAATGACTATTTCCCGAGGATGTATAAAAAATAAATGACAAACCTTGCATTCGTAGAGTTTTGTTTTTACGTATTAATTAGTGCTAGAAAGTGGAAGAATCAAGTTGGAAGCGGAATATCAAATATTGTCTCAAAATTAATGTCTGAAATGAAGACTAAAATTATAGAAGGTCAAAGTATTACAAATACGAATAAGATTGTTGGTGAACATTCATAAATGTATAAATAATTCTAATCCTAAATACACCGGTAGTGAGCCGATAAATTGGGTTGATCCGTTAGGGTTGATTAAGGTTGAAAATAATGGTTTTGAAGGGATTGCTGGAGAAGAGATAGATAGTACATTATCAATTCCGACTATTAATCCTGCAACAAATAGAATTGCTACTGAGCATATAATTGTGCCATCAGGAAAAGCACCACATAGAGGAAAACCTAACTCAATTTATGAAGTATCGAGAGCTGATGGGTCTAGAAGTGTTACTTATTATGACGCAAATGGTAGAACTTTTTCTCGTGAAGACTATGGACAAATTCACCCACATGGACAAATAGGTTTAGGTCCAGACGGAAGAGTTGTTCCTCATGAACATAAAATTACATATAATGATAAAGGATATGTAACAGGTAAATACTATAGAAAACTCGATTCCAATGGGAAACCCATTGGTGAATGGATTAAGGATAAATAAATGAATAATTATATTGTTGGATATCTTGCTGGAATTAACTATAACAATAGTAAATCTATTTTAAAAAAAATAGCTGCGAATTATAGTATTGGATTAAAAGAAATTTTACCGGAACAATTGTTTCAATTTACTGAAAGGTATTTACCTAATAAAAATGAAACTAATTTCATTTTTTCAATGAGTGATAGCCCTGATTCTGAAGAAGCTGATTATTTGATTGATTATTTAGATTATGCTCCAGAAATGCAAAGTAAATTCCCTTCGTTAGGAAGAGATCGTTTACTAATTTTGATTAGTATATTACAAGAAATGATGACTCTTACAAATTGTTCGAAACTTGTGATATCTTTGACAGACTCCGGTTATATTTATTCATATAAAAAGATAAAATTTATTGAATTATCAAAAACGTTACTTTCAGATTTTGAAGTAAGCGAAGGTGCTCCAGATACACTTTATGAAATCATATATTAAGTGTAGTAGCTCAAATTTAATCTGACAGACACTTGTTATTCATCGGCATTCATTTTAATAAAGTGGGAGTGCGATACGCAAAATAAACTCTCCAATTGCTTTTCCTTAACCAACACTTTTGCATAGTTCCTCGTTTTCCATAACAATATTTTCCCGAGTGTGCTCTTTCCCGATTGTAAAACTCAAGCCATTGCTCAATCACTTATCCTTATGCCAATCCCGAGCATCATCATGCTGAGGTGGTATTTATACCAAGTCAGGGAAGCCAGCTAGGTGGGCTGCATATGAAATGAGAGATGAAGTCCGTATAAGAGTTATTTATGAACCCGCAAATGGAAGAATAATAACAGCATTTCCAGATAATGCACCTATCCCCCAAAACTATAAAAAAGTAGGTAAGTGAAAAATTAAAGAGGATTAAATATTATGTTAGTAAATGATTGTATAAAAGAATTTGGGAACGCATTGAAAGATAGGTTGGATCCTGAAATAGTTGATTATGCAATTGACTATATAAATCATTCAGAAAGTATTCTAGCTTTTGAAACATTATGTGATCATATTGCAGATTTTGACGTAAAAATTAGTTCTGAAGAGTATCAAAAAATACTTAAAATTGTAAAATTACTTGATTTGAAGTTAGACAGTCGATACTTATATATAAATCCGAATAAATAAATATCTATCCCCACTTAACTGTGGGATTTTACTTTAAACTTTTTAGCGATGTACTTGAATTCACCATCGCTATGATGATAACACCGGCTTACTCAGTGGCACTAAACTACCCGATGGGCAATGGTTAGAATATTATCATCTTAATGGGCAACTTATCGCCCATCAACGCTATCACGGTTATGATATCAGCACACAGACCTCGCTCTGGCAACAGCACTACCACTACACTCCTGATGGGCAGCTTGCCGAAATCACAGGGGCACAGCCACGCCGTTACCACTATGATAACGCCGGTCAGCTACACACCGTCACTTATCCTGAGGCCAACCCCGAGCATCATCATGCTGAAAAAGTTGAGCTATTTGACTATGACCAAACCGGCAATAAAATAACAGAAACCCAAGCGCTGGCACCTGCGCCGTTTCACGCCAATATTGCCAAAGGCAACCGCTTAACCTTTTTTAGTGACAAACACTTTGAATATGACCGCTTTGGTAA
>NZ_LZHH01000107.1 GCF_001690595.1 Gilliamella sp. Choc5-1
TTGACCAAGGAAACGAAAGAACCCATCAGCATATAGTTTAAGCTAGAATTGACCTATTGTGAAGTTAAATAAGTGCACAAGCTGTTATTATCATTGTTGGCATATTTTATAGGCACTATGTTATATAAAATATGAGTCAACCTGTTATATGACTAACAGTAGCCTAGGGATAGTGCGAGATTGGCAACGGTCTGGTATGGAGCTTCCTGACAATGTACCCCCTTGAGGAATAGCAAGGTTAATGCGTATCGTGAGGTAACATTAAGTAATGGCAAGTAGCATGTCATGAGGGGCTAGGCTAAATAGAAAGATGAACGTAAGTGAATTGCTGATAAACGTCGTGAATTGTAAAGAGCTTAAGCTACTGACAAGCTCTAACCAAAAAGGTATATAGTGGGATATCTCTTTTTACATTGGGGATACGTCATCATAAACACTATCGGCGAACAGGCAGCATCTTAACTATTTATGTGATAATAATGGATCGGCTACACTAATTCATACAACTTTTTTAAGGGGTAAGGTAAACTTATCACAACTAAAAAAGGAACAAATATGAATAAGATTAAACGCAAAAGACGAACATTCACAGATGATTTTAAACACCAAATGGTCAGTCTTTATCAACATGGTAAATCACGTAGTGAAATCGTTGCAGAATATGATTTGACGCCATCCGCATTGGACCGTTGGATAACGCAATCAAGCCAAAGTGGCTCATTTAAAACAAAAGATAATCGCAGTCCACAAGAACAAGAGTTAATCGCGTTGCGTAAAGAGCTTAAACAACTCCGTATGGAAAACGATATTTTAAAGCAAGCAGCACTGATAATAGGACGAAAATCGCTATCCTAAAAGCAAATCGACATCGTTATAGCATAACAAAGCTATGTCAATATTTAGGATTATCAAGATATTATGCTTATTATCAGTGTAAATTGAATAGACAAAAATCAGTAGGGCTTTATGCCGATAAAATCGTGACGCTATTTAATCAGAGCTATCAGTCTTATGGTACAAGACGAATTCGTTTTGATTTACAAAAAGAGAATATTTGGGTGTCACGCCGTTACATTGCTCGGGTGATGAAAGCCTTAT
>NZ_LZHH01000108.1 GCF_001690595.1 Gilliamella sp. Choc5-1
TTTTTAATAACGGTGCAGTTAAGCTTGCTAACCCTTCTAATGCCGCTGGGTTGCGTTTATGTGGCATAGTAGTTGAACCGATTTTTCCGTCAGAAAAGGGCTCTTCAACTTCGTTAATTTCGGTGCGCATCAAGTTGTAAAATTCATTGCCCATTTTACCTAATGTGCCACTAATTAAGGCGATGACTGATGCGTATTCAGAAAAACGATCACGAGCTGCTTGCCAACCAATATTTGGAGTATTTAATCCCAATATTGTTAAAGCACGGGCTTCAACCTGAGGTCCTAACTTACCCATTGAGGCATAAGTACAAATTGCACCACTAATATTACCGACTAATACTCGCTGTTTGATTTCACTTAAACGTTGTAAGTGCCGAATAAATTCATCCAACCAAACAGCCAGTTTAAAACCAAAGGTTGTCGGTAGTGCTTGCATGCCGTGAGTTCGCCCGGCCATAGGTAAGTATTGGTATTGTTTGGCTAATTTTTTTAATTCACATGCCACCAATTTGGTGTCACGTTCAATAATGGCAAATGATTGCTTAAGTTGTAAAACGGTTGCAGTATCGACAATATCTTGAGTGGTTGCACCATAATGAATAAATTGACCGGCTTCACCCACTTGCTTTTGTAAAGCATTAATTGTTGACATTAACGAATGCCGTGCAACGGCTGCTTCTTGGGCAATTTTCTCTAAAGATAACTTAGTCGCATTAGCTTTTTTGACTATCGTATTAGCCACTTGGGTCGGAATGACTCCAAATTCACCTTCGGCTTTGGCTAATGCAACTTCAACAGCAACTTGTTGCTCAAGTCGATTCTGTTCTGACCATATTGACCGCATTTCAGGAGTGCTAAAGTTATTTCCTAAAACTAAAAAATCCAAAACATGTGATGCCACAAAACAATCCTTAATCAATTTTTATTTATTGATTAATTATTGATAATAATTGTGTTATCGTCTAATAATCAGTTTTCCTATTGATATAACTAAATGGCATAAAAAAACCAATAAGCCTGTGGTTTATTGGTTAGTTTAGGATGATTAATTTGATATTTATTTTTTATAGTACTTTAACAATTGATTCGCAAAGTCTAGACATATTATCTAATGTCATACCAGCAACATTAATCCGTCCTGAGTTAACAATATAGATACCATAGTCGTTGCGTAATTTGAGTACTTGTTCTTCATTTAGACCACTAAATGAAAACATGCCATTTTGTTTAACAATAAAGCTAAAATCTTGACTAGCCCCTTTATCTTGTAAGGTTTTAACAAATAGTTGGCGCATACGGTGAATGCGTTGGCGCATATTGGTTAATTCATTAATCCATTCTTCTTTTAGTTCTTCATTATTTAAAATGTGAGAGACGATTTTAGCACCATGGGCAGGAGGATTAGAATAGTTAGCCCGAATAATCGTTTTTACTTGGCTAAAGGCTCGATCGGCAATTTCACTATTGGCAGCAATTAAAGTAAACGCGCCAACTTAGGAAATGAATTTAGGTTATGATGA
>NZ_LZHH01000109.1 GCF_001690595.1 Gilliamella sp. Choc5-1
AACTCGATGTTGCCCATAAGCTGGATATTCATAGGCCATATTGACAACGGCTTGTTCTATATGTGGCTCTACCCGATTTTTTTCGATAGGCTTTTTACGACTGATTTCTTGAAGCGCAAGCTCACCACTTTGCTCATACAGTTTTTTAAAGCGATAATAGCTATCTCGACTGTATCCCATGACTTTGCAAGCTTGTTGAACGTTACCGAGTTGCTTAGCTAATTCTAGTAGTCCTAATTTAGGTTTAATGATTTTGGCGGTTTGATTCATTTCTGCCTCTCCTTTTTGTGTTATAAAATAACTCAATGTCAGATTAAGTAAAGACTATTACACATTATTATTTTTAATAGCATAACGTTCACAGCTGTATAACAGCTTAATTTTATTTAAAATCATTAAATTAAAAATAAAACCAATATTATACTGTTTGATTTTTTTATATTGAAATGCACCATTAGTTGAGTGCATTAAACAAGGACGATGAATATGTGTAATTGTGGCACAATGTAAAAAACAAAAGAGTTTGACAGTTAATTGTGAAAAAACTATTTGCACATTAACTTACTATGATATTGTCGACGATACTGTGTTGGTGTTCGTTCTGTCTTTTTTTTAAAAATCCGACAAAAATAATTACTATCTTTAAACCCCGATGCTAGAGCAATTTCTTTTATATTTAGATCATAATCCTTTAATAGCGATTTTGCATATTCTAAGCGAATATGATTTAGATATTCATTTAGCCCTATTTTTCCCTCGCTTTGAAATAGATGTGATAAGTAATTGGGTGAAATGTAAAACATATTAGCTAAAAAGTCGCGTGTAATATCCTCACGAAAGTGAGTATCAATATATTGGCGAATGGCTTCATATAGGCAAGTAGTTTTGGATGATGTTTTGATATTGATATTTAACAAATCGAGTGTGTTGCTAAGTAAACTGTGAATAAGGTAGTAAGCAGTTTGATTTTGTTTACATGATTGGTTTTGCCAGATAAGTTCGGTCAGAGTTTGAATAATAAATGTACCAACCCGTGGACCACGTCTTGGTGTGTTGATTTGTTCAAGCGGAATTAGTTGTGTGCCATCCCAATGCAATAGGCTTATACCAATTTGTTGTTTATCAAATAAGATGTTTAATAAAGTAACAGGGCTTGTCCAAATGGGTTTGTTCCAGCTTTGAGCGGAAATATATAAAAGATCATTAATTGATAATATTTTTTCAATAACTTTGCCATTACTATCCGCCCATAGCATCTGTTGCTTTCCTTCTAATATAATTTCAATTCTAGGAAAGTTGACTTGGTAGGCAAGTGAAGGCGGACAAGCATTACTATTGGCAAAATAGATATGATTGATTGACTCTTGGTTATTGACTAGTTTGGCTAGTTTTTCGTTAATGATTTTTGTCATAAATTAAGTTAATGATAAATCAAGTGTGTACTATCGTTTAGATTATATACGCATATGGAAAAGATGAAAATAAGTATAAATTTTTCTTTTATTTAATAAGTTAATGTTAATTTTTCGTTGTGTGATCTAAATCTCAATTTCTTATTTAGCGTACAAAAATCCAGTAAATGACAAAATTGTCTTCTAGGCGGTTGGATCTGTTTTTTTTACTATAGCTGTAACGCAAAATTTGTAATACAAAGAGCGTTATATGTATACGTTAATAGATATTTGTTGGTTTTAGCTAGGAGTTAACCATGGAATTATATTTAGATACCGCCGATCTTGTCGCCATTAAACGTTTAGCTAAGGTGTTACCTATTAGTGGGGTTACCACTAATCCAAGCATTGTAGCAAAATCGGGCAAGCCAATTTTTTCGTTATTAGATGAATTACAGGAAGTATTGGGTTCAGATAAAGTACTATTTGCTCAGGTACTTTCAAGTAATGCTGATGAAATGATAAAAGAAGCTCATCAGCTTAGAAAAGCAGTACCATCGATTGTGACTAAAATTCCTGTTAATGCTCAAGGATTGATTGCAATTAAAGAATTAACCCAGCAAGGAATTCCAACTTTGGGAACGGCTGTTTATGGAGCAGGGCAGGGGTTTTTAGCTGCATTAGCTGGGGCTAAATATATTGCACCTTATGTTAAT
This sequence comes from Gilliamella sp. Choc5-1, assembly GCF_001690595.1. Lineage (GTDB taxonomy): Bacteria > Pseudomonadota > Gammaproteobacteria > Enterobacterales > Orbaceae > Gilliamella > Gilliamella apicola_M. Next base: position 2,108 of record NZ_LZHH01000109.1, read on the forward strand.
CGCATTGATGCACAAGGTGGAAATAGTAAAGATACAGTACTAGAATTACAAAAATTGTTAAATTTGCATTGTCCACAATCAATGGTGTTAGCCGCAAGCTTTAAAACACCACGCCAAGCGTTAGACTGTATGCTTGCAGGGTGTAGGGCTATCACCTTACCTGTCGATGTTGCAGAGCTTTTTATTTCAGATCCTGCTGTTGATGCGGCAATTGCTAAGTTTGATCAAGATTGGTGTGAAGCTTTTGGATCGTTAGCATTTTAAGTTTGTTTATTTATTGATTGATATTTGTTGAATCTTGTTCCATCGTTTTAATGATGGAACAAGTTACCTATTTTTCAATTGTAAAAATAGCATCACTCTAACATTTTTTGTTGTATGATGTTTTCAAGTATTAAAAATATAAGAATTGATGGCTATGGATGAAAAAAAACAAAAAATCAAACTAAACAAAAAAGTCATTGTTAATTCATTATTAACAGTATTAAAAGTAGAAAAAATTTCACCTAGTTTTATTCGTGTGCAGTTTAGTAGCGATAAATCATTTGATACTAATCCATTATGGATTTGCCCTTATTTAAAGTTGTTATTTCCTGATCCTTTAACTGGCACAATTGCGTTTCCTAAGCTTGATGATAATAATAAAATTGCTATTGACGATAAGTTACGTCAGCTAGTGCGTAGTTATAGTGTGCGTGAATTTGATAGCGTAACTAGTCAATTTTTTGTTGATTTTGCTATTCATGATACCGGATTGGCTTCAGTGTGGTCGCAAAAGGCTAAAATTGGTGATCAAATTGGTTTGATTAGTATTGCTAGTAAGTTACAGTTTACTGATGATTGTTTGGTGTTAATGGGGGATATTTCGGCTGTACCTGCTATTTGTTATACGCTTGAACATCTTCCTAAAATGCAAAAAGCATTTGCTTTTATTGAGGTTAATCATAAAAATGACATGGTGTCGTTGCCCGATAATAAAAATGTTGAGGTTCACTGGTTTGTGAAAAATACAGATATTCCTTACCAATTAGTTGATGCGGTAATGAATGTTGATTTATTAGGGCATGATAAGCTGTTGTTTTGGGGCGGAATGGAGCGTTCGTTGGCGCAATCTATTCGTCAAGCAGTTAAGAATAAATATACTCATTTGTCGCCTGATGCTTTTCAGATTACGAGTTATTGGCGAGAAGGTTTTGCCGAAGGTGAATTTAAACATCGTGAATAATTAATTATTTTTATGAATATTCTTGCTCATTTGCATTTGGCAACATTAGCTAATAGTTCGTTAATTGGTAATACCGTAGCGGATTTTATTAAAGGCGATCCTTATTTAGTTTATGGCTGCAATATTGCTGATGGTATTATGTTGCATCGTAAAATCGACAGTTTGACTGATAATCTATTTGAAGTTAAGCAAGCTAAATTGCTATTTCGAAAATCACATCAGCGTGTTGCCCCCATTACATTAGATATTGTTTGGGATCACTTTTTGTCAAAACATTGGGCTAAATATGGACTATTGAAAAGTGTGGCTGAATTTAATCAAACAACCAAAGCTCTTATCCAACCTTATATTACAGTTTATCCTGTCGATTATCAGCATTTTATGAATGCAATGTGGCAAGAGGAGTGGCTTGTAAATTATGCTTTTATTGATTTTGTTGGTGATGTATTAAGAGGTATGGCAAAGAGACGACCAAAATTATCTTTATTAAAAGAAACGATCGTTGATATTAAACAAAATTATGTGCAATTAGAATCGTTGTTTTTTTTGTTATATCCTAAAATCTGTCTGGCGGTAAAAGATCGTATTGGCTGAATTAGGGGCGCTATCGAATTTAAATCGTTGTACTTGAGTTTAAATTCGATAGCGAGTTAGTATAAAGCCTATTAATTAGGTAGTATTAAGTTGCCCTCGTTTTTTTGAATAATTTCTTTGCTATTTGGCAATTGTTTTATCGGCTGTAGGGTTTTGTCAGTTAATGGTAGGGCATAACCACTTTTGCCACCACGTGCTTTGGTATGTACAACTTGGCTTACTGGTAGCGTAGCGTTGTTGGTTAAGTTAGCCCATAACCACTCGATGGCATCTTCTCCATAATAATCAATGGGTAGTAATGTGTTGTCAAATGGCGCTCTGCCGTCTAAGTAGCTTGCGTTTTCTACTTCAATATATCGCAGTTGTGATTGTTTACCTTCTACCAAACTGTTTAATGCAACATAAGCGCGCGATGTATAGTTTGGTAATTGTTTAACATTATTCCGACCATGGACAATAAAGGTTTTTATACCGTGTAAGTTACCGGATGACATAACTTGTTTTATGCCTTGTTCAACGCGAGGTTCTTGTGACTTTTTATAGACACAAATTGCCCCAGTAGTGCCATAATCAACTGTGTTTTTTGATTGTGAACTTGAGTAAAATTCGCGCCTTGGTGTATTAAGATCGTTATTTTCAACCAGATCCAAAATTGTTGCATTATCTCCATTCCAAAGTGGTAAATGACCATTTGCCATTCCCCAGATCTGTTCAAATGAGATCTCTTTTAATGGTGCTACTTTACCACTGTAGTAAATAGGTGTTTGTTGCGTACTGGCTACTGAAAAATCACACATGTTTTCAGTGACATCATATTTGCCATAAGCACTAATGTATTGATATGGTAGGCCGATGGATTCGGTATAATAGAAATATGGTAGTTGAATGTCCATGTCTGGTGTCCAGCCATTTTTGTGCAGTTTTTCTAGCGCTTCTTCAGGCGTGCCTTTTGTAAGTAATTTTTCTTTTTTTAGTGCATTACAACGTTCTTGCGAATAAAGGAAATAATTTGCATAAGGTACATAATCGTCATCTTTATTAGGTTTTATTGCAGGGATTGCACACGGTATATATAAAGCACCGTAAGCACTGTAATTGGCAATAGATTTTTCTTCTAATTTTTGTGAGAAGTCATTACCTATTTTTAATGTGAGTTCAGCGTTATTAAGATTTGGTTGAATTTGCGGATTGACTGCCACAATGCCATCAATTAGGTTTTGGTCATCTAATTCGCCGGCTTTTAGGGCTGCTCCACCGCCATCACTTGCACCGTACACTAAAACAAGGGTATTATCTTTGTTGTAGATAATTTGTTGATTGGTTGAAAACATGCTATTGAGTTCATAAAAGGCAAATTCAATGGATTTTAATACATGTACCCCCCAGCGTGCTTCAGCATTTAGTTTTGAGTGTAGTTGTTTGATCGCGTAGCGATGAGGGTATTTTTTGATGTATTGTTCTCTATCTTTTATCGAAGGGCTAAATAAAATATTACCACTGTTTACTTCTCCCCATACGGTAAAACCAAGATTGCGTTCGATATCATAAATGCCATTACCTAAACCTTTGTCATTATATACTACTGCGCAATTATGGCGAAGTCCCCATAATCCACGAATTTGTACATCTTTGACATTTAATATCCCATCTGAGTCGATAGCAGGAACAGCAACAATGCAGGGTTTATCCTTATTAAAGTCAAGTGGAATTTGTAACAGCATGCCAACACCATCTTCTCTTTGTAGGGCGGTTATTTCAGTACCTGCAATTTTGCCGTCAAATAAGGGGGTCAATTCTTGTTTTCTAAAACCAAATAATGTGCCTTCACCAATTTTGGTGTTAATATAGCGATTTAGCTTTGCTTGCCGACGCTCTTCAAAGTTTGGCTTTTTGGGTATTTCCACTTTTGGTGTAATGATACTTGTTGATAACGGAGTAAAGCCAAGACCAGCAGTAACAAGATCATTATCATCACCATTATAATAAACCAACGAACTGCGAGCTAACCACTTTGGCTTTTTTATAGTGTTATCAATATCAGGGGAACTATCATTATTAGCATTGCTATCGATTGTCGATGTAGGTAGTTCAACTTGAGGTGTAGAGGTATTATTTGTGCTAGTTACTTTTGTACTTTCGTCTATTTTTGACGATTTTGCAGGAGCGCACTCCACCACGATAGGCATAGTGATAGCAGAAAAAAATATTAATGAGGTTAATGTTTTTATCTTTATCTGTTTCATTTTTAATTCCATTACAATGATATTCAGCTAGATTTGATTATATTTTGCTAAAAAGTGGCTTGTCCACTGGTTATTTAACATCCCTATTATTGGTGTTATTTTATTTAGGTATGATTATACAAGATATTTTGTTATTTGTTATTGGGTAAATTTAGATTACAAATTTCCCAAAAAGTGGCAATGATTTTTTCAGACAAGCGTCTTTTTTGTACACAAATACCAACATCAAAGGGTTCCATTAAGTTAGTAGACCATTCAGTTATGCGATCTTTTATGCGTTCTGGGCTGTTGTCCATCACAACTTTTGGCAGTAAAGCGACCCCACAGCCTAAAGCCACCATCGATACAATCGCTTCATGTCCTGCAACGGTTGCATAGATTTTGGGATTGGTGATTTTTCTTTGTTTGAACCATAAATCAATGCGATGGCGGCTTGGTCCATGTTCTGGCAATATAAAGGGAATATTGTGCCAGTCAGGCTGTTTTTGATGTAATTTGTCACTAAATGCGCTATTAAGTTTAGGAATCAGCAAGACCATTTCAATTTCGCCAAATTTTAAAAACTCAATACCTGTAGGGAGCTGCTTTGGTTTGCCTGCTATAGCTAAATCGGCTTCATTTGCTTGTATTTTTTTTACGGCGTCAGCTGCATCACCCGTTGATAGTTTGATTTCAACCAGCGGATAGTGGATCCTAAAGCGATCAAGTATTTCAGGTAGATGGCTATATGCAGCGGTGACTGAACAAAAGAGAGTAAGTTCACCGACAAGCTGTTGGTTAGATTGATCTAAATCATATTTTAGTTGTTGGTGCATGTTTATTACTTGTTGAGCAAAACGTTTAACTTTTTCGCCCTCCGAAGTGATTTGTACTTGCCTATTGTCGCGAATAAATAGCGGGTGACCAAAATGTTCTTCAAGTCGTTGGATCTGCCTTGATAAGGTTGATGGACTAACATGCATAGCATTTGCCGTTATACCAAAGTGACAGGTTTTGCATAAATGTAAGTACAGTTTTAAATCACGAATATTCATAGCAGATTCCAATTTTATACTTAAACGCATACTTTTCCTGAAACTTTTTGACAAGAAGCAGTAAATGTTGCATTGCTTATTAGGGAAGATATTATGCATAGATAAATAAATAAGGCAAATTACGTTGCGTATTAAGGTTAATAGCAAAACAGGCAGATACCTGCTAGAATAGGTGATTATTTTTGTGTAGGTTAAAACAGTTTTATGACAGAACAAGCTTATTTAGACGAAGTTAATGCACGTCGCACTTTTGCAATTATTTCTCACCCCGATGCGGGTAAAACAACCATTACTGAAAAGGTATTGTTATTTGGTCATGCAATCCAAACAGCAGGTACAGTTAAAGGTCGCGGCGCTAATGCTCAGCATGCAAAATCTGACTGGATGGAGATGGAAAAGCAGCGTGGTATTTCAATTACTACCTCTGTGATGCAGTTTCCTTATAATGACTGTTTAGTTAATTTATTAGATACTCCAGGGCATGAGGACTTTTCTGAAGATACTTATCGTACGCTAACGGCGGTTGATAGTTGTTTAATGGTCATTGATGCTGCAAAAGGTGTTGAAGATCGTACACGCAAATTAATGGAAGTTACGCGATTACGCAATACCCCAATTTTAACTTTTATGAATAAGTTAGACCGTGATATTCGTGATCCAATGGAATTGCTTGATGAAGTCGAAAATGAACTCAATATAATGTGCGCGCCTATTACTTGGCCAATTGGTTGTGGAAAATTATTTAAAGGTGTTTACCATTTAGCTAAAGACGAAACTTACCTTTACCAATCAGGGCAAGGCCATACAATACAAGAAGTGCGAATTATTAAAGGGTTAAATAACCCTGATTTGGATTTAGCCGTCGGCGACGATCTAGCGCAGCAACTGCGTGAAGAACTTGAATTAGTGCAAGGCGCATCAAACGAATTTGATTTAGATGCCTTTTTATCAGGCGATTTAACTCCTGTCTTTTTTGGTACTGCACTGGGTAATTTTGGTGTCGATCATATGCTTGATGGTTTAACTGCATGGGCACCAACGCCACAACCTCGTCAAACCGATAAGCGCGAAGTTGAATCATCAGAAGAAAAGTTCAGCGGCTTTGTGTTTAAAATTCAAGCAAACATGGATCCTAAACATCGTGACCGTGTGGCGTTTATGCGTATTGTATCGGGAAAATACGAAAAAGGCATGAAGTTACGCCATGTGCGTGTTGCGAAAGATATTAATATCTCTGATGCTTTAACGTTTATGGCCGGTGATCGTGAACATGTTGAAGAAGCCTATGCCGGTGATATTATTGGTTTACATAATCATGGCACGATTCAAATAGGCGATACTTTTACACAAGGTGAAGATCTAAAATTTACAGGCATTCCTAACTTTGCGCCAGAACTGTTTCGCCGAATTCGCCTTAAGGATCCGCTTAAACAAAAGCAACTTTTAAAAGGACTGGTTCAACTTTCAGAAGAGGGCGCAGTACAAGTTTTCCGCCCATTAGCCAATAATGACTTAATTGTGGGTGCTGTAGGGGTTTTACAGTTTGATGTGGTGGTTGCTCGATTAAAATCAGAGTATAACGTTGAAGCCATTTATGAGCCAGTTAATGTGACAACAGCGCGTTGGGTTGAGTGCTCAGATGTGAAAAAACTGGAAGAATTTAAACGCAAATGCGAACAGAATTTGGCATTAGATGGTGGTGATAACCTTTCTTATATTGCGCCAAGCATGGTTAATTTGAATTTGACGCAAGAAAGGTATCCTGATGTTGAATTTAGAAAAACTCGAGAGCATTAAATTTTTTATTTTTTAATTACGGACTTTATTAAGATATATTCGTAAAGATACATTCGTATTTTGGTAAAATTACTTTTGTATTATTTTTAAAACTGAGTTGAGCGAGCAGATATTATGGTTTATAAAAACAAAAAATTGGTTAATTTTATTTTTAGTGGGATTATTGGGTTACTGCTTGCCACTTCTCCATCTTTTGCCATCGAAAATAAGCTTACAAAGCCAGTTTTGATAGAAAAAGTGCAACAAAGTGAACGCGATAAGCGTCAATATGAAGTGATTGAGCTAGCAAATAAAATGCGCGTGTTACTTGTTTCAGATCCTAAAGCCGTAAAATCACTGGCATCATTAGCACTGCCTGTTGGCTCGTTGCAAGATCCCAAAGAGCAACAAGGGTTGGCGCATTATGCTGAACATATGGTATTAATGGGCTCGAAAAATTACCCTGAACCTGCAAGTTTTTCTCAGTTTTTAAGCCGTCATGCCGGTAGTTATAACGCGAGTACTGCAGCGCATCGAACTGCGTTTTATTTTGAGGTTGAAAATAGTGCTTTTGATAAAGCGCTGGATTATTTAGCTGATGCTATTAGTGCCCCCAATTTGGATCCTAAATTTGCCGATAAAGAACGTAACGCAGTTAATGCTGAACTGACAATGGCTAGATCAAATGATGGTTTTAGGATAGGGCAAGTTGATTCTGAAACAATTAATCAAAACCATCCGAGTTCTCAATTTTCAGGCGGTAATTTAGAAACATTAAGTGATAAAGAAAATAGTAAATTGCAAGATGCTTTAGTGAATTTTCATAAAAATTATTATTCAGCCAATATTATGGTTGGCGTGATGTATAGCAATCAATCGATCAATAAATTGGCAAAATTAGCTGAAAATAGCTTTGGTAAAATCCCTAATAAAAATATTAATGCCCCAATAGTTGATAAGCCTGCTATAACGCCAAATGTGCTAAATAAACAAATTTCTATGGTACCAGCACAACCCAAAAAACTATTGTTTTTACAGTTTCCGATTGAAAATAATCTGGCTAAATTTGCCGATAAAACTGATGAGTATATCACTTATTTAATCAGTAATAGTAGTCATAATACGCTATCTGATCAGTTACAAAAGCAAGGTTTGATTGAAGGAATTAGTTCGTCTATCAATCCCATCCGTTATGGTAATAGTGGTATATTTAGTATTAATGTAAGTTTAACCGACGATGGACTTGCTCAAAAAGATAAAGTTATTGGCGCTATTTTTAATTATTTACAGTTAATTCAAAAGCAAGGAATTTCTGATGCTTATTATGAAGAGCTCAAAAAAGTTTTAGCGTTAGAGTTTAAATATCAAGATGTTGAGCGTGATATGTCATATGTAGAATGGCTATCGGATCAGATGTTGTTGTATCCAGTTCAAAATGTGTTAAATTCAGATTATGTTGCTACTCATTTTGATAAATCAGCTATTACGGCACGTTTAAAAAGTTTGACAGCCAATAATGCTAGAATTTGGGTGATTTCGCCAAACCAAGCTACCAATAAAACTGCTTATTTTGTCGATGCGCCTTATAAAATTGATAATATCACTAGCGAGCAAAAAGCAAGTTGGTTAGCACTAGGCAAAAATTTTACATTTAGTTTGCCTGAGCTCAATCCTTATATACCTGATAGTTTTACGATTTTAAAACAAAATCGTAATCAAGCACAACCTGAAAAATTTAGCAAGCGCGGTAATCATATTCATTTTGCTAGCCAGTATTTTAAAAATGAACCTAAAGCTGCTATTGTTGTTTCATTACGCAATAACCAGGCTACTAGTGACGTAAAAGCTGTGGTTGCTTTTAATTTGCTTGATTATATTGTTAGTCGTAATTTAGAACAATTACGATTTCAGGCTGGGGTTGCAGGTATTTCGTTATCAACTGGTAATGATAATGGCTTAATGATTTCAGCCAGCGGCTTTAATCAACATTTAACAAAGATGGTTACTGGCATACTTGATAACTATCGCAAGGCTACTATTGATGAGCAAAGTTTAGCATTAGCTAAATCTTGGTATTTGCAAGAATTGGATAAAGCCGAGCATGCTAAAAGTTATAGGTTAGCTGTTAATCCTATTAATGCATTGTCGGTATTACCGCATTATTTTGAACGAGATGAAAAACGGCAAATTACAGCAAATATGACCATTAATGACGTGTTAGCTTACCGTGATAACTTATTAACTCACTCAGTACCTTATATGCTTAGCTTGGGTAATTTGTCTAACGAGGATTCTTTAGATCTTTATCATTCCATTCAAAAAACACTAGTGCGTGATGTTGAATTTACTCCTGTTGATAATATTCAGATTAAAAAATCATTGGAGGCCAAAATGACTCAATATGCGAAAAGTACTGATAATGCTTTGATGATGAGCTATATTCCAACAGGTTATGATCGAATTGCTAGTAGTATGCTAAGTTATACGTTGTCGAAAATTATTTCACCTTGGTTTTATGATCAGTTACGCACCAATGAACAACTCGGCTACGCCGTATTTGCTAGCCCTGTTACAGTTGGAGATTCAGTTGGAATGAGTTTTATCATTCAAAGCAACCAATACGATCCAGTTTATTTATTTAAGCGTTACCAAGAATTTTATCCTGTTATATTAAGTAAGCTTAAAGCATTATCTAAAGAAGATATTGAGCAATATAAAAAAGCGGTACTTGATGAATTGAAAATGCCTCCGCAAACATTGGATGAAGAGTTTAGTCGTTATATGGCTGACTATCGGAATTCGCGTTTTATGTTTGATTCACGGCACAAAAAAATTGAACAATTGAAAAAAATCACTCAACAAGATTTAGTTGATTTTTATAACCGTTCAGTTATGGATAAAAAAGGTTTTGTATTTGCATCGCAAATTCTTGGTAAGCGTGAAGATAATGCTAAACAACCAGAGGCAATTTCTGAGTTTACTGAATTTGAAAATGTATCGGCATTGCAAAATGAGTTATTAAAATAGGTGTTATTTAAGTTGTTGATGAAAATATAGGCTACGCCTGAAACATTTTGCCAAAAATTGGCATTGCTATCACCTTGTGATACACTGCCAAAATCCCAATAGTTTGAGTATATTATGATTACTGGATCGATTGATTATTGTGCTATAGGTCAACGTTTACGTGCGTATAGGATTGCCGCTTCACTGAAGGCTGAAGATGTTGCTGATAGTCTTAAAATTTCAAGAGCAGCAGTCTATCGGTTAGAAAAAGGTGAAATTGTTAAAATAGAAACCCTAGAACGACTGGCATCTTTACTCGGTACTTCTTTTGCGAGTTTACTAGGCATTGATACTGAGTATTATTCGAGTGGTGAAGGTTTTTTTGAACGTATGCGCCAGTTAGAAGAACAATCAACCCATATCTATTCTCACTTTGATCCTTTTTCATTTTTATTAACTTCTCCAGATTATTTAACCCATTTAGCCATGATGCTAAATGAGTCGATTGAATCTCAAAAATATTCAGTAATTTTGGCGATTTTAAAAGATCGTAAAAAGCAGTTTTATCAATCTGTTCCTAAAGTGATTAATTTAATTAGCTTACGTAATATTGAACGATTTTTGCATATTGGTTTAGTGGGTAATTTGACTATTTCGCCTGGTAAAAAGTCTGAAAGGATGCTACTTGCTCGCAACGAAATTTATCATTTAATTGATCTAATAGAACAGCAATCTTTTGCTTCAACTATTGCTATTACGCAAGAAGCTATTCCATCAATTACATTCCAAATTTTTTACCAAAACGACAACCCAATTTCGTTGGCAATGAGTCCATTTCGCTTAGGTGAATTGCCGAATGTGACAACAGGTATTGCTTCTATTACCTCATCGCAAGATGCTATTAAACGTTATCGTCATCTTTTTGATAAGTTATGGCAAAATAGTGCTAAAGATCATCACGCTATTGATTTGCTAAAAGCAACATTAGATAAATTTTAAATATTTATGAAATCTTAACGAGAGACATTATGTTATCTTTGACGTTACAACCAATAAAATCATTTAGTGGCACTATTAATTTGCCAGGATCTAAAAGCGTGTCTAATCGTGCTTTATTGCTATCAGCTCTAAGTAAGGGTAATACGCGTTTAACTAATTTACTTGATAGCGATGATGTGCGTTATATGCTTGATGCGCTTGCAGCATTAGGTGTGAAGTACCAGCTATCACACGATCGGACTATTTGTGATATTCAAGGCGTAGGGGGGATGTTGCAATCTGACCATGCATTAGAGCTTTTTTTAGGTAATGCTGGTACAGCAATGCGCCCTTTAGCTGCAGCTTTATGCCTTGGTCATAATAATATTGTGTTAACAGGCGAACCACGCATGAAAGAGCGCCCAATTGGCCATTTAGTCGATGCGCTGCGTCAAGGTGGTGCTAAAATTGATTATCTCGAAAATGAAGGATACCCACCATTACACCTTCATGGTGGTTTTATTGGTGGTGAAATCCAAGTTGATGGTTCGGTCTCTAGCCAATTTTTAACTGCGTTGCTAATGGCTTCGCCATTAGCACAAAATGATACTCAAATTACTATAATTGGTGATTTGGTGTCTAAGCCTTATATTGATATCACTATTAAGATGATGGCTATGTTTGGTGTTTTGGTTACCAATCACAATTATCAAAAATTTACTGTTAAAGCTAATCAGTGTTATCAATCGCCAGGCGATTATTTAGTTGAAGGCGATGCTTCTTCTGCTTCTTATTTTTTAGCAGCGGCAGCAATTAAAGGCGGCACTGTTCGTGTTACAGGAATTGGTAAAAAAAGTTTGCAAGGAGATACGCAATTTGCTCATGTGCTTGAAAAAATGGGCGCTAAAATCACTTGGGCTGATGATTATATTGAATGTTCACATGGTGAATTAAATGGTATTGATATGGATATGAACCATATTCCCGATGCGGCAATGACTATCGCCACAACAGCGCTGTTTGCTAAAGGTGCAACAACAATTCGTAATATTTACAATTGGCGAGTGAAAGAAACTGATCGCTTATATGCGATGGCAACTGAATTAAGAAAGGTTGGCGCAACTGTTGATGAAGGTCACGATTATATTACTATTGTGCCGCCCAATAAATTGATCCATGCTGAAATCGAAACTTATAATGATCATCGTATTGCTATGTGTTTTTCATTAGTGGCGCTTTCTGATACGCCTGTGACAATATTAGATCCTAAATGCACAATGAAAACTTTTCCTGATTATTTTGAACAATTTAAAAAATTAAGCGAACAATAAAATGAATAAAATAGTTCCCGTTGTTGCTGTTGATGGACCAAGTGGTGTTGGCAAGGGCACGTTATGTCAGGCATTAGCCAATCATTTAAAATGGCATCTTTTAGATTCAGGTGCTATCTATCGTGTGCTTGCATTATCCGCTCTTGAAAAAAATATTGCATTGGATGATGAAAACCAGTTAGTTAATTTAGCGTTAAACTTACCTTTGACTTTTGATAGTAATGATATTGAAGTCAAGGTTTTGTTAAGTGGTGTTGATGTAACAAAACGTATCCGCACTGAAGAAACAGGAGGTGCTGCTTCAAAAGTGGCTGCACTCAATAAAGTTAGAGCTGCATTATTACAGCGACAACGTGATTTTAGACAAGCACCAGGGCTTATTGCAGATGGTCGAGACATGGGGAGTGTGGTGTTTAGCGATGCGCCTGTTAAAATTTTTCTTGATGCAAGTGCACAATCACGAGCCGAAAGACGAATGAAACAGTTGCAACATAGGCAAAAACATGTTAAATTCGCCGAAATTTTGCAGGAGATAACTGAGCGCGATGAACGTGATCGTAATCGGGCTGTTGCGCCACTTAAACCTGCTGTTGATGCGTTAATAATTGATACTACATCGCTTTCTATTCAAGATGTTTTTGAACAATCTATTACGTATATAAACAAAAAAATTGTGTTGTAAGTTAGTTTACAGCGTGATAAAACCAAGCTCCATCACAAGGATGAGTGGAGTATCATCAATAACCCCACAAGACATGATGTAATGTGGACGTTAAATAAATTTTAAGTATATAAATATGACTGAATCTTTTGCTCAACTCTTTGAAGAGTCTTTAAATCAACTAGACACTCGTTCTGGTAATATGATCCGTGGTACTGTCGTTGCAATCGACAAAGATGTTGTTTTAGTTGATGCTGGTTTAAAATCTGAATCCGCAATTCCAGTAGAGCAGTTTAAAAATTCCCAAGGTGAACTAGAAGTTCAAGTTGGTGATATTGTTGATGTTGTGCTTGACTCAATTGAAGATGGCTTTGGCGAAACAATTTTATCTCGCGAAAAAGCTAAACGTCATGAAGCATGGATAATACTAGAAAAAGCAGTTGAAGATGCTGCAACAGTTTTAGGTGTTATCAATGGTAAAGTTAAAGGTGGCTTTACGGTTGATCTTAATGGCGTTCGTGCGTTCCTACCTGGTTCGCTTGTTGATGTTCGTCCATTACGCGATACTTCTCATATCGAAAACAGAGAAATCGAATTAAAAGTAATTAAATTAGATCAAAAACGTAATAACGTTGTTGTTTCACGTCGTGCAGTTATTGAATCTGAAAATAGTGCAGAGAGAGAACAACTTCTTGAAAATCTACAAGAAGGTTCAGAAGTTAAAGGTATTATTAAAAATCTTACAGATTACGGTGCATTCGTTGATCTTGGTGGGGTTGATGGTTTACTTCATATCACAGATATGGCCTGGAAACGTGTTAAACATCCAAGTGAAGTGGTTGAAGTGGGTCAAGAATTACTTGTTAAAGTACTTAAGTTTGACAAAGACCGCTCACGTGTTTCTCTTGGCTTAAAACAATTAGGCGAAGATCCATGGGTTTCAATTGCTAAACGTTACCCAGAAGGTACTAAAGTAACAGGTAAAGTAACTAACTTAACTGATTACGGTTGTTTTGTTGAAATCGAAACTGGCGTTGAAGGTTTAGTTCACGTTTCTGAAATGGATTGGACAAACAAAAACATCCACCCATCTAAAGTAGTTAGCTTAGGTGATGAAGTTGAAGTTATTGTGCTTGAAATTGATGAAGAACGTCGTCGTATTTCTCTTGGTCTTAAACAATGTAAACCAAACCCATGGTTACAATTTGCTGAATCACACAATAAAGGTGATAAAGTTAGCGGTAAGATCAAATCAATCACTGATTTCGGTATCTTTATTGGTTTAGATGGCGGTATTGATGGTTTAGTTCATCTTTCAGACATTTCTTGGAATATGCCTGGCGAAGAAGCAGTTAAAGCTTATAAGAAAGGTGATGATATTGAAGCGGTTGTGTTACAAGTTGATGCAGAACGTGAACGTATCTCTTTAGGTGTTAAACAACTAGAAGATGATCCATTTAGTAGTTTTGCGTCTAACTACAAAAAAGGTAATATTGTTAAAGGTACTGTAACAGCTGTTGATGCTAAAGGTGCAACTATCGAAATCGCTGAAGGTATTGAAGGCTACTTAAAAGCTCAAGATATTGCTCGTGAGCGTATTGAAGATGCGACAACAGCATTAAAAGTTGGTGATGAAGTTGAAGCTAAGATTGTCAATATTGATCGTAAAACTCGCACAATTTCATTATCAGTACGTGCAAAAGATGAAGCTGACGAAAAAGAAGCCCTTGCTGCTGTAAATAATACTGCAACTCAAGAAGATGCATCATTTACTAACGCAATGGCTGAAGCATTTAAAGCTGCATCAAAAACTGAGTAAAAAATATTTATGTAAAGAGTAAAGAGGGCTTGCCCTCTTTTTCTTTTGTGGTATAAAATGAACAAGTTACATACCGCATAAATAAATTAGGAGTGATCATGAATAGATCAGATTTAGTAGAACGAATTGTTAACTGGCGAACACATCTTCCTGTTCAATTAGTTGATGATTCAGTTAGAGATATCATCGAACAGATCGCTTTAGCTATGGAAAGTAACGATCGTGTAGAAATTCGAGGCTTTGGTAGTTTTAGTTTAAACTATCGTGCTCCACGTAAAGCTAGAAACCCTAGAACTGGTGGTAATGTTGAAGTTAAACATAAATATATTCCGCATTTCAAACCAGGTAAAGAATTACGTGAAAGAGTAAATAATGCAGTAAATGCATAGTCTTTAAATTCTATATTTAGCAAGAAGCTATTGAGTCAAATCAATGGCTTTTTATTTTAAATAGTTTATAGTGAGCAAAAACCTCGATCGATCTTTCTTTAACAGGTTATAAATGGCTTGTCGGCCGAGCAAAAATGTTTAGCTAACCATAAAACCATAACCGTTATTACAGTTATTTTTCTTTATAATAGTGTGTTAGCTTTTGTATATGTTTGTATACGTAAAGAATGTGAGTAATTTTTACAATTGATATTTATTCTAATCCTCTGCGTGCAATATATTCAAACCTATATTGGAATCCCCTTAAATATTGAATACTATATTCAAATACTTCGCCATTAACTAATTCACTAGTTGAACGTAGGCATAATATAGGATAATTTGTTTCGATATTTAAATGTTTAGCAACAATGCTAGTTGCCAAAACTGGCTTTAAGTCTTGCCTACTTAGCGATATTTGATAGCCTTTTTGTTTTTCAATATAGTGATACTTCGATGTTTGCATTACTTTAACACTGAGATCAGGAAATAGTGAAAGAGGCATGTAACTTTGCTCTAAAATTTCAGGCTCATCGTCTATTGTTCTAATACGTATTATTGAGTATATCAATGTGCCAACTTCAATATTTAGATGCTTTGCAATAACGGGTTGTGCTTGTTCTAACTGAAAATGTATTACTTTTGTACTAGCAATTCTTCCTTGTGAGGTAATGTTTTCTTCAAATCCTTTTAATTGAAAGGCATCGTGTTTAGCCGAATTACATTTAACATAGGTACCACTTCCTTTTATACGCACTAATAATCCTTGTTTTTCAAGTAGTTCAAGAGCTTTGCGAACAGTGACACGGCTAACATTATATATTTCTTGTAAAGCTTGTTCTGTAGGTAATACATCTTCAACATCTAATTCGCCAGAACGAATTTTTTTCTCAATAGTTTCAGCTATTTGTCGATAAAGTGGCTTACTCATAATCATATCCTACATATGAAATTTGTATTATCTTAACATTCAATAGTCAAAATATCATCAAATGAAAAATATTATTCTTTGAGCCTAACTATTATTGTTAAGTATCATTTATATGCCTATTTTCTGATACCGATAAAAATTTTGTGATCTTTTTCACATTAGTATTAAATAAGTATTATTTAATTTAATACTTATTGATAACATATAAATGTGTTTTTTATTCACAAATAGAGTTGAGGAAATTGGTTATGAAAAAGATTAATTTAACCGTTGTAGGTGCAGGTAGTACTTATACATTAGGTATTATGAGAAGTCTTGTTACAGAAAAACAAAATTTTCCGTTAAAACGCGTTGTTTTTTATGATATTGATGCAGCCCGTCAGGAGCTAAATGCCAAAGCAACTGAAATTATGTTTAAAGAACTTTATCCTGAAATTGAAGAGTTCATCTATACAACAGATAGAAAAATTGCTTTTGAAAACTCTGATTTCTTTTTTATGCAAATTCGTACCGGTGGTTTAAAAATGCGTGAGCGTGATGAACAAATCCCCTTATCTCACCAATGTGTAGGTCAAGAAACATGTGGTGCAGGTGGAATGGCTTACGGTTTGCGTTCCATAGGCGATATGATCGATCTTGTTCATGAAATTCGTTCATATAAAAAAGATGCTTGGATCTTAAACTATACTAACCCAGCTGCGATTGTTGCAGATGCCTTAAACCGAGAATTTCCTAATGATAATCGAATTTTAAATATTTGTGATATGCCTGCAGCAATCATGGTGAGCTACGCTAAATTACTTGGCTGTGAAATTTGGGATTTTGTACCGGAATACTTTGGTTTAAATCATTATGGTTGGTTTACTAAAATTAAAAATAAACAAGGCGAAGATTTAACTCAACGTATTAAAGATATTATTTTAAAAGAGGGGATTAAAGCAGTTGATTCAATTATTGCTAATGATCCTTCTTGGCAAGCAACGTTTAAAAACATGGAAACAATGTTAAGAGATAACCCTGAATTTTTGCCAAATACTTATTTACAATACTATTTATATCCAGAAAAAATGGTGAGTAAAGAAGATATTAATAATACGCGTGCGCGCCAAGTTATCAATGGGCGTGAAAAACAAGTATTTGAAATGTGTAAACGTATTATTGAAAAAAATTCTATTGTTGGTGAACAGCTTCATGATGATATTCATGGTCGTTATATGATTCGTGTTGCTGCATCACTAGCTTATAACAAAGGCGATATCTATCTTGTGATTGTTCCAAACAAAGGCATTATTAGCAACATACAAGATGATGCAATGGTTGAAGTGCCTTGTATGTTAACTTCTGATGGCCCTAAAGCGTTTGCTATTGGTAAGATTCCGACATTCCAAAAAGCGATGATAGAAATCCAATTAGGTTATGAAAAATTAGTCGTTGATGCTTGGTATGAAGGTTCTAAACAAAAATTAATCAATGCCTTAACGTTAAATAGAACTGTTGTTAACGTTCCAAAAGCAAAAGTAATTGTTGAAGAAATCTTAAACGAAAATAAAGACTATTTACCTCAGTTTTTTAAATAATTATTTTGTTTAACACGAATAATGCTAGCGTTTGAGTAAATGCAAACGTTTAGTGTTATTCACAAACATGTACAGAAATATTTAAGAATAACAAAATCATTATATTAATAAAAGGTTAATGTTATGAGAAATACAATTCAACGCTTTGGAGCAGCAATGTTTGTTCCTGTATTACTCTTTCCCGTTGCTGGTATCTTATTGGGATTGACTGTCGTTTTACTTAATCCTAATTTGTTTCCGTTTGCTGTAGAAGGATCCACTTATGTTAAAATTGTCAGTGTATTTCAAAAAGCATCCTTAGTTTTGTTTCAAAATATGCCAATGTTGTTTGCTTTAGGTTTGCCAATTGCATTAGCAAAAAAGGCATCAGGCCGAGCTGTATTAGCCGCTTTTATCTCTTATTTAACATTTAACTATTTTATTGCAGGAATACTTGATATTTGGAGTGAACAGTTAGGTATAAACTATCAAGTAGGGCAAACAGGATTAATTGAAATTAGTGGTGTATTAACATTAGATACTTCAATTGTTGGTTCAATTATGACAGCAGCTTTTACTGTTTGGATTCATAACCGTTATTTTGATTTACGTTTACCTGAATGGGCAAATGTATTTACAGGCACTCCATTAATCGTTATTATCTGTTTCCCTTTAATGTTGGTACTAGCTATATTGACGGTATTGGTTTGGCCTCCTATTCAAAATGGTATTCAAAGTCTGCAAATTTTCATTTTAAATTCTGGTGCATTCGGTGTATGGCTATTTACTTTTTTAGAGCGCATTTTAATTCCTACAGGATTACATCATTTTGTTTATGGTCCAATCTATTTTGGTCCAATTGTTACCGATGGCGGTACCGTTAATTATTGGATTTCTCATATTTCTGAATTTGCTAATAGTACTAAATCATTAACTGAATTATTTCCTCAGGGTGGATTTATGTTAATTGGTATGGGGAAGGTATTTGGTTGCTCAGGTATTTCAATGGCTATTTATGCAACAGCAAAACCAGAAAATAAAAAAATGGTATTGGGACTATTAATTGGTGCAACAGTTACCGCTGTTTTGACAGGAATAACAGAGCCCATTGAATTTACATTCCTTTTTATTGCACCTATGTTATTTGTTGTTCATGCTTTTTTAGCAGCGTCAATGGCTGCAATTATGTATATGCTTGGTGTATCAGGAAATTTTTACTCAGGTATTATCGATTTTATCTTCCAAAACTGGTTACCTCTTGGGGAAAATCATTGGATGGCGTATGTTATTCAAGTTACTGTTGGTTTAACTTTTACAGCAATTTACTTTTTTGTGTTTAAATTCTTAATCCTTAAATTCAATTTTATGACGCCTGGCCGTTCAGATACTAATATTAAACTATTTACTAAATCAGATTACAAAAATAGTAAAAATAGTAAAAAGAATAAATCGCCAAATCAATCTGATACTGAATTTGAAACTAACGATTTGATAATTCAACAAGCAATTGCCTTTATTGAAGGATTAGGTGGTAAAGAAAATATTAGACAATTAACTAACTGTGCAACTCGTTTACGTATTGAAGTCAGTAATCCAGAATTAGTTCAGGAAGTGGCTTATTTTCAAAGTTATGGGGCAATAAATGTTGTATACAAAGGGCAATCATTACAAATTATTGTTGGCTTAACTGTACCTCAAGTTAGAGAAGAAATGAGTACGCGATTAAAATAAATCATGTCGATAAATTTTGTTAATAAGTAAACCATAAACCATTAATTGACGTGTTTAATCAATTCTAAAATAGAGATTATTTGTTATTTTGATTAAGCACGTAACTTATTAAAAAATATAAATTTATTTTTGAATAATATATAGAAATTCTCTACATTGCTTTTAGTTATTTGAGCAACTCGGTAATAAATATCCATAAAAATAAAGTGATATCACAGACAAGAGATATGACGTTTATATCATAAAAAAATAGCCACCAACATTTATTTTCTTGTAAAAAATATTCAGGAGTTTATCCCGTTTAATTATTTTAAAAAATAAAAATTGGTTTTTACGTGTAATTGCGATGTGGTTAATTAGTAAATATTTGAAGATTAAAAAGGTAGAAAGCAAAAGTTTTAGTAATTTCGAGGAAAAATACATTATGAATTTATTTATAGGGTCTTCGAAAATCATTTTAATGATGTAGTTTTAACGGTACGGTATTTTTCTATACCTTATTTTTAATCTCAGTAATTGATTGTAACGCTTATTTATTACCCAATATTGGCTGTTAACTTACGCTCAATATATCATTTTTTATTTATTTCAATTATACTTAGCTACAATTTTTGTTAGATCTAAAAAAAGCTATGTTGGAACTGATACAAACTGTCGGCTTTGGTTTAATTCTATTTATTCCATTAACTAATCCTTTAACTACTGTGGTACTTTTATTGGGTCTATCGGGTGATATGACCAATGAAGAACGCAATTACCAATCAAAATTGACCTGTATTTATGTGTTTATAATTATGGTCGTGTCGTTTTATTGCGGACAGTTAGTAATGAGTACATTTGGCATATCAATCCCCGGATTACGCATTGCAGGCGGTATGATTGTTGGCATTATTGGCTTTAGAATGTTATTTCCACAACAGCCATCCCATAAAACCCTTGAAGCCGATGCTAAAAAGAAAGAAACCTCAAATAATATCGCTTTTGTGCCACTAGCTATGCCAAGTACAGCAGGGCCTGGAACGATTGCAATGATAATTAGTATGTCTTCAACAATAAAAAGTGGGGGATATGACGTTTCTACTTGGGTTGTTTACGCCGCTTCAATATTAGTACCTTTATTATTGTGTATTATTCTTTGGTTTTGTATGCGCAGTGCTGGCAGTATAATGCGCTTTATGGGAAAAAGTGGCATTGAGGCCACTTCAAGAATTATGGGCTTTTTATTAGTTTGTGTTGGAACACAATTTATAATTAATGGTGTGAAAGAAATTATATTAAATTTCCCTAATATCTAATATAAAAGGATAAACTCAATAAAGCTAAAGCATTGGTATATTTTTAATCATTTCCACTCGCATTAAATAATCGTAGAGTGGAACGAGCTGTTTAAATCCTTTAATTAATTTTGGGGGTAAGTCACTATCTAACACGTCTTCAATATGATTACTTGTTACCATAACTGCGAGATTTTTTCGGTTATACCATGTTGCAATTTTGGCATCTTGCTCTTTGATTAAAGGACGTTTATAACTTTCCCCAACAAGTTCAAATGGTTTTTTGACACAACGTGTCATGGTTAAAAACTTGTTAGTATCGTTAAGAATCTCATCTCGAAAAATATCCATTGTTTGTTTTGATGAACAATAATAACCAAGTCCATATTGATAACTATTTGGACTAATTTCAAAAAAGTAAGCAGGTGCTTCTTTCCAATCTTTATTGGGTCGTTTAAATGTCAACCATAATCGGCTACGATAAAGTGATTTATCATTTGAAAAACGAGTATCTCGATGTATGCGTGAAATCGTTTTACCAATAGCGGGGCGAGTTTCAAACCATTCATCAATTTTAAGCATTTCTGGTGCTAATTGTTCAACCAAAAGCCTAAATGGTTTAATTAAATCGTTATCATAAATAGCACGATGTTCTTCAAACCATGGTTTGCTGTTATTTATCCAAGCATCTTGTAAAAAATTAAGCCCTTCTTGCGTAAACCCAGTAAAGTTTGCCATTGCTTACTCCTTAAATAACGCTCTTACTTTTTCTAAATCTTCTAAAGTATCAACACCAATTGCTGGAGGTTGTTTTGCCACAGCGACATGAATCTTTTCACCGTACCAAAGTACTCTTAATTGTTCTAACATCTCAATTTGCTCAAGCGTTGATGGTGCCCATTTAATATATTGACGAATAAAGCCAGCACGATAAGCATAAATAC
Source organism: Gilliamella sp. Choc5-1 (assembly GCF_001690595.1). Taxonomy (GTDB): domain Bacteria; phylum Pseudomonadota; class Gammaproteobacteria; order Enterobacterales; family Orbaceae; genus Gilliamella; species Gilliamella apicola_M. Next base: position 23,639 of record NZ_LZHH01000109.1, read on the forward strand.
CAATATGACGAAGATAAAAATCACCAATGCTAGACGGTTTTAACTGTTCAGCTGATTTCGCAAAACGATCGCGTTCCCAAGGAATGGTAGCCCTTGAAAAATAAAGTGCATAACCATCTTTATCTGTCACAACTTTAACAGCATCCGTATTAAATGCTTCTTCAACAGAATCAATTGGCACAGCTAACGTTGCCATTCCCGTTTTATATTGCACTAAATTTTCAGCCACTTGGTTAATAATGATAGGCGGTATTAAAGGTTCATCGCCTTGTACATTAACAATAATCTCATCATCTGCAAATTGATAAGTATTAATCACCTCTGCTAACCTTTCAGTACCTGAATTATGCTTATCACTTGTCAGAATAACTTCTCCACCATACGTTTTGACTACATCAAAAACTTGCTGATGATCGGTTGCAATGATCACTCGATTAGCTGAGGATTTTTTTGCTTGCTCCATTACACGCACAATCATAGGTTTTCCATGAATGTCCGCTAGCGGCTTAGCAGGTAAACGGCTTGAACCATATCTAGCAGGAATAATAACCGAAAAATTCATAACTAATATCCTATCTTTTTATTCTTGAGTAGATAATGGTTTATTAAGTGGCTGTGCTTCGCATTCAAGCAAAACAGGAATATTATCTTTTATGGTATAAACTAAATTATCCGCTAAACAAGTTAGCTGCTGATTATTGGCATCATACTGTAGTTGCCCATGGCATTTTGGACAAGCAAGGGCGCTCAAAAGGATTTCTTTCATATTTTATTCTCTTTGGGAGTTTATCTTATCTTATCTAATAAGGAACAGATCTGCTCAATTGCTTGCACGGGTATTACCGCATCAACGGGTAAATACCACCAATTTGGTTGAGCAAACTGCCTGCATTTAACCGCATCTTTTTCAGTCATTAAAAGAGTTTGGTTACAATTTGCAATATCGTTTAATAATGACAACGTAAATTTTTGATGATCGGCAAAAGGAACGGTTTTTATCACATTCGTTTGCATTTTTATCAACATATCAAAAAAACGGTTCGGATGACTAATACCAGCAATAGCACAAATATTTTGTAATGAAGATAATGGTTTTCTTTCTTGAGTAAGCAAATTTACCGCGTATCGTGGTGCTAATTGCATACTGTAGGCCTTATTTGGGTATTTTTGAGCTAGGTTATTTATACTGTCACCATTTATAATAATCAAATCAACTGATTTTAATCGACTTTCTCGCTCTCGCATTGGTCCTGCTGGCATCCACCATCCATTACCAAATAAACGTTTTCCATCAACGACCACCACTTCAATATCGCGCGATAATGCATAATGTTGCAAACCATCATCAGTTAAAATAACATCTAATTGATATTGCTTTAATAGTGCTTGAACAGCGTCAGAGCGGTGTGGAGATACAGCAATAGGCACATTAGTACGTTGATAAATAAGTACAGGTTCATCACCGGCTTGTTCGGTGGCTGTTGTTTTATCTAAAATAAGAGGATAATTGTCAGACTTACCACCATAGCCTCGCGAAACCACGCCAACTTGCAATCCTTTTTGTTTTAGTGATTCAATTAAACCAACAACTAGCGGTGTTTTACCATTACCACCAACGGATAAATTGCCAATAATAATAATAGGTACGGGTGAATGCCAAGATTTTAAAATACCGAATCGATATAAAGAGCGACGAACAAAAGCAATCAAACCATATAATAAAGAAAATGGTATGAGTAACCAAAATAAACGATTTTTACCATACCATAGTTTTTCAATCATAACTTTAACATCACTCAATTAAATTTAGTAAAATTGCGTATAACTTAATGTTGATATCACAATTATAAAAATAGTCACTTATAACCAAAGATAGCTTATTTTACTCATAAATTGGTAAACTACCAAACCAATCATGATACCATCTAGGTTTAATTTCACCTCGCATGGTTTTTAGTTGCCAAGTTTGTTTATCAAAAAATAAACTTATTTGCCCTGTTTTAGCTGTAACAGAACTATTTAGTTGTAAATCTTGATACCTTTTTATTACTTTAGTGGAAGGCAGTTTCCAAGGATTATAACGAGAAGTAGAAACTAATAACTTTACTGGTTTAACATGATTTAAAAATGGATAACTTGATGAGGTATTACTACCGTGATGTGGCGCTTGTAAAATGGTTGAAGTTAGCTGGTTTCGGTATTTAGCCACTAATTGATACTCTTGATTGCGCTCTAAATCACCCGTTAATAATACAGAAAACTGTCCATCACTAATTTGCACTACACAAGCGTCTTCATTTTGAGCATAATCAACTAATTTATTAGGCCATAACACATTAAACGTTAGATCGTTCCAAATAAACTGATGACCGGCTAAACATGGATAGTCATTATTAAAACTAGAAGAAGAACTCATTAACCATGCTTTAGGATAAACACGTTGTAGCATATCCAAACCACCAACATGATCATTATGTTGATGGCTAATAATAATACCTTGTACATTTAAATTATGCCACTGTAAAAAAGGAATAATAACCCTTTCTACTGCTGAACTTTTTTCCCATTTAGCGCCTGTATCATACAAAATGGCTGACTTTCCGTCATGAATAACAATTGCCAATCCATGACCGACATCAAGCATATCTAACCGCCAGCGATAATGCGACTGTTCAAAAATAGGCGTAATTAGTAACATAAAAATAACAACAAGAGTAATGCTAAAACGGCGCCAAACTCCTGTGCGTATGATAACAACAGTAAGCCAACCTAAAAAACTTAACAAATAAAAATTGGCAGGAACTTTAAGCCATAGCAAATTGAACCAATTTAAACTAGAAAATAACCATTCTAGCGATTTATCAGCAATCGACCAACACCATAATGCGACATAAAAGCAGTCCATAAGACTGAATATCAACGCAAATAAAATAGTAGGAAAAGTGCATAACGAAATAATAGGGATGGCAATTAAATTGGTTAAAATAGAAACGGCACTAACGCCTTGAAAAACAAAAAATTGAATAGGAAGCATTAATAAAGTTAAACCGAATTGCAAATGCAATAATCTAACCATGTACCAACGCTTTTTATACTTTATTTCTTGAGGTATTGGTAACCACTCAAATAAAAAAATTAAGCTAATTACTACATAACAAGACAACCAAAAACTTTCAGACAAAATCATCAATGGATCAAATAATAATAGCAATGCAATGATGCGGTTAATTTTTTGCCATGCACTAATTTGATTTTTTTTATAACGCAAATAGATCCATATAGATAAAGCCAATATAGCTCGCAAAGTGGGGGGATTTAATCCAGTTAGCCATGCATAAAAAACTGCGGATAACCAACCGATTATAATAGGCACAAAAAAATAGATAAAACGTTTTGGGATAAAAAACAGAACAATCTTAACCAAAAAACAACTAAGCGTAAAAACGACTAAAATATGCATACCAGAGATTGCCATTAAATGAGCAACCCCGGTTTGCATCATCACCATACGATGGGATTCATCTAACTGAGAACGATCCCCAAACGCAAGCGCAAGCAATATGTCTCGATAATCAAACAAATCAATGTAAGGAAGTGCTAAATCAACAATAAATTGCCTTAAATTAGATTCATCGTCTAACAATTTTGCATCAACTAACTTTGCTGATAGTAAACGTCGGTTTGCTATTGAAAAGCGCTGGCTGTCAAATCCCCCTTCATTAAGATAACTATGCACCACTTTGGTTTTTAACGTTAATTGCCAAGTTTGCCCTGATTGTGGCGTTGCTGGGTTATCCCAATAAACTGAAATTGGAATATCATTAGAAAGTGTAACACCCGAAATAGAAAAAATAGAAAATGACAAATAATAAGGCGATATTGCAGCTGCTTTTTGATGGGTATTGATATTTACAACTTTTGCTTTAACCACTAACGTTTTATCAATATAAGGTGAAATATGGGTTAAATATTGCTTAGAATAAGCAACAGACCATAAAAAACTTAAACTAAATACAACAATAATAGATAAATTAAAACGAAATTTAACCGGAACCACCAACACTAAAACAAGCAAAATAGTGGCAATGAAATACCATTGAAGATCAGATAATAGATGCGGTAAAAACAGTAATGGTAAACACCCCAAAGAAAACATGATAGCTAATAAATCAAGAGAATAAGACTGTCGCATTAGAGCCTAACATATTTATTTTATATAAATAATCAGCTTATCAGTTGATGCCATAAAAAAAGAATTTTGTTTGAATTTTTCGATGTAGCCTCCAATTTTATTATTAACCTAGAAAAAGTTTATTAAAATTATTTACAGTATTTTAAATTTTGAAAAAATAAGAACGTGCTGATATTACACTAAAAAATATTTGTGGATGTTGAATTGATAAATTTCAGGGATTTTTTTGTATTTTTTACAGCAATTTGAGTAATTACTGTAAAAAATATTCAGGATTCTATGCCGTTTAGATATTAAAAATCTAAAAATTTAAAAAATGCTGTTATGTATTTTTAATTGAGATGAAGCAAATAATCAGCAAATATTTAACGATTGAAAAGATAGGCAACAAATGCTTAAGCGATTGATATTGTATAATACGATTAAAACTATAAAGCGATTTTCCAAAATCGCTTTATAGTTTAGAGGATTGCTTTAATAATAAAATGTAAACATCTCTTTGTTTATCTACACATTAGGAGTGTTTTAGAATGGAATATCGTCATCAAAATCCATAGGTGGTTCTGGTGTCGCTGCAGGTTGTGCTGGCGCATTTTGTGTTGTAGGACGAGATTGAGCCATTGGCGCTGATGAAGTGTTATTGGCACTTTGTCCCCAATTTTGCGAACTATCTCCCATGTTTTCTCCGCCATTGCGTGATCCTAAAATTTGTAAAGTACCGCCAATTGGGTTGATCACAACTTCTGTTGTGTAACGATCTTGCCCTGACTGATCTTGCCATTTTCGAGTTTGTAATTGCCCTTCAAGATAAACTTGTGAACCTTTTTTTAAGTATTCGCCGGCAATTTCAGCTAATTTACCAAATATAACAACTCGATGCCATTCAGTTCGTTCACGGTTTTCATTTGTTTGTTTATCTTTCCATATTTCTGATGTCGCAATACTAATATTGGCAACGGCGTTACCATTAGGCATGTAACGAACTTCGGGATCTTGACCTAAGTTACCAACTAAAATGACTTTATTTATTCCTCGACTGGCCATTATTGACTCCTAAAAATTACACTAAGTATTTAAGCTGCGTATTGTAACATGAGACTGCAGTAATATCAGCGAATTTAATTCAATTATGGAATTTTGATCTCTTTTTATAAAAATAAAGAAAGGTTAGTTTTAACATAGGAATTTGTTGCTATAACGAGTATAATGCCGAACATTTGTTAATGTAATGTTCTAAAAAATTTCCTCAATAGGAGGCTTTATGATTAATGCGTTTGGATTAAAAAACAAACAATTGGTAAAAATTAATGAAGGCGATATAAATAATGCGGCTTGGGTTGATTTAATTGAACCAGAAGAAGCTGATCGTGACTTTGTTTTAACACATTTAGGACAAAACTTAGCAACCAGTATTGAGTTAGATGATATCGAAGCATCAGCGCGTTTTTTTGAAGATAATGAGGGTTTACATGTCCATTCCTTCTTTTTTTACGAAGATGCAGAAGATCGTGCGGGCAATTCAACGGTCGCTTTCACTGTGCATAATGGCCGTTTATTTACATTGCGCGAACGCGATTTACCGGCATTTCGTTTATATCGAATGCGTTCACGTTATCAAACTATGGGTGATGGCAACCCTTATGAAGTACTGCTTGATTTATTCGAAGTAAAAGTTGAACAATTAGCCGATCAAATTGAAAATATCTATAGTGAACTTGAAGAGTTGAGCTTAATTATTATGGATCGCTCAGCGCAAGAACATTATGATGAGGCTATTACCTCATTAGCTGAACTTGAAGATACGGCTTGGAAAGTGCGCCTTTGTTTAATGGATAGCCAGCGTGCGGTCAATTATTTAGTTCGTCGTGCTAAAATGCCTGTAGATCAGCTAGAACAAGCTCGTGAAGTGATTCGAGATATTGAATCGCTTGTGCCGCATAATGAATCATTATTTCAAAAAGTGAACTTTTTAATGCAAGCAGCAACCAGTTTTATTAATATTGAACAAAGCCGAATTATTAAAATTTTCTCGGTGGTTTCGGTTGTGTTTTTACCACCAACAGTGGTGGCATCGGCTTATGGTATGAACTTTGAATTTATGCCCGAATTAAAATGGGAATATGGTTACCCATTTTCGTTACTATTAATGTTACTAGCAGGTGTTGCGCCTTATATTTACTTTAAACTTAAGAAGTGGTTATAGATCTATTTACTTAACGTTGCTATTACTCACTGATATGGTAATAGTATGGCAAAAATCATTTTGTCGTCGCTATTTAGAATCGCTGAGTGACTTTAATGTAACTATTAGATAGTTAAACTTGTTGTTTGAATAGAAATGAATTGATCATAAAGGAAATAACATGAATCAATATGCACTAGTCACCGATATTGGTGGAACCAATGCCAGATTTGCACTTTATAACTTAGCAACCAATGAATTATCTTCAATTACTAAAGTACTTATTGCAAAAGATGATGTGTTATTAACATTAATTAAAAATTATTTAGCAGCCCAATCGGTAATTGTTAAAATGGCATGTATTGCTATCGCTTGCCCGATTGATGATAGTGATGTGATAAAAATGACAAATAACAATTTGTCATTTTCACGTTCAGAGCTTGTTAAAGAGTTAAACCTGACTAAGCTTGAAGTGATTAATGATTTTACAGCGGTATCAATGTCAATTGCTAAACTACCAAAACAAGATCTTGTAAAAATTGGTGGTGATGAACCTGATTTAAATTATCCCATTGCGATTTATGGTGCAGGAACAGGGCTTGGTGTGTCACATCTGATTAAAGTCAATGAACATTGGGTTACGTTACCAGGAGAGGGCGGACATACCGAACTGCCAATGATAAGTGATGATGAAGATCGGATTTTAGCTGAACTACGCAAAAAATTTGGGCGTGTTTCTACCGAGCGGTTTTTATCAGGCAATGGTATTGTCAATATTTATCAAGCGTTGTTACAAATTAATAATCAACCAGTAATAGAGATTACACCCGATATTATTGTTGAGAAAGCTCTATCAAAAAGTTGTCCACTTTGTTTACAAACGTTAACCTATTTTTGTACTTTTATGGGGCGTTTTGGTGGTAATTTGGCATTAACGCTTAATACGCAAGGCGGTGTTTATATTGCAGGTGGGATTGTACCGCGTTTTATTGAATTTTTTAAAGCATCACCATTTAGGCAGGCTTTTGAACATAAAGGCCGTATGTCATACTTAGTCAAAAAAGTTCCTGTTTATGTGATAACACATGAAGATCCAGGTTTATTTGGCGCTGGTGTTTATTTACAAAATTGTCTTATATAATATTGATGAGTAAAGGTTTTATTTTATGATGTGGTGTTATATTTATCGAAGCACTAAAAAAGAAAATTGTTATTTATATATGGAAAATGAAAATGATTTTTCGACTATTCCTGAAAAAATAATGTCTATTTTTGGTTCGCCGGTATTTGTGATGAAAGTACTTCTTGATGGCAAACGACGTTTTGTGGTGGGAACTTCGGATGAAATTGAAGAAAAAATCAAAACTGATGGATTTTTTTTACAAATGTTAAAAGAAGATGATTTTAAAGTATGATTGAATCATTTTGGGAGAACAAAACATTAGAACAGATGAGTGACGACGAATGGGAACAACTTTGCGATGGTTGTGGCCAGTGTTGCTTAAATAAATTAATGGATGAAGATACTGACGAAATATTATATACCAATGTCGCTTGCAATTTGCTTGATTCTAATACTTGTCAATGTAAACACTATTATAATCGCTTTGATTACGAACCTGATTGTATCAAGTTGACTCGTGATAATCTTCTTACTATTGAATGGTTGCCATTAACTTGTACTTATCGATATTTTTCTGAGACAGGACAATTACCAGATTGGCATCCGCTTATTACGGGCAATAAGAAACTTATGCACAAGCTAAAAATTTCGGTTAAAAATCGAATTGTTTATGAAAAAGATGTAATTTGTTGGGAAGACCATATTCTTTAAAAAAGAGAAATAAAAAAACTGAAATAAAATCAATTTTTTCCTGACCGTTTTTTACTTGTAATAACACCTTTTTTATTGGTTAACTTTCAGTATTGGAAAAATTTATAGTTATTTATTTACTTTTGATTAGATCAAAAAAGCTCACTTTTAGCGAGCCTTTTGGTGACAATTTAAGGAAGCTGTTGTTCCTACTTATCTGAATTTAAAGTACAAACCATAAATATCCCATGATATCAGTAGCAAACATATTTAAAAACATCAAAATAAATACAAAAATCATAAATGAAATATCGATCATACCAATAGGTGGTACAATGCGTCGAATTGGTGCTATAAATGGTTCTGTTAGTTGGGCAAGCAACTCATCGGCATTCGACTGTCCTCGGCTTACCCAACTTAAAATTGCTCTAAATAGTAATAACCAAAATAATAGATGTCCAAATGCGTGAGCGATGGCTGCAACGGCATATAAAAGATATCCAATAGGCCAGTTTAAATTATTGATGATTCCATAATAGCCAATAAAGGTAATTTTTATAAAAGCAAAAAAGTATAAAACAACCCATGTCGCCGTATCTATCTGTTTAATAGAAGGAATAACTTTGCGCAGTGGTGCAATAATTGGCTGGGTTATTCGGACAATAAATTGGGTAAATGGATTATAGAAATTGACCCGTACACGTTGCATCCATATGCGCAAAATTAAAGCATATAAGCATGCCGTTAAAAGGGTTTTTCCTAAAAAATAAAGCGATGCCATTTAAGACTCCTTAAAATAAATTATCTAGGCAATATATCACAAATACTGCCTTGCTCCAAAAATTGCCGTGCCGATGCGAACCATTGTGCTACCTGCAACAATCGCAGCTTGCATATCGTTACTCATGCCCATAGATAATGTGTCCATAAATGGGTAATCGGCTTGTAAAGAATGTAACAGTTCCTGCATTTTGGTAAAGACATGTAATTGTTTGTCAAAATCATTTTCAATTTCAGGAATAGCCATTAAACCGCGTAATTTTAAATTGGGTAGTGCAATTATTTGCTTAGCCAAATCAGCAACTTGCTCAGGTAAAATTCCTGATTTACTTGCTTCGTGGCTAATATTGACCTGAATTAATACATTTAATTTAGCCATTGATGTAGGGCGCTGGTCATTTAAACGTTGTGCAATTTTGAAGCGATCAATGGTATGCATCCAATCAAAGTGTTCGGCAACTAATTTGCTTTTGTTCGATTGTAATGGCCCAATAAAATGCCACGTTAATGGAGTGTTGGGCTGTGTTTGTTTAAAGTGGAGGATCTTTTCAACACCTTCTTGAACATAGTTTTCACCAAAAGAAAGTTGGCCTGCATCTATTGCTTGTTTGATTAAGGCCACAGGTTTTGTTTTACTGACCGCAATAAGTTCAATTGTATTGGGATCTCTTTCGCATTTTTCTGCTATTTTTTGAATGGTGCTTTTTATAGTAAGTAAATTGTCACGTACTGTATTCATGTTAATTCCCAATTAATAAACTAATAGGTCAAATGTAATGTTAAATTCGTTGTTGTCGCTTAGTGTAACGCAAAAAGCATCCGATTTGCACCTTTCAAGTGGTGAAGTTGCACGCATTCGCATTAATGGACAATTACAGTGTTTATCTAATGAAAAGCTATCACATTTAAAGTTAGAAACTGAGCTATTAACGTTACTTAATCAATCACAAAAAACACAATTACAGAAAAATAAACAAATTGATTTAGCTTACCAATCCCCTGAAATAGGCCGTTTTAGAGTCAATATCTTTTATCAACAGCGCGGTATTTCGGCGGTGTTTCGAATCATTAAAAATCATATTCCCGATCTCGCTGAAATAGGTGTGCCTGACATTGTTAAAAAACTAATAACGTATGAAAGTGGTATTATTTTAGTTACTGGAGCCACAGGAAGTGGCAAATCAACGACGCTTGCATCATTAATTGAGCATATTAATTTAACTCAATCTAAGCATATTATTACTTTAGAAGATCCTATTGAATTTATTTATCACAATCAACATTCATTAATTCAACAAAGGGAGCTTACAAATTTTGATCATGCACTTGATAGTCTTTTAAGGCAAGATCCTGACATAATTTTGCTTGGGGAATTACGTAATAAAAAAGCGATTCAAACGGCTTTGACAATAGCAGAAACAGGGCACTTAGTTTTTGCTACGTTGCATACATGTTCTGCTGTTCAAAGTATTAATCGTATTATTGATGTATTTGATGAAAGTTCGCGTAATTTTATTCGCATGCAATTATCAAATAATTTAAGAGTAATTATCAGTCAACAGTTAGTACCTACGGAGAATGGTCGTAAAGCGTTATTTGAAATCCTTATCAATACATCAGCTGTTAGTAATTTGATTAATGAAGGTAAAATTAAGCAGATTTTTTCACTTATGCAGACAGGGCAACAATATGGAATGCAAGTGATGCCAAAAAGTTAACATCATTTACTCTTTTATAAAACTTGATGTTGAATTTTTTTGATACAAAATTTTGAGATTTATATTTAAAATCATTTATAATCTTCCAAATAGTCTTTTGCAAAAGAGGGTAATAAATGGATCAACGAATTGGTTTTATTGGCTTAGGCAATATGGGTAATGCGATACTGCAAGGTATTTTAGCAAGCAATATTGTATCAGGAACACAAATGTATGTTTATGACCCCCATCCTGATAAAGGCCAAATGCTGAATCAAAATTATGCTATCAATAATCTTGATTCTGCAAGAGAGGTTGCTCGTGAGTCGGATATTGTATTTGTTGCCGTTAAACCCAATGTGATTGTGGATGTACTTAATGATATTCAAAAAGAATTAAAAAAGAACACTATCGTTATTTCAATTGCTGCGGGCGTTACTATTAAAACAATTGCAAAATGTGTTGGTTATGAACAAAAAATTGTTCGTGTTATGCCAAATACCCCCGCACTTGTTAATGCTGCTATGTGTTCAATTACGCCAAATACTGAAATTACTGATGAAGAACTGTTGATTGTAAAAAAGTTATTAAATTGCATTGGTGAAACCGAAGTTGTGCCTGAATATTTAATTGATGCTGTTATTGGTGCTAGTGGCTCTTCTCCTGCTTTTGTTTTTATGTTTATTGAGGCACTTGCTGATGGTGCAGTAAAAGGTGGGTTATCAAGAAAACAAGCTTATAAGTTTGCAGCACAAGCTGTTTTGGGATCGGCAAAGCTATTATTAGAAACAGGGAAGCATCCAGGCGAATTAAAAGATATGGTTTGTTCGCCAGCAGGTACGACTATTGAAGGCGTTCATGCGCTTGAAGAAAAAGGATTTAGAGCTGCAGTTATTAATGCAGTAGAAGCAACAATAAAAAAATCTCAAATAATGGCAAAAGATTAATATGATAAAATTTATAATGTTATATCTTTAAATTAGCGTTATGAATTATTTTTACTAATATAATAAGCAATCTTTTAAAAAAGATTGCTTGCATTAGCAAACTAATTATGAGTAAATAGACCCAAGCATACGACATGCGGATTTATTTTATAACATTTAGATATATATAGTTTGTAGTTTACTTCGTCCTTGGAATTAGTTTTCTTCAGTACCCTCTTCTTAGTGTTAATAAGTAATCTAGGTTTTATGTTTTTAAATATAGCCCTTAGTGGCTGAGATTAATTTATTTATAGGAAGATTATTATGTCTAAGAAAACTGGTCAAGTTAAATGGTTCAACGAAAGTAAAGGTTTTGGTTTTATTTCTCCTGCAGATGGTAGCAAAGATGTATTTGTACACTTTTCTGCAATTTCAGGCGATGGTTTCAAAACGTTAGGGGAAGGGCAACAGGTAGAATTTTCTATTCAAGATAGCCCGCGTGGTCCTGCCGCTGTAGATGTTGCAATTATCTAAAAACTATTCTTTATCTTTTTGTTTATCACTTTATGAGCAAAATATTTACTCATAAAGTGATTTATTCTATAGCACTTCAGCTAAAGTCTTTCAGTATTATATTCTGGTTATTTTAAGTGTACAATTTTTTATTTTTAGTAAATTATTATTAATATATATAAATGTAAGGAAATACAATGAAAAAATTACTGTTATTTATTGGCTTTTAGGGCTTTGTTCTACTGCTATGGCTGATTTATCTCAAAGCTGCAAAACTTATTTTAATAAACTTGATAATTTAGTTAAGCTTGTTCCCGAAAATGAAGCAAGCAAACAACAAATAGAATTACAAAAAAACAAATTTCCTTGATGTCAATTGAAAAGCAAGAATTTTCATGTAAAAAGGGAATTGAACTATATACACAAATCGAACATTTAGTATTTAAAAAATAATACAAATAAATAAATGAACATGTTAAGTGATCATTATTAATTTTGTATATATAGACTTCCCTTCCAAAATTCTTTATTATATCTTGGCTATTTCAAGCATTAATTATCATTTTTAATGATATTTCTAATAAATTTATGATATAAGGGAAGAAAATGAAAAAGTTATTATTATCTGTTGCGCTATTAGGTTTTTCTACTATTTCTATGGCAGCGGATTTATCTGAATCATGTAAAACCTATTTTGATAAAGTTGATAGTTTAGTTAAAGCTATTCCTGAAGACTCTCTAACTAAACAACAATCAGATATGATGAAACAAAACTTAGAAACAGGTAAACAACAAGTTTCGTCAATGCCTGCAGATGCTCAAGAAGCAGCTTGTAAACAAGGTATCGAGTTACTTAAACAAGTTGAAGCAAGTTTACCTAAAAAATAAGATTTTTTGAGTATAATTTATCGTTTATTATGGCGATAATTCCATGGGGCTATTGGATGTTTATCTTTCCATAGCCCTTTTTTGTTTTGTTTAGCTATTTTTTCTAGCTTTACCATTAACTTATTATTGGCAACTCCTTTATAACGGTATGCCCAAGCATAACCATTTTCAACCATTTTTTCATTGATATTCACTTCATTTAAAAAAATAGTACCTAAACTTCGCTCATAGATATCTTTTTTACTTTCTTTAACAAAAACATTTTTAGCTGCAATGAGTGAAGCCAAATATTTTCGTGATGCATTACCATAAGCTTGCTTACTTTCTGGTGCATCGATATCAAGTAGACGAACACGGATTTTTTGTTTTTTGATAGTTAAGATATCAACTGTATCGCCATCAATTACTTTTACAACTTTACCATTGAAATCAGCATAAACTAGTGTGTTTGATAAAAAAAATAAAATAATACAAATTAATAAAGGTTTTAAACGATTCATTATAAATAAAAAAGTATAAAAATTTGTAGCATTATACAGGATTTTTCATGCTATAACTAAATATGGATTTAATAAAAAAGAGATGATGTCAACCTTATTTGTATTTAATAAGGCTGACAGAATGAGTAGCTTTAAATTAAAAAGCGTTGGTATCTTGGAATAGACCTACTTTTAAATCAGATGCTTGATAAATAAGCTTACCATCAACAAAAACTTCACCATCACCGATACCCATAATTAATTTGCGATTAATAACACGTTTGAAATGGATTTTATAGGTTACTTTTTTATTGGTTGGTAGTACTTGGCCAGTAAATTTTACCTCACCAACACCTAAAGCGCGGCCTTTCCCTTTACCACCAATCCAACCTAAATAAAATCCAACTAATTGCCACATAGCATCAAGTCCTAGGCAACCAGGCATAACTGGATCGTTTTTAAAATGACATTTAAAAAACCATAAATCGGGATTAATATCAAGTTCAGCTTCAACAAAACCTTTGCCAAAGTTGCCACCGTTTTCATTCATTTCAATAATACGATCCATCATTAACATTAAATCAGATGGTAATGGTGGTCCATCATGACCAAATAATTCATTATTGCCTGATTTAATTAAATCAGCTTTATCGTACGATGATTTACGTTCAAATGTCATAAAAAAACCTTTTATTTAATGTAAATTAAAACATGTTTTGAAAAATTGAAAGTTAACTAACTCTCTTTTCCTATTTCGTAATTAATAAAATTTTGAACCAAAGTTTATTTGGTATTGTTACTTTTTGCAATATTTTTGCCATCTACTTAACCAACTATCTTGTTTTTTGTCCTGCAACAATACTGCTTGCATACGTGCATGAATCAATTGGTAAAGATTAATGCTATCTTTATCTTTATAAGGAATACCTGTTAGTAGGTAAAGCGCATCAGCAACATGTTCAACAGACCATATTGAAAACTTTCCTTGATCGATTGCTTCAATAACATCATCATTTAAACTTAAATGGCGTTGATTAGTGGCTGGAATAATTACGCCTTGTTGTCCAGTTAAACCTTGTTGTTTACAAACAGCAAAAAATCCTTCAATTTTTTCGTTCACTCCACCAATTGATTGGACATGACCAAATTGATCTACTGAACCAGTAACAGCCAATTGTTGATCAATAGGTTGCTGTGATAAAGCGCTAATGATTGCACAAAGCCCTGCAAGTGAAGCACTATCGCCATCAATTTCACTGTAAGATTGTTCAAACACTAAAGAAGTTGAAAAAGGTAGTTGATGATTGATAGCAAATTCAGACATAATAAATGCCTGCATTATCATCATTCCTTTTGAGTGAATATTACCAGCTAATTCTGTTTTGCGTTCTATATCAATTATCTCTCCATCACCAAAATGAATAAGACAACTTAGACGAGTGGGTTCACCAATCGCTTTTGGGTACCCAGGGTATTCAATTACTGATAAGCCGTTTATTTGACCAACAACTTGCTCTTTAGTATTAATCATTATTTGATTACTAAATATCTCCTCATGTAGCCTTTCTTGCAAATAATTTTCATGCCATGATTTTTGCTTTATAGCAGAAGTGATGGCTGATTCATCGATTACATTATTTTGCATAAAGTGTGTAGCATTAACTAATAGCGAATTAATCCAATCTACCGAAAGAGGGAGGTAATGTTGATCACCAGTATAGCGAGTAGCCTCTTTGTAAATTTTTGCTAAAGCTAAGGTGTCAATATTAGGTAATTGTTGTTTATTAGCGATAAATTTTAAGTAATTAATCCAGCGTTCTATTTGCTCGGGTGATTTGACTGGTAATTCATTTTCAAATTCAGTATAGATAGAAGTTGAATAAAATTCAGGTTCAAAATCTTGTAATTCTGCTAAACTTAATCTATCCCCAACTAAAATGATTCGTAAATCAAGTGGCATAGGAGGAATAGACAAAGGTAAAGGATGAGATTCGTCAGCTGAAACCCATTCAAACTCTTGCTTTATTACCATTTGTTTTAATTTAGACCATAACAATGGTTGGCTAAGTAATGAGCGAAGGCCTAAAATTAAAATGCCGCCATTAGCACGATGAACAAGTCCAGCTTGTAATTTTATAGGGCTATTTTCAGGTTGTCTAACACAACCAAATAGTTTTTCACTATCAACAGAAGATGCAAATAAACAATTGTCTTGGGCTGCAAAATTATCTTGTTTGCTCTTTGCATTGGTCAGCGTAATTTTACTTTCGCTAAAAAAATAACTATAGCCTAATGAAGGTGAAGATAAATCAGATTTAATGGCTTGTCTTAGTAAATCAAAAAAAAGCTCACTTTCAGGAGCTTTAAGCAACATAAAGCGGGGGCTATAACATACTCTTTTGGGTGGGCATAACAGTGCTAAGGCAGAGGCCACACGTGGTTGCCACATGAGTAAATGTTCTGATTTTTCTGATGCTAATGATATTGAATTATTAGTTTTGTTTCTAAGTTCAGAAATATAGGATAAATCAGGCTGGATCTGTTTTGCGTTGAGTTGTTTAATTGCCAAAGTTTTTATCTTTTTGTTAACTTATTTCATTTTGAAATTATAACAAGTATCCGATGTATCGCCAACAGATTACCAAAATCTTTATGGTAGCAAATAAAAAATTTACAGAAAGATTTTTTAAAATCAGGTAAACTAAAACATAATTTATTGTTTATTTATCTTAACAATCACTATTAGCAACGACTTAATATGCTCAAAATCAAAAATACTTACTTCAAAGACTATCGTGCCTCACAAATTGTTAGTTGGGGGCATTGGTTTACGTTGTTTAATATTTTTGTTGTAATTTTACTAGGTAGTCAATATTTATTTATTGCAGATTGGCCTCGTACTTTTATGGGGCGATTTTATGCAATTATTAGTGCAATCGGACATTTCAGCTATTTGACCTTTATTGCTTATTTGATTCTGCTTTTTCCGTTAAGTTTTTTCATTCATTCATCTCGATGGCAAAGGATAATTGCAACGGTTTTTGCAACAGTAGGTCTTTCATTACTAATTATTGATATTGAAGTTTTTTCGCATTTTAGAATGCACCTTAATTTGTCTATTTGGCAATTATTTTCATCGCAAAAAGTTACTTATTTAAGTACGGTATTTATTGCTATTCCGTTTATTTTGTTGATTGAAATTTTATTTTCGGTATGGAGCTGGAAAAAATTACGTAGCTTAAGTAAACGTAAACGCTATGCAAAGCCTGTAGTAATTCTTTTTATTCTTTGTTTTGTTACCTCACATTTGATTCATATCTGGGCTGATGCTAATTTTTATCGACCAATTACTATGCAGCGTTCAAGCCTACCACTTTCTTATCCTTTAACTGCTCGCCATTTTCTTGAACGTTATGGCTTTATTAAAGAAAATGGTTATCGTGATCGTGTTGCTCAAGAAGGGAATCCTTTTGCGATGGCAATTGAATATCCGTTAGGAAATATTGTTTATAATCAAAAGACAATAAAAAATAATGTGTTAATGATTGTTATTGAAGGGTGGAATACTAATTTATTAACTCAACATATGCCGTGGTTAAATGAATTTTCTCAAGATAATATTTTCTTTGCTAATCATTATGGAGCAAGTAATCAGTCCTATTTAAATGACTTTTCATTGTTTTATGGATTAGATCCTAACTACTATAATAGTATCCTTGTTGGACATAAACCGTCTGTATTGCTTGATGTCGTTACAAAACAGCACTACAACTTAGGTCTATTTTCGGAAAATGGTTTTGCTGAACCTTTATATCGTTCAGCTTTGTTATCTAATTTTTCAATACCACAACCTAAAAAACAATCTAATAAACAAATAACAGAAAACTGGAGGGCTTGGCATGAAGAACAAAATAGCCTTGCTAATCATGCACCTTTGTTTTCTATAATCCAATATTCATTGGGTAATAAAAATAAAAAAATCATGATATCTGATCTTCAATCAGAAGCTAAAAGGCTAGATCAATACATTGAATCATTAATTGCCTATTTAAAATTATCTAATGCCTATGATGATACGATTATTGTTATTACTGGTTCGAATGATATTAAAATTGACGAGGTGAAAAAAGTAGCGTTACGCAATGCAGGAAGCGACTTTAACAGAGAATCATTAAAAGTACCATTGATTATATCATGGCCAAATAAAGGCCGTGCCCAAATAACAAAAGCAACTTCGCAAACTGATATTATGCTTACATTAATGCAAGACGCATTTTATGTTACTACGCCACCTCAGCAATACAGTCAAGGTAAAAACCTATTTACTCAAAAGTCTAGACAATGGCTAGTTGCTGGTGATGAAAATACTATAGCTGCACTTTATGATGATAAAACGGTTGTCTTAGATGCTTTTGGTCGTTCTAAAATTTATGATATTAATGGTAAATTGCAAAAAGCAGAAAAAATTAGTTTACCCATCTTTTTGCAAATCGTTACTGAAAATCGCCGTTTTATGGTTGTGGATAATTGATTTAGCTTTTGAGTAGAATTATAAAAAGGGGTGAAGATTACTTCACCTCTTTGCCCATTGCTTGTAAATCAGCATGATAAGATGAACGTACAAATGGCCCACAAGCTGCATGAGTGAATCCCATAGCTAATGCCGTTTGCTTTAATTCTTCAAATTCTTGTGGCGAAACATAACGTTCAACGGGTAAATGATATTTACTTGGTTGTAAATATTGACCAAGCGTCAACATAGTAACACCATGACTACGTAAATCTTTTAACACTTGAATTAATTCTTGATTTGTTTCGCCAAGTCCTACCATCAACCCAGATTTTGTAGGAATTTCAGGATATCGTTCTTTAAATGCTGCCAGTAATTTAAGTGATCCTTCATAGTTAGCGCCAGGGCGGATTCTCTTATATAAGCGAGGTATATTTTCTAAATTATGATTAAATACATCAGGTGGATTATCACTTAAGACATCAATTGCTTCATCAATACAACCACGGAAATCAGGTGTTAACGTTTCGACTTTGATACTAGGGTTTAAAGCACGGATTTTTTGTGTACAAGAAGAAAAATGACTAGCGCCGCCATCTTTTAAATCATCCCTATCTACAGAAGTAATAACAACATAGCGCAACTTCATTTCTTGGATAGTTTTAGCTAGTTTTATTGGCTCATCTTGATCTGGTGGTAATGGACGACCATGTGCAACATCACAAAATGGGCAACGGCGGGTACAAATATCGCCCAAAATCATAAAAGTAGCCGTGCCATGATTAAAACATTCAGCTAAATTAGGACAAGAGGCTTCTTCACAGACTGAATGTAATCCATGTTTGCGCATGGTGTTTTTAATATGTGCTATATTATCAGAGTGAGCAGATAATTTAATTC
The DNA here is from genome assembly GCF_001690595.1 of Gilliamella sp. Choc5-1. Classification (GTDB taxonomy): domain Bacteria; phylum Pseudomonadota; class Gammaproteobacteria; order Enterobacterales; family Orbaceae; genus Gilliamella; species Gilliamella apicola_M. Next base: position 42,519 of record NZ_LZHH01000109.1, read on the forward strand.
GCATCCATTCAGGTTTTTTTAGCGGTGCGACATCTTCTAAGGTTACAGTTGGAATTAAGCGTGTCTTTTCGGCATCACGATATTTCGAACTTCTGATTATTGTTTCATTATTTTGCATAATAGGTATCTTATCTTTGAGGTAACTGCTTAATAAAATTATTGGTTAATAGTTGTTTTATCTCTTTACGGTCAATTTGAGAGACATATTCTTTTAGTTGAGTCATTTGTAATCCGGCGTAGCCACAAGGGTTAATGTTATTAAAAGGGGAAAGATCCATATCAACATTGAATGCAAGTCCATGTAAAGTGCAGCCACGACTGATATGCAAACCAAGTGAACAAATTTTCTTTTCGTTAATATATACTCCTGGTGCATCAGACTTTGCATTAGCTATAATACCATAATGGAGCAATGTTTGAATGACACTATTTTCTAAATAACTAACTATATCTCGGATACCTATCTTAAGTCTTTTTAAATCAAATAAAATATACATGATTTGTTGACCTGGAGCATGGTAAGTAATTTGACCACCGCGATCGGTCTGAATAACTGGGATATTTGTCTGATTTAATAAATGTTCTGCTTTACCAACTTTACCTTGGGTAAATACAGGTTCATGCTCGACTAACCAGATTTCATCAAGAGAATGCTCATTACGTTGTTTTGTAAAGTCATGCATAGCTTGATAGGTATACACATATGGTTTAATTTTTAAGTCTTTGATTATGACATTATTAATGGTCATAGTTTTTTCTGTTGTCTTCAAGTAATATTATCGAAATTTTTACAAGTATATAACAGATTTTGTAATAACTTGACAACTTGTAGTTATTTTTAGTGTAGTTATTAAAATAATATTTATACTTACTCTTAATTAAAATTTAATTATTTATCAGATAAATAATATTAATTTTGTTATTATTATTGAAATAGTTGATTAATTTGATAGGAATTAACATTCTTTTCAAAGTAGCAGTTTGCTTTACTTTTTTTTTAAAAATGGCAGACTGCTATAAATAAAACTCCGTAATCCAGCGTTTTAGCTTGATTAGTGACATTTTTTAATGTAATTAAGAATAAAACGTTGTATTTTTCTAAACAAAAAAGAGGTTTTTATATGTCGGACATGCAAATGAATGATGTCGATCCAATTGAAACACAAGATTGGCTCAAAAGTGTTGAGTCTATTATTCGAGAAGAAGGTGTCGAACGTGCACAGTATATTATTGAACAAATAGTTAATAAGGCGAGAGATGGGGGTGTTCCAGTACTTTTTGGTTCTTCAACAAGCAATTATGTCAATACTATTCCAGTAGAAGAGCAACCTGCTTATCCTGGCGATTGGGAAATAGAAAGACGTATTCGTTCAATTGTCCGTTGGAATGCAATTATGATGGTGTTACGAGCTTCAAAGAAAGATTTAGAGCTTGGTGGCCATATGGCATCGTTCCAATCTGCAGCTACTTTTTATGAAGTCTGTTTTAACCACTTTTTCCGTGCTCGTAATGAAAAAGATGGCGGTGATTTAATTTACTTCCAAGGGCACATCTCACCAGGTATTTATTCTCGAGCTTTTATTGAAGGTCGTTTAACCGAAGAACAATTAGATAATTTCCGCCAAGAAGTACATGGTAAAGGGTTACCTTCTTACCCACATCCTAAACTACTCCCAGAATTCTGGCAATTCCCAACAGTATCAATGGGGCTTGGTCCTATTAGTGCAATTTACCAAGCACGTTTTTTAAAATATTTAGAAAATCGTGGACTAAAAGATACCTCTGAACAAACTGTTTATGCTTTCTTAGGTGATGGTGAGATGGATGAACCAGAATCAAAAGGTGCAATTACCGTTGCAACGCGTGAAAAACTCGATAATTTAGTGTTTGTTATCAACTGTAATTTACAACGTTTAGATGGTCCAGTAACGGGTAATGGCAAAATTATCAATGAACTAGAAGGTGTATTTGCTGGTGCGGGTTGGAACGTAATTAAAGTTCTTTGGGGTGACCGTTGGGATAAACTTCTCCAAAAAGATAAGTCTGGTAAGTTAATTCGACTAATGAATGAAACACTTGATGGTGATTATCAAACATTAAAATCAAAAGACGGTGCTTATGTTCGCGAGCATTTCTTTGGTAAATACCCTGAAACTGCTGAATTAGTTAAAGATATGTCTGATGAAGAAATCTTTAGATTAAATCGTGGTGGTCAAGATCCTGCTAAAATGTTTGCAGCATTCCAACGATCAAAAGAAACCAAAGATCGCCCAACTGTTATTCTTGCTCACACCATTAAAGGTTATGGCATGGGAGCTGCAGCTGAAGCAAAAAATATTGCACACCAAGTGAAAAAAATGAATATGGATGGCGTACGTCATGTTCGCGATTTCTTCAATATTCCAGTAACAGATGAAGCACTTGAAAAATTACCATACATCAAATTTGAGGAACACACGCCAGAATACAAATACATTCATGAGCGTCGTGAAGCGTTACATGGTTATGTACCATCTAGATTAACTCATTTTTCAGGAACTGTTTCAATTCCTCCATTAAGTGAATTTGCGTCATTACTTGAAGCTCAATCGAAAGAAATATCAACCACTATAGCATTTGTCCGTGCGCTTAATATTATGCTTAAGGATAAAGAACTTGCTCCACGTCTAGTACCTATTCTAGCTGATGAAGCACGTACTTTTGGTATGGAAGGTTTATTCCGTCAAATTGGTATTTATAATCCACACGGTCAACAATATACACCACAAGATAAAGAACAAGTGGCTTATTATCGTGAAGATGAGAAAGGTCAAATTCTTCAAGAAGGAATTAATGAATGTGGTGCAACGGCTTCTTGGATTGCTGCGGCCACTTCATATAGCACAAATGATTTTCCAATGATTCCATTCTACATTTACTATTCAATGTTTGGATTCCAACGTATTGGTGATCTAATGTGGGCAGCAGGTGATCAACAAGCACGTGGATTTATGATTGGTGGAACCTCTGGTCGAACAACGCTAAATGGTGAAGGTTTACAACACCAAGATGGTCACAGTCACATTCAAGCATTAACTATCCCTAACTGTATATCATATGATCCTGCTTATGCTTATGAAGTTGCGGTAATCATGCAAGACGGTTTACGTCGCATGTATGGTGAGCAAGAAAACGTTTACTACTATATTACAACTCTCAATGAAAACTATGCACAACCAGCAATGCCAGAAGGTGCAGAAGAGGGCATTCGACGAGGTATTTATAAACTAGATACCGTTGAGGGTCAAAAAGGCAAACCGACTGTTCAGTTACTAGGTTCAGGCTCTATTTTACGCCATGTTCGTGAAGCGGCTGAAATCTTAGCTAAAAATTATGGTATTAGCTCAGAAGTTTATAGCGTAACATCCTTTACAGAGCTTGCTCGTGATGGTCAAGATTGCGAACGATATAATATGTTGCATCCAAGTGAAACACCAAAAGTGCCTTATGTTGCACAAATTATGAATAACAATCCAGCGGTGGTTTCAACTGATTATATGAAATTGTTTGCTGAGCAAATTCGTGGATTTGTACCTGCTGAAAGCTATCGAGTACTCGGTACTGACGGTTTCGGTCGCAGCGATAGCCGTGAAAATTTACGTCATCACTTTGAAGTCGATGCATCTTATGTTGTGGTTGCAGCATTGGGTGAACTTGCTAAACGTGGCGATATTGAAGTTAGCGTTGTTGAAGATGCGATCAAAAAATTCGAAATCAATGCCGATAAACTTAATCCACGAATTGCATAAGAGGTTATTATAATGAGTATTCAAATCAAATTACCTGATATCGGTGGTGACGAAGTAGAAGTAACCGAAATTCTGGTTAAAATAGGCGATAAAGTTGAAGCTGATCAGTCAATTATGACAGTTGAAGGTGATAAAGCATCAATGGAAATCCCAGCACCACAGGCTGGTATTGTTAAATCTATTTCTGTAAAAATTGGCGATAAAGTCAAAACAGGCGTTGACATTATGGTCTTTGATGGGCAAGGTGGCGAAACTGCCGCTCCAGCTACAGTTACAGCACAAGAAGCACCAAAAGTTGAAGTAACACCAACTGCAACTAGCCAAATTGTAGATGTAAAAGTTCCAGATATTGGTGGTGATGAAGTCGAAGTAACGGAAATTTTGGTAAAAGTAGGTGATACTATATCTGTTGATGATTCATTAATTACCGTTGAGGGTGATAAAGCCTCAATGGAAGTACCAGCAACCATTGCTGGTACGGTTAAAAGTATCACGATAAAAGTGGGTGATAAAGTAAAAACAGGTTCCAAAATCATGGAATTTGAAACCACATCTAGTGCAGCTCCAGTTACTCAAGCAGCTCCAGCTGCCGCAGCGCCTGTTGCTGAAAAAGCAGCACCTGAGCCAACGCCAGCACCAGTTGCTGCAAAATCAGCGCCTGCTTCATCAAGCAATGAGTTTGTTGAAAACGATGCTTATGCTCATGCAACACCATCTGTACGTCGTTTAGCACGTGAATTTGGGGTAAATCTAGCAAAAGTTACTGCTACAGGTCCTAAAAACCGTATTTTACGTGAAGACATTCAAACTTACGTAAAAAATGCTGTTAAACAAATTGAAAGTGGCGCTACAGGTGGTGCATTACCTGGTCTATTACCATGGCCTAAAGTTGATTTTAGCAAATTTGGTGAAGTTGAAAGTTTACCATTAACTAAAATTCAAAAAGTATCAGGTGCAAATTTACACCGTAACTGGGTAATGATTCCGCATGTGACAGAATTTGATGAAACAGATATTACTGATTTAGAAGCATTCCGTAAGCAACAAAATGCAGAAGCAGATAAGAAAAAACTTGATCTTAAGATCACGCCACTTGTGTTTATCATGAAAGCGGTAGCAAGTGCATTAACAGCGTATCCACGCTTTAATAGCTCATTATCTGAAGATGCCCAAACCTTAATTATCAAAAAATACATTAATATTGGCGTTGCTGTCGATACACCAAATGGTCTTGTAGTACCAGTATTTAAAGATGTTGATAAAAAGGGTATTGTTGAACTTTCTCGTGAGCTTGCGGCAATTTCTAAAAAGGCACGTGAAGGTAAATTGACAGGTAGCGATATGCAAGGTGGATGTTTCACTATTTCTAGCCTTGGTGGCATTGGTACAACCTCGTTTACACCAATTGTTAATGCGCCAGAAGTTGGTATTTTAGGTGTATCTCGCTCTAGCATGAAACCAGTTTGGAATGGCAAAGAGTTTACACCACGGCTAATGTTGCCATTATCATTATCATTCGATCACCGAGTTATTGATGGTGCTGATGGTGCACGCTTCTTAAGCCATATTGTTAACGTCTTATCCGACTTACGTCGTTTAGTGATGTAATTAAGGAGATCAAATTATGAGTCAAGATGTTAAAACACAAGTTGTGGTTTTAGGAGCAGGACCAGCGGGTTATTCCGCTGCGTTTCGTGCTGCCGACCTTGGACTAGAAGTTACCCTTGTTGAACGTTATTCAACACTTGGTGGTGTTTGTTTAAATGTAGGCTGTATTCCATCAAAAGCATTACTTCATGTTGCTAAAGTAATGGATGAAGCAAAATCATTAACCGAACATGGTATCCATTTTGGTACACCTAGACTTGAATTAGACAAAGTGCGCGGTTGGAAAGAAAAAGTCATTAGTCAACTGACTAATGGACTAGCTGGTATGGCCAAAATGCGCAAAGTCAATGTGATTCAAGGTGAAGCACAGTTTACTGGTAGTCATACAATGGAGGTAACTTCATCAAAAGGAATCACTAAGATCACCTTTGATAATGCGATTATTGCAGCGGGCTCTCGTCCAATCAAGTTGCCTTTTATTCCACATGATGATCCTCGTATTTGGGATTCTACAGATGCCTTAGCCTTAACCACCATTCCTAAAAAATTATTATTAATGGGTGGCGGAATTATAGGTCTTGAAATGGGGACTGTATACCATGCACTTGGTTCAGAAGTCGATGTAGTTGAAATGTTTGATCAAGTGATTCCGGCTGCTGATAAAGATGTAATTAAAGTCTTTACTAAGCAGATCCAAAAGAAATTCACGTTACGATTGGAAACTAAAGTTACTACCGTTGAAGCAAAACATGATGCAATTTATGTCACCATGGAAAAGAAAGACGGCAGCACCGAAACTCATACTTATGATGCGGTATTAGTAGCAATTGGCCGTACACCAAATGGTAAATTAATTAGTGCCGAAAAAGCAGGCGTTAATGTTACTGACCGTGGATTTATTGAAGTCGATAAACAGATGCGTACCAATGTTCCGCATATCTATGCAATTGGAGATATTGTTGGTCAACCAATGCTTGCGCACAAAGGCGTACACGAAGGTCATGTGGCAGCAGAAGTAATTGCAGGTAAAAAACACTTCTTTGATCCAAAAACCATTCCTTCTATCGCTTATACTGAACCTGAAGTTGCTTGGGTTGGTTTAACTGAAAAAGAAGCGAAAGAGAAAGGTATTGATTATGAAGTATCAATCTTCCCATGGGCAGCTTCAGGACGAGCTATCGCTTCTGATTGCTCTGAAGGGATGACAAAACTGATCTTCAATAAAGCAGATAATCGCCTATTAGGTGGTGCGGTTGTTGGTGCAAATGGCGGTGAATTACTTGGTGAAATCACCTTAGCTGTCGAAATGGGTTGCGATGCCGAAGATATTGCATTAACAATTCATGCTCACCCAACATTGCATGAATCAATTGGCTTAGCCTCTGAAATTTATGAAGGCTCAGTCACTGATTTACCAAATGCTAAGGCGAAGAAGAAATAGTAATAATAAGTCATTTATATACTTAATAAAATGCCGTTAGCTCAAACTAACGGCATTTTTATTTTTTATAAGATAATTTTTGTCAAAAAGTTTCAGGAGTGCACTACGTTTATGTAGAAAACAAATAAAAATCAATTAATTAAATTCATGCCCCTGATAAATCTCAAGTTATGTATTTTGAGTGAATTATTTTAAGCATATGAAATGTAAAAACTTGATGTTTTCTAGCAGGAACAAAAACAGCGAAAATTGTCCATACAAAGATTTATCGCTATCTTTGGGATGGTAATGTTTTATTGCATGAATGGCATTATCAGTGTGCACGGCGTCCTAAGGTTATTTCTGATGAGCTGGGAATGCTTATTTTGGACCACCCCGAACCGGTCCAAAACCTGACCACTTGGGTTTATGAGGAAGGAAGTTTAGCACCCACTGCTAAGCTATGTAATGGCAAGTCCTACTCAATTGTATCGGACTATTTGGGCAGACCGGCTCAGGCCTATGATGATAAAGATGAACTGGTTTGGCAGGTGGAATTTGACATCTATGGCAGAATACGGGAAGATTCGTTTAACAATCAGCCGTTTATTCCGTTCCGGCAACTGGGGCAGTATGAAGACCAAGAACTAGATGGACTTTATTATAATCGTTTCAGGTATTACGACAGTAATACAGGAACTTATATAAGTCAAGACCCTATCGGGCTGGCAGGTAATAACCCGAATTTTTATGCATATACGTTCGATTCTAATTTGGAAGTTGATCCATTTGGATTGGATTTAAAATCCTGAAAATGGAGAAATAAAAATGATTTAAACTATGTAGGAAAATTAGCTGATCAAAATTGAATATTTGAACACGCCTTTCCTGTTGCACCTTTTTTAGTACTTTTAAATCTAAATGCACATCATTTTATTCAGTTTTTTTAAGAAATTTTTGAAACTAAATTAATCAGTAGGGATTAATGGTAAGGCTGATAAACGTGGTAAATATCTAAATCAATCACATAGTCTACAGCAATATTTTTATTATACGGATAAATTTGATAACCATAACGAAAGCAAAATATGTGAGTGAAATTTTCGGAACCTACATCATTGAGAACTTTCATCATACGCGATTTTAGCTGCCCTATTGATGAAGCTTTGCCTGAAATTAATGTATTACCATAAAAACTTTCAATTTCAATTATCATTTTTTCAGATTTTAAAAATTATTTTGTCATAGAATTTAGTTAACATAATTGATAAAAATAGAAAATTGCTACAAATAAGTTGTTGACCATAATCATAAGACTAAAATAAGCCAACATTAAGTTTATAAAATACTTTTTATTATGTCTATAATATTTCGGTTTATTCTCTCACCATGCCATATATTGTTTATGCAATATAAGTTTGATAGTTAGCTCAAACTGTATTTTAAAAGTGATTAAGTATATAATGCCCCACAAATTTAATTAATTTATATCATCTAATATATATTTTTATGAAATCTTCAATTATCAACAAATTAGAAATGCTACAAGAGCGTTATGAAGAAGTTCAAGCATTATTGTCTGATGCTTCGGTTATTGCGGATCAAAATCGCTTTCGCACTTTGTCTAAAGAATATTCTCAATTAACAGGGGTGGTTAAGTGTTTTTCTGATTGGAAGCAAACACAAGAGGATATTGAGACAGCTAAAATGATGCTATCTGATCCTGAAATGAGTGAAATGGCACAAGAGGAGTTAAACGAAGCATTAAGTCGAGTTGAAGAACAAGAAAAGCAACTACAAGTTTTACTATTACCTAAAGATCCTAATGATGATTATAATTGTTTTATCGAAGTTAGAGCTGGAACTGGTGGTGATGAAGCGGCTATTTTTGCTGGCGACTTAGCACGAATGTATACAAGATTTGCCGAATCACGGAATTGGCGTGTTGAGATTATGAGTGCAAATGATGGTGAACATGGTGGCTATAAAGAAGTTATTATGTTAGTTAGTGGGGATGGTGTTTATGGTAATTTAAAATTTGAATCAGGTGGACACCGAGTCCAACGTGTACCGGAAACAGAATCTCAAGGTCGTATTCATACCTCTGCTTGTACCGTTGCTGTTTTACCGGAAGTCCCTGAAGCAGAAATGCCCGAAATCAACCCTGCTGATTTAAAAATTGATACCTATCGTTCATCTGGCGCAGGTGGTCAGCATGTTAATACAACAGATTCTGCTATTCGTATTACCCACATTCCTACGGGCATCGTTGTTGAATGTCAAGATGAGCGATCGCAACATAAAAACAGAGCCAAAGCAATGTCAGTTTTAGCTGCAAGAATTCAAGATGCGGAACTACGTAAGCGCCAACAAGAAGAGGCTTCAACACGTCGAAATCTATTAGGTTCAGGCGATCGTTCAGATAGAATCAGAACATATAATTATCCACAAGGTCGAGTAACCGATCATCGAATTAATTTAACGCTTTACCGTTTAGATGAAGTCATGGAAGGAAAATTAGAGATGCTAATCGATCCGATTGTGCAGGAATATCAAGCTGATCAACTAGCAGCTTTATCGGAACAAGATGAATGACATACTTACAATGGCTTAAAAGTGCATCTCAAACCTTAACAGATAGTGAAAGCCCAAAGCGAGATGCTGAAATTTTACTGAGTTTTGTTACGCAAAAAACGCGGACATTTTTAATGGCGTTCAGTGAAACATTGCTAACTGATGATGAATTGATTGCTTTATCTGAATGTTTAGAACGCAGGAAAAATGGTGAGCCTATCGCTTATATAACTGGCGAAAAAGAGTTTTGGTCCTTAAAGTTTAATGTTTCTAACGCCACTTTAATACCTAGACCGGATACCGAAAAATTAGTTGAATTAGGTTTAGAGTACCTTCCTAAAGTGCCTTGTGAAGTATTGGATCTTGGCACGGGAACCGGCTCGATAGTTATTGCAATGGCAACCGAACGTCAAGACTGTTTATTTACCGCAATTGAAAAAAATAAAGATGCCCTAATTTTAGCTCAAAAAAATGCGACCCAAATCGGGGTGAATAATGTTTATTTTTTACAAGGTGATTGGTACAAGCCAATAAAGAATAGAAAGTTTTCAATGATTGTCAGTAATCCTCCTTATATTGAGCCAACAGACATTCACTTATCTCAAGGCGATGTACGCTACGAACCAAGAAGCGCATTAGTTTCTGAAGATGATGGTTTAGCTGATATTAAACTAATTGTACAAGGTGCAACTAAACACTTAAACCAATATGGGTGGTTATTAATAGAACATGGTTGGAAACAAGGCGAGGCAGTGCAAACAGTTTTTAAACAACATGGATTTCAATTAGTAGAAACCTTCACCGACTATAGCGGTAATGACAGAGTCACCCTTGGTCGCTGGTTTAAACCTTAACTAGGAAAATTTTATTATGCAACAAAAAAAAGTAAACGTTGGTGACATTACTGTCGCTAATGATCTACCCTTTGTATTATTTGGTGGTATGAATGTGCTTGAATCTCGTGATTTAGCGATGAAAATCTGTGAACATTATGTCACCGTTACCAATAAACTGAATATTCCTTATATTTTTAAAGCCTCTTTTGATAAAGCAAATCGCTCATCAATTCATTCCTATCGTGGACCAGGATTAGAAGAAGGGCTAAAAATATTCCAAGAGCTTAAACAACAATTTGGCGTTAAAATTATTACTGATGTACATACTGAAGCACAATGTCAACCCGTTGCTGATGTGGTTGATGTAATTCAATTACCTGCCTTTTTAGCAAGACAAACTGATTTAGTTGTTGCAATGGCTAAAACAGGCGCAGTAATTAATGTCAAAAAACCACAATTTGTTAGTCCAGGGCAGATGGGTAATATTGTTGAAAAATTTGAAGAGGCTGGTAACAATCAAATCATCCTTTGTGATCGTGGTAGCTGTTTTGGTTATGACAACTTAGTGGTTGATATGCTTGGTTTTAACATTATGAAAAAAGCAAGCAAAGGGTCACCAGTTATTTTTGATGTTACTCATGCTCTTCAATGCCGTGATCCTATGGGAGCAGCATCAGGTGGACGTCGTGGCCAAGTAACTGAACTTGCACGCTCGGGCATGGCTGTTGGTATTGCTGGGTTATTTTTAGAATCCCACCCAGATCCAAGTCATGCAAAATGTGATGGACCGTCAGCGTTACCACTAGCAAAATTGGAACCTTTCTTAAAACAGATGAAAGCCATTGATGAACTAGTAAAAAGTTTTGATGAAATTGATACTGAACATTAAGAGTTTAATTATTTAGCTACAATTAAAAAAACGTTATTTATTATAAAGTAAATGGTATTTTTAGCATATTAATAAAAAAGAGAAACCAAATGTGATTTCTCTTTTTTATTTGGTGGTCATTTTACGTTATTAATCTTTAGAAATTACTTACTTTTTAATCTTCAATTTTTCAACCACAGTAATAAATATACATAAAAAATGCCATATCCTAAATCATAGGTAGCGTGTTGATATTATAAATAAAATTGGTGATAGACTAAATATTGACACCAAACGTTCATCTAGAACATATTCATTAACATCTTCTAAAATCGTCATAACATATTAAATAATGTGACTTTAATGATTAATACTAACGTAATTTTGTACGTGGGTTGGTCATTTACAATGGGATATTTATACAAAGGTTTATATTTTAGGTGATATTTTTGTAAAAAATATTCAGGATTCTATACCGTCATAAGTTTAAAAAATTCTAAAAAAGTCCGTTATATTATTTTTTTTAATAAAAAAAGTTGTGACTTTTATCTAAAAATTAGCATAAAAATCGATCTTTTTAGTGATTATGATCACGATTTAGAGTGTTTAATTTGCTAGATAAAATATGTTTATGCATTATAAAAATACATATTTACCTCATATCTGAATTTAAATATGTTCCTAAATAAAGCTTAGTTTTCGAATGTTTAAAATAAAAGTTACTTTGAAGTTCAATTTATTAATAATAATCATATGTTAATAAGTTTTACTGTAAGTTAAATAGCATAATTTCATTATTTTAGGAAAATAAATATGAATATTTATAATGCAAAAATGATACCTAACCGATTAAATCTTTTAACTAAACTTATTTTTTCTTTTTCTGTTTTAATGGGGGTAACAACTCCAGTTGATGCCGTCTATGAAAATCATTTTTTCGATGATGCTTCATTAACTGGTAATATCTTTTTCTGGAATCGTGATCGTGAACGCAAAGATATTGATACACATAAGTATGAAAAAAACCTAAGACACACTTCATTCAATACTAATTTGGATTTTAAATCAGGCTATATTGCCGATAGATTGGCTATTGAACTTGGTGGTTATGGCGCTTGGGAAGTCAGTAATGGCGGTAATGGACACCCAAATGAAATAGGATTTAGTGGTGCTCATACCCGTTGGGATGAGGATTGGAAGAAAGATGTCAGTGGACTTAGTTTTTATAAAGCACAAGCAAATTTTAAAATTGACGAATTATTTTGGGTAAAAGCAGGTTATATTCAACCCTCAGGTCAAACGTTACTTGCACCACACTGGAGTTTATTACCAGGTACTTATCGAGGTTTTGAGGTAGGGTCAACTCTTGATTTTGATAGCGCTGGAGCATTGTCGATGTCATATATGTGGAGTGATAAATATAAAGCACCTTGGTATAAACGGCTTTATGAATTTAAACAGTGGGGAAAAGGTAAAAAAATTAATTATTTACATTCTGCCGGTTTGAAGTATGACTTTAAAAATGACTTAGTATTAGAAAGTGCATTTGGACAAGCACAAAATTATATGAACCAATTTTTTGGTAAAGTATCTTATAAAATGGAAGTGTTTGATAATCCTATGATTATGAGCTACCAATTTTATGGCGCTAAAGATCAATCGCATAAAGGTACAGATGTATATGATGGCTTAGCGTGGTTGCAAGCAGCAACATTAGGCTATCAAGTTGGTGCTATCGGTCTACGATTTGAAGGCGTTTCGGTTAAAGCTGATGGAGAACAGGGATTCTTTTTACAGCGTATGACACCTGATTATGCTTCATCAAATGGTCGTTTAGATATATGGTGGAATTCTCGCTCAGACTTCAATGCCAATGGTGAAAAAGCAGTGTTTGCTGAAGTGACTTATGATTTAAGTCATCTATCTCATTATTTAGCGGGTTGGAAAACAGGTGCGTCTTATGCCTATGGTTGGGATGCAAAACCTAGCACTAATCGTCAATACAATCAAAAACAGCGTTTGATTGAATCTGCATATAACTTTGATTTAGGTTATACCGTGCAAGAAAGTTGGGCAAAAGATACAACCTTCCAATTGCACTATACCAAATATAACAACCATTCAAATATACCGAGCTGGGGTGGTGGATACGGTAATATTTTCCAAGATGAACGAGATATTAAATTTATTGTTACTATTCCATTCACTGTTTTTAGTGCTAAACAAAAATAGGTAAAAAATGATGAAAAAGATTAAGGCAACGATATTAGCAACTTCAATTCTTTCTTTGTTAAATATATGTGCGATTCAATCAGTGCATGCTTCTCAACAAATTGCTGATTTGATTAGTTCTCAACTTAATGTTAAATATGAAGTTGTCGACAATCAAGCAAACTCAAATGGCGTTAACTGTTCAGCTTTAGGTGCTGATTGGGCTTCTTGTAATAAAATCATGATTTCACTTAAAAATACTGGAACAGCCATTAATAATAAAGATTGGGCTATCTATTTTGATAATATCAGAATGATTCTAGCTGTAGACAATGATCAGTTTAAAATCACCCATATTACAGGTGATTTACATAAGCTTGAGCCAACAGAAAAGTTCACTGGTTTTCCTGCCAATACAACGGTGAATATTCCAATTATTGGGGAATATTGGATGCTTAGTGAAAGTGATGTTATGCCACGTTGGTATGTAACTTCCAGTGATGCTAACCCCAAAGTTATTGCTAACACTAATACGGATTCTGACAATTTATCAGCATTTGTTGCACCAATAAAACAACAATGGAAAAGAACGGCTGATGATCACAATATTTTAATGACGCCTGCTAACCGTTTTGAATATAACGCCGATATTAATAAATTATCTGAATCATCGTTACGAGGGCAAATTCTACCGACACCAAGCAAACTTACAATAGGTAAAGAGGATGTTATAATTGATCAGCAAGGAGTTAATTTGATCCTTAATGGTTTAAATCAAGAAAGTTTAGCTATTTTAAAAGCACAATTTAAAGCATTAAACATTGCAGTAACAGGAAAAGGTTATCAAATAAAAGCAACCGTTGATCCTAAACAATTTAAGCAAGAAAAATTTGGCGCTTATCAATTAGATATCAAAAAGGATAAGACATTAATCACCGCTTATGATGAAGCAGGAATTTTTTATGCCATTCAATCCATTTTATCTATCATTCCCGTAAATCATTCAAATTCAATACCAATGCTAAATGCAGTCGATTCGCCACGTTTTGTTTATCGAGGGATTATGCTTGATATTGGGCGTAATTTTAAATCTAAACAAGCCATATTAAGTTTATTAGATCAAATGGCAAAATATAAAATGAATAAATTTCATTTTCACTTAAGTGACGATGAAGGTTGGCGAATTCAAATTTCTGGATTACCAGAGCTAACCGATATCGGTAGTAAACGCTGTCACGACCTCACGGAGCAAAATTGTTTATTACCACAATTAGGTTCGGGACCTGATAGTAATACGAGTGGATCAGGATTTTTAAGTCGTAATGATTACATTGAAATTGTCAAATATGCAAAAGCACGCTTTATCGAGGTTATTCCTGAAATCGATATGCCTGCACATGCCAGAGCCGCAATAGTATCAATGGAAGCACGTTATAAACGCCTAATGAATGAAGGAAAAGAGCAACAAGCTAATGAGTATCGTTTAGTTGATCCAACCGATACATCCAATACCACAACGGTACAATTTTATAATCGCTTAAGCTATTTGAATCCTTGTCTTGATTCATCTAAACGCTTTGTTAATAAAGTTATCGATGAAATCGCAAAAATGCATATTGAAGCAGGGCAACCGCTTAATACTTGGCATTTTGGTGGTGATGAAGCTAAAAATATCCGTTTAGGTACAGGTTATCAAGATCTGCAAGCAAAAGAAAAAACTGATATTAAAGGTACTATTGATCAAAGTATTGAAGATCATCCATGGGCTAAATCACAAGCTTGTCAAACTTTTGTAAGAAAAGGCAAAGTGAAAGATATTGAGCATCTACCAAGTTATTTTGCACAACAAGTCAGTACCATTATTAAAGATCATGGCATAAACCATATGCAAGCATGGCAAGATGGTATGAAACATGCCGAAAATGCCAAATCTTTTGCGGTTGATAAAGTCACAGTTAACTTTTGGGACACATTATATTGGGGGGGATTTGATTCAGTTAATGAATGGACAAATAAAGGTTATCAAGTAATTATCTCTAATCCAGACTATGTTTATTTAGATATGCCATATGAAGTGAATCCAAAAGAGAGTGGTTACTATTGGGCAACACGTTTTAGTGATGAACGTAAAATATTTAGCTTTGCGCCCAATAATTTACCACAAAATGCTGAAACTTCGGTTGACCGAGATGGTAATCCATTTACAGCTAAAGGTACTATGAACTGGTCAGGTGCTTATGGGCTATCAGCACAAATTTGGACTGAAGATATCCGTAGTGATAACAAAATGCAATATATGGCTTTTCCTCGTTTACTAGCGGTTGCTGAAAGGGCTTGGCATCAAGCTGATTGGGAAATGGCTTATCAAAAAGATCGCCAATATCAGCAAGGTGAAACACATTATGTAGATAGCAAAGCGTTACATGATGATTGGAATCGCTTTGCTAATTTACTTGGACAAAGAGAGCTAGCTAAACTTGATCTTGCGGGTATAAATTATAGATTACCTATCCCTGGTGCAAAAATTGTAAATGGTAAATTAAACGCCAATATTGTATTTCCTGGTTTAAACATTGAATATTCAACGAATAATGGAAAAAATTGGAAACTTTATACTGTTCCAGTGGCAATTAATAAAGATAACACTATCTCTATTCGTAGTATTTCATCAGATCAAAAAAGAACAAGTCGTATAGAAAAGCTAAATTAAGCTTTAAAACACTAATATTCTTATCCGTTTATCGGATAAGAATAAAGCCTAAGAAAGGGAGTTGATGATATTTAATGAAGTGTCTCCATAAGCTCAGCTTCATCAAAATCGTTATCATTCCCATCTTCAAAATAAGTACCCCAACCATCATATGTGACGCCAAATTGGGTAGTAAGTGCGATGATTTCTGCAATTTGTGCATTTATTAGTTCGGCATTGAGTAGGCTTTCAGTAACAATATCAAAAGCGATAATAACATTGCCTGCATCGTCAATATCTTCATCGGGATCGGTTGCCTCATAGCCTAATTTATAGGCTTCTACTGCCACTTTTTCTAATTTATCAAAATGTTGTGATGAAATGTGATGCTCAATGATATAAAGTGCATGAGGATCGCTACCATCTTCTAATAGTTCCTCAATAATTGTGCTAGTATCTTGTTGAGCAAGGCGAATTTGATCTTTCATAATATACCTTTTAGTGGTCATGCAAATTGTGTGGTATATTACACGTTTCAAAATAATTTTCGAGAAAAAAATGATCGTTGATTTACATTCACATACTACGGCATCGGATGGTCTTTTAACACCTAGCGATCTTGTCAAAAGAGCTGTGGATAACCAAATTGCTATTTTGGCTATTACCGATCATGACACCGTTAAAGGTTTACCTGAAGCTCAAAAAACGATTGCTAACGAAAATTTACCTATTAAATTAGCTTGTGGTGTTGAAATATCAACTTCTTGGAAAAACAACGAAATCCATATTGTTGGGTTAAATATTGATATTGCACATCCTGAGTTAATGGCACTACTATCATCACAAGAACAAGGAAGAATCGATCGAGCGTTGGCTATAAGCCATAAATTAGCTAAAGTTAGCATTGAAAACGCTTATCAACAAGCACAACAATTTGCAAAAGGAGACATTGTTTCGCGTGCCCATTTTGCAAGATTTTTAGTTGCTAACGGCTATGTTAAAGACATCAAACGCGCTTTTAAAACGTACTTAGGCAAAGGTGGTTATGCTTATGTACCTGCAACATGGTGTAGTATTTCAGATGCGGTTAATGCCATTCATGCTGCAGGAGGGCAAGCAGTACTTGCGCATCCAAGTCGCTATGATCTAACTTTAACTAAATTGAAATTATTAATAAGTGAGTTTAAAGCTAGTGGTGGGGATGCAATTGAAGTTTCACAAAGCAGGCAAACACAAGACGATTTACAAAAATTAGCTAAATTAGCCAATGAATTTGAACTATTAGCATCACAAGGATCGGATTTTCATGGTGTTGACACCTATTTAGATTTAGGTAAAACAACCCCATTGCCCGGTAGTGTTATACCAATTTGGCATAATTGGAAACTCTAAATAAATCTGGATTACAATGGATTTATATTCGTGCTTTATCATAAGATTAACAGTATAAAATTTAATCATGCAAATCAGATTAACAACAATAATTGGTATAAAAGAAAATTATGAGTCAAACTTTTTATATTCATCCAGATAATCCGCAAACTCGATTATTAAATCAAGTTGTCAACATATTAAATGATGGTGGTGTTATAGCTTTTCCAACAGATTCAGGATATTCGCTGGGTTGTTTACTTGATAATAAGTCAGGCGTTGATCGAATTTGTCAAATTCGTCAACTTGATAAAAATCACAACTTTACCTTGATGTGCCGTGATCTTTCTGAACTATCTAGTTATGCTTTTGTAGATAACACAACTTTTCGGTTACTAAAAAATAATACCCCTGGTAAATATGTTTTTATTTTACAGGCAAGTAAAGAAGTACCCCGTCGATTGATGAATGAAAAACGCAAAACAATTGGACTAAGAATTCCTGATAATAAAATTGATTTAGCGTTGCTCGAATTATTAGGGCAGCCATTAATGACTGCAACATTAATTTTACCTAATGATGACCAAGCGCAATCCGATCCCGACGAAATAGAAGATAAAATAGGTTATCAGCTTGATGCGATTGTGCACGGTGGTTATATAGGTCAACAACCTACCAGCGTAATTGACTTGACTAATGACTATCCAACAATTATTCGTAAAGGAAGTGGAGACACTAAGCCATTCGAATAAATGTCCATTTTTTATTGTCAATATATCGACAATATAGCTAATAGAAAATTGATACCTGAGAAGGTAACAGCGAGGATTTTATGAAAAATAGCAAATCAGCATTCCCACAACTTGGCAAAAAGACAAATAGCGTTAAAGCAAAGGAAAAGCAACTCTATGAAAAACCAAAAACCTCAAGAGTACCAGCTATTACACGCAAAACATCGGTACATGATAATACTGAAAAACTCCAAAAAGTATTAGCTAATTTAGGTAATGGATCACGCCGAGAGATTGAAGCAATGATTGTGGACGGTAAAATCAGTGTAGATGGTAAAATTGCCACATTAGGTGATCGGGTTGATGTTAATGCCAATCCGAAAATTCGTATCAATGGTCATTTAGTTCAGCTAAGAAGCAAAGAAAAAGAAGTTTGCCGAGTACTAGCTTACTACAAACCAGAAGGTGAAATTTGTTCACGAAACGATCCTCAAGGACGTGCGACGGTTTTTGAGCGTTTACCTAGATTAAAAAATGCTCGTTGGGTGAACATTGGCAGACTTGATATCAATACATCGGGTTTATTATTATTCACAACTGATGGTGAATTAGCTAATCGATTAATGCATCCACGGCACGAGATTGAGCGTGAATATGCAGTGCGAGTATTTGGTAATGTGACTGATCAACAAATTAACCAACTTCGTAAAGGAGTGCAACTAGAAGATGGCCCAGCCTCATTTCAATCAATTAAAGCACAAGGTGGTGATGGAATTAACCAATGGTTTAATGTAGTTATAACAGAAGGCCGTAATCGGGAAGTTCGTAGAATGTGGGAAGCTATTGATGTGCAAGTTAGTCGATTGCTACGCATTCGCTATGGCAATATCACTTTACCCAAAGGATTATCACGCGGTACATGGCTTGAGTTAGATATTGAATCAGTCAATTACCTGCGCCAAATCGTAGGTATGCAACAGCAAGAAAAAAGCTTTGTCAAAACCTCATCCGACAAACGGTTGCAGCGCCCTAAACGAGCTAAACTAGTCAATTTATCAAAAGCCCAACGTTCACCGCGTCAAGCAACAGCAAAAAAAACAACCAGAAAATAGTTTTTTATACTCTCAATAAAGTTAGCTTTATTGAGAGTTTTCAAAATATTATCTAACTCTCTATTATTGTCATTATCATCTATTGATTTTAATCTATTAATTTCGATTTAATTGTTGTTTAGCAAAAAAAGTTAATACATTATTTAAAAATTTTTATAAGCTAATCAGCAACAAATACGGACTAATTTAATTAGTTACAATTAATAAAATAGTTTTATTTGCAATGAATTGGTAATTTAGTTAAAACCTACTAGAAAGGAAATATTATGAGGATAGCCATAACAATGTTATTTATTTTTCTTTTAACAGCTTGCCATGTTCGTACCGCTGAACAGGCTTATAAAGAAGGAAAATATTTAGAAAGTATAAGTTTATTAACACGTAGTATTGAAGAAAAAGGTGAAGCAAAATTTGATAAAGATAAAGCTGAAAAATTAATCACGATGGTCAGTAATATTATGGCTCATTACGAAACTAATTTAGCTAACACACCAAGCAACGATTACAAAAATCGTATTGATATTTATCAATGCCTACTTAAAATGAAAATGATGTTAAGAGATCGTTTTTATAGCCAAACGGTCAGTTTTTTCAATGATAAATACGATATCACAAAGCTAGAACAAACCATTGCTAAACAATATTATGATTATGGTAACTCTATAGCAGGCAAAGATAGCCAAAGCTATCAACAAAAAGCAGAATTATACCAAAAAGGTTTAGAACTATATAATTACAAAAACATTGAAGCGTTATACAAAAATGCTAACACCAAATATATGCACCTTGCTGCTAAAGAGTATTATGATCAAGGAAAAATATTAGAAAAGCAAGGTGACTATAAAGCAGCATCAGACGCATTTAATAATGCCTCGGCTGTATATAAACCGCTTGGCAAGTACAAAGATAGCGACAAACTTTCTATTGATAATGATAGAAAATATTCTCAACAACAAGCCGAAATCGCTTACGATCAAGCTCAACAACTAGCAAAAACAGCAATTCATCGTTATCAATTCCGAGAAGTAGCTCAATACTATGCATCAGCAGTTTCAGCTTATCGACAATATGGATATTTTCGTGATGCAACTTCACAAGCAGAAAAGTACAAGAAAAAAGGCAAAATAAAAATTTATTATAATTCTTCAGAATTAAAATCTTATGTACTAGATATATTAAGTAAAGACTTTATAGAATTTATTATTTATGAACCTAGTCAAGCGGATGTCACAATCCGTGTCAAAACAAATGTTGAATTTTCTGATCTGGGGCAATCGGTTAACAATGAAACTAAAACCGAAAAAGTATTTGATAAATATGTTGAAATTACTGACGAAAACGGCAATAAAAATCAAATCAAGACCTATAAAGATCAACCATTTAATTTACAAACGGTGACTCACAGCAATAAACTTACCTTAACGACTGAAATTGAAGCTCATGGCATCTATAGTTACAGTAAATCATTTAATATTGTTAAAACATCTGCAAAGCATGATTATATCTATTCTGGCAATGTACCAGCAAATTTGCGTAATTACAGCGAAGGAACATTACAAAGTAAAGATAGCTTACTTCAAGCGGCAAAAGAACAGCAATTAACAGAGTTAAAAGTATATCTAGAAGATATGGTTCGAGATCTTTCATATTTATAATTGCTATAAATGCCATAACTCAAACTTAATTGAATAAAAACGACTTACTCATTGATGCTCATTTTAGTAAATGAGTGTTCAATGAGTAAACTGAATGTTATCTTTTATTTATTTGCAGGTTTGCTTTAATTCGTTAAATATTAACAAGCTCAGTCTGGATTAAATCATATTTAGTCAAAGATTAAAAAAGTATTTGGGACAGTACCAGTTAGCCAAACACCGTTATCGGCTAAATAAAATTTGAAGCCTTGTTGATACATTAGTAATGATTTTACTTTTAATACAATTGGTTTACCGTGTCGTTTTCCTACGGTATTTGCGGTTTGTTCATCAATCGATAAATGAACATAATGGCGATCGCTGGCAATTAATCCTTTTTCTTTAATTG
This sequence comes from Gilliamella sp. Choc5-1, assembly GCF_001690595.1. Classification (GTDB taxonomy): domain Bacteria; phylum Pseudomonadota; class Gammaproteobacteria; order Enterobacterales; family Orbaceae; genus Gilliamella; species Gilliamella apicola_M. The sequence goes on from NZ_LZHH01000109.1 coordinate 63,770, forward strand.
AATCAATAAAACGTGTTGCGGTGCCGTGATATAGAAATTTGGGGGGAACTTGTTCTATATGATTAATTTTTACTTGTTGTGTTGAGTGACCTTGCGCGGCTCGTATTTTTAAACCATCATCTGAAATAGTAAAACGCTTTTTATCACTTGTTTTGACAACTTCTTCTATCAACTCCCTAGTTATAGATTCGCCATGTTGATTAGCTTGTAAGATCAGTTTATTAATATCGACCCATCCCTCAATGTTTAAGGTTATACCAATGGCTTCTGGTTGATGTCTTAATACATAACTTAAAAACTTGCTTTTTTATCTAATTGTTTTTTAATGTTTTTTATCACCAAACGGTATAGACTCCTGAATATTTTTTACAAAATATAACCTAAAAATGAACAGTCGAATAAATAGCAATAGTGATGGCATAGCTTACGTAAAAATTACGCAGTTTGTTTTCGTGTTCTAATCCTACTTTACTTTTATTATAGATAATTCCCTACTTTTGGGGCTTTACTATTTTAAGAAGGGAATTACAAGCTGATTCTACCCCAAATCAATCAATACCTAGCACCATTCGCCCATTTTTAGTTGCCACATTCACCACATTATCTAAATCGGTATAACGGCATCCAGTGACTAATAATTTAAGTTCTTCCCACATGTTACCCGTTGAAAACGGTAGCATGTAATCGCTGACATTATCCGTGCCAATAGCAACAGGAATACCCGCAGCGGCGAGTTCATCCACTGGCGTTAGTGAGTTACGAGTAGGGCCATGCTCTTCACGGCGAGGGCTATCGATCCAAGCAAATGGGCAGGCGATAACCATCATTTTGGCTTCTTGCATTTTTTTGTAGAGTTTTTGACGATACTCTAAACTATGCGCAGTAATTGATATGCTATGAATCGCAACCACACGTCCATGCATACCGTGTTCAAGGGTTTTATCAGTAAGCTGTTCTGTTTCGATTTCATCTTGTGAATTAAATTGGTCAACATGCACATGCACCATTTTGCCTAATGATTTACCAGTTTGCATTAAAACGTCAAGATGTTTAAGTCCCATACCTTCACCATGATCACGCTCATCACGACGTGGCAAACCGCCAATAATATCAACCAAATCAGCGCCTTTATCAAACCAATAACGCGCCTCTTTATCAATAACACCTTTAAGTGTTTGATTGACTAATTTTATGATGATGTCGTTTTTATAGGTTTCTCGAGCCCGTAATGCCCCTTTAATAGCACGCTCTTCTGCAATAGGGTCAATATCAACAAACGATCCCATGGCACTAACACCTTGCTCAATCATTCGCTCAACCGCCATACTAAAATGTCGATAATAATCCTCCTCGCTCATCGACGCTTTGACTTTATCTAGCGTATCCCATTTTTCAATTAATGATTGTTTTTGATAAATATCAAAACTATCAACCGAGATAGTAAAAGCACGATCTGCATGCATATGCGAATTAACCCAACCACCATTTTGCTTAATTTTATTGATTAAATAAGCTTTTAAGCTTTGATCTCGACTGGTTAATAGCATTTTTTTATTATCGGTCATAATCTGCCTCTACAATTCTGTTTAAAATAAAAAGATAAAATCGAATGGTGCAGACAAAAAAATCCTCCAAAAAAGGAGGACAAAATATAATATAATATCAATAATTTTATTGGTTAAAATGATTGATTTACTATTACTCATTGTACTAACGCCATATCGATTCAAAACTGCAGGAATTCTAACCAAAATATTGGTAATAGCAAGTACTATAATTCATAAAATATATAAATAAATGAAATGGTTAAAGTATTATTTTTTAGATTTTTTGCTTTTGAAAAACATCTTTAATCAGTTTAATGTCTATAAAAATAAGATATTTAATACTAACTAATTATTTATTAATAATAATTTATTGTCACAAAAATGAGATTATTAACCTTAAATACAGCTTTTGGATATTAGCTGTAGCAAGCGTATACTACACTAACAACTTATTTTGAAATATAGGTAGTCTACTAACATGAGTCAATTAAATATTATTGCCACAATCACAGTTAAACCAGAATTCTATGACGCATTTCAGCCAATTTTTAAACGTCTAGTAACAGGTAGTCGAGCTGAAGCAGGTTGTTTACGCTATGAACTTAATCAAAGTATAGATAATTCAAATATCTTCATAGTGATCGAAACATGGGCATCACAGCAGGCAATTGATTTTCACAACACAACGCCACATTTTGTTGAATTTGCCAACTTTGCTAAAGAACATACTGATAGATTAGAGATTAATATTGCCAAACAAGTAATATAACTTAAAAGATGATGATAGTTAACATTTCGGGTTAACTACCATATTAATTAATCAAACAGTTCGATTTTTATATTCCGTGAATCACTTCGCCCCATATCGTCAAGCACTAAAATTTTGAAAGTCCCGCTTTGTGTTGGGATCCAGCTAAGAGCCTTACGAGGTTCGGTTTGCCCAATAAAATTGTTATCAACAAACCAATAAAGTGATTTAACATCACCATCACTATTAGCAGTAAAACTGATTTGCTCATTTTTTTGTTTTGCGGCTCTAAATTGATAAACCACATTCTTGAGTGGTGAGGTTATTTTAGGTGGATCACCCAAATAATTTTGTGATGAACTACAATGTTTTGTTGATGGTGGTGATTTTTTAGGAATCCCTGCTTTTGCAAAAACAGCCGCCAAATCTGATGGCCAATATTCAAAAACAGCTAAATGAGAAGTTGTAAAATCATAAGGCGGACAAACGGCTTTACCTGTTTGATTATCGATCATAACAGGTCTAAAAATCGTATCGGGATTAATTGGCGACACACCGGGAATAAACCACGTTTTCCCTTTTGCTTTACACCATTGCGTCAACAAATTGCCGCTAGTTAGGCAAATGTCAATGCGTTTTAAATTGGGTGGTAATGGGCGATTGGATTCACGCAAATTAGGATAATAGGCGTTAATACTATCGACAATATTAAAAAACAGCGGTGTGGCAGCATCGACACCAACAAAGGCATTATTACCACTACCATCAAAATTACCAAGCCAAACCACCATGGCATAATTGCCAAAAGTCCCTGCAGTCCAAGCATCACGAAATCCCCATGATGTACCTGTCTTCCAAGCAACTGGCACCACCTTTTTTTGCATTTTGCTAAGTACATCTTGTGGACGGGTGTTTTGTTTTAACATATCAATAGTCATAAATGCCGCTTGTGGACTTAATAACTTTTGTGGTTCAGGTAAGGTTGCCGATTCAATAAATTGTAGCGGTTGCCAGCGTCCTTCATTGGTTAACATGGCATATAAACCAACTAACTCTTGCGGACTTACTTCACCACCACCCAATACTAAAGACAAACCATAATGCGCTTCATCGGCAAGTTTTTGAATATGCGCATCGATTAAAAACTGGTAAAAAGTGGGATTATTCAATTTTGATGCAACCCATACTGCAGGAATATTACGGCTATGAATTAATGCATCGGTTGCCGAAATAGGACCACGAAAGTTACGATCAAAGTTTTCTGGCGTGTATGAACCAAAATCAGTTGCTACATCTTTTAAAATTGTACGAGGATGTAAAACACCTTGGTCAATACCAAGCGCATAAATAAACGGTTTAAGTGTAGATCCAGGTGAACGTTTAGCGAGTGTACCATTAACTTGACCTTGAATAGAATTGTCAAAATAATTAGCCGAGCCAATCAGCGCCTTAACCTTCATTGTTTGGGTATCAACCAAAATTACCGACGCATTATTAATACCTTTTATACGATTTCGCTCAATAAACAAATTAACTTGCCGACTGATGATTTTTTGCAGATTATTATCTAACGTAGTTTTAATTTCTTGAGCATCGCTATGCTGTTGTTGAATGATTTGATTAATAAAATGCGGTGCACCAAAAGGCATTCGTTCTGGTTGACGCAAAACCAGCTTTTGCGAAAAAAGAGCGGCAATATTGCTATCAACAAAATATTTTTCTTGCCAACGCTCAAATAATTGGTTTCTTGCTTTAACTAACGCTTTGCCAGCAAATCCTGTTTTTCGATCAACTCGATATGTTGGTGATTGAGGTAATACCACCAAAGTTAACGCCTCAGGCAAATTAACTTGTGAAGGTGGTTTATTAAAATAGATAAATGACGCTGCGCCAACACTTTCAATATTGCGACCAAAAGGGGCATAATTTAAATACGCTTCTAAAATATCATGTTTAGAATACATCAACTCTAACTGTATAGCCCTAGCAATTTGATGCAACTTCCCACCAATGGTTTTAGTATTTAACCGCCAATGCATACGAGCTAGTTGCATAGTAATCGTTGAGGCACCTTGACGGTTACCGCCAGTCAAATAGGTTGCACCAAAAGCTCGCATTAAACTAAATGGATTGATACCAACATGGTAATAAAACCACTGATCTTCGTGCAGTAACAAACCGTTAACAATATCGGGCGAAATATCTTCTAAAGGCGTCCATAGCCGATAACGATCATCATTGGCTAATGTCATGCGAATTAGCTGATTATTGTTATCATAATAACGAGTCGAGAAGGTCAATGGTTCAGAAAGTGGAGCGTGGGGATAGAGCCGAATGGCAACAAGCGCAATGGTTAACAGCAGTAATGCCATTAACTTATTTTGTTGGCGGATAATAAATCTAATCATCGATAGCTAAAAATTCAAAAAATATTGCATATTAGCAAAGCAGCCACTTATGTTGTTATGCTTGTTCGATATTATAAATCCATTAACATAAGTGGCAATTTTGTTACATTTTCTCAACTGTCTTAATACCTAACATATCAAGACCAATTTTCAGTGTTTTCGCTGTTAAACAAGCTAATTTCAAGCGACTTTGTTTTAAGCTTACGCTGTCGGCCGTTAAAATAGGGCAGTTTTCATAAAAACTTGAAAACAGCGTCGCAATTTCATAAAGATAAGCACAAAGTACATGCGGCGTACCTTCCCTTGCCACAGTTGAAATTGTTTCGTCAAATTGAATTAAACGAGTTGCTAAGGCACGCTCTTTATCGGTTTCTAAACTAATATTACCTGTTAAGCTGTCTTCGGCAATATTTGATTTTTTAAATATCGATAACACACGGGTATAAGCATATTGTAGATAAGGTGCGGTATTGCCTTCAAATGACAACATATTATCCCAATCAAAAACATAATCGGTGGTACGGTTTTTTGAAAGATCGGCATATTTAACTGCACCGATAGCCACTGCATCGACGATTTCGGCAAGCTCGCTTTCAGTTAAGTCAGGATTTTTGCTACGAATTAATGTTGTCGCACGTTCACAAGCTTCATCGAGCAAATCATTTAATTTAACGGTATCGCCAGAACGTGTTTTAAATGGTTTACCGTCTTTACCTAGCATCATACCAAACATATGGTGCTCAAGTTTTAATGATTCTGGCACATACTTGGCTTTATGAACAATAGCCCAAACTTGTTCTAAATGTTGATGTTGGCGGGAATCAGTATAATAAAGAATACGATCGGCATGTAATGTTTCGTAACGGTATTTAGCACAAGCAATATCAGTTGTGGCATAAAGGTAACCGCCGTCACGTTTTTGGATGATAACACCCATTGGCTCGCCTTCTTTGTTTTTATACTCATCAAGAAAAACAACAATCGCCCCTTCACTTTCAACCGCAAGCCCTTTCTGTTTTAAATCGGTAACAATATTAGGTAGCATGCTGTTATAAATGCTTTCACCCATAGTGTCTTCAAGCGATAACGTAACATTTAAACGTTTATAAGTGGCGATATTTTGCGTCATAGTAATATCAACTAGCTTGCGCCACATATCACGACAATACTCATCACCACCTTGTAGTTTAACAACATAATTACGTGCCTTTTCAGCAAACACGTCGTCTTCATCATAGTGTTTTTTAGCAGCACGATAGAATGACTCTAAATCTGAAAGTTCCATATCATTGGCATGTTCATTTTGCATTTTTTCAAGATACGCAATTAACATACCAAATTGCGTTCCCCAATCACCAACATGATTGGCTCGAATCACGTTGTGTCCCAAAAATGACAAAACACGCACACTCGCATCGCCAATAATGGTTGAACGCAAGTGACCAACGTGCATTTCTTTAGCTACATTTGGCGCCGAATAATCGACCACAATAGTTTGCGGTTTTGCAGGTAGAGTAATATTGAGCTTATCACTGTTTAATGCAATTTCATTTTGCTCAGCAATCCAGCTATTTTTTAAAAAGATATTAATAAAACCAGGGCCTGCAATTTCAACTTTTTCGGCGATATCATCGATATCTAAATGTTGTAAAACAGATTGAGCAAGATCTCGAGGTGGCATTCCGAGTTTTTTGGCAACAGCCATAATGCCGTTGGCTTGGTAATCACCAAATTGAGCTTTATTTGATTGCTTAATTAAAGCGTCACAGTTTTTATCTGCACCCGCCATAATCATTGCTTGTGAAACGCGTTGCGTTAATAATTGTTGAATATTCACACTAAACCTAATCAATTATCATAAAATGGCTAATATCATACCGAGAATGTGATAAATTGTCACTGTCCGTATAATAGAGAAGCTTTTCTTTATAAAAAAATATATAAAAAAATGGTAAGCAATATCTAATATTTTGGCAAGGATCATTAGTAGCTCCATTTTAATCCAAATTCAGTATATAATTTAAAAAAATCGTAATAAATGGGAATGATAATGACGAATCAAAATAGTGAAAGTATTATTTCTGTTTCTCATCTTTTAGAGGCTAATCCAGCTTTTTGCTGTCAGTTAGATGGTAAAGGTAAAGCTATACCGCTTAATGAACATAGTGTGCCTTCTGTTTCGCAACCATTTTGGATTCATTTGGACTTTGCTAAACAAGAAACGGTTAATTGGATAAATACCACAAACCTAGTTCCTGATTTAATTAAAAATGAGTTGGTAAAACCAAATCAAATATCCAAAGAGATTCGTTTTGAGTCGGGCGTTTTAGTCGTGCTAAAAGGCGTTAATTTTATTCCTAATGAGCTTCCCGATCCTATTGTTACCTTTCGTTTTTTTATTACCGATAACATGATCATTTCAACTCGACATCAACAAATTTCTGCTATTGCGGAATTAAAAGATCGCTTAGAAAAGGGCATTGGTCCTGTGGATGTGGCGGATTGGTTGATTCAAATGTCGGATTTAATTAGTGATCAGGTTAACTTATCTTTTGATAGTGTCCACAATAAAATCATTAAGCTAGAGGATTCAGTATTAAACCAACGTATCTTTTCTTATAAAGAGATCGGTCGGGTTCGTAAACAGTTGATCGTCTTACGCCGATTATTGTCGCCACAACGTGATATTTTTGTAAAAATTTCGACTGAAAGAATATCATGGATTGACGATAACGATCGCCAACGCTTGCATGATATTTCTTATCAACAAAATCATTATGTATCAGATATCGATAGCTGTTTGTTGCGGTTAGCTTCAATTATGGAGCAGATTAATAGCTTTTTGGCCGAATCAACCAATAAACGAATTTACTTAATGTCGCTATTTACTATTATATTTACACCAATTACATTTTTAACCAGTTTACTTGGTGTCAATTTAGCGGGCATTCCTTTTAGTAGCGAAGGCTGGTCTTTTGTTGGGTTGATATTACTGCTTGTTATTATTTGTGTTATTTCGGTTATTTGGCTTAAATATAAAAAATGGTGGTAATTGGGCTAATCTTTTTTGTAAAAAACGAATAACCGTTTATAATTTTGGTATTTTTTATGAATAATTGTTGTTATGCGATCTAATCAGCCCTATCGTCTATTTATTGCTGAAAAACCCAGTTTAGCTAGGGCTATTGCTGATGTGTTACCAAAACCTCATCAAAAAGGTAATGGTTTTATTAAAGCAAGTAATGGTGATGTGGTGAGCTGGTGTATTGGGCACTTGCTTGAGCAAGCCACGCCAGAAGTTTATGATCAGCGATATAAAAAGTGGGTAATTAACGATTTACCCATTGTGCCTGAAAAGTGGATATTGACGCCAAAAAATACGACAGAAAAACAATTTAATATTTTGGTGGATCTCATTAAATCGGCGGATCAAATTGTGCATGCAGGTGATCCAGATAGGGAAGGGCAGTTGTTGGTTGATGAAGTCTTAAATTATTGCCAATTACCGCTAGATAAACGCAAATCAATAAAACGCTGTTTGATTAGCGATTTAAATGCTAGCGCTGTTGAAAAGTCATTACAGCAATTACGCAGTAACCAAGATTTTATTCCTTTGTCTACTTCGGCTTTGGCAAGAGCACGAGCAGATTGGCTTTATGGCATTAATATGAGCCGACTTTGTACTATTGTTGGGCAAAAAAACGGTTATCGGGGGGTGTTGTCCATTGGGCGAGTACAAACGCCTATTTTAGGATTGGTTGTTAGGCGTGATTTAGATATAGCGCAATTTGTACCTAAACCCTTTTATGAAGTTTTTGCCGTGCTACAAACACAAGATAATGAAATCTTCAAAGCCAAATGGCAACCTAGTGAAGCTTGCGCGCCTTATCAGGACGAGGAAGGGCGTGTTTTAGTTAAAAAATTGGCCGAAAATGTTTGTAAACGCATCAATAATCAATCAGGAACAATTGATAAAGTTAGTAATAAAAAGAAAGAACTTGCCCCACCAATGCCATTTAATTTATCGGCACTGCAAATTGAGATGGCTAAAAAAAATGGGCTGAGTGCTCAAGATGTGCTTGATGTTTGTCAATCGTTATATGAAAAACACAAATTAATTACCTATCCAAGATCAGACAGTCGCTTTTTGCCTGAAGAACACTTAAAACAAATTACGGGGGTAAAGTCTGCCATCGAAAATAACTGCCCAGAATTGCAAACCGCAATTAGTCATGCTGATTATACTTTACGCACTAAAGCGTGGAATGACAAAAAAGTAGAGGCGCACCACGCTATTATTCCAACCTTGCGTAAAGCAAAAATGGATAACCTATCAGTTAACGAAAAAGCCGTTTATCAAGCCGTTGCAACGCAATATTTAGCTCAATTTTATCCAGCATATAAATACGCTGAATTGCAAATTGATGTTGATATTCAAGGTGGAAAATTTATTTCTAAAGCTAATCAAATGCTTGATGAAGGTTGGAAGGTTTTATTTCGAAATAAAAACAATCAGATAGAAGCTAATAACGATGATAATGAAAGTAATGGTTTATTAACTAAATTAGTTAAAAAGGGTGAAACAGTGCAATGTATTGATACTGAACTGCTTAGCAAAGAAACCCAACCACCAAGGCCATTTACTGATGCAACATTGTTGTCGGCAATGACGGGGATTGCCCGATTTGTTAAAGATCCTGAAATTAAAAAAATACTGCGTGAAACCGATGGTTTAGGCACAGAAGCAACAAGGGCTGGTATTATTGAGTTGTTGTTTAAACGTCAGTTCTTGACTCGCCAAGGTAAAGCTATACGCTCAACCGAGGTGGGTAAAAACCTAATTTTATCGCTACCTGATATAATGTCGATGCCCGATATGACCGCCCATTGGGAATTACAGTTGGATGAAATTAGTAAAAAAACATTTTCGTACCAACAATTTATGCATCAACTTAATTTATCACTATTAGATCTTGTTAATCAGTTAAAAAATGCAAGGTTAAATATTCGTGCCTAATGGTTAGATACAAACAAATCAATGTGTGGTTAGCCTATCTATTTTGTTTATTAAAATCGAAAATTTAATTTTATTATTGAATAATCTTAGATAGTTAAAAAAGCGTTTTATCAATAAACACATTATGGAAATGTGTTTTATATTGAAATAGATAGTTTTCTAAAACTTTTTGATGAAAATTTTACAAACAGTTAATTGTTTTTTTGCTTAAATAGACTAAACAAGACAACTTGCCACATTATATAATCAACCTGATGACTATAGGTTGTGCTCAACGTTAAATTATAGTCTTTTTATGGAGTGCAAACTAATCAATCATGAAGATAAAAATAACGATAAGTGCTGTTTTTCAATAATTATCACTTTATTATGTCTTTATAGATTGACTTTTATTTCTTAAAAGCGTATAAAATGCGCGCCTTTTGAGCTTTTTTTCCTTTTTTAGTTATTATGAAAACTAAAAATGAGGGTGAAGAAAAGTTGAAATACAAAGTGTAGAGTTCAATTTACAGGAGAAATATGGACACTCAATCGGGTCACCCCAAAATACGGGGAGATAAGTTTAAACACATCATTATCGGTTAATGAACCTGTCTAAATCATCATTTTTTCAGTTCACAAACCGAAATTGATAAAACGGTAACGGTGAACGATATGCATTTTTTTACACGCTATCACACAAATTCAAAACATCAATGCGCACACAGCTTTATGCAGTGTATTTTGCACCTTTCAGAAAAACATTTAGAACCACCGAGTTGTATCTAAATTCTTAATTAATTTTTGCTAATTATATTTAATGCTTAGCGCTATCTATACAAGTAGCTTTATAGGCTAATTTTGCTATGCACTAAAATTTTAGCTCATCACAAAATTTAACTACTTATCGTTATTTGTTAACAATGAGTTGGCATGCTTTTGCCAAAATTATGAATATAGGTACTGAAGATGACAAAAAATGCATCAAAAAATAAAGCACAAAATAGTGCTGATATCAAAGCTATCAACGAATCGCAAAGTAGCCTTGATAGTATTTTATCTAAATTTCAATCTAGTCTTTCGGGGTTAACACAAGAAAGTGCAAAATCACGAATTGAACAATATGGTAAAAACGAAGTTGCCCGTGAAAAGGCACCTTCAATTTTAGTGCAATTATTAATGGCATTTAACAATCCATTTATATTTGTCTTATTGGCACTAGCCATTGTCAGCTTTGTGACCGATTTTTGGTTACCTATGCAAAATGGTGAAGAGACCGATTTAACAGGGATTATTATTATTTTAACGATGGTCTCACTCAGTGGATTATTGCGTTTTTGGCAAGAGTTTAGATCGAACAAAGCGGCCGAAGCTTTAAAATCAATGATTCGCACAACCGCAACGGTATTGCGTCGTGCACATAAAGATATGAACCCTGAGCGCATTGAAATTCCATTAAGTGAAATTGTTCCAGGGGATATTGTTTATTTATCCGCAGGTGACATGATCCCAGCTGATATTCGGTTGATAGAATCTAGAGACTTATTTGTTAGCCAAGCGGTATTAACTGGTGAATCAATCCCTGTTGAAAAATATGACACGTTGGGCGCGGTAACACAAAAAACGACTGATAATATTGAACAATCAGATATTGCTAAAGATAATGTACTTGATGTCAATAATATCTGTTTTATGGGCACCAATGTAGTCAGTGGAACCGCTACTGCCATTGTGGTTGCCACCGGTGCCGATACTCATTTTGGTTCGTTGGCAAAATCGATTGTTGGGTCACGCGCAGAAACTTCGTTTGATCGTGGTGTTAATAGTGTAAGTTGGTTGCTTATTCGCTTTATGCTTATTATGGTACCAATTGTCTTTTTTATTAACGGTTTTTCAAAAAATGATTGGGGCGATGCAGCATTGTTTGCATTAGCGGTAGCCGTTGGTTTAACGCCAGAAATGTTACCAATGATTGTAAGCGCCAATTTAGCTAAAGGCGCTGTTGGTATGGCAAAGCGCAAAGTGGTTGTTAAACGACTTAACGCTATCCAAAATTTTGGGGCAATGGACATTTTATGTACCGATAAAACAGGCACTTTAACGCAAGATAAGATCATTTTAGAACATCATCTTGATATCAATGGTCAGGTCGATTCATCTGTTTTAGAACTAGCGTGGCTTAACAGCTATTATCAAAGCGGTATGAAAAATCTGATGGATAAAGCGATTATTCGTTTTGCCGAAGAAAAGACCCGTATGAAAAAGGTGGGGGCTAGCTTATACAAAAAAATTGATGAATTACCGTTTGATTTTGTGCGTCGTCGTTTATCGGTGGTAGTACAAAATGATAGTGATAACCATTTAATGATTTGTAAAGGTGCTGTTGAAGAAATGCTATCGATTGCAAGTCATGTTTATGAAAATGGCGAATATTTACCATTAGATGATAAACGTAAACAAGCATTAATTGCTTTAGCGCATGATTATAACAAAGATGGCTTTAGAGTGTTAGCGGTTGGTATAAAAGATATTCCCGCTAGCGAAACAAAAGCGCAATATACAGTACAAGACGAAACAGCCCTTGCAATTCGTGGTTTTTTAACCTTTTTAGATCCACCAAAAGAAAGTGCATTTGAAGCAATTTCGGCTTTAAATGAGCATGGTGTGGGTGTTAAAGTTTTAACAGGTGATAACGAAATTATTACTATCAAAGTGTGTCGAGAAGTCGGTTTAGAACCAGGTATACCACTACTAGGCACTGAAATTGAAAAAATGGACGATGCCGAACTTAAAATACAAATCGAACAACGTACTATTTTTGCTAAATTAACACCATTGCAAAAATCACGAATTATTCGATTATTACAAGATAATGGCCATACTGTGGGCTTTTTAGGTGATGGTATAAACGATGCGCCAGCACTTCGTGATGCCGATGTTGGGATATCTGTTGATACCGCAACTGATATCGCGAAAGAATCAGCCGATATTATTTTGCTTGAAAAGAGCCTAATGGTATTAGAGGAAGGTGTAATATGTGGGCGTGAAACCTTTGGTAATATCATGAAATACTTAAATATGACGGCAAGTTCAAATTTTGGTAATATTTTTTCAGTATTGGTTGCTAGTGCGTTTCTACCATTTTTACCTATGCTAGCGATACATTTACTCATTCAAAATTTGCTGTATGATATTTCACAGCTCTCATTACCATGGGACAAAATGGATGATGAGTTTTTACAAAAACCACGCAAATGGGATGCGCTAAATATTAAGCGATTTATGATTTGGATTGGACCAACATCATCTATTTTTGACATCTCAACGTATGCATTAATGTGGTTTGTATTCAGTGCTAATAGCGTTGAAATGCAATCATTATTCCATTCGGGGTGGTTTATTGAGGGGTTATTATCACAAACATTAGTGGTGCACATGCTTAGAACACAAAAAATCCCATTTGTGCAAAGCACTGCAGCATTTCCAGTTATTGTGATGACCTTGTTAATTATGGCTGTGGGTATTTATATTCCGTTTTCTCCACTTGGTGGATTAATTGGGTTAGAACCATTACCTTTGTCATATTTTCCATGGCTTTTAGCAACCTTATTTAGTTATTGCTGTGTTGCACAATTGATGAAACGGATTTATATTAAACGCTTCGGACAATGGTTTTAATACAACAATAATAACTGATTACCAATAACCGCTAAGCGATATAAATGTCGCTTAGCTATTTTAAAATTTATATAGTAAAAGTAATTAAAAATTAATTTATTAACCATATAATTATAACAAAAGGAAATAATCTATGAAAAAACCACATAAAAATTTAATTATGCTGCTCAAAAGCCGAAAACAAAAAAAAGCACAAGCGCAGCTAAATAATTAAAACCCAAATGGTTAGTATAAACATTAGGTTTAAAGATAATAAAAAAACCCCAGTCGTTGGGGTTTTTATTTGCATTTCTTATAATAAATCGATTAATTAAAATTTTTGCAAATGATACTTGGTTATATGTTATCAATTTTATCTGATGCTTTTTTCAAAATTTCATGAATTTCGTCTTTAATTTTTAACTTTTGTTTTTTTAATGCCTCTATCGTTTCGGTTGTGTTAACAATAATACCTGATTCAATATTTTTGATTTTTTGATCGAGTTCATTATGTTGATCAAACAATTTTTGAAAACGTAAATCGGTATTTTTTAATTTAGAAATGATTTCTCGATATTCTGGAAACATAACGCCTCCTTATTTAGGCTAGATGGAATAATAACAATAGCGACTATTGCTAATTCAGAATACAATATTATTAACTCGTTTCATAGAAAAATTATTTTTATAGATGGGGGCTGTTTTATAAAAAGGTTATTATTATAAATAAACTGCTGTTAGAGCAAAATTTTTTCGTGACAGATTTGACCGTAACAATATTATTTTAATCACAAATTAATAAGGGGTTACCTTATGAGTGAATCAATTGTAATTGCCAAAAGCCAAGGTAAAGATCTATCTATGATAGCGGCACTAGCTAATCGGCATGGTTTAATTACTGGTGCAACAGGTACGGGTAAAACAGTAACATTACAAAAAATGGCTGAAGGGTTTTCGAAAATCGGTGTGCCCGTTTTTCTTGCTGATGTAAAAGGCGACCTAACAGGCATTGGTGAACAGGGGATATTATCTGAAAAGTTACAAGCTCGCTTAGCCAGTATTGAAGTAAATGATTGGCAGCCCGATTCATCACCGATTGAGTTATGGGATATTTTTGCTGAAAAAGGAATACCCGTCCGCAGTACAGTGTCAGATATAGGACCGATTTTACTTAGCCGATTACTTGATTTAAATAATGTACAATCAGGTGTATTACAGTTAATATTTAAAATTGCTGATGATAACAACTTATTATTAATTGACTTTAAAGATCTTCGTACATTAATTCAATTCGTGGGTGATAACGCAAAAACGTTTACAACACAATATGGCAATATTTCGTTATCATCAATTGGTGCAATTGGGCGAGGGCTATTAACATTAGAACAACAAGGTGCTGAATTTTTTCTTGGCGAACCGATGTTAGATATTCAAGACTTAATGCAAGTTAATGCTCAAGGTCGTGGTGTCATTAACATTCTATCGGCAGAAAAGTTATACAATTCGCCTAAATTATATTCCGTGTTTTTGTTATGGTTATTGTCCGAAATTTTTGAACATTTACCCGAAGTCGGCGATCTTGATAAGCCTAAACTTGTTTTCTTTTTTGACGAAGCTCATCTTCTTTTTAACGATATTTCCCCCGCATTATTACAAAAAATAGAACAAGTAGTGCGTTTAATTCGCTCTAAAGGTGTGGGGGTTTATTTTGCTTCTCAAAACCCGACTGATATCCCTGATACGATCTTAGGGCAATTAGGTAATCGTGTACAACATGCTTTGCGTGCATTTACACCTAAAGACCAAAAAGCAGTAAAAACAGCCGCCCAAACTATGCGAGCCAATCCAAGTTTTGACACTGAAAAAGCGATTATGGAACTTGGCGTCGGTGAAGCGCTTATTTCGTTTCTAGACGAAAAAGGTCGCCCAAACATGGTTGAGCGTGGTTATATTATTGCACCAAGTTCAAAAATGGGTGCAATGTCGCCAGATAACCAAGCATCAATTATTCATCAATCTCGTTTTTATCATAAATATGCACAAACTTTAGATAGGCAATCGGCCTATGAAGTATTAAAAGCTGGGTTTTCGTTAAATAATATGCCTAATCAAGATACCAATAATAGTGATAACAAAAGTGATGATGATACCAACAATAAACAAAATAATGGCGGATTACTTAATTTTTTTAGCACACTCCTTTTTGGTTCTAAAGGACCAAAAGGCGGGCAACATGATGGTATAACCCAACAAATTGCCAAAAGTGCAACAAGACAAGTTGTGAATCAAATTGGCAAACAGATCACTCGTGGTATATTGGGTGGTTTTAAAAAATAATTAAATAGAGTTTATTACTCTCAAAAGTTAGTAAAGTAGGAGTATTTTAATGTTAAAAATGTTTATTGAATGGTATAAAAAGCGCTTTAGCGATCCGCATGTTGTTTCGTTAATGGTTGTAATTATTAGTCTATTTATCATCATCTATTTTTTCAATAAAATTCTGCTACCTGTTTTAATCGCGATTGTACTTTCTTATTTGCTTGATAGGCCAGTCAACTTTTTACACAAAAAAAATATTCCAAGAACGCTTGCTGTGGTAATGGTATTACTGCTTTTTTTGATGATTGTATTAATTGGATTTATGATCTTATTACCATTAATTTGGAAGCAAAGCATTAGCTTAATCACCAATATTCCAAACATGCTAAATTTTGCTAACAATTTTTTAACCACTTTACCTCAGCACTATCCAGAATTGATCGATGTACGCTTATTTGACTCAATAATCCAAGGTATTACTAACAAAGCTGTACAAACAGGTAACTCATTATTGCAATTTTCAATTGTCTCTTTATTAGGGTTAGTTTCAGTTGCGATTAATGCAGTCTTAGTGCCCATCATGATGTTCTTTTTATTAAAAGATAAAGCCAAAATATGGGGGTATTGTTCAAAAATCTTACCTAAAAATCGTACAATTTTAAACAAAGTAGCCAATGAAATGGATATGCAAATAGCTAATTATATTATTGGTAACGTATTGCATATTATTATTTTAACCGTTTGTATTTATATTCCTTTTTGGTATTTTGGTTTAGATTATGGACTTTTATTAGCTGTGATTGTAGGCTTATCGGTATTGGTGCCTTATGTTGGTATTATTATTTCAAGTATTCCCGTCATTCTTATTGCTCTCTTTCAATGGGGATTAACCGCTGAATTTGGTTATTTGCTATTTTTCTATATCTTAATACAAGCATTAGATGGTAACTTACTCGTGCCTTGCTTGTTTTCTGAAAAGCTCAATTTACACCCACTGGTTATTATTTTAGCGGTGATTGTCTTTGGTGGTTTATGGGGATTTTGGGGGATATTTTTTGCGATCCCATTAGCAACTTTAGTTAAAGCAATTATCAATGCTTGGCCAAAACAAGACGAATTAAATAATGCAAATGGTGTGAGTTAAAAGCAGACTAATAGCTAATCTGCTTTTATTTAATCTAATTATTTAGGGTGGTTTTTAAGATAATTTAAAACCACCTCATGATGGTTAGCAGTTTTAAAATCATTAAATACTTTTTCGATTTTCCCGTCTTTACCAATTAAAAAGCTAATACGGTGAATACCATCATAAGTTTTACCCATAAACTCTTTTTCGCCCCAAGTACCAAATGCTTGGGCGACTTCGTGATTTTCGTCAGAAAGCAATGTAAAATTTAATAACTCTTTTTCAACAAATCGAGATAACTTTTCTGGTTTATCGGTACTAATTCCAAGGATTGCTACATTATACTTTTTAAAGTCATCAGCACAATCTCGTAAATTACAAGCTTGCACTGTACAACCTGGTGTCATTGCTTTTGGATAAAAATAAATTAAAACACGGTGACCTTTAAACTCTTTCAAGCTTATTTGCTCTCCGTCTTGGTCTGGTAACGAAAATTGAGGAGCTTGTGCACCTTCTTTAAGTGGATTAACCATATAATTATTACCTATTTAAGTTAAGTCGTTTAATTTGTTAGTTCTTTGGGTATATTAAAAACAGCATCATCTTTTTAAATTACTAAAAAAACGGCTTGCAGCATCAATTGTGTGATTGATTTCTTTATCTGTATGTTTAAGTGACATGAAGCCTGCTTCAAATGCTGACGGTGCAAAATAGACACCTTCGTTAAGCATATGATGATAGAATTTTTTGAATAATTCAACATCACACTGCATCACATCTTGATAACTGGTTACTTCTGGAGCAGTTGTAAAAAATAACCCAAACATGGCACCTACATAATTCACCACTAATGGCACATTATGCTTTTTAGCTACCGCTAACAAACCGTTGGCAAGCGATGCACTTTTATCTTCTAATTCTTGATATATACCTACTTCCATCAACTTTGTTAATGTCGCATATCCTGCTGCCATTGCAACGGGGTTACCTGAAAGCGTACCAGCTTGATAGATTGGTCCAGTTGGTGCTAGTTGTTTCATAATATCAGCACGACCACCAAAAGCGCCAACAGGCATACCACCACCAATAATCTTACCTAAACAAGTCAAATCGGGCACCACATCATAATAATCTTGAGCACCGCCCAACGCGACTCTAAAGCCAGTCATCACTTCATCAATAATTAACAACGCACCGTATTCATCACAAAGCGTACGCAAGCCTTGCAAAAACGCTTTCTTGGCTGGTACGCAGTTCATATTGCCAGCCACTGGCTCAATAATAATGGTGGCAATATCGTTAGGATATTGTGCAAATTGCTTTTTGACTGATTCCAAATTGTTATAGTCACAAACTAAGGTATGCTTAACAAAATCATTAGGTACTCCTGGTGAGGTAGGGTGACCAAACGTAAGAGCACCAGAGCCAGCTTTAACTAATAAATAATCGGCATGTCCATGATAACAGCCTTCAAACTTAATAATCTTATCTCGCCCAGTAAATCCACGCGCAACACGAATGGCACTCATGGTTGCTTCGGTTCCTGAATTTACCATTCGCACCATTTCAATAGAGGGCATCAGTTGTGAAACCAAATTAGCCACTTTTATTTCAATTTCGGTTGGTGCGCCATAACTTAATCCATTATGCACGGCATTAATGACCGCATTAGCAACATCGGGATCATTATGCCCAAGAATCATTGGTCCCCAAGAGCCGACATAATCAATATAGGCTTTATTATCGACATCATAAATATATGCACCGTTTGCACGCTCAATAAACAAAGGTATGCCACCGACACCATTAAAAGCACGAACTGGAGAATTAACGCCACCAGGCATAACCGATAAGGCTTGATGATAAAGAGCTTCTGATTTGAAAGTATTTAGCATAATTGAGATAATCTCTATAAAAAATTTTGTTGTATTTATTCATAAAATCAAAACAAATTCAAGCTAGCTATTAGAAATTTATTTAATAGAAGTTTTCTATTTTGTATTTTCATTTAGCAAAGGTATATAATATTAAGATTATTATATTAGGAGAAGAACATGAGCGATGCCTTACCAATTAACTTTACTGATGCCGCCGCCAATAAAGTTAAGTCACTTGTTACTGAAGAAGAAAACCCAAACCTTAAATTAAGAGTTTACATTACAGGTGGGGGATGTAGCGGATTTCAGTACGGTTTTACCTTTGATGAAAAAGTAAACGAAGACGACTTAGCAATTGAAAAAAATGGCGTATCACTGGTTATCGACCCAATGAGTTTGCAATATCTTGTTGGCGGTACCATCGATTATGTTGAAGGTCTACAAGGTTCTCGCTTTGTGGTTGATAACCCTAACGCAACAACCACTTGCGGTTGCGGTTCATCGTTTAGTGTTTAATTTATAAAATTAGATTTTAGCTCTTTTAAAGGCTAATCACTTTTATTATTAACAATAAATTCTATTTTTTAAAATTTTTGAAGAAAAGGTTAACAAACCTACAAAATGTGACAAACATTGAGCAGTCAAACAAGAATTTGAATTTTTTTGTTGACGATAAATTTAAGATGAGTAAAATGCACAGCATTCAAAACGCAATTACTTCTTCGTAATTGGTTTTGAGCCCGGGTGGTGAAATCGGTAGACACAAGGGATTTAAAATCCCTCGGCCTTTTTGGCCGTGCGAGTTCAAGTCTCGCCCCGGGCACCACTAATAAACACTTCTCATGCGGGAATAGCTCAGTTGGTAGAGCACGACCTTGCCAAGGTCGGGGTCGCGAGTTCGAACCTCGTTTCCCGCTCCAAATTTTATAATTTAACAAAATTTCTTAACACATATTTAAATACTGAAAATAACTGATAAACAAACTTTTGTTTTCTATGTGTTGAATCATTAAATATTTGCTTGTTTATGCCACATCTCAATTAAAGTTTCATATTATTTTTTTTATTTTCTTAATCTTCAAACGGTATAGACTCCTGAATATTTTTTACAAAAATGTAATCATAAAAAATGAATAGTCGAGTAAATACCCGATATTGATTACATAGCTGTACTATTTTAAGCGGTAGTAACAATATGAAGACACCCTATCGCTTGCTTGTGATAAGGCGCTAATTTTGTTGTTTATGTTTATTTATTACTACAATTTATTAACTTAATGAAAAAATGCGATAAATTTCTACAAATAAATAATTAAATCTTTTAAAAAGAACGTGCAATTTTAACTATAACAACAATATCTGGCTTTTCTTTGCTTTCTGCTATTTCTTTAGGTAATATCGGTAATTGTTCATGCCAATGTCCCATAAAATATACATTTTTAAAAGTTGCAGAAAAATACTCTCTCAATGCTATAGAGAAAGAGTCGCCAATAACCCATACTTTTTTATCAATAGGAGCTAATGAATTAATACAATCTTCATTATTTCCAAAAGATATATGTGTAAATCCGATGTAAGTACATTTAACATCTTGAGGCGAATTAAAAGAAACTTCAAAATTATCATCATTATGAAATGTTAGATCTTTCTTTTTCAATCCGGCAATATCGGCAATGTCACCGTATTTACTATTAATCAATGTAAATGTAACATCAATCGGAGGGATACCAAGCTCTTTTAAAAAAGCAGTGTAGGCAATATAAGCACCTTTAGAATTCCAATGTGAATCAGTACGATGATAAATAAAGTTTTCATTTATTTTAGCAGCAGCCAATAAATCAGGTTCTGAATCATAAATGGTTAAATTTTTATTTTTACGCAATTCAGCAAGAAAAAAATCAAGATATCTTACTTTAGATAAATGAATTTGATCAGGTAAATATTGTGGATAAATTCTAGCTTTATCTGCTCCAATCAATAAAACAACTTTAGTGCCATATTTAGCCGCTTCCTTAGTAATATTGCCAAAAATTTTAGTTGATGCTTTGAGTTGTTTTTCTGTTGGCCTTATTGATAAGGTTAATTTTCTAATAATTTTTTCGTTTTTATCTCCTAAAAATAGAAAATCATCTTTTCCTTTAACCCAACGAAGAGAGTTGCCTCTATCAACATTAAATCTTTCGACAAATATTTTATTTGCAAATTTTGTGTATTTTTGGGTTTCATAAAAAGAGAAAATAATTAACGTAGGAATAAGGTAATAACAACAAAATGAAAATCTAAAACTTTTTTTATTTTTTCGACATGGAGTCTCTATGAAAAAATAACTTAATAAAGTAAGAATAATTATTAATACCATAACGAATAAATAATCATTGAAATCAGTTAATTCATCTATAATAAAATATTGTTTATATAAAGAAATAATTGGCCAATGCCATAAATAAAGAGAGTAGGATATCAATCCTATGAATACAAAAGGCCGATAAGATAAAATTTTAAATAAAAGAGTCTCTTTATCAGAGAAAAATAAAATTAATGCAGCTCCAACAACAGGGATCACGGTTATAAAACTTGGGAAAAGAAAGTCATTTGATATAAAAATAATTGAACAAATAATAATAATAAATCCAATTAACGAAAAGATATTTTTATAAAAAGAACTAGTTGCTAGATTATCAATCCAGTTTGATTTTGTATTATGGTCAGTAGATATAATACCGACAATAGAGCCAATTAACAGCTCACCAGCCCGACCAGTAAAGAGCGAATAGTAATTTTGGCGACTAAGATAATAATAATATGGTGAAATTTGTGATAAGCAAAATGATAAAAATGCAATAACACCTAAAATAAGTAATATTTTATTTTTATTAAATTTTATTTTCAGTAAAAAGAGTAAGACGAAAGGCAAAATGATATAGAATTGCTCTTCAACAGCTAAGCTCCATGTGTGGAGTATTGCCATATTGTCAGCAGATAGATCAAAATAACCACCAGTATTTTTAGCAAAAAAAAGGTTTTCCGCAAAATAAGTTGTAGATTTAACACTTTTTAGAAATATTTCAAACTCATCAGGATACAGAATAAACCATGCAAAAAATGTTGAAATAAATATCACTACAAAAAATACAGGTAAAATACGATTAATCCGTCGCTGATAAAAATTCTTGAACGTAAATTGATTTGTTTTCATTTCGGTGTAAATTGTTTTTGTAATCAGATATCCTGAAATAACAAAAAAAATGTCAACCCCAATAAATCCACCTGGAAGCCAAGAATTATTTAAATGAAAAATGATGACAGATAAAACAGATAAAGCTCTTAGACCATCAATATCAGATCTATATTTAATGCTCATAAATTACTACCATGTTTAATGAAATGAAAACGTATTTAAAATAATAAGTAAATTATTATTTTTTAGATAATCAATGTTAAATTACCGATAAAGGATTATTATTTAATTTTAAGCACTGAATCTTATATAGGTTTGATTTTAAAGTCAATGATGAGTCAATTACTGTAACTAAGATAACCTTAAGAATTTGATGACTATTACTACAAAACGAGAAAACTTACTAATAAAACACTATCTGAACATATCGAAATTTATTACAATCGTCTACGACGTCATTCAGCCAATGGTTGGGTATTGCAAAGAATATGAACAACAATATTATTAAAACCATAAAATGATAAAGATGATTGCTATCTAATATTTTGGAAAGGATGAAGGTTTTTTTAAAATTAACTCAAAAATCTATCTCATTTTTTAAATTTTAGATAAATTTTTGATTTTTAGCAAGATAACTTACGGTATTGATCATCAAATAAAAGGCTTGATAAGGTGTATTTACAGGCCAAAGAATAGGGCTTAAGGAAGGCAAAATAAAGCACAAAACATTCATTTTAATTGTAGTGGCTCGTATTATTGTAAACATTGTAGCTGTTTCCTACCTCTAAACCCTCCATTAATATTTATTATTCAGCAATAATAAGTATTCATTCCATTTATATTCTCTAATTGGCATCGGATTGCTGTCTTTAAAATATAAAACTAAAGCTGGTTTAATACCATTCCAATTATCTACAAACTCATATCTAATAAGATAACCATCCTTAATTAATCTTTTTGCTTTTGCATGATAATTAAAGTAACTCATAGTAAGCTCTGATAGGTTAAGTTTATAAAATTGGAAAAAATGATTATAACTAAAATAATAAATAAAAATACTAATTAATTTTATAAGGAATGGAGGCGCGTCCCGGAGTCGAACCGAGGTAGACGGATTTGCAATCCGCAGCATGGCCACTCTGCCAACGCGCCCTAAAGGTCTATCTAGATAGGCTGCAAATATTAGCATTGGCCTGATTAGCCGTCAAGATTAAATAGGTTATAATTACATCAATCACTTCATTTTTATTCTAATTTCTAATATTGTTTAGAAAAATGCCGAGCTGTAACCAATCATAGTTAAAATAATCATCTAAAATTATAAAGTGTTTTTTAAGAAATTGCTTAATGTTTTGTTTTTTATTTTCAGGTATTTGGTAATTATGCAATATCTTAATTAAAAGCAAGCATCACTCTTTTTATTTTTTAATCTCTAGACGGTATAGAATCCTGAATATTTTTTACAAAAAATATAACCTAAAAAGTGAACGATTATGTAAATTTCCTAGAGATAGATTGTTTTCACCGAATTATGCTGTTTATTTTAGTGTTTTATTTGAAGTTGTGTTATTTGATGCTTTATGGGCTTTTTAAAGTGGGTAAATAAAATTTTAGCTATATTTGGTGCCGATATTATCTATCTTGTTAGACTAAAACAGTTGTTTTAGGGGATAGCTAAATTAATTACAATTATTGTTTTTTTATGATATCAATGGTTTATCTTTTATTGGTGATACTTGATAGGGTGATAAAAATAAAACATATAAGAATCAATATAATGCCAAGCCATCGAACTAAAGATATTTGTTCGCCAATAATTAGCATCGCTAATATGCCTGCAATAACAGGCTCTAATAAGCTGATTGTTATAGCCGAGCTAGCCGATATTTTAGATAAACCATAGCCATAACATAAATACCCCATAAACATGGGGATTAATGCCATATAAATACAAACAACAATATTGGTTAGTGAGTCAAATAATGCAGCTCCTGTAAGCAGCATAACCGGTATGAGTAGGATGCCACCGCATCCAAACGTTGCCCCCATGGCCGATTTTGTTGATATGCCTTTTAACATTAATTGACGAGCTGACCATGAATATAAGGCATAGGTAAATCCAGCAATTAATCCTAATAAAATACCTATAGTGGTGTGTTCATATTGCGTTGCGGTGGAATTATCTTTTGAAAAGGCAAGTAAAATTATCCCCAAAATACCCAAGGCTGCTCCTATTACCCATTGTTTAGTTAGGCAAAAATCACGACTAATATATTCAATGAGCGCCGAAAGGATCGGGGCAGATCCAATAGAAACCACCGTTCCAATGGTTACACCTGATAATTGCATAGAGCTATAAAAAGCTAAAGGGTAAAGCATAACAGCAATAGCACCAACAGTAAGTAAGTGACCATGCTTGATTAATAAATGGCGCTCTTTGATTATTTTAGATATCGCCAATGTGCATTGTAAAATGCCACCAATGCCCATTGCTAACGAGCCAATAAGTAAAGGTGAAAGCGAGGGCGCAAATGTAGCAGCTGTGCCCGTTGTTCCCCATAAAATTGATGCCAATGTAACGGTTAAAATACCCAAAGATTTATTCATGAATCAAATCATTACTCAATGTTTTGTACTTGCTCTCTGATTTGTTCAATAAGCACTTTGAGTTCAATCGCACTAGCTGTCACATCAGCATTAATTGATTTAGATGCAATAGTGTTAGATTCTCGATTAAATTCTTGCATCATAAAATCAAGTCTGCGCCCGATAGCTTCGTTTTTCTTTAAAATAGAATAGGTTTCTTTAACATGTGTCATTAAACGATCAAGTTCTTCAGCAACATCAATACGTTGTGCAAGCATAACAATTTCTTGTTCAAAACGAGAATTATCAAGTTCAATATTGGCTTCTTCTAATTTACTTTTTAGCCTCTCTTTTTGCCATTCAAGAATTTCTGGCATCCATTGACGGATTTTGTCAACTTCTGCTGTAATTGCTTCTAATCGTTTGATAATAAGATCACAAAGTGCTTTACCTTCGCGTTCACGCACCGTAATAAATTCATCAATTGCAGTATCAAGTAGCGCTAAAATTTCTTGCGAAATGGTATCTAAGTTTTGCTCTTTTGCCGACATTACACCCGGCCAGCGCAATACATCAATAGGGTTAATTTGCGCTGAGTCATGCTCGGTTTGCACCCAACTTGCCGCATTAAGTATTTGTTTAGCTAGTTCTTTATTTAATGAAAGCTCTTGATGTTGTGCTGATGGATCTAATTCAAAGCGTAAATTACATTCGATCTTTCCACGAGTTAGGCGGTTTCGTAATCTTTCACGAATGATAGGTTCAAGTGAACGAAATTGCTCAGGCAAACGAATATATGTTTCTAAGTAGCGTTGGTTAACTGAGCGTAATTCCCAAGAAGCAGTCCCCCATGGTTGGTTTAGCTCTTTTCTTGCATAAGCAGTCATACTTGAAATCATAATAACATCCTAAAATTGTAAAAAACTTGCTGGGCATTGTATCATAAATTCTGTATAATGCGCTCTTAGCTTAGGCTAAACATCGACTTATCTTGTTGATGTCCTCCTAAATGATTAACTCAAAACTAATTTTAAACAGAAACTGTTGGAGAAATGCATGCGCCCTTCTGGTCGATCTGCGGAACAAGTCCGCCCAATAAAAATAACCCGTCATTATACTAAGCATGCAGAAGGTTCTGTATTAGTTGAATTTGGTGAAACCAAAGTGCTTTGTAATGCTACTGTTGACGAAGGTGTTCCTCGTTTTTTAAAAGGGCAAGGCCAAGGGTGGGTAACTGCTGAATATGGCATGTTACCTCGTGCAACCAATTCAAGAACACAACGTGAAGCTACTAAAGGTAAACAAACAGGCCGAACAATGGAAATTCAACGCCTAATTGCTCGCTCATTACGAGCAATGATTGACTTAAAGCTGTTAGGCGAACATACCATTACACTTGATTGCGATGTTATTCAAGCCGATGGTGGTACTCGAACGGCCTCAATTACTGGTGCTTGTGTTGCTTTAAATGATGCTATTAACCAAATGTTAGCCAATGGAAAAATCAAACAAAACCCAATTAAATCACTAGTTGCGGCTGTTTCTGTTGGTATTGTTGAAGGTGAAGCGCTTTGTGATCTGGAATATATAGAAGATTCAAATGCCGAAACCGATATGAATGTTATCATGACCGATGATGGGCGAATCATTGAAATACAAGGCACAGCAGAAGGCGAGCCATTTAGTCATGAAGAGTTATTAAAATTGTTAGCATTAGCAAAAAATGGAATAGCAACCATTATTGATGCTCAAAAACAGGCCTTAAAAGATTAATTGGAGAAAATCAATGAAATCATACAAAAGTGAATTTATTGAATTTGCATTAAATAGACAAGCCTTAAAATTTGGCGAATTCACGTTAAAATCAGGTAGAAAAAGCCCTTACTTCTTTAATGCTGGTTTATTTAATACCGGAAAAGATCTTGCATTGTTAGGCCGTTTTTATGCTGCCGCATTAATGGATGCTCATTTAGAGTATGATGTGATTTTTGGTCCTGCTTATAAAGGTATTCCAATCGTTTCATCAACCGTGGTCGCCCTTTCTGAACACCATAATGTTGATGTGCCTTATTGCTTTAATCGCAAAGAAGCCAAAGATCATGGGGAAGGTGGTAACTTAGTTGGTAGCTCTATTTATGAACAGCGCGTCATGTTAGTTGATGATGTAATTACCGCTGGTACCGCAATTCGTGAATCTATGCGGATCTTAGAAGACAATAAATCTAAACTTGCAGGCGTATTAATCTGCCTTGATCGTCAAGAAAAAGGTCGTGGTGAACTTTCAGCCATTCAAGAAATTAAACAAACTTATCATTGTGATGTTATTTCAATTATTACATTAGATGATTTGATCCAATACCTTTACAAAGATCCTGCTCGCAAAGATCAAGTGGGGCTTGTTGAAGCATATCGTAATGAGTATGGAATAAAATAAGCCATCTACTTTTTTGCTTGTATACTTCAACTCAAAAAAGCATCGAAAGGTGCTTTTTTATTTTAAGATATAACTTGTTTTGATGTTTTATATTCAGGCTTTATCTTTGTCAAAAAGTTTTAGAAAAATATAACATTTCAGTAAAAAAATTTTATTTAAGTTGATAAAAATTAACTTATCTATATGAAAAAGCCCAGTTGTTTACACTTCATACTTAAAATAATTCTAAAGTAGTGATCAAAACAAAAATAATTGCAAATGATAAAAGTATTGGTAACGTCTCATTATTGTTTGATTATCATATCGTCACGGTGAACAGCAACGTGACCATATTCATAGCCAATAATTTGACTAATTTCTTGAGAATGATGTCCAGCAATTTGCCTTAAAGCATCACTGTTATAGCGACTGACACCGCGTGCAATGCGTTTGCCAACTTTATCGCAAATATCAATTACTTCACCACGAGAAAAATCTTTTTCTACATTGATAATTCCTTTAGGTAACAGCGAACTACCATTATTTAATATTGCATTAACTGCACCATCATCTAAGCGCACTATGCCTGCTTTGGGTGCACCAAAAAGCCAGTGTTTTCGATGCTCTAGTGGGGTTTTTTGTGGTATAAATCGTGTACCGACAGATTGATTATTGATAATATCAATAATGACGTTGACTTTGTTTCCTGCGGCAATTATGACTTCAATACCAGCACTACCGGCAACTTCAGCGGCTTGTAGTTTTGTGCCCATGCCACCTGTACCTAGCCCTGAAACACTATCACCTGCGATGCTTCGTAAATTATCATCAATATGATCAATTGTATGAATTAGTTTGGCACTTTTATCAGATCTTGGATCTGCTGTATATAGTCCTTCAATATCGGTTAATAAAATCAGTTTATCAGCTTCAGCTAAGATGGCAGCTAGTGCTGACAAGTTATCATTATCGCCAACTTTAATTTCTGCCGTTGCAACCGCGTCATTTTCATTGATGACAGGAACGATATGATTATCTAACATTGCTTTTAGTGCATCTTGTGCATTTAAAAATCGTTCGCGATCTTCCAAATCAGCTCGAGTAAGTAACATTTGACCGATATAAATCTTATAGATGGAAAATAGCTGTTCCCAAAGTTGTATTAATTTGCTTTGTCCAACAGAGGCAAGTAATTGTTTGGATGCAACGGTATTAGGTAGAGTGGGGTAGTTAAGATATTCGCGACCTGCTGCAATTGCACCTGATGTAACAATAATAATTTTATGTCCATCTTGATGTAAAAGTGCGCATTGTTGAATAATTTTAATTATTTGTGCTTTATCTAATTGCTTAGAGCCACCAGTAAGCACACTAGTACCTAATTTAACAACAATTGTTTGTTGTTTTTTGTTGCTCATAATATTACTCTTTTGTTTAAACGTGAATTATAGAACTGACTCCATCCATTTTACTGATTGTGTTAACGCTTGATGCAAGCTTTTCTGTAATTGTTTTTTAGGAACAGTTACTACTTTGTTTTGTTTCGTTGAATGAATCAATTTTGCTTCGCAAAGGTTACTGAGTTTATCATCTTCAAAAATAATATTCATAACAGGAACTTGGCAAGCATGAGTTAAAAGCCCTTGATTTTTTAGTGAAAAGTAGTTCAATTCAGCGGCTAATTGTTGGTTGGATATTGATGGTAATCCTAAACGACTAGCTAGCATATCTTTGTAACTATTAGGTAGATTTTTTTGTAACGCTTTATCAACAAAAATTTGGTGGATGAGTGGAGTAAAATTAAATAACCCTTTTATTTTATTGGGCATTAAATAAGCTAAACGTGTTGCAATGTGTGAACCAAACCGAAATCCTGCAACAATAATACGATTATTATCAACCCAAGGAATGGATGGAAGTTGTTCTATTATAGCTTGATGAATTTGGCTACTATTTTGTGATAAAGCAAAGTTACGGCTATAACCAACAGTGGGCAGATCAACCGTTAGCATAGCAAACCCATTAGGTGCTAAAAATTCACTAAAATAACGGTAATAATCAATTTGTAAATTACCTAATGCGTTACAAATTAGCACAACAGGACAAGTCCTTTCCGTCTTTGGTAAATGTAACATTGTCTTAACATTACGGTTATCAACTTTAAATTCAAGTTCTTTAATCAAAAAAGGGGAAAAGTTAATTGCTTTTGCATAAGTTTGGTAAGCACAAGTTTGGGCGTGCATTGCAAGTTCGTCAGTTTTAAAATGTGGATAGCTAGCAATACTTGATAATTCACTGGCAATAAGATAATAATTGAGTAAATTATTTTTATCTTCACCGGTAAGATTCGTTTTATCAATCGATTCAGCTTTAGCTTGCCATGCTGCTGCTTGATTTAAAAACTCATAAACCCAGTTACCAGATTGGTAACCAACGACGGTATCTAACCATTTATCATTGGTGTGTAGTTTAGTTGAAGCGGCAATTTTTGCTAAAACCGCTTCAGCTTCTAATTTTGGTAATCCTCGCCAATGCCATAAAACCGCATTAATAATTCGATACCATCTTGAGTCAATCTCACCGTCTAAGGCGCTAATGCTACTACCATCACCACTATCGATACGATTAATAAGCGTTGATGTTTCTGGGCAATCAAATTGTGGTTTAAATATTTGTGCTGTTAGATTTTCGATAGCTACCATAACGAATTTAATTTTCTTGATTATTTGTTATCGCAAATCGGTTTAACAAACATGACACCGGTATCCCAAGGCTGTTCTATCCAAGTATCTTGCTCAATATCAATCACATAATCATCAACAAGGGGCTTACCAGCTGGTTTTGCAAAAATAGTGACAAAATGAGCTTTTGGGTACATTTCGCGAATTGTGTGAGCGGTGTTACCTGTATCAACTAAATCATCAACCACGATAAAGCCTTCTCCATCACCTTTGGCTTGTTTTAATATTAGCTTTTCACGTTGGTGATCATGATCATAGCTTGAAATACAAACCGTATCGACATAGCGAATACTTAATTCTCGCGCTAAAATAGCAGCTGGAACAAGCCCGCCACGGCTAACGGCAATAATGCCTTTCCATTGGTTTGCAGGTAATAAACGCTCTGAAAGTTGACGACCGTAGGATTGTAACATTTCCCAGGTGACGTTGAATTTTTTCTTTTCAGCAATAAGTTCTGCTTTTTGTTGTTTTTTTGCTTTAATTTCTTCTTCTGTTAATGTTTGTTCTATTGACATGAGTAACCTGCAATTTTAATCGGATATACGAATATAATAAATTAATATTAATGGACTAAAAATAAATGTAAAATTGCACCTTATTATAGAGTGGTTAGATAAAAAAAACCACTCAAATTTATTACTTACTTAATATTGGGGTTATATTATGCTTTCTACACTAAAACCTAGTTCTGTTTGGCAAATTTTTAATGATATTTGTAATATTCCGCACCCGTCTCATCACGAACAAATGATTACTAAATATATTGTCGATTTTGCCAATACACATCATATTGATTGCAAACTTGATAAAGTGGGTAATATTTTATTAACTAAGCCCGCTACCAAAGGTATGGAACAGTGCCCATCAATTGCTTTACAAGCACACATGGATATGGTGCCACAAAAAAATGAAGGTACTATTCACGATTTTTTAACCGACCCAATTCAAGCTTATGTTGATGGTGATTGGGTAAAAGCCAAAGGTACTACATTAGGCGCAGATAACGGAGTGGGACTAGCATCTGCACTTGCTGTTTTAATTGATCCATCAGTTGAACATGGACCGATTGAAGTATTAGTAACCGTGTCAGAAGAAACCGGCATGCATGGCGCTTTTGGTTTACAACCTAATTGGCTAAAAAGCCAATATTTAATTAATACCGATTCTGAAGATGAAGGTGAAATATTTACGGGGTGTGCTGGTGGCGTTGACTTTACAACCACCTTTGCTATTACTTATGCGGTAATGCCAGAAAAGCACGATTGCTATATGAATCTTTCACTTAAAGGATTAAAAGGTGGACATTCCGGGTGTGATATCCATCTTGGTCGAGGTAATGCAATTAAATTAATGGCTCGCTTTTTAGCGCAATATGCGCAAGATATTTCCTTTAGATTAGCCGATATAAAAGGTGGATCATTGCGTAATGCGATTCCAAGAGAAGCCTTTGCTGAAATCACACTAAATAAACAAGATCTACCTAAATTACAAGCCATTGTTCAACAGTATCAAACTATCTTACACAATGAGTTAGGTCATGTTGAACCGACTATTGAAATCACTTTATCAGAAGTTCAGTCCAATAAAGTAAAACGTGTACTAACTACTGAACATCAAAATAAAATCATCAATTGGCTAAATACAGCACCTAATGGCGTGGTTAGAATGAGTAAACAGCTAGATGGTGTGGTTGAAACTTCACTTAATTTAGGTATTGTTAATATTGAAGATAATCAATTGAATGTTCATTTTTTAATTCGTTCTCAAGTTGATAGCGCAAAAGATGCGGTTGTATCAACATTGATATCGCTTAGCCAATTAGCAAATGCTAATTATGAAATTAGTGGAGGGTATTCTGGTTGGGAGCCTAATTTAGATTCACAATTGTTACAACTTGCAAAAAATAAATATCACGAAATTTTTTCTCAGAAAGCCAAAATAATGGTGATTCATGCTGGGCTTGAATGCGGTTTATTTAAACAGAGTTACCCAAATATGGATATGATTTCAATTGGACCAACAATTGTTTCACCGCATTCTCCAGACGAAAAAGTCAATATTCAAAGCGTTTACCGATATTGGGAATTATTAATAGCGATCTTAAAATCGGCAAACCATCTAAAATAATCTAACGCGTACCTACCGATCTTTATCGGTAGGTATTTACACGCCATGATTAAAATAATCCGCTAAAAACGCATAAGGCGTTTTGCCTGAAATCCCTTTATGTGATTTAACCGTATTATAAAAATCAATAAAACGTTAAGTTTTTTGTCTTTTTTTTGTATCACTAAATATTTGTTGATAATGCCACATTTCAATTTAAAGCTCGTATCACTCTTTTCATTTTTTATCTCCAGACGGTATAGAATCCTGAATATTTTTTACAAAAATTTAACCTAAAAAAGAATAGTCGAGTAAATACCCAATAGTGATTAAACTGTTCATTAGTGTTTTATATTCATAGGAGTGATGTTATTTAATGTTAAATGAGTTTTTTGAGGTTATAAATAGCATGTTCTAGATAGACATCGCATTTTGACAGGCAGGTTTTTATAACGCTCATTCTAGCAGGTTAAAAGAACAGACAGCTTCAATCGGGCTTTATTTAGCACATTATAAGTCGCTAGCTTATTGAATATAAAGCTTTTAGCTAAATTGTTGACAGTTATTTTTCTTGATGATATCAGCGACTATCGCTTGTTTGTGATAATGAGTTAAGTTTTTTATGTATATTCATTATAGTATTATTCAAAAAGTGATTAATTATGAGCAAATATAACTTTCAGTTTAAAGAGTATAATTGGATAAACAAGAGTTTAGATTCAGAAGAAAACACACTCAACAATATCAAAGAAAACAATTTAGATAATAATCTTAACAAAGAAGAATTAGAGTTAATTAAAAACCCTAAAAAATGGGCTGAGTATGCCTTTTCAAGCCTTAATCATCAACAATATTATGTGACAATCTTAGCCGGAGAAACTCCCTTAGCTTACATAAACAATTCATTTTATGGAATAGATATTAGCTTTTTAGAATATAATCAAGAAGGAGAATTGGTAAAATATTTATAGATGGTATACAACAAATATAATATGGATTTATATTTTAAAACAAATAAATTAATAAATTGGGATGATAATAATTTATTTTTATCTCAAGTGGAAGTAACAAAAGAAGATATAAAAAATAAAATCCATAATAAAGCATTAAATTTGTAATAATCTTTACTTAATCTGACATTTAAGTTATTTTATAACACAAAAGGAGAGTCAGAAATGAATCAAACCGCCAAAATCATTAAACCTAAATTAGGACTACTAGAATTAGCTAAACAACTCGGTAACGTTCAACAAGCTTGCAAAGTCATGGGATACAGTCGAGATAGCTATTATCGCTTTAAAAAATTGTATGAGCAAGGGGGTGAGCTTGCGCTTCAAGAAATCAGTCGTAAAAAGCCTATCGAAAAAAATCGGGTAGAGCCACATATAGAACAAGCCGTTGTTAATATGGCCTATGAATATCCAGCTTATGGGCAACATCGAGTTGCCAATCAACTTCGTCAAGAAGGCATCATGGTGTCAGGGAGTGGGGTACGCTCTATTTGGCTACGTCACGATTTAGAAAGTTTTAAAAAACGCTTAATAGCCCTAGAAACCAAAGTGGCAC
>NZ_LZHH01000110.1 GCF_001690595.1 Gilliamella sp. Choc5-1
CTCTATTTGGCTACGTCACGATTTAGAAAGTTTTAAAAAACGCTTAATAGCCCTAGAAACCAAAGTGGCACAAGAAGGATGTGTGCTCACTGAAAATCAATTACAAGCCCTTGAAAAAGCCAAAGCATCAAAAGAAGCGCATGGTGAAATTGAGACACATCATCCGGGATATTTATGTGCACAAGATACCTATTATGTAGGGCACATTAAAGGCATAGGGAAAATATACCAACAAACATTTATTGATACCTATTCCAGACTCGCTTTTGCTAAAGTCTATACCGAGAAAAACAGCCTGATTGCTGCCGATATGCTCAATGATAAAGTGCTTCCTTTCTTTGACAGCGAACAAGTGCCGCTGTTACGCATTCTTACAGACCGAGGTACGGAATATAATGTCCATAAGGAGAGCCATGCTTATGAGCTTTATCTTAATCTAGAAGATATTGAACACACCAAGACCAAAGCCTACACCTACAGCCCACAAACAAACGGTATTTGTGAGCGATTCCATAAGACGATGAAAACAGAATGTTATGATATTTTATTTCGACGTAAGATTTACACGCAATTGAGTGAAATACAAAACGATATTGAGCAATGGCTTGAATTTTACAATCGAGAAAGAGCGCATTCAGGAAAATATTGTTATGGGAAGACACCATGGAAAACATGGAATGATGCAAAGGGGTTGGTTAAGGAAAAGCAATTGGAGAATTTATTTTGCTCATCGGACACGCATTTTGTTAAAATGAAAGCCGATGAG